>DAMBYU010000005.1:0-399117 GCA_032051265.1 Buttiauxella sp.
CACGAGCAGAACCACCGTAGGTTTTAGCCAGAACGGTAGTGATTGCAGCGGTCAGAGTAGTTTTACCATGGTCAACGTGGCCGATTGTGCCGACGTTGACGTGCGGTTTTGTACGTTCAAATTTTTCTTTAGACACGGCTATATTCCTTACTGTTGTGCTCTCCCCTCAAGGAAAGAGCACGGGATCATTGTTTTAAAAACCTGGGCTTATTTACCACGGGCTTCGATTACGGCCTGAGCAACGTTGTTCGGCGCGTCATCATACTTCAGGAATTCCATGGAGTAAGATGCACGGCCTTTGGTCAGAGAACGCAGCTGAGTTGCGTACCCGAACATTTCTGACAACGGAACTTCAGCATGAATCTGAACGCCAGTAGCGTTAGATTCCTGACCTTTCAGCTGACCACGACGACGGCTAAGGTCACCGATAACGTCACCGGTATTCTCTTCCGGAGTCTCTACTTCAACCTTCATGATAGGCTCAAGCAGAACTGGTTTCGCTTTCTTAAAGCCATCTTTGAAGGCGATAGAAGCGGCCAGTTTAAACGCCAGCTCAGAGGAGTCAACGTCGTGGTAAGAACCGAAGTGCAGACGCACGCCGAGGTCTACTACCGGGTAACCAGCCAGTGGGCCAGACTTCAGCTGTTCCTGAATGCCTTTATCAACGGCCGGGATGTATTCACCAGGAATTACACCACCTTTGATGTCGTTGACGAACTCATAGCCTTTCGGATTTGAGCCCGGCTCCAGTGGGTACATGTCGATCACAACGTGACCATACTGACCGCGACCACCAGACTGCTTAGCGTGTTTACCTTCAATATCGGTAACTTTCGCGCGAATCGCTTCGCGGTAAGCAACCTGAGGTTTACCGACGTTCGCTTCAACGTTGAATTCACGCTTCATGCGGTCAACGATGATGTCGAGGTGCAGTTCACCCATACCAGCGATGATAGTCTGGTTAGATTCTTCATCAGTCCATACGCGGAATGATGGATCTTCTTTCGCCAGACGACCCAGAGCCAGACCCATTTTTTCCTGGTCAGCTTTGGTTTTTGGTTCTACTGCGATGGAGATTACCGGCTCCGGGAATTCCATACGTTCCAGAATGATCACGTTGTCTGGGTCACAGATGGTGTCACCAGTCGTCACGTCTTTCAGACCGATTGCAGCAGCGATATCGCCCGCGCGAACTTCTTTGATCTCTTCACGTTTGTTAGCGTGCATCTGTACGATACGGCCAAAACGCTCACGAGCAGATTTCACTGGGTTATATACGGTATCACCGGAGTTAACCACGCCAGAGTACACGCGGAAGAACGTCAGGTTACCCACGAACGGGTCGGTAGCGATTTTGAATGCCAGTGCAGCAAACGGCTCATCATCACTAGCGTGACGCTCGGAAGGGGTGTCCTTACCGTCGTCCAGCATACCGTTGATAGCCGGTACGTCTGTAGGTGCTGGCAGGTAATCAATTACCGCATCCAGCATTGCCTGTACGCCTTTGTTCTTAAACGCAGAACCACAGGTCACGAGAATGATCTCGTTGTTCAGAACGCGCTGACGCAGAGCTGTCTTGATTTCTTCCTCGGTCAGATCTTCGCCGCCCAGGTATTTTTCCATCAGCTCTTCAGATGCTTCTGCTGCGGACTCGATCAGGTTCTGGTGCCATTCTTCAGCCAGCTCGACCATGTCAGCAGGGATCTCTTCGTATTCGAAGGTCACGCCAGCATCAGCTTCGTTCCAGTTGATAGCTTTCATTTTCACCAGGTCAACAACACCGGTGAAGCCCTCTTCAGCGCCAATCGCCAGCTGAAGCGGAACTGGAGTTGCGCCCAGACGGGATTTAATCTGGCCTACAACTTTCAGGAAGTTAGCACCCATGCGGTCCATTTTGTTAACGAACGCGATGCGTGGAACTTTGTATTTGTTAGCCTGACGCCATACGGTCTCAGACTGTGGCTGAACACCACCAACTGCGCAGTAAACCATTACCGCACCGTCAAGCACACGCATGGAACGTTCAACTTCGATGGTGAAGTCAACGTGCCCTGGGGTGTCGATGATGTTTACGCGGTGTGGTTCATACTGCTTAGCCATACCAGACCAGAATGCAGTAGTCGCTGCGGAGGTGATAGTAATACCACGCTCCTGCTCCTGCTCCATCCAGTCCATGGTTGCTGCGCCGTCATGAACTTCACCGATTTTGTGGTTTACACCGGTGTAGAACAGAATACGTTCGGTAGTAGTGGTTTTACCGGCGTCGATGTGTGCACTGATACCGATATTACGGTAGCGTGCAATGGGTGTTGTACGAGCCATTTGATTCCTCTATATCCTGGGACGTTCAATTAAGTAACCCAAAGCGGGCAGCTTTTTTGAAGCGCCCGCCTGGTGACTAACACTCCGAAGGGATTACCAACGGTAGTGAGCGAACGCCTTGTTGGCTTCAGCCATACGGTGAACGTCTTCACGTTTCTTAACTGCAGTACCTTTGTTCTCTGCAGCATCAGAAAGTTCGTTCGCCAGGCGAAGAGCCATGGATTTATCACCGCGTTTACGAGCAGCTTCTACGATCCAACGCATTGCCAGAGCATTACGACGAACCGGACGGACTTCTACTGGAACCTGATAAGTAGAACCACCTACGCGGCGGGACTTAACTTCGACAGTCGGACGAACGTTGTCCAGTGCGACTTCGAAAGCTTCCAGTTCGTTTTTACCTGAACGCTGAGCCAGGGTCTCCAGCGCGGTATAGACGATTGCTTCTGCAGTAGATTTTTTACCATCTACCATCAGGATGTTTACAAATTTGGCCAGCAGTTCTGATCCGAACTTAGGATCCGGCAGAATTTTACGTTGACCAATGACGCGACGACGTGGCATGGAAATACTCCGTTGTTAATTCAGGATTGTCCAAAACTCAAAGAGTTTAGTTTTGACATTAATATAAAACGTTTGGCCTTACTTAACGGAGAACCATTAAGCCTTAGGACGCTTCACGCCGTACTTAGAACGAGATTGCTTACGGTCTTTAACGCCGGAGCAGTCAAGTGCACCACGAACGGTGTGGTAACGAACACCTGGCAAGTCTTTTACACGACCACCACGAATCAGGATCACTGAGTGCTCCTGCAGGTTGTGACCTTCACCGCCGATATAGGAGGTAACTTCAAAACCGTTAGTCAGACGAACACGGCAAACTTTACGCAGTGCGGAGTTCGGTTTTTTTGGAGTGGTGGTATATACACGGGTACATACACCACGTTTTTGCGGGCAGGCTTCCAGCGCAGGCACGTTGCTCTTTGCAACTTTGCGTGCGCGTGGTTTGCGAACCAGCTGGTTAACTGTTGCCATTAAATAGCTCCTGGTTTTAGCTTTTGCTTCGTAAACACGTAATAAATCGTCCTCATATAATATGAGGACGCAGAATTTTAGGGCTGAGCCGAAAAGGTGTCAAGAAATATACAGCGATCCTGGGCTACCAGGTTATCTGCCGTTCATGTTTTACCGTCAATCTGACGAAATCAGTATAGCTGACCGCATCGATTCTGGTTGAAATTTGAGCAAGTAAGCCGCGTGCTTCGAGATCTTCTCGCAGAGCGCTTATTGATATGGGGGCGGCAAGCAGCAATTCAAGGTAAAGGTTGCCGTTTATTGCGGCCATCACGCCATCTTGCGTAAGCAGGAGGTCATCCCCCGCGCTGACACAGCGCAGCAGCGTGTCGATATCAGTCTTAAAAGGTGATTGAGTCAGAATATGCAGCATGAAGCCTCAGAAAGTTAAGACGGTGTCGAACTGATGCAATGTTTCCCGCAGAGCGTCTGGTTCAAGAGGCGCCGCATCGATAACCCAGCTACTGTTTTCAGTCAGTCCTCGCACTCTGGCAGATTCCGCGCACAGATAGCACTGCTCGATATCGTAGAGCGGCAGCACACGGAACGTCGCAATATAATCACGGGAGAGAATTTTATCGGGCTGCTGGCCCGGTAAAATTTGCAACACGCCATCACCGATAAAGAAAACGCCGATGTCTTCAGATAAGGCAGAAGTGGCAAGCAAGGCATCCAGTCCTTCACGCCCTGCTGAGGTACCGTGCGGAGCAGATGTAAATACGAAGGCAACGCGCTTCATCAGAACTGCACCATTCTTTCACAGGTAAGAGAGGCTTCAGCCAGCGCGCCCAGCCCGCTTAGCGTAAAGCCAGCCTGAAGGTTGCTCGCGGCCAGCGCATGCTGTTTTGCCTCGACATCATCAACCACGCCACGGCGCAATGCCGCGGCAACGCAAATATGCAGCTCTACGCCATGCCGATCGTGAAGCTCTTGCCAGGCCCGCACCGGATCGGCCTCATCGCTCGCAGGCGTTGTAAGCGCATTGGCATTAAGCACGCCTTCACGATAGAAGAATACGCAGCTCAACGTATGCCCTTCGGCAATGACGGCATGCGCGAACTGCAGCGCGCTACTTGCCTGCTGCGTACCGTAGGCAGGGCCGGTCACCATCATGGCAAAACGCATTTACTTTTCCAGGCCCTGGAAATCGCCGTTTTTGAACTGACGAATGTAGAGATAAACGGTGTGCTTGGAGATATTCAAACGATCCGCAACCTGGTTAATCGCATCTTTAATATCGAAGATGCCCTTCTCATAGAGGTTAAGAACAATCTGGCGGTTTTTAGCATTGTTCGACACGTTGCGATCGGCGTTCACCTCTTCGATGGTGAACTCCAGCGTTTGCATCACCAGATCTTCAACGGAGGAGGCGAAGTTAACCGAAGAGGGCACTTCCTGATCCTGCGTTTCTGGCGGGATAAAGGTCGACATAATCTGCGAAAAAGGCACATCAAGGTTCATGTTGATACACAGAAGGCCAATCACACGCTGGTCGCGATTACGGATAGCGATAGTAACGGATTTCATCAGCACGCCGCTTTTAGCGCGCGTAAAGTAGCATTTGGATACGCTGCTATCTGCTCCGGTCATATCGTGGAGCATACGCAGTGCCAAATCGGTAATCGGAGAACCAATTTTTCGCCCGGTGTGTTCACCGTTTGCAATACGAATTGCTGAACACTTCAAATCCTGAAGGGAATGCAGCACGATTTCGCAATGGGAACCAATCAGCATCGCTAACCCATCGACGACCGCTTCATAGGATTTTAATATTTCGAAGTCGGTTTGTTCAAAGGGACGCTGGTCCAGTAAATCAAGCTCACTGGTTTCGTTGGTTAAAAGCGAATTGGACATTTAAAAATACCACCCTCTACAGAGAGCCTGTCGCGCTTTAATGGTGTCAGGGCAGACTCAAACTCAGTTGAAACGCTGACCGATAAGGTAATACACCGTAAGACCCGCTTTCCAGTCTTTATTATTATATGCCGCTACAAATAAAAAACCGCCGCCCCTGAGGCGGCGGTTAATCACTGATTACTTGCTTTTGGCAGCTTCTGCTTCAGCAGCAACATCAGGTTTGGCGTCAGCTTTAGGCGCCGGTTTAATATCCAGCAGCTCTACTTCAAAGACCAGCGTAGAGTTAGCAGGAATTCCCGGAACGCCAGTTTTGCCGTAGGCAAGCTCAGGTGGGATAACCATCTTGATTTTGCCGCCTTTCTTGATGTTTTTCAGACCTTCAGTCCAGCCAGGAATAACGCCATCAAGACGGAAAGAGAGCGGTTCGCCACGGGTGTAAGAGTTGTCGAACTCTTTACCGTCGATCAGCGTACCTTTGTAGTTCACAACGACGGTGTCGCTGTCTTTCGGCGCATCACCGGTGCCTTCTTTATCTACTTTGTACAGCAGACCGGTAGAAGAGGTTTTCACACCTTTTTCTTTGGCGAAAGTGTCACGGAAGGCTTTGCCTTTATCCGCATTTTCTTTCGCATCTTTTTCCATTTTCGCCTGAGCGGAAGCCTTCACGCGGGCTTCAAACGCCTGCAGGGTTTGTTCAATTTCCTGGTCAGACAGTTTGCTCTTATCAGCAAACGCGTCCTGCACACCGGCGATAAGCTGGGTTTTATCCAGAGTGATGCCCAGTTTTTCTTGTTCTTTCAGGGAGTTTTCCATGTAACGGCCAAGCGAAGCACCCAGTGCATACGCAGACTTCTGATCGTCATTTTTGAATGCCGCGTTGCTTGCAGGCGCAGCAGCGGTATCTTTTGCGGCAGCGGCCGGAGCAGCAAACGCCGGAGCGCTCAGGGCAACAGCCATCGTGGCCGCCAGAAGCGTTACTTTAAACAATGATTTCATCCATTTCTCCAGGGCCGGGGCCTCTAACCCCAAGGTTATTTTCAACTAAGAGACGTACTATAACGTCGCGGGAGAAATCTACACAATCTCTGCGCTCGTTATCGAGTCAAATTCAGACTCTTTTTGTATAAAGAAGTTTCGTGCAGGGGAAAATGGCGCTGTAACAAGAGGTAATTTTCAGTAGAATCGCGGGAAATCGTCCATCTGCAGGCCAAAGAGGTAAGCCATGCAACAAAAATCGACCGAACAACGGCTGGAAGAACTTGAGAGTCGTCTCGCTTTCCAGGAGATAACGATAGAAGAGTTAAATCAGACGGTAACGGCTCACGAACTGGAGATGGTCAAACTGCGCGAGCATTTTCGTTTGCTGGTTGAAAAACTAAAGGCCAGCCAGCCATCTATGATCGCCTCACAGGCCGAGGAGACTCCGCCTCCGCATTACTAAGAAAAAGGCGTGTCACAGACACGCCTTTTTTATCGCTTACTTAAAGCTTAGTGGCAACCGCAGCCACCGTTGCCGCCACAACCACCTTTACCGTGGTCATGATCGTGGTCGTGATCGTGGCCACCGCAGCAACCGTCACCGTGTTCGTGGTGATGATCGTGCTCGCCGTGCACGTGGCCATGGGCCAGTTCTTCAGCGGTTGCTTCACGCATCGCGATAACTTCAACGTTGAAGTTCAGGTTCTGACCAGCCAGCATGTGGTTGCCGTCAACCACAACGTGGTCGTCTTCAACTTCTGTAATTTCAACCGGCACCGGACCCTGGTCGGTTTCCGCCATGAAACGCATGCCAACCTGCAGTTCGTCAACGCCCATAAAAACGTCTTTCGGTACGCGTTGCACCAGGTTTTCGTCATACTGACCGTAAGCGTCGTTAGCACCTACGCTCACATCAAAACGATCGCCCACAACGTGGCCTTCAAGCGCGTTTTCCAGCCCTGAAATCAGGGAGCCGTGACCATGCAGATAGTCCAGCGGCGCACTCACCGGAGACTCATCAACCAACACACCGTCTTCTGTACGTACCTGATAGGCCAGGCTGACCACCAGGTCTTTTGCTACTTTCATGATATCTCCTGAGCGTGGGAAAAAAACTGGCGACGATTGTAGCGGAAATCGTCGCCGCTGTACCCTTAAGCTTAAAAAAACTCGGGGGATCTCGCTAGTCCGGATGAAAAATGCCTATCACCTGCTCTTGTTCGCGCGCATGTTCACGGGCCTTTTTGTCCGCTTCGCGCATCTGGTGTCCGCACTTAACGCACTCAACGATATCGATATTATTCTCACGCCACATAGCGAGAGAATCCTGCGTCTGGCACTGGGGGCATACCGCCCCGGCAATAAAACGCTTGCGCACTGACATTGGCTTCACCTTCTATTCAAATTCGTCCCAGCCATCAAACTGGCGACGCTCTTGTTGCATTTCGCGTTCGAAAATCTCTTCCAGCTCCCGACGCGCCTCCCTCACTCTGGAAATCTGCGCGGTATCGGTATGGATTGGCATAAGTTCACGCAGCATGCTCATATCCAGACGACGAAAATGCAGCTGCGCGCGATGCGCCTGATGAGGATGCATACCGAGCGTTATCAAAGCCTTGCGCCCTAACTCCAGCGCGCTGGAAAAAGTCTCGCGTGAGAACTGCTTCACGCCTGCCTGTAACAGTTCATGCGCTTCGACGCGCCCCCTGGCGCGCGCCAGAATCGACAGATGTGGAAAGTGTTGTTGACACAAATGAACGATCCTCATCGTATCTTCCGGCGCGTTACAGGTAATAACGATAGATTTTGCCGCTGCTGCGCCCGCCGAGCGCAGCAGCTCAAGCTCTGTCGCATCGCCGTAATAGACTTTATAGCCATATTTACGCATCAGGCTAACCGAACTGATATCCCGTTCCAGCACCGTGATGCGCATTTTATTGGCCATTAAAAGACGGCCAATCACCTGCCCGAAACGCCCGAAGCCAACGATAATCACCTGCGGGAGATCGTCTGCAACATAGGGCTTCTCGTCCGGCTCTTCATCGCTGTTAAAACGCCGCGCCAGAATGGCATCCACGCCCTTCATTAATAATGGCGTAGTCATCATGGATAGCGTGACGGTAACCAACAGCAGCGGCATCTGATCGCCCTGAAACAGCTTCTGCGAAGAGGCGGTAGAAAAAAGGACAAAAGCAAACTCCCCGCCCTGGCTCAGCACGCCGGAAAACTGCAGCCTTTCAGAACTGCGCAAACCGTAAACGTGGGAGATGCCGTAGAGCACAGCAAACTTAACCATCACCAGCACGATAACGCCGAGCATCACCGTCAGCAAATGGGTATAGAGCACGCCCAGGTTCAGCGCCATCCCAACGGAGATAAAGAACAGGCCCAGCAATAAGCCTTTAAAAGGATCGATGGCGATTTCCAGCTCGTGCCGGTACTCGCTCTCCGCCAGCAGTATGCCTGCGATAAATGTCCCCAGCGCCATTGAGAGCCCCAGCATATCCATAAACAGCGCCGAACCCAGCACCAGCAGAAGCGCCGCGGCCGTAAAGACCTCACGTACGCCTGAACCAGCAATAAAACGGAACAGAGGTCGCAGCAGATAGCGTCCGCCAATCAGCATGCCGGCAAAAGCAAGCACCTTAAACCCGACCTTTATCCAGTCCGTATGGCCGTTGTCATTACCCGCGAGCAGCGGCACAAGCGCCAAAGCGGGGATAACAGCCAGATCCTGAAACAGCAGTACGGAAAAACCGAGCTGCCCTGCTTCGTTACGGTTCATTCCCTTATCGCGCATCAGCTGCAGCGCCATCGCAGTCGAAGACATCGCAAGCCCGATACCGCCAATAACAGCGGCCTGCCAGGAGAACTTTGTCAACATCAGCAGGCCGGCGAGGATAACGGCGCTCAGAATGACCTGCGCTGCGCCAACGCCAAAAATCGATCGCCGTAGCTCCCAGAGCTTTGAAGGCTTCAGCTCAAGCCCAATGATGAACATCAGGAACACCACGCCCATCTCGGAGAAGTGAAGAATCTCCTCCACGTCGCTGATAAAGCCTAAGCCCCACGGCCCGATAGCGATACCCGCCAGCAGGTAGCCCAGCACTGCTCCAATGCCCAGACGGGCGGCAATGGGCACGGTGACGACCGCTGCAAATAAAAACAATACTCCAGCGAACAACAGGTCAGCAGTTTGCATCAGCGTCCTCCCGGCGGTAGCGGCGCAGCCAGCCATTCACCGTATGCCTTTGCATGGCTGGCCAGTTCCTGAGGGGACTGACGTCGCGCCCAGTATACGATGATGGGATTCATCCAGTGCATGCGGCACATCGCCGCAGTAAGTTCAAAAGGCCGCAAAATATCGGTCAGGGGAAAGCGGTTAAAGCCATCGTGACGGTAAGCGCCTTCCGGTTCTCCCGTAGTGATGACGCTCCGCCAGTACTTTCCCGCAAGGGCGGTGCCTCCCACGCCGCTGGCAAAGCCACGGCTTAGCACGCGATCCAGCCATTCTTTGAGCAACGCCGGGCAGCTATAGGTGTAAAGCGGATGTTGAAAGACGATAACGTCATGCTCTTGCAGCAAGGCTTGCTCATGATAGATATCGATAAAAAAATCGGGATAGTGTGCATAAAGGTCATGCACGGTAACATTTTCCAGTAGCTCGGCCGGTTGGAGCAACACCCGGTTTGCGACCGAGTCCTGAGATTCCGGATGGGCATACAGCAGCAAAACTTTCGGCGGCTGCGACATCATTACCCTCCAGGGCGTCGTCATAGTGATTTTTTTGGGCTACCATGCAGCCCGACGCGATACCCAACGCATCACGTCACCTGAATATAATGATAATTTAACATACTCTGAACATACGGCGCTTTATGATTGTTTTCTCCTCGTTACAAATTCGTCGCGGCACACGCGTTCTGCTGGATAACGCCACCGCCACCATTAACCCAGGCCAGAAAGTGGGTCTCGTGGGTAAAAACGGCTGCGGTAAATCCACGCTGCTGGCGCTTTTAAAGAACGAGATAAGCGCCGATGGCGGCAGCATGACCTTCCCGGGCAACTGGGCGCTGGCCTGGGTTAACCAGGAAACGCCGGCGCTGGACGTTCCCGCCATTGAATACGTTATCGACGGCGACCGTGAATTCCGCCAGCTTGAGGCCGAACTGGCTCAGGCAAATGTTGTTAACGACGGTCACGCAATCGCCCTTATACACGGCAAGCTTGATGCGGTTGACGCCTGGACTGTCCGCTCCCGCGCCGCAAGCCTGCTGCACGGGCTGGGATTCAGCAACGAGCAGCTCGAGCGTCCGGTCAGCGATTTCTCCGGCGGCTGGCGTATGCGTTTAAACCTGGCGCAGGCGCTGATTTGCCGCTCAGATTTATTGCTGCTCGATGAACCGACCAACCACCTGGATTTGGACGCCGTAATCTGGCTGGAAAGATGGCTAAAAAATTATCCCGGCACGCTAATCCTTATTTCGCATGACCGCGACTTCCTCGACCCGGTAGTCGGCAAAATCATCCATATCGAACAGCAAAGCATGTTCGAGTACACCGGCAACTACTCCTCCTTTGAAGGCCAACGTGCTACGCGCCTTGCGCAGCAGCAGTCGATGTATGAAAGCCAGCAGGAGCGCGTGGCGCATCTGCAAAGTTTTATCGACCGTTTTAAAGCGAAGGCCTCTAAAGCGAAGCAGGCGCAGAGCCGTGTCAAAATGCTGGAGCGCATGGAGCTGATTGCACCTGCGCACGTGGATAACCCGTTCCACTTTAGTTTCCGTGCGCCGGAAAGCCTGCCTAATCCCCTGCTGCGCATGGAAAAAGTCAGCGCGGGCTATGGCGATCGTGTGATCCTGAACTCCATCAAGCTGAATCTGGTTCCCGGTTCGCGCATCGGCCTGTTAGGCCGCAACGGCGCGGGTAAATCAACGCTTATTAAATTGCTTGCGGGTGAGCTGGCTCCGCTGCAGGGCGATATTGGACTCGCGAAGGGCATCAAGCTCGGCTACTTTGCGCAGCACCAGCTTGAATATCTGCGTGCGGATGAATCGCCGCTTCAGCATCTGGCGCGTATCGCGCCACGTGAACTGGAACAGCAGCTGCGCGACTATCTGGGCGGCTTTGGTTTCCAGGGCGATAAAGTCACTGAGCAAACGGCACGTTTTTCCGGCGGTGAAAAAGCCCGCCTGGTGCTGGCGCTGGTCGTCTGGCAGCGCCCTAATCTGCTGCTGCTTGATGAACCAACTAACCACCTCGATCTCGATATGCGCCAGGCGCTGACCGAAGCGTTGATTGATTTCGAAGGCGCGCTTGTCGTTGTCTCGCACGACCGCCACCTGCTGCGCTCAACCACCGACGATCTTTATCTGGTGCATGACGGTAAAGTCGAAGCCTTTGATGGCGATCTGGAAGATTATCAGCAGTGGCTCAGCCTCCTGCAAAAACAGGAAAACCAGCCAGAAGACGCGGCGAAAGATAACGCCAATAGCGCACAGTCGCGTAAAGATCAGAAACGCCGCGAGGCAGAGTTACGCACCCAGACTCAACCGCTGCGTAAGCAAATTACCCAGCTTGAAAAGCAGATGGAAAAGCTGAACGCGCAGCTGGCGGAAGTAGAAACGAAGCTGGCTGACAGCGCTATTTACGATCAAAACCGAAAAGCTGAGATGACCGAATGCCTGCAAAGCCAGGTGAAGGTGAAATCGGCGCTGGAAGAGTGTGAAATGGAATGGCTGGATGCTCACGAGCAGTTAGAGCAGATGATGCAGGGCGAATAATCGCCCCCATCAAAGCTGCTTTAATGCCAGATAAGCAGTACACAGGCCGCCGTCAACAAGCCCATAAAGAGGTTAAAGGTGGCCCAGGCGCGACGGCTGCGGAGCAGTTTGCCAATCAGGCTGCCAAAGGCAATCCAGATAATGCCGGCCACGATATTAACCAGAGCGATGCCGATACTGATTAACACCACGGAATGCAGATACTCTGCGCCGGCAAGCGTGAAGCTGGCTACCGCGCCAAGCGCCATCAGCCAGGCCTTCGGGTTGATAACCTGAAGCAGGCCGCCCTGCCAGAAGGGGACGGGCCTGGGCGGCGGCGCATCCGCTTCCAGACTTTCGTAGCTCGCCGTACCAATTTTCCATGCCAGCCATAAAAGGTAAGCACTACCGGCAATCTTCAGGATAAGGTGCAGCGCCGGGTAAAGCAGAATCAAGCTGCCGACGCCGCAGGCCACCAACAGCAGAATGCACTGCATGCCCAGCATGATGCCTATCATCAGCGGTAAACTGCGTACAAAACCGTAGTTGGCTCCGGACGAGGTAAGTAGCGTATTATTAGGACCCGGTGTAATGGCTGCGACCCAAAGAAAACCAAGCATTGAAAAGAAAAGCGTTTCCATGACGTGGGTGCTCCACACCCAAAAGTAATAGTTAACAAACAAAGTGAAACTAACAGTGTGATATGGCCAGGACAAGCCCCGTAGTGTTGAATTTTCATCATGATGACGGCCAGGAATTCCGCCCGATGCGCGGAATGAGCAACCCTCATCTGCAAACCATGCTGCCGCGCGTGATCCGTCGTCGAGTTAATTTTAAACCCCACTGGCAGCGCCTTGATATGCCGGATGGGGATTTTGTCGATCTCGCCTGGAGCGAAGATCCACGCCTGGCCGCGGATAAACCGCGCCTGGTGGTCTTCCATGGTCTGGAAGGCAGCCTGCACAGCCCCTACGCTCATGGCCTGATGGAAGCCGCCAAAAATCGCGGCTGGCTGGGCGTGGTGATGCATTTCCGCGGTTGTAGCGGCGTACCTAACCGCATGAAGCGCATCTACCACTCCGGTGAGACCGAAGATGGCACCTTTTTCCTGAAGTGGCTTAACCAGCGCTATGGCGAGATGCCTACGGCGGCGGTAGGTTTCTCTCTCGGCGGGAATATGCTGGCCTGCCTGATGGCGAAACAGGGCGCGGACTGCACTTTAAAAGCCGGTGTCGTGGTTTCTGCTCCGCTGATGCTTGAGCAGTGCTGCTACCATATGGAACAAGGTTTCTCACGCTTCTATCAGCGCTATCTCTTAAACCTGCTGAAGAAGAATGCCGCCCGCAAACTCCGCAGCTACCCCGGCACGCTGCCTGTCGATTTAAGGCAGCTAAAAGGCGTACGCCGCATCCGTGATTTTGACGATCTGATTACTTCAAAAATTCATGGGTTCGCCGACGCGCTGGACTATTATCGCCAGTGCAGCGCGATGCCGTTATTACCAGATATCGCCAAACCCACACTTATCATCCATGCTAAAGACGATCCCTTTATGGATCACCATGTCATTCCCGATAAGGCATCTTTACCCATAAATATTGAATATCAACTCACCAGCCATGGCGGGCATGTCGGTTTTGTCGGCGGCACGCTGCGCAAACCGGAAATGTGGCTTGAGCAACGTATTCCCGACTGGCTGACAAGGTATCTGGACAAATAAGATGATTATTCCCTGGCAGGATCTCGACGCCGAAACGCTCGATAATCTCATCGAATCCTTTGTGTTACGCGAGGGTACAGATTATGGTGAACAAGAACGCTCGCTGTCACAGAAGGTCGCAGATGTTAAACGACAGCTGCAAAACGGTGAGGCGGTTCTGGTCTGGTCAGAGCTTCATGAAACGGTGAATATTATGCCGCGCGGGCAATTCCGGGGCTAATTCACGTTATATGGGGCGCGACCTGTACTGCATATTTTAAACCCCATGGAGTTGTTGCCCTATGTCCGCCAAACATCCGGTTATTGCCGTCACAGGTTCCAGCGGTGCAGGAACTACCACCACAAGCTTGGCCTTTCGTAAGATATTCCAGCAGCTCAGCCTGCGCGCCGCAGAAGTCGAAGGGGACAGCTTCCATCGCTATACCCGTCCGGAAATGGATATGGCAATCCGTAAAGCACGCGATCTTGGCCGCCATATCAGCTACTTCGGACCAGAAGCTAATGATTTTGGCCTGCTTGAACAGACGTTTGCTGAATACGGGCGCAGCGGCCAGGGGAAGTCCCGCAAGTATCTTCACACCTATGACGAAGCCGTGCCGTGGAACCAGGTACCCGGGACGTTCACGCCCTGGCAACCGTTGCCGGAACCGACGGATGTTCTCTTTTATGAAGGACTGCACGGCGGCGTAGTCACCCCGCAGCACGATGTGGCGAACTACGTGGATTTGCTGGTAGGCGTCGTGCCCATCGTTAACCTTGAGTGGATACAAAAACTGGTGCGCGACACAAGCGAGCGTGGCCACTCTCGCGAAGCGGTGATGGATTCCGTCGTCAGATCGATGGATGACTATATCAACTACATCACGCCGCAGTTCTCACGCACCCATATCAACTTCCAGCGCGTTCCAACGGTCGATACTTCGAATCCCTTTGCGGCGCGCGGTATTCCGTCTCTGGATGAAAGCTTCGTAGTGATTCACTTTCGCGGCCTGGATGACATCGATTTCCCTTACCTGCTGGCAATGTTGCAGGGCTCATTTATTTCCCACATCAATACGTTGGTGGTACCGGGCGGAAAAATGGGGCTGGCAATGGAACTGATAATGACGCCGCTGGTGCAACGGCTGGCGGAAGGCAGGAAAGTCGTTTAGGGCGACAATTTGCCGCCCTTAGCCTGTTAAGCTTCGATCACTTCATAACTGTGCGTGATGTTTGCGGCCTTCTCAAGCATCAGCGCAACCGAGCAATATTTCTCAGCGGAGAGGTCTACGGCGCGGGACACGGCATTGTCCTTCAGATCCTTGCCGGTCACGATGAAATGCAGATTGATGTGGGTAAACAGACGCGGCGCTTCTTCGCGGCGTTCTGAAGTCAGCTTCACCTCACAATCCGTCACGACGTGGCGGCCTTTTTGCAAAATAGACACCACGTCAATGGCGCTACATCCCCCTGCGGCCATTAACAGCATCTCCATCGGGCTTGGCGCTTTATCACCTGAGTTCCCGTCCATCAGCACCTGATGGCCTGAAGCCGATTCACCCAGGAACGTTAACCCCTCCACCCATTTAACTCGTGCCTGCATTTTGCTTACTCCTGTTGAAGAAATTTCCTTTCAGAGTACGCGGATGCAGCAAAACTGGCAACGGAAGGCGACCTGCGTCATGCTGAAACGAGACAATAGGAGACACCTGCCAAAAGCTATGCTAAAACAATCCGGATGCAACATTCGATACATTGATGTGATGGATGTCTGCAGAGGACATCACTAATTACAGGCGGCAAGCTTGACTTGCAGGCCATTTCCCCCGAGTGGGATATATTCTAACGATTGCAACGCCGGGCAGGAGGTTTTGCATCCCGCCTTTGGTAGCCAGTTTATAACAGAGGATAACCGCGCATGGTGCTTGGCAAACCGCAAACAGACCCGACCCTCGAATGGTTCTTGTCCCATTGCCACATTCATAAGTATCCATCGAAGAGCACGCTGATTCACCAGGGTGAAAAAGCAGAGACGCTGTATTACATCGTCAAAGGCTCCGTGGCCGTGCTGATCAAGGATGAAGAGGGCAAGGAAATGATCCTCTCCTATCTGAATCAGGGCGATTTTATCGGTGAATTAGGCCTGTTTGAAGAAGGTCAGGAGCGCAGCGCCTGGGTTCGTGCGAAAACAGCATGTGAAGTGGCTGAAATTTCTTATAAAAAATTCCGCCAGCTTATCCAGGTCAACCCTGACATTCTGATGCGTCTGTCTTCCCAGATGGCGCGTCGCCTGCAGGTCACGTCAGAAAAAGTAGGTAACCTTGCCTTCCTTGACGTTACCGGCCGCATTGCTCAGACGCTGCTGAATCTGGCAAAACAGCCTGATGCAATGACCCACCCGGACGGTATGCAGATTAAAATTACCCGTCAGGAAATCGGTCAGATTGTCGGCTGCTCCCGCGAAACCGTAGGCCGCATCCTGAAAATGCTGGAAGATCAAAACCTGATTTCCGCGCACGGTAAAACGATCGTCGTTTACGGCACTCGTTAATCTCCGCTCATAAAATGGCGTGTCGCTTCGGTAACACGCCTTTTTTGTCTCTACACTTCTGATATGTGGCGCCGACTGATTTATCACCCTGAGGTTAACTATGCACTGCGGCAAACGCTGGTGCTGTGTCTACCCGTGGCGACAGGGCTGGTGCTGGGCAGTCTGCAAAACGGTCTGCTTTTCTCGTTAGTGCCCGCATGCTGCAATATTGCCGGTCTGGATACGCCTCACAGACGCTTCTTCAAGCGGCTGATTATCGGCGGCGGCCTGTTTGCGCTCAGCAGCCTGATTATGCAGCTGTTGCTGCTCTATACCCCGGTTCCCCTCCCAGTCATCTTGCTGGCAATGGCGCTGCTGCTGGGCGTTACCGCAGAGATCAGCGCGCTTCATGCCCGGCTGCTGCCCGCCTCGCTAATTGCCGCAATCTTCACGCTCAGCATGGCCGGGAGTATGCCCATCTGGAAACCGATGCTGCTCTATGTTTTCGGCACCATCTGGTACGGAGGCTTTAACTGGTTCTGGTACTGGCTGTGGCGCGAGCAGCCGCTGCGCGAATCGTTAAGCCTGCTCTACCGCCAGCTTGCGGACTATTGCGAAGCCAAATACGGTTTATTAACCCAGCATACCGACCCGGAAAAAGCACTGCCGCCATTGCTTGCTCGCCAGCAAAAAGCCGTCGATCTGATCACCGTTTGTTATCAGCAGTTGCACATGCTGGCGGCAAATCAGCGCAACGACTACAAACGCCTGCTGCGCGTCTTCCAGATTGCCCTCGATCTCCAGGAGCACATCTCCGTTAGCCTGCATCAGCCGGAAGAGGTGCAAAAGCTCGTGGAGCAGAGCCATGCCGAAGCTGTCATCCGCTGGAATGCGCAAACTATCGCCGCACGGTTACGCGTGCTGGCCGATGACATCCTGTATCACCGCTACCCGCAGCGTTTTGTGATGGACAAGCAAATCGAAGCGCTGGAAAAAATTGCCCGTCAGAATCCGGACAATCCCGTCGGACAGTTCTGCCACTATCATTTCAGCCGCATCGCGCGCGTGCTGCGTACCCAGCGCCCTCTCTATGTGCGCGACCTGATGGAGGATCGTCAGCGTCGCCTGCCGCTGTGGGAAGCGCTTAAAAGCTATCTGTCGTTTAAATCTGCCGCGCTGCGTAACTCAGCCAGGCTTGGCGTGATGCTGACCATAGCCAGCCTGCTCGGCGCATTTCTGCATCTGCCTAAGCCCTACTGGATCCTGATGACCGTCATGTTTGTGACGCAAAACGGCTACGGCGCGACACGGGTGCGTATCCTGCACCGTTCGGCCGGCACCATTGCCGGGCTGGCGATTGCAGGCATCGCCCTGCACTTCCATTTCCCGCAATACATCGCATTAACCGCGATGCTTATCATCACGCTGGTGAGCTATCTCTTTATTCGTAAAAGCTACGGCTGGGCGACCATTGGTTTTACCGTCACCGCGGTATTTACCCTGCAGCTGATTACCCTGAGCGCCGAGCAATACATTGTGCCTCGCCTGATAGATACCCTGCTCGGCTGCTTAATTGCCTTTGGCGGTATGGTCTGGCTGTGGCCGCAGTGGCAAAGCGGCCTGCTGCGCCAGAACGCCCACGACTCGCTGGAAACCGATCAGAATGCTATTCGTTTGATTTTGAGTCACGACCCTGAACCCACGCCGCTGGCTTATCAGCGCATGAAGGTAAACCAGGCCCACAATGCGTTATTTAACTCGTTAAATCAGGCGATGCAGGAGCCCGGCTTTAACTCGCATTATCTGGAAGATATGAAACTGTGGGTGACGCACAGCCAGTTCATCGTTGAACATATCAACGCCATGACCACGCTGGCACGGGAACACAACATGCTCACGCCGGACCTGGCGCAGCGTTATTTACAGGCGTGCGAAATCGCTCTGCAAAGATGTCAGCAGCGACTTGAATATGACGGGCCTGGGGAGACGAAAAACGCCACTATTCTGGATTCAGAAGCGCTGCCCACCGGGCCGTTAAGCACTATGGAGCAGCATTTACAGCGGGTGCTGGGGCATCTCAACACCATGCATACCATTTCGTCAGTGGCATGGCGCCAGCGCCCGCATCATGGGATCTGGCTGAATCGCCGACTGGGGCGATCCAACTAATTAAACGTTAACAATTTTACCGACGGCTGTGGCAAAGCGCTGCATGCCTTCGGCGATATCCGCATCGTCCACGATCAGCGATGGCGCAAAGCGCATCACGTCCGGACCAGCGTTCAGCACCATCACCCCTTCATGCGCGGCGGCATAAAGGAAGTCACGGGCGCGCCCTTTATACTGCGGCTTCAGTTCTGCGCCAATCAGCAAGCCCATGCCGCGTATTTCGCTGAAGACGTTAAACTGCTCGTCGATCTGCCGTAATTGCTTTACGAAAAGCTCGCGTTTCGCCGACACGCCCTTCAGCACTTCCGGCGTGTTAATGGTATCGAACGCGGCGCCGGCTACAGCGCAGGCCAGCGGATTGCCGCCATAGGTTGAACCGTGCGTACCAACGTGGAAAGCGGAAGCGATTTCCTGTGTTGTCAGCATCACGCTTACCGGAAAACCACCGCCGAGGGCTTTGGCGCTGGTCAGAATATCCGGCGTTACGCCATAGTGCATATAGGCAAACAGCTCGCCGGTACGTCCCATGCCGGACTGCACCTCATCGAACACCAGCAGCGCATTATGTTCATCGCACAGCTCGCGCAGCCCCTGCAGAAACTCAGGCGTTGCGGCGATGACTCCCCCTTCGCCCTGAATCGGCTCAACGACAATCGCACAGGTATGGTCGTCGATAACGGCTTTTACCGCATGCAGATCGTTAAAAGGCACATGGATGATATCGGCAGGTTTCGGGCCAAATCCATCAGAATACTTTGGCTGCCCGCCAACTGAAACGGTAAACAGCGAACGGCCATGGAAGGCGTTATGGAAGGCGATAATTTTGGATTTGTACGGGCTATGACGGGTAGACGCGTAGTAGCGTGCCAGCTTGAACGCGGTTTCGTTCGCTTCGGTGCCGGAGTTCATAAACAGCACGCGCTCGGCAAAAGTTGCATCAATCAGCTTGCGTCCCAGCCGCAGGGCGGGCTCGTTGGTAAACACGTTACTGGTGTGCCACAGCGTTTCGCCCTGGGTTTTTAACGCCTCTACCAGAGCCGGATGGCAGTGTCCCAGCGCCGTCACCGCGATGCCGCCTGCGAAATCAACATACTCTTTGCCCTGCTGATCCCATACGCGGCTGCCCTTTCCCTTTACCGGAATAAACTCTGCTGGTGCATAAACTGGCAGAATAACATCATCGAAAGTCGCGCGGGTAATTGCTGATTGTTCAGTTGCCATTGATTCCCCATCCAGGTTTATGCAAAGAGATGCGTGAAAATATAATCAATAAATATGCATAAAAAATCAATTACTGGCAATAAAAATTACCGCTTAAGGAAATTGGCCAGCAGCTGATGGCCCTGCTCGCTGAGAATACTTTCAGGATGGAATTGCACACCTTCAAGATCCAGCTCGCGGTGGCGGATGCCCATAATTTCGCGTTTATCGCTCCAGGCGGTGACTTCAAAACCGTCCGGTAAAGTCGCGGGATCGATAATCAGCGAGTGATAACGCGTCACGGTGAGGGGATTATTCAGGCCGCTGAACACGCCGCTATTATTATGAGAAATAGCTGAGGTTTTACCGTGCATAACCTTTTCAGCACGGATAATCGTTGCGCTAAACGCCTGCGCAATAGCCTGATGGCCCAGGCAAACCCCGAGTATCGGCAGCTTACCGGCAAAGCGTTCTATAGCCGCGAGCGAAATCCCGGCCTCGGTTGGCGTGCAGGGGCCAGGAGAAATCACAAGCTTCGCAGGCGCAAGGGTGGCAATTTCTGCAAGCGTAACTTCATCGTTACGCTTTACCACCACTTCAGCGCCGAGCTCGCAAAAATACTGATACAAATTCCAGGTAAAAGAATCGTAGTTGTCGATAAGCAGTAACATGGCGGCTCCGGCAGCATTAAGAACCGCGCTATTCTATTCGCTTTCCCGCGCCTCGCTCACCACTTTAGTAAAAATGGCCGTGAGCGGCTTTAGATCGCCCAGGGCTCCCGCCTGGTTGGCGGCCTGCCAGACATCCTGTTCTGTTTCACTCCAGTCCAGCGTATAGCCCGCATGGATAGCCAGCTGCTCGAAGAAGACGCGCTGCGCCCGGCCACTGCCGATGCGGAACGGATGAAGCACGTTTATTTCACAGTAGTAATGCGCCAGCCGCTCGATAAACTCCGGTTTCTCAAGGTCGCTCAGGTAGCGTTCATCCTCCAGCTCCTGCATCAAATCGTTGCCTTCGTTTTCGATGTATTCAAAATGGCAAAAGCGCGTATCGCCCTGATAGATGTCTATTTTTCTTAGCTCACCGGCCCAGTCAAAGAGGTCCTGGAAAAGCTGCTGATGAATAGCACACAGCCACGGCAGGCCCATGCGCATCGGGCCAAGTTCGATGGTCGCCGCCCGTAACGCGGTAAGTTCGTACTCAGCTTCTTTCAGCCGTTGCGCCTCGCGGATGTTAAGCCGGTTACGCAGAACATGAATTCCAGACCAGAAATAAGGATCGCACCCTTCGCCAAATTTATCGCTCATAGTGACCCCGCACTTCGTTAATACGTGCCAGGGCTTCTTCCAGCGTGAGCGTAATCAGCGGAACTTCAATGCCTTCCAGCCGATTGCTGGCCTGAAACGTGCGGCTGCGCTGCTGCTGCCACAGCCGGGATTTTTGCTTCTCGGTGAGTTTTTTGACCATATCGCCTCCCTTAATGCGTGACTGTTTTGCCACAAGTATAAGCAGCATTCTGCACAGTTGCCGGGGAGTGAGCAGAACGCGGGCCAAACCGACCCGCGCGCAGGAAATTAAGGCAGGACTTTAGCAGAGAGGATAACTATCGGTTTTGAAGGAACATTCTGGTAAGGACCGACGTCATGAGACTTCACTTGCGAAATCTTGTCAGCCACTTCCATCCCTTTCACAACTTTACCAAATACCGCATAACCGAAGTCGCGCTGGCCATGATCGAGGAAAGCGTTGTCCGCAACGTTAATGAAGAACTGGCTGGTTGCGCTGTCTTTATCTGCGGTGCGCGCCATAGAGATGGTGCCGCGAGTGTTTCGCAGGCCGTTATCCGCTTCGTTTTTAATTGGCGGGTTCGGCTGCTTCTGATTCATATCCTCAGTAAAGCCGCCGCCCTGAATCATAAAGCCCGGGATCACCCGGTGAAACGTGGTGTTGTTATAGAAGCCGCTGTTGACGTAATCAACAAAGTTCTTCACCGATACGGGGGCTTTTTGGCTATTTAATTCAAGCTCAATATTACCGGCGGAAGTCGTCAGTAAAACATGGGGATCGCCGCTTGCCGCCAGTGCAGCAGGGGAAATAGCCGAGATGGCGAATACAGCTGCAACAGCCGCCAGAGTCGATTTGAGCATCAGGAATTCCTTACGAAGGCAGTGAATGAAGCAAGTTGCTAGAGTGTAAAGAGGCGGGGCATCAGGCGCCAGCCCTTTACGGTTTTTTACTTTCCGGCAAATCAATAGCTTGCATAAATGAAGCCTTTTTACAGCTTTAAATATGTGAGCTGACTCATGATATGAACGGCAATTTACAAACATAATTACATTGAATGTTTAAATAGATCACGTTCACGGATAAAATTCACTCGCCCACGGCGCTGTCAACGCGCTTTACACTTCTATTCACAGGCAAGATATGACTAACAGCAACCGTACCAAGCTGCTATGGATCAGCTTTTTCTCCTACGCCCTGACCGGTGCGTTGGTGATTGTCACCGGGATGGTGATGGGAAACATCGCAGAATACTTTCAGTTGCCCGTTTCCAGCATGAGTAACACCTTCACCTTCCTGAACGCTGGCATCCTGATCTCAATCTTCCTGAACGCCTGGCTGATGGAAATTGTGCCGCTGAAAACACAGTTACGCTTCGGCTTCCTGCTGATGATCCTGGCCGTAGCCGGGCTGATTCTGGGCCATAATCTCACTATCTTCTCCGCTTCCATGTTTGTTCTGGGCCTGGTCAGCGGCATTACCATGTCGATTGGTACTTTCCTTATCACGCACATGTATGAAGGCCGTCAGCGCGGCTCACGCCTGCTGTTTACCGACTCTTTCTTCAGCATGGCGGGGATGATCTTCCCGATGATTGCCGCGATCCTTCTGGCACGCAGCATCAACTGGTATTGGGTCTACGTCTGTATCGGTCTGGTATACGTTGCTATCTTCCTGCTGACTCTGGGCTGTGAATTCCCGGCGCTGGGCAAACATGCGAAAAAAGATGACGCTCAGCCGGTCGCGAAAGAAAAATGGGGCATCGGCGTGCTGTTTCTGTCTGTCGCGGCGCTGTGCTATATCCTCGGCCAGTTGGGCTTTATTTCATGGGTACCTGAGTACGCCAAAAGTCTGGGCATGAACATTAACGATGCAGGCACGCTGGTGAGCAATTTCTGGATGTCGTACATGGTCGGGATGTGGATTTTCAGCTTCGTTCTGCGCTTCTTCGATCTGCAGCGCATTCTGATGGTGCTGGCGGGGGCAGCGACAGTATTGATGTACCTGTTCAACAACGGCGAACCTGCACACCTGGCGTGGTTCATTCTGGCGCTGGGCTTCTTCTCCAGCGCGATTTATACCACCATCATTACGCTTGGTTCGCTGCAAACCAAAATCGCGTCGCCGAAACTGGTTAACTTCGTCCTGACCTGCGGCACCATCGGCACCATGTTGACTTTCGTGGTGACCGGCCCGATTGTTGCCCACAGCGGCCCGCATGCGGCGCTGCAAACTGCAAACGGTCTGTATGCCGTCGTCTTTGTGATGTGTGTGATGCTCGGTCTGGTGACCAAACATCGCCAGCATAACGCAGCGGCTGTTACGCACTAAGTTTGCCACCCTCTCTCCTGCCGGGAGAGAGGGTTCCCCTTCAGCCGTTATTTGCTACGGTTCAGCCGAAAGCGTCGAATAAATTCCAGGCCTCATATCCCATTGCGATGCCCGTTTCTTACCTTATAGCCCAATCCGCCCGATCGCAGCCGAATTCCCCCTGCTGGTGAAAAACCAACCAATTCCATAACTTAGAAAAACCTCCGCAAATCAACCATATAACCCTTAAGGGGTATATAAAGGCGTATTTGATTTACATCAATAATCGCCTTTGCTGAATCGTTAAGGTAGGTGGTAATAGAAAAGAAATTGAGGCAATTATGAGCAAAGTCAAAATCGCAATTATCGGTAATGGCATGGTCGGCCACCGCTTTATCGAGGACTTACTTGATAAAGCTCAGCCCGGCCAGTTCGACATTACCGTTTTCTGTGAGGAGCCGCGCAAAGCCTACGACCGCGTGCATCTCTCATCCTATTTCTCCCACCATACCGCTGAAGAGTTATCTCTGGTTCGTGAAGGCTTCTATGAGAAGCACGGTATTAATGTGCTGGTGGGCGAACGCGCCATCACCATTAACCGCCAGGAAAAAGTGATCCACTCTAATACCGGCCGTACCGTGTATTATGACAAACTGGTCATGGCGACAGGCTCCTATCCGTGGATCCCACCGATTAAAGGTTCCGAAACGCAGGACTGCTTCGTTTACCGCACCATCGAAGATTTGAACGCTATCGAAGCCTGCGCCCGGCGCAGCAAACGCGGCGCCGTTGTCGGCGGCGGCCTGCTTGGTCTGGAAGCCGCAGGCGCCCTGAAAAACCTTGGCGTGGAAACCCACGTAATCGAATTTGCGCCAATGCTGATGGCAGAACAGCTCGACCAGATGGGCGGCGAGCAGTTACGCAACAAAATCGAAAGTATGGGCGTGCGCGTGCACACCAGCAAAAACACCCTGGAGATTGTTCAGGAAGGGAAAGAAGCGCGTAAAACTATGCGTTTTGCTGACGGCAGCGAACTTGAAATCGACTTTATCGTCTTCTCAACCGGCATCCGTCCACGCGATAAGCTGGCTACCCAGTGCGGGCTGGCCACGGCGCGGCGCGGCGGCATCGCTATCAACGACAGCTGCCAGACCTCTGACCCGGATATCTACGCTATCGGCGAATGCGCAAGCTGGAACAATCGCGTGTACGGCCTGGTTGCCCCAGGCTACAAAATGGCGCAGGTCACGGCCGACCACCTGTTAGGCAGCGAAAACGCCTTTGAAGGCGCGGACATGAGCGCCAAGCTGAAACTGCTGGGCGTGGACGTTGGCGGGATTGGCGATGCGCATGCTCGCACACCGAACGCCCGCAGCTACGTCTATCTGGACGAAAGCAAAGAAGTTTATAAACGTCTGGTGGTCAGCGAAGACAACAAAACCCTGCTGGGCGCGGTGCTGGTTGGCGACACCAGCGATTACGGCAACCTGCTGCAACTTGTGCTGAACGCCATTGAACTGCCGGAAAACCCGGACGCGCTGATTCTGCCTTCGCACGCAGGCAGCGGCAAACCATCCATCGGCGTGGACAAACTGCCGGATACCGCGCAGATCTGCTCATGCTTTGACGTCACTAAGGGCGATCTAATCAGCGCCATCAACAAAGGCTGCCACACCGTCGCGGCGCTGAAAGCAGAAACCAAAGCCGGTACCGGCTGCGGCGGCTGTATCCCGCTGGTAACGCAGGTGCTCAACGCTGAGCTGGCGAAACAGGGCATTGAAGTAAACAACAACCTGTGCGAGCACTTCGCCTTCTCCCGCCAGGAGCTGTACCATCTGATCCGCGTGGAAGGCATTAAATCCTTCGAAGAACTGCTGGCTAAATATGGTAAAGGCTACGGCTGCGAAGTCTGTAAACCAACCGTGGGTTCTCTCTTGGCCTCCTGCTGGAACGATTATGTGCTCGAACCGCGGCACACCCCGCTGCAGGATACTAACGATAACTTCCTCGGCAACATTCAGAAAGACGGCACCTACTCGGTGATCCCACGCTCTGCCGGCGGCGAAATTACGCCGGAAGGATTGATGGAAGTTGGCCGTATCGCCCGCGAATATAATCTCTACACCAAAATCACCGGCTCCCAGCGTATCGGCCTGTTTGGCGCGCAGAAAGACGATCTGCCGGAAATCTGGCGGCAATTGATTGAAGCAGGGTTTGAAACCGGTCATGCCTACGCTAAAGCGCTGCGCATGGCGAAAACCTGCGTAGGCAGCACCTGGTGCCGTTACGGCGTGGGCGATAGCGTGGGCTTCGGCGTTGAACTGGAAAACCGTTATAAAGGCATCCGCACTCCGCACAAAATGAAGTTTGGCGTTTCTGGCTGCACCCGTGAATGTGCGGAAGCACAGGGCAAAGACGTGGGCATTATCGCCACCGAAAAAGGCTGGAACCTGTACGTATGCGGTAACGGCGGCATGAAACCTCGTCATGCGGATCTGCTGGCTGCGGACCTGGATCGCGACACCGTTATTAAATATCTCGACCGCTTCATGATGTTCTATATCCGTACCGCGGACAAACTGACTCGTACCGCCTCCTGGCTGGAAAATCTGGAAGGCGGCATCGATTACCTCAAAAAAGTGATCATCGAAGACAAACTGGGTCTGAATGCTCAGCTCGAAGCTGAACTGTCGCGTCTGCGCGAGAAAGTCATCTGTGAGTGGACCGAAACGGTGAACACCCCGGATGCCCAGGTTCGCTTCAAACACTTTATCAATAGCCCGCAGCGTGACCCGAACGTGCAAATTGTGCCGGAACGCCAGCAGCATCGTCCGGCTACGCCGTATGAACGTATCCCAGTCACTATGGTAGAAGCGGAGGAAATCGTATGAGCCAGTGGACTACCGTTTGTCAGTTAAACGACATCCTGCCAGCAACCGGCGTTTGCGCCCTGCTGGGCGATCGGCAGATTGCGATTTTCCGCCCGCGTAACGACGAGCAGGTTTTCGCCATCAGCAACATCGATCCCTTTTTCCAGGCGAGCGTGCTGTGTCGCGGATTAATTGCCGAGCACCAGAACGAACTGTGGGTTGCCAGTCCGTTGAAAAAACAGCGTTTCCGTCTGCGTGACGGGCTGTGCATGGAAGACGAAGGGCACTCCGTCGCACACTTTGCAGCGCGCGTTCAGGACGGCAAGGTACAGATAAAAGCTTAAAAAATAATTCTGACCGAAGCGTAGGGTGGAAAAGCGCAGTGCCTTCCGCCCTACAGCATTCAGGATCGAAAAACAGCCATCACCTTATTTACCTTTTCTTATTTTTCAAATATTTGGGATAACAAAAATGTTCACCGATACCATTAATAAGTGTGCGGCGAATGCCGCTCGTATTGCCCGGCTGGCGAAAAATAACCCACTCGGATTCTGGGTTAGTTCTGCAATGGCAGGGGCTTATGTCGGCCTTGGCATCATCCTAATCTTCACCCTCGGAAACCTGCTCGATCCTTCTGTTCGCCCACTCGTTATGGGTGCCACCTTTGGTATCGCCCTGACGCTTGTGATCATCGCCGGCTCCGAGCTGTTCACCGGCCACACCATGTTCCTGACCTTCGGCGTTAAAGCGGGGACTATCTCTCAGGGCCAGATGTGGATGATTCTGCCGCAAACCTGGCTGGGCAACCTGGTGGGTTCAGTGTTTGTCGCGCTGCTGTATAGCTGGGGAGGCGGTAGCCTGCTGCCGGTTGATACCAGCCTCGTTCACACCGTGGCGCTGGCTAAAACCACCGCGCCGGCAATGACGCTGTTCTTCAAAGGCGCGCTGTGTAACTGGCTGGTTTGTCTGGCGATCTGGATGGCGATTCGTACCGAAGGCGCGGCAAAATTCATCGCTATCTGGTGGTGTCTGCTGGCGTTTATCGCTTCCGGCTATGAACACTCCATTGCCAATATGACGCTGTTTGCGCTCTCCTGGTTTGGTCACCATAGCGAGGCTTATACGCTGGCCGGAATCGGTCACAACCTGCTGTGGGTCACGCTTGGGAATACCCTTTCTGGCGTAGTATTCATGGGTCTGGGTTATTGGTATGCTACGCCAAAAGCCGAACGCCCACAGCCAGAGCGAATCGCTGCGCCTGAGACTGTACGCCAATAATAGAGGACTGCCCGTGGATCACCTGCCCATATTTTGTCAGCTACGAGATCGCGCCTGCCTGCTGGTTGGCGGCGGCGATGTCGCAGAACGTAAAGCACGTTTATTGATGGAGGCAGGGGCCCGCGTCACCGTTAATGCCCTGGACTTCACGCCGCAATTCAAAGTATGGGCGGAACAGGGCATGCTTACCCTTGAGCAGGGTGAATTCTCCCCTTCCCTACTCGATGTCAGCTGGCTGGCCATTGCCGCGACCGATAACGACGAGGTGAATCAGCAGGTCAGCGATACGTGCGAGTCCCGCCGTATCTTCTGCAACGTGGTCGATGCTCCAAAGCAGGCCAGCTTTATTATGCCATCGATTATTGACCGCTCGCCGCTGATGGTTGCCGTCTCTTCCGGCGGCACGTCTCCGGTGCTGGCGCGTCTGCTGCGGGAAAAACTCGAATCCATTCTGCCGCTGCATCTTGGCAAAATCGCCGGCTACGCAGGTACGCTGCGCGGGCGAGTAAAATCAAAGTTTGCCACCATGGGCGAACGCCGCCGCTTCTGGGAAAAATTCTTCACCAATGACCGCCTGGCGCAGTACCTGGCAAACGAAGACCGGAAAGCTATCGACCAGGAAACCGAATCCATGTTTGCCACATCGCTCGATCATCGAGGCGAAGTGGTATTAGTAGGCGCGGGGCCCGGGGACGCAGGATTGTTAACGCTAAAAGGGCTGCAACAGATTCAGCAGGCCGATGTTGTGGTTTATGACCGTCTGGTCTCCGATGATATTATGAATCTCGTGCGTCGCGACGCGGACCGTGTCTTTGTCGGTAAACGAGCAGGTTTCCACTGCGTACCGCAGGAAGAAATTAACCAGATCCTGCTGCGCGAAGCCCAGAAAGGTAAGCGCGTGGTGCGTCTGAAAGGCGGCGATCCCTTTATCTTTGGCCGCGGCGGCGAAGAGCTGGAAACGCTGTGTAACGGCGGCATTCCCTTCTCCGTTGTGCCAGGCATCACCGCTGCATCGGGCTGCTCCGCTTATTCCGGCATTCCGTTAACCCACCGTGACTACGCGCAAAGCGTGCGGCTGGTCACCGGGCACCTGAAAACGGGCGGCGAGCTGGACTGGGAAAACCTGGCGGCAGAGAAACAAACGCTGGTGTTTTATATGGGGCTGAATCAGGCGCCAGCTATTGCGCAAAACCTCATCAATCACGGTATGTCTGCGGATATGCCCGCGGCCCTGGTGGAAAACGGCACTTCCGTAAAACAGCGCGTTGTCAGCGGAGTGCTGAGCGAACTTGGCGAGCTGGCAACTCAGGTTGAAAGCCCGGCGCTGATTATTGTCGGGCGCGTAGTCGCGTTGCGCGACAAGCTTAACTGGTTCTCAAATCACTAAACCTGAAGCCTGTTAATGACGCCCTCTTTACGAGGGCGTTGCTATTTACAGGCCAGCACAACTTTCCTGCAAAATCCGCAGTACCGTAAGCGCGCCGCTACGATTTGGGTTTATGCGAATCATGCGCTCCTCAAGGCCGGGATCGGCCTGGCGGAAAGTCCCGGACACGCGATAAAACAGCGGCGGGATTTCATACCTGGATTCCGCTCCAACCGGGTAAGGCAAAGCTCCCAGCCTGTGCGCCGCATTCAGTACCTGTTCCGCAATCGGCTGGTGGAATTCGACCAGCAAAACCTTTGATTGCGCGTTCGCGATAAACGCGTGCTTCACCTGAGGAATGGCCCCGTTTTTCAGCTCTTCCACCAGGCTATCGTTGACCTGAGCCTGAACGGCGTGCATCACGGGCGCAAACACCAGCCCGCGCAAAGCCTCCATAGCCTGGTTCCCCTGCACCTGGCTGCCGCCTGAATACATGCTTTTGCGTACCGCGCTCACCGCATCCTTATCACCGACAACAACACCAACGCCAGGCGGACCAAAAAGCTTAAAGCATGAAAATGTGGAAAGCGTCGCGCCACATTCGCTGCCAATATTCCCGACCTTCATCACCGCATAGTTATCGTCGGTTAACGACGGCAAATCGTACTGGTTAAAGCAGTTGATAACTTCACGCAAAGCGTATGAATCATCAATTTTCTGCCGGGTATGCTGAATAAGCCCCGCCTGCGGGCGATGACGAACAATCGCCTTTTTTACTTCCTCAGGCTGGTTGAAATCGGCACGGATAAGCCTCAGACCCATTTGTTCAGCAACGATCGCCGTGGTGGGATAGAGCGGCGCATCGTGGATCAATAAGCTTTCGCCTGCTTTCAGCAATGCAGCAAGGCCGCTACGTATTGCTCCCGTTCCCGCCCCCTGTACCAGAGCGGATGCCGGAGCGGCAAAGAAATCGGCAATTACGGCTTCCACACGCCGGGTCATCTGCGGCTGGTTAAGACCGGGGACCAGGCCAAAATCTCCTGCGTTGAGAAAATCACTGCCGGGAAAATGGCGGCAAATGATGTCGACCAGTTGAAACTGTTTCTGCTGCGCCTGCTCCATCGTCAGGCTTTGCAAAGGCCAGGTTTTCACTTAAGCATAACTCCAGCAAGGCCCGGCGCTGACGACAGCGGCAGGCAAAGGTAAGGATCAGGCCGGAACAAACAGGCCACAGTAGTAGAGAATATTCAGCAGGATGCCGGTAATCAGCACCGCCACGACAGGCGAAGCCATCTTCTGTACCGGACGACCGAGCGACTCATTCAGGAAGTAAATCGCCGCAGCAATGGTAAACCCGGTGTAGCCCGCCATTTTAATGGCGGCGAAGATAGAGCCAACCAGCAACGCCATTTCCATCAGCATATTCATGGCGTTACGGATATTGTCCGAAGCATTGCGTACGGAAGGATAGCGCCCAAGCCATTTACCGATGGAGCGCAACAGCAGCACTTCAACCGAAATCACTGCGGCACCCGCCACAAAGGCGATCAGCGGATTAGTGATTAAGTAACCAGCCGCGTAAACAAAGGTGAAACCGGCAACCGCGTATACCCCCGTCGCCAGCGCAGTAGTCGCGATGAGGGGCACAAACCCGAGGCCACGCATAAATTCTGCTAGCGCCGCCTGGTGAATCAACGTCTGCGACTGTGCCGGATCCAGCCCCGGCGTGTATGCCTTTTCAAGCGTAAAGATGGAAACCTCAGATCCTGCAAAAATCTTCATGCTGGCAACAACCGCAATCAACCCACCGACAATAGCGATATACGGCAGGTGCTTGATAATGCGCGAGGTGCGCTCCTCGAATACCGATAGCCCGCCGTCGTCATGCTCTCGCTCTCCCCGGGTACGATGATCCTGAGTAATGGCGATGCCCAGCAGCATGACCATCCCAACGAAAATCTCAATGGATTCCGGATTCAGATGCGGGAAGTAACGCACGATAATGACACGCGTCATGAGTACGACAAAAGCGGCCAACAGGCTGCTTTTCCAGCCAAACTGGTAGAAGATTGCGACCAACGGGAAAAGCGCAAAGGCAGAAACAACCGGTGAACTCAGCTCGCCCAGCGAACCCAGCACATCCACAGGCAACGCCGTCAGTAGCTGGTTAACCGGCAGCAGACAGGTCAGGATGAGGACGCCCCACACCGCCCCCAAACCAAAGGCTAACAGACTGTTAAACGCCAGCACGCCGAGGATATCGGTGGGTAGAAACAGCAGCCACGCATTAAGCAAACCGGTTTTAAGCGTAAAGGAAATCCCCACCGAGGCCACAAAGCCAATACTCAGACCAAAAGCAATGCTACCCGCTTCCCGGCGGTTCATATTGCCCTCGATTAGCTGCGGCAGAATGGGGCGTATGCCATCGTGGAACACCGCCGCCGACTTATGCGCCAGCAGAGCCGTCATCCCGGTCAGGCACGCCACCACCAAAATTTGAATATAGAAGTCCATAGCGCTGCCTTTATTTTAAATGGGCGACAAGCATCGGGATCGCATGTTCGATATGCTCAACCGACAGGCCAAAGGCAACTTTTCCGTCCGCGACCATTTTGGCGATTTGCTCTTCCTTCGCCTTAATGCCCGGTTTGGCAATCGTGCCACTCTTGCTGTAGCCAATCACCGCGATGGCAATAGATAACGCCGCACCCGCACCGGTGTTACAGGCGCCGATGTAATAGTCGAGCTGGCCGGACTTCACCTTCATCGCCGCTTCCATATCGTTATAAATGAACACTTCAAAGCAGCCGGGCGCTGCGGTTTCGATAGTTTTTTTAAGAAGTTCACGCTGTAAGCCAGCGACACCGATCTTTTTCATGGGAAATCCTTATTTAAAGAAGACAGAGGGGTTGTCACGTAACATCAAATCAACGTCAGCCTGAGTAAAACCAGCTTCCTGCAATAAAGGCACAAACGTTGTCAGCAAATAGTCGAAGCCAGCACCGCCATTGGCTTTCAGATGGGAGCGTCGGGTGATATCCATAGAGAGCATGACGTGGTCGAGCAGCCCACGGCTGGCAATTTCTTTCAGCATCAGCACGCGCTTCTCATCCGGGTAATAGTTGTTTTTGCCGATGGTATCGAACTGGACATAAGCGCCCTGCTCAATCATGCGCAAAATATTGTCGAGGTTGTCTTTCAGGTCGCAGTGGCCAACGACAACGCGCGAAAGGTCCACACCGTTTTTTTTCAACAGCGTCAGTTGCTCAAGTCCCATAGTGCTAAACGAGGTATGTGTTGAAATTGGGCGCCCGGTTGCCCGGTGCGCAATGGCAGCGGCGGTAAATACTTTTGCTTCATCGGGCGTAATGACATCCACGCTCGACCCGATTTCCGCGATGATCCCGGCTTTCATTTCGGTGCCGTCAATGCCCTGCTCAATCTCGTCAATCATCTCGCAGGCGAGCGTTTCTACACTGATGGTCGCGACATGAGCCGGGTAGAAATCGTGCTGGTAATAGCCGGTACAGGCCATCACGTTCATGCCGGTATCGCGCATAATATCGAGCATAAACTGCGGATTGCGCCCCATATAGCGGTTGGTCATTTCGATGATGTTGCGTACGCCCCGGGCATAGAGATTCTTCATTTCCCCGCAAATCAGGTCGTATTGATCCAGCCGGCAATCAATATTGTCTTTGAATGACGACAGATCGATATGCAGGTGTTCGTGGGCATAGGTGTAGCCCGACGCGTCAATGCGCGTTTGCTCAGCCATGATTGCCTCCAGTGATAAGCGAAAGGAATGAAGTGCCGTTTTGCGGGGCGGCTGCTTTGAAGTAATCACATACCGTAGCGCCCACGTCTGAAAGCGTCTTTCTTAGGCCAAGCTGCGCCGGGGCGATACCCGGTTGCCAGACCAGAAGAGGTACATTCTCACGAGTGTGTTGGCTGTGGCCGATTGTGGGATCGTTGCCGTGATCCGCCATGACGATCAGGCAATCTCCGGGCATCATGGCCCTTATCAGGCGGTCAAGATTCTTATCAACAACCTGTAACCGCTCGGCGTAACGCCCGACGTCCTGCGCATGCCCGGCAAGGTCGGTTTCCTGAATGTTGGTACAGATGAAAACGTCGCCCGGCTTTTGTACTTCTTCCAGAGTGATATCCATGATCCGCTGGCTATCGACCAGATTCTGAAAGCTCACACCGTGCGGATTAAGGACGATATCCGCGACTTTGCCAACCAGCACCGTTTTAACGCCTGCATCGTGCAGTTTTTGCGGTACCTGAACGCTGGCATCCACGCCAAAGCCCATGTGTACAACCTGAAAACCGCTCTTATAAACGCCAGAGCGCGGTGCATTAATACCGATGTAAATACCCTGTTTTTCTTCCGCCGCAGCCATGATCTGCTGGCTGCTTTCCAGCATGCCGCCAAAGGCGATGACGCGGCCAACCTGTACGCATCGACGCACAATTTGGCCGATAGTACGCACCTCCTCGAAAGAGATGGCAGCAAGATTGGCGCTAATATTAAATACCTGCCCGAGGTCAGCTTCGAGATTGTCGCCAATCGCCACCGCCTGATTCACCCACAGATACTGCAAACCTTCCCCAATACGCTCGACCTGCCAGCGGTCGGCAATCAGCGCCCGCTCAACTTCATCAATTACCCCGGAGAACGGCATGCGTAACGGAGCCTGCGGGCGTGTGCCGAGTATTTCTTGATGGCCCATAAAAGTGTCACCGCCCTCGTGTTGCAGCTCCGCCGTACCATAAGCCGCGCTGAAGGAAGGTTTCATGGCTCCTGCTTCAAACCCAAGCGCATTAATCAGGCCGAGTTTCTCCAGCACAGGTAAACGCAGCCGCGGGTACTGCTGCAAAATATGGCCACAGGTGTTCGCGCCAATATCCTGAGGCCTGACCTGCGGCACATCATCCATGGCGCCAACGCCAAAACTGTCTATCACCACTACCACAAACTTACTCACGTAGACCTCCGGAAATGGGGTTACCGAGACTGTCATACAGCGCTTCGAGAACTGGTTTTCCGCTAGCGATGCCGGTTACCAGCGCAACGTCGCTGCGCGTTACAAATATCTGGGTGCGAAAACACATCACCACCGGACTGCCGACCGGGAATTCACCCGCCAGCGGGAGGTGATAATCAATACTGCTGTTGTCTATTGGCAGGAGAGTGGCCGGTACGGCGCCGTTGCACTGTGGCGGATAAACCAACGCATTTTGCGCATGCCCTCTGCGGTAATAGCCGCCGCCAAAGCAGTAGCTATTGCCCTGAAACTGGTGGGAGATTTCGGTGAGATAGAGCATGGCAATCCGTTCCGGTTGGTCGCCATGCTGGTTGGCCGGAATAGTGCCAGTCAGCGCATGCCCTGGCTCTGCATGCGTTACGCCATGTTCCGCCAGCAGCGATAGCGTGCTGCAGCTTGAGGCAGAAGGCGCGTTTATCTGTTCAATTTCAATACCCTGCTTTCGTAAACGATCGCGAGCCTGCAACAGCGTATGCAGGTTAGGCGTTGGTAGAGTTTGCTGCCGATCTTCATCCCAAAGCAGGCAAGGAAAATGCGTCAGCCCCGCGAGTTTTACACCGGGAAGCGTGCGGATCGCATGCACTATTTCATCAAGTTGCGAAAGCGGGAAACCGGCTTCCTGGCCCGGATACAGCTTATCCTGCCCGTCGAAGACTTTGAGCATCACTGACTGAACTCGACCGGCCTCTGACGCCACGGCGGAGATTTGCCGCGCTTTTTCCAGTGAGAATACCGTGATCATCTCCGTTGGCGACATGATGCTTTCCGCCACCTGGCTTTCAGGTACCTGGACCAGATGCCCGACATGCGAAACCCGCACATCGGCATTGCGAAGCGCGCGTGCCTCTTTGAAGTCCACCGCTACCGTGCCGCGAAAACCCAGCTCAATAAGCTTCTTTGCAAGCCAGGGATTGCGCCCCAGCTGTTTTGTCATCAGATAAAGCGTGATGCCGTGCCGACCTGCAGCGTCAAGCAGACAGCGGCCGTTTTCCATCACCTGGTCGACATCAATAACGTAGGTATCTGGCAGGATGGCGCCCTGCTGCCATAGCTGGCGCGCAGCCTGAATCAGTGCCGGGTTTTGCGCCTTGAGTGCTCTAATAAACATGCCTGCCTCTGCCTGCATACAGATGATAAAATTCTAAATCATCATTTTTTTGAATATTTAGCGCAAAATGATTCGCGCGCAGAACGTTTCGTTAGCCTTTGCTGACCAACCACAGGCTAAAGAGATTCGCCAGCAGGTAGCCTTCTTCATTGGGATGAAGCCGCACAGCAAACGGAACCAGCAAAGCCCGATGAATAGGCTGTATCTGCGGCCAGACCTCGGAAGTTACGATCTCTTCAAGAAATTCTGCATCCAGCGGACCAATCTCTTCGCCTCGACGGCTACGCATCAGCGCGTTGGCCATATGCGTGATAGCCATCTCACCTTGCTCATTGCGCACCGGAATGGCCCATACGGTTTCAAGTTGCGTGACGACGTTCAGCATGCCGTCACGGATATCCTTATCAATGAGCCCTGCCTGATACAGGAGGTTGAGTCTCTCTTCCATACTGCCTTACCTCTTGAAAATGCTCAGTAACTCGGTTCCTGTACGCCTGCCAGCACGCGTTGCTGGTGGGCAAGTAATTCTGCTTTATCCACCACGGTGCGCAGCAGTTGCTGGATGGGTATATCATCTGCACGGGTCAGAATTACCGCTTCTGAAGCATCCGTGAAACGTGAATCCTCCGGCAGAGGTTTCGCCACCAGCCCGTGCGGTTCGAGATCGACCTCGTTGGTGACATTCCAGATAACCGCGTCAATCTCACCTTTCGCGATACGATTCAGGCACTCGTAGTACGGAACATCAAGCAGTTCAACCACCCGATCAGAAAAGTAAATCTCCGTCATGATGCGCTGATCGGCTGACCGTGGGTCCAGGCCAACTTTTTTAATCTGCCGATCGCCTGCGCGACAGATCAGTTTGTGCTCGCCAACGTAGGTATGTGGGCCAAGTTCCAACGCCATACATACATCTTCCTTATCAAAATAGCTTTGCGCAGCAAGCCTTGATACCACCGCCAGGTCGTAAACACCGTTGAGCAGGCATTCCACGCGCACGTCTGAACCACGCATATGGGCATAATAAAACGGGATACCGTCAAACTGTGCTTTAAGCCCGCTCGCTAAACCCTCATACAGGCGGGTGTAGGGCAAAGGCATGGCGCAGACTACATTGCCAATATCCGCAAAGGCCAACAGAGCTTTGTTATCCATACTGACCAGATAACTGCCGTTACGCCCACGTCTTTCAACCGTTACCGCGTCCGCCTTCTCAAGCGTCTTTAACGCCGCCTGAATCAATCCCACAGAAAAATGGCATTCAGTCGCCAATTCATCGATGGTTTTCAACCGGTTGCCACTTTTCTCACCCAGCAAATAACGCGCCAGGCTAGCCTGTGCGACACCCTCTTTCTTGATAAAGCTACGGCTCATATTTAATCTTCATTTTATTGAATAGATTTATCTTCATAAAAATGAATATAAATGGCAAACGGGGGAGAGGCAAAAGGAGAATGGCGTCACAAAAAAACCCGCCTGGGTTGGCGGGTTGTTGGTTAATCAAAGCGACAATTAAGGCTGAGCAACAAAGCCAATCACTTCGTATACCTTTTTCAGCGTTGCGCTGGCGTGAGAACGTGCTTTTTCAGCGCCATCCTTCATAATCTGCTGCAGGAAGGCTTCGTCATTGCGATAGCGGTTATAACGCTCCTGGAGTTCGGTCAGCATACCTGAAACGGCGTCCGCTACGTCACCTTTCAGATGACCATACATTTTGCCTTCAAAGTGCTGCTCAAGTTCCGGGATAGTTTTGCCTGTTACGCCAGCCATAATATCCAGCAGGTTGGAAACCCCGGCTTTGTTGACCACGTCGTAGCGCACAACAGGTGGCTCATCGGAGTCTGTTACCGCACGCTTAAGTTTCTTCACGACGGATTTCGGGTCTTCCAGCAGGCCGATAACATTGTTGCGGTTATCGTCAGATTTGGACATTTTCCGGGTTGGTTCCAGCAGGGACATTACGCGCGCGCCGGACTTAGGAATAAATGGCTCCGGCACTTTGAATACTTCGCCATATATCGCGTTAAAGCGCGCGGCGATATCACGGCTCAACTCTAGGTGCTGTTTCTGATCTTCACCTACCGGTACCAGGTTGGTCTGGTAGAGCAGAATATCGGCCGCCATCAATACCGGATAGTCGAACAAACCGGCGTTGATATTTTCAGCGTAGCGCGATGATTTGTCCTTAAACTGCGTCATGCGGCTCAGCTCGCCAAAGTAGGTGTAGCAGTTGAGCACCCAGCTTAGCTGGGCATGTTCAGGCACGTGAGACTGAACGAAAATCGTACTTTTTTCCGGATCGATGCCGCATGCAAGATAGAGCGCCAGCGTATCTAACGTCGCTTTGCGCAGCGCATTCGCATCCTGGCGCACGGTGATCGCGTGCTGGTCAACGATGCAGTAAATGCAGTGGTAATCGTCCTGCATGTGAACCCACTGACGCAGCGCACCCATATAGTTACCGATGGTTAGTTCACCTGAAGGCTGTGCGCCGCTAAAAACGATGGGCTTACTCATGTTCTGATTCCTGATTTTCTTTGCAAGGGAGCCCGAGAACGGGCAATAAGTCGCTGAACTTATCAAACACGACATCCGGTTTGCTCAGTTCAATAGCTTCACCATAGTTGTAACCGTAGGTCATGCCCACACTTGGGCAGCCCGCGGCCTGTGCGGCAAGAATATCATTGCGGGAATCCCCCACAAACAATAACGCTTCCGCGCTCAGGTTCAGTTTTTCCATAACTTTGAACAGCGGTTCCGGATGCGGCTTTTTGTTTTCCACATCATCGCCGCCGATAACCACCTGGAAGTATTCGGCGATGCCCAGCTTTTCGAGTAGCGGCATGACAAACGGCGTTGGTTTATTAGTCACCAGCCCCATGGGCAGGCCATTTTCTGCCAGTACTGCCAGCGTACTCGCCACTTCAGGGAACAGGAAGCTGCCTTCGTCGACGGTCTGCGCATAGAAAGAATCAAACAGTTTGCGCGCCATCAGGCACTGGTCGAACTGCGGCTCCTGGCCTTTTAAGGCCCACGTCAGCGCGCGTTGCACCAGCACATCAGCCCCGTTGCCGATCCATTTTTCTACGTTCTCTTCACCTGCGGCCGGCAGTTCAAGGGCATATAAAGCCTGATCCATCGCCTGGCTCAGGCCGAGCGCCGTATCCACCAGCGTACCGTCAAGATCGAAAGCGATACCGCGAATTTTTTCTAACTTATTCATGACTTACCTTTGCCAGTTCATCGCGCATGCGATCGATGACCGCTTTATAATCTGGTTGACTGAAGATGGCCGAGCCGGCGACAAACATGTCCGCGCCCGCCGCGGCAATCTCGGCAATATTTTCGACTTTCACGCCACCATCCACTTCAAGACGAATGTCATAGCCAGACGCATCAATACGCTCGCGTACCTGTCGCAGTTTTTCCAGCGTATGCGGTATGAACGACTGGCCGCCGAAGCCTGGGTTTACAGACATCAGCAAAATGACGTCCAGTTTATCCATCACGTGATCCAGCCAGCTCAGCGAGGTTGCCGGGTTAAACACCAGCCCTGCTTTACAGCCGTGCTCTTTAATGAGCTGCAGGGAACGGTCAACATGCTCAGAGGCTTCCGGATGAAAGGTGATAATACTGGCGCCTGCTTCGGCGAAATCCGGAATGATGCGATCGACAGGCTTGACCATCAGATGCACGTCAATCGGCGCGGTGATGCCGTAATCACGCAGAGATTTCAGCACCATCGGACCAATGGTCAGATTGGGAACATAGTGGTTATCCATAACATCGAAATGGACGACGTCGCTACCGGCAGCCAGCACTCTGGCCGTATCTTCGCCCAGGCGGGCAAAATCGGCAGACAGAATTGAGGGGGCAATCAAATACTGTTTCATCCGCTTCTCCTGGAGTTTCAATTTTGGGGGCGAACGAAACGCCTCAGGCTACGCCGTAGAGCGCCAGCAGTTCGTCCACCTTATTACGCGTTCCACCATTTCTGCTGATGCTGCGTCTTACCTGCAGCTTATGCAGCTTCGCCTGCTGATACCACAGCTTGGTCAGCTCCGTATCATGATTAGAAATCAATACCGGAATGCCATCCCTTTGCAGCTTTTCTGCCAGTTCTGCCAGATGCTGCTGCTGCACCATACTGAAGCTGTCGGTATGGTAAGCCGTGAAATTTGCCGTGGCGGATAACGGGGCATACGGCGGATCGCAATATACCACCGAGCCTGCGGCAACGTCCGTCATGCTGATATCATACGACTGGCAGACAAAAGTAGCGTGTTGTGCCCGCTCGGCAAAATGGTGCAGCTCCTCTTCGGGGAAGTAGGGCTTGCTGTAGCGGCCGAAAGGCACGTTGAATTCACCACGCAGGTTATAACGGCACAGCCCGTTGTAACAATGGCGGTTAAGGTATAAAAACAGTACCGCACGACGAAACGCGTCGCTGCACTGATTAAATTCGGCACGAAAACGATAGAAGGCTTCGCTGTCGTTAAGCTCAGGCGTAAACAGGCCGCGAGCTTCCTGGACATACTCGCCAGTACGCGCTTTGACAATGTTATACAGGTTAATCAGATCGCTGTTGATATCCGCGAGGATATAGCGGGAATAGTCAGTGTTCAGAAAGACGGAGCCTGCACCAACGAACGGCTCAATCAGACAATCACCTTCCGGCAGATACTTCTTTATCTCGTCAAGCAGGGGGTATTTCCCCCCTGCCCATTTCAGAAAAGCGCGATTTTTTTTCATGCTGTCTAACTATTTACACCTTCTCCAGCTGTGGAAAGGTTCCGACAGCGACTGCGCTTGTTCATCACTTCAGATCGGACTGAACCTGATGAATTGGTTTTGCCCACGGGTTCTTCGCCTGCACGTCAGCCGGCAGCGTTGAAACGGCACGTTTCGCCTCGTCTTTGCTGGCGTAGACACCGCTTACCAGCACATACCACGGCTGACCGTTACGCACAGTCTGGTACACCATGTAATGTTGCAGCTTCTCTTTCTTCGCCCATGCGTTCAGGTTGGTGGAGTTTGAAGAAGAGCTGAGCTGCAGCGTGTAATGGCTTCCCGGCGCGCCTTTAATTGCGCTTGCATCGCCGCTCACCGTTGCGCCACTTGTTGCTGGAGCTCTGGCTGGCGCTTTCGGTGCCGCCGTTGCCGCAGGCGCCTTAACAGGTTCTTTAACCGGAGCCGCTACCGCAGGTTCACTACGTTTCGCAGTCGTAGCCGGCTTTGGTACCGCTACGTTAGTTTTCGCCGTCGCCTGAGGTTTAGGTTGTGCTGGCTGAGCTTTGTGCGGCTCAATCACCACTTTTTTACGCTCCGGCCGCGTGGCTGGCTGACGGACTGGTTCGTTATTTGTAGTTGCCTGAGTCGGCGCAAATGCGGCGTTGCCACCGGCTACACGTGCAACCGTAGCTGGCTGTGTTGGCAGAGTAGAACCGCTTGCCGCGTTATCGATCTGGCCCTGCTGCGCAGTCAGCGCATTGTTCAGATCGCCCGGGACCTCCACACGCTGCTGCCCTTCCGGGATTGGCTGCGTTTGTGCTTCGGTTGGGGTAGAAGAAATAGGGGGTAAATTCACTTCCTGCGGCCGTTGGTCCACATTCGCCGTCTGATTAGCAACGATAGCCTCACCAGGCTGTGGATGAGAACCATTCGCCTGATTGGCAACGGAGTCACCGGAGTCAGAAAGATCGATACTCTTTTCCGCATTCGGGTTTTTATTGGCCGTTTCCGTGTCGGTTGAAGGCGATTTGAGCGCGGAACCAATACCAATAATGAGCAGCAGCAGAACCAGAATACCAATCCCCATCATCAGATGCTGACGAGAGACAGGTACTTTTTGTTGTGGTGCTTTTCTACGACCGCGCGCGGGACGACGCTCGACGGCTTCAACCTTCAGGCCATCATCGCCTTCATACTGCTCTTCTTCGTCGCGAGGGCGACGTGAACGCGAGGAACGAGGCTCATCAGCATCAATGTCGACATCATCGACGTTGATCTGCGGTTCGTTATCGAACTCGTCAGACTTGCGTGAACGATCTCGACGACGATCGCTGGGATCGGGTTTCAGCTCGTCTTCCGGTTTGAATTCATCCATTTAACACCCCACTCAAAGGCTTATGCCAGCGAAACGTACTTTGCACATCACCCGAAGTTAAAAATCGCCCGGTTACGGCGACCAATCATTTCTAATAGTTAAGCCTGCTGACAATCAGCGATGGCTGACAGAACAATATCGTGTGGCACTCCGCCACGAACTTCACTCTTCCCTAAAGCCTGCGGCAGCACAAGACGCAGCTCGCCCCCCAGGACTTTCTTATCACGCATCATGTGGGGCATATATGCGTCTGCTGACATTTCCCGCGGCCCGGTGACGGGCAACCCGGCACGTTGTAGCAGCGTAATGACACGCTGAACATCGGCTTCGCTGAATTGTCCCAGGCGAAACGCCGTGCGGGCGGCCATGACCATACCGGCTGAAACGGCTTCGCCATGTAACCAGTTGCCATAGCCCATTTCGGCTTCAATCGCATGGCCAAAGGTATGGCCCAGATTGAGTAAAGCACGTAAGCCGCTTTCGCGCTCGTCGGCGGCCACAACTTCCGCTTTCAGCTCGCAACAGCGGCGAATGCAATAAGCCATCGCTTTGCCGTCCAGCGCTAATAAAGCATCGAGATGCTCCTCAAGCCAGCTAAAGAACGCCGCATCAAGGATAATGCCGTATTTGATAACTTCAGCCAGGCCCGATGCCAGCTCCCGTTTCGGTAAGGTATTCAAACAGTCGAGATCCACCACCACTGAAGCAGGCTGGTAGAACGCGCCAATCATATTTTTACCAAGGGGATGGTTAACGGCTGTTTTACCGCCAACGGAGGAGTCCACCTGCGAAAGCAAAGTGGTAGGAACCTGAATAAAGCGTACGCCGCGCTGATAGCTCGCCGCTGCAAAACCGGTCAGATCGCCTACAACGCCGCCGCCAAGGGCGATAAGCGTCGTGTCACGACCGTGCGGTTTTTCCAGCAGTGCCGTAAAGACGGTATCGAGTACAGCAAGGCTTTTGAATTTTTCGCCATCCGGCAGGATGACGGTATCGACTTTAACGCCCGCTTGCTCAAGCAGACCACGAACCTTATCCAGATAGAGTGGCGCAAGGGTTTCGTTGGTCACCAGCATCGTTTGATCGCCAGCCTTCAGCGGCCAAAAGGACGCCGAGTCATTAAATAACCCGGCAGCGATGGTGATAGGGTAACTACGTTCCCCGAGAGTAACCGTTAACCTCTCCATAACGCGAAGTCCACCTTAAGAAGCTTTGCCCGCAGGCGTGTCTCTATTAAGCCAGAATCAATTGCTTTCCAACATATGAATAATCTGGTTAGCAACCACTTTGGCACTTTGGTCGTCAGTGCGAATCGTTACATCTGCAATCTCTTCATAAAGAGGATTGCGTTCTTGTGCCAGGGCTTCAAGAACTTCACGAGGTGGCGTCTCAACCTGCAGCAACGGACGCTTTTTATCGCGCTGAGTGCGAGCAAGCTGCTTCTCAATCGTAGTTTCAAGATAAACCACAACGCCACGGGCCGAGAGACGGTTACGGGTTTCGCGAGACTTCACAGAGCCGCCACCAGTCGCCAGCACAATGCCCTGTTTTTCAGTGAGTTCGTTGATAATTTTTTCTTCGCGATCGCGGAAGCCTTCTTCGCCTTCAACGTCGAATACCCAGCCCACATCAGCTCCGGTACGTTTCTCAATCTCTTGATCAGAATCGAAAAATTCCATATTGAGTTGCTGAGCTAACTGACGCCCAATAGTGCTTTTGCCGGCACCCATAGGCCCAACCAGAAAGATATTGCGTTTCTCTGCCATTTTTTCGGTACTACTAAGACAATTCGTTGATGATAAACCCACCCGTTAACAACTTGCTGCGGCGGGACATGAACTGAAACCTCATAAGCGTAAGTGCGAGAATCAGACTAAAAATTATCTCAACACTCAAGGTAGTTTGGCAACCGATTAAATCACTCAATGCCTCAGGTGAGGGCTGAAAAGTATAAATCAGGTTTATCGGCCGCAGGAAAACTTTACCCTGCTTCTCGAAACGGTACACCTTGTAAGCTAATTCCTCTCTGCCGTCAAACACCTGAGCTACGATTACGAGAAAAATCCCTCGGCGGCTTTAGAAAAAACTACGGAATCGGGATAAGTCGGGGAGTAATAAAAACCACCAGTTCACGACGCTGGCTGTCCTTTGCATCGTGGCGGAACAGGCCGCCAAGCAGCGGAATAGCGCTCAGTAGGGGAATATTGTCGCGGCTATCTTTACTATGCTGCTGAAAAATTCCCCCTAACGCGAGCGTTTCACCGTTTTTCACCGACACGACGGTTTCGATCTCTTGCTTATCTATTGCCAGCGCTTCGCCATTGGCCTGCTCAATGCTCCGCCCCGGCATATTCTGACTGATCCGCAATTTTAAACGGATGTTACCCTGCGGTTGGATAGTTGGCGTTACCTCCATACCCAGCACCGCTTCTTTAAATTCTACTGACGTTACCCCCTCCTCCCCGCTGGAAACCTGATAAGGGATCTCCGTACCCTGTTTGATACTGGCGGGCTGCTGATGGGCGGCCATCAGACGAGGGCTGGCGATAATTTCAAGCTGTTGCTGTTGCTCAAGGGCGGATAATTCCATCTCAAGCATTCGCCCATCGATACGCGCAATGTTAAAGCCAACGCGCGCTGTCGCGGCCCCCACAGAAACATCTGCTCCCAGGCCCGCGATACGAGGGGCAGCGCTTCCCTCATCGCTCTGTGCAAGGCTCCATTTCACGCCCAACTCATGCAATTTGTTCTGGTTAATCGTGACAATATGCGCCGCGATTTCAACCTGCCCCACAGGAAGATCCATCTCCTTCATCCATGCCGCTATCTGTTTCAGTGCGGGCTTGTTATCCCGCACGATAAGACGATTGGTACGTTTATCTACGGTGATACTTCCGCGCGGGCTTAGCAGTTTTTCCCCTGCAGCGTTAAGCGATGCGGCTAACTCGCCAGCGTCGGCATGAGCTGGTGAAAATACCTGGTTAAACAACGGCTGTTTTAGCGCCTGCTGTTTCCGCTGTTCTTCCTGCACGGCCTGCTGTTGCTGAAGCCTTGCTTTTGGAAAAATCTGCAAAACGTTTCCTTCGCGAAGCTGCGTTAACTCCGCTGTTTTCAGCACCAGTTGAAAGGCCTGCCTCAGAGGAATGTTTTGCAGGTGGAGCGACACAACACCCTCCACGTCCGGGGAGATCAGTAGATTAACGTTCTGGTTTTCGGCCAGCGCCTGTAAAACCTGAACCACGGGCGCGTTATCCAGGACCAGCGATACGCCTTTATCCGCGAGGCTTGCTGACGGCCAGGCTAGCAGCAGAACGAACATACGCATCCATGCCATATTTTTTTCCTTCTATTTTCCATGAATAAAAAGGCCGCCCGCATTCTGTGGGCACCGTTACGGATAAAAGCTGTTGGCCAATTTCAAGAACCCGCGCGCCGGGCGCTATTTCCATCCCGCGAATGATACGCCGCCAGTTTTTCTGCGCATCACGCATGACGACAATCGCGCCTCTATCAGAGCTAATCACGCCATGAAGCGACCACTGTGCCAGCTGTTTAAACAGGACATCACAGGGTGAAAGCAGCGGTTGAAAGGGGTTGCGGGGCATGGAAGAAACCGTTTGCACCACCAGTAGCAAAACCAGGAGAAAATTAGGATTCATCGGCGAAGCCCAACGTCATGGTCAGTCTGAGCCATTCGTCTTTTGGTTCGACGATAAAGCTTTGCAGCTCAACAGCACGGCAGCCAGACAAACGGACAAACAAGGAAGGGAGTTTTGCCCAGGGTAGCAGCATTTCCAGCGCTGCGGTTTTGTTCCCTGGCTGCCATTTTTCAAGCTTCCCACCGCTGTCATGGACAAGCTCCGTCGCTGAAAACGGCGCCAGCGGCGTGACGTCAGTATGTTGAGCCGCTTCGCGGGTTAACGAAACCAAAGAAACGACGCTGTGGCGCAGCAAAGAAATTTTTCTGCTTTCCTGCTGATTATTAACTAAAGCCTCTCTTATCTGCGCCTGCCGAGGCTGAATAACGAAACATACAATCAGGATAATCGCTGCGCCGTTAACCGCGGCCAGACTCGCGTACTTTACCCGGCGAGGGGCGGCTAACCAGCGTTCAGTCAGCATGGCCCACCTCCGCGGGTTTAAAAGTAAAGGTGAAGTCCAGCGAGCTATTTGCGTTACGTTGAATTCCCTTCGCCGTCACCTCAACCATACCTGGAAGCTGCCATAGAGTTTGCTCCATCAGCCGAACATCCTCTGGCTTTTCCGCCTTGCCGTGAATGCCTGCCTGTCCATTTTTCATGGAAAGGGAGGTAAGCCAGACGCTTGCAGGCATCAGGCTCGCCAGCCCGATAAACCGTTGCTCCCACTCGCTTACCGATAGCCGTTGTGCTTTGCGCATTTCTTGTAATTTTTGCTGCTTCTCCAGCATTTGTACCTGCTGAAGTTTGTGCTGCAATAAGGCGCGAAGCTGCGACAGATATTCAGCCTGGATGCGTTGTTGATCTCCCTGCCACGCAAGCAAAGCAGGCCCGGCGATACCCGCCAGAGTCACCGAAAGCGCGCACCCGGCAGCAAATAAACGCCAGTAGCGTAACTGTCTTTGGCGATATTGCTTCCTCCACGGCAGCAGATTAATAAAAGGGCTCATCGGCCGATCCGCCCAATTGCCAGCCCAATCGCTACGGTAAAGCTTCCTCCATGTTGCGGTAATGGCGGTTGCAGCCGAACCAGCGCACGCCAGGCATCTAATGGCAACGCACCCGGCGGTAAGGGCTCTGCCGTCGCGCTGCTGAAAGCAACCTCCTGTGGCCCGACAGCCAGTTGCTGGCACAACTCAGTAAACGTCGGCGTCTGGCGAACATCCACCCACCCCCAATCCGGCTCATCGCCGGAGGTTGCCCAAAGCCAGTGATCGCACTCCCGATGTACCAGAAATCGCGGTTTAGTCGGGCTGCATAAGCTGCCAAGAATGGGGAGCACGCTTGCGCCGGGAGTAAGCGTTGCGGGAAAAAGCCGTTGTTTTGCAAGGCATGTGAGCAGTTCATGAATTTCGCTATTCCGGGCAGCGATTACCCGTAATTGAGCCGGATCCTGTGGCATCGCCGTGTAATCCCAGCTCAGTTGAGCAGGTGGCATCTGTAGCTGCCTTGCAGCACAAGCGGCAAGATAGCTTTCACGGGCCGGCTCCTGCAGGCGATTATCCGGCGCTGGAACAGGGCGTTGTAAGGTACGTTGGGTAGGAAACGCGATGCGAAGCTGATGACGTAGCGGCAGCTCCTGCCGCCACTGCGCCAGCACTTTTAACAGGTTTTCCGGCGACCGCAGAACGCCCTGCCGAAAGGTGTTTTCTGGCAGCGGCAGAAGCCACCAACGGCGTAGCTGCCATCCCTGACGTTGTCGCTGTACGGCCACCGCACGTAACGTTTGATGTTGAATTTCCAGGCCTATTTGCCAGGTGCTGATAACCATAGTGACGATCTCCGTATCGTTTGCTTTCGAATTTGACATATCAAAGCTTCTGGCTTGCCTTTATACTACCGCGCGTTTGTTTATAAACTGCCCAGTGGAAACGTAATGGGAAATTTAAGGTGAAGTTCGTAAAGTATTTATTAATCCTTGCAGTCTGTTGCATTCTGCTGGGAGCCGGCTCGATTTACGGGTTATATAAATTTATAGAGCCGCAGCTGCCTGATGTCGCCACGCTAAAAGATGTGCGGCTGCAGATTCCAATGCAGGTCTACAGCGCTGACGGGGAGTTAATTGCCCAGTACGGTGAGAAACGCCGTATTCCGCTGACGCTGAACCAGATTCCACCGGAAATGGTGAGAGCATTCATTGCCACCGAAGACAGCCGCTTTTACGAGCATCACGGTGTTGACCCGGTTGGGATTTTCCGCGCTGCAAGCGTTGCCCTGTTCTCAGGCCATGCCTCTCAGGGCGCAAGCACTATTACTCAGCAGTTAGCACGTAACTTCTTCCTGAGTCCCGAACGCACCATGATGCGTAAGATTAAGGAAGCGTTCCTGGCGGTACGTATTGAGCAACTGCTGAGCAAAGATGAAATCCTTGAACTCTATCTGAACAAAATTTACCTCGGCTATCGTGCATACGGCGTTGGCGCAGCGGCACAGGTTTATTTCGGTAAATCAATCGATCAGCTTACGCTGAGCGAAATGGCGATGATTGCCGGTTTGCCAAAAGCGCCGTCAACCTTTAACCCGCTCTATTCCTTAGAAAGGTCAACTTCCCGTCGTAATGTCGTGCTCTCTCGCATGCTGAGTGAAAATTATATTACTCAGGCGCAGTACGACGAAGCCAGCAGCCAGCCCATCGTCGCGAACTATCACGCGCCGGAAATCGCCTTCTCAGCACCTTATCTGTCAGAACTGGTGCGTCAGGATCTGGTAGGCCGCTACGGCGAGAAAGCCTACGAAGAAGGTTATAAGGTTTACACCACCGTAACCCGCAGGATTCAGCAGGGCGCGCAGCAGGCGGTCCGTAACAACGTGATGGCTTACGATATGCGCCACGGCTACCGCGGCCCGTCAAACGTGCTGTGGAAGGTGGGTGAAAGTGCCTGGGATGAGAAAAAAATTATCGACTCCCTGAAGAGCCTGCCGGTTTATGGCCCGCTGTTCCCGGCGGTTGTCACCGCGGCGAATCCAACCGAAGCGACCGCTCTGCTGGCGGACGGCACCTCAGTGTCGTTGGCTATGAGCGGCGTACGCTGGGCGCGTCCGTATCGCTCTGACACCTCACAGGGGCCGACCCCGCGTAAAGTCACCGATGTGATTCAGACAGGCCAGCAGATTTGGGTACGTAAAGTTGATGATGCATGGTGGCTGGGTCAGGTTCCGGATGTGAACTCCGCCCTGGTTTCTGTCAATCCACGTGACGGTGCAGTGCTGGCCCTGGTCGGCGGGTTCGACTTTAACCAAAGCAAATTCAACCGGGCCACGCAGGCGCTACGCCAGGTCGGCTCGAATATTAAGCCATTCCTCTATACCGCCGCGATGGACAAAGGCTTAACCCTGGCAAGCGTTCTGAACGATGTGCCTATCTCGCGCTGGGATGCAGGTGCCGGTTCCGACTGGCGCCCGAAAAACTCACCGCCAGAATATGCCGGACCGATTCGCCTGCGTCAGGGTCTGGGTCAGTCGAAAAACGTGGTGATGGTTCGTGCGATGCGCGCAATGGGTGTGGATTACGCGGCAGAATATTTACAGCGTTTCGGCTTCCCGGCTCAGAACATTGTACATACCGAATCTTTAGCGCTGGGCTCCGCATCATTCACACCGATGCAGGTTGCGCGTGGCTATTCGGTGATGGCAAACGGTGGCTTCCTGGTGGACCCGTACTTTATTTCCAAAATCGTTGATGACAGCGGCCAGACCATTTTCGAAGCGAAGCCAAAAGTGGCCTGCGCCGAGTGCGATCTGCCGGTGATTTACGGCGAAACGCAGAAATCTAACGTACTGGAGAATCAGAACGTTGAAGATGTGGCGATTTCTCAGGAACAGCAAAATTCCAGCGTGCCAATGCCAAAACTGGAACAGGCAAACAGCGATCTGGTCGCCCAGACGACCGCGCCGGATTATGCGCCACACGTGATTAATACCCCGCTGTCGTTCCTGATTAAAAGCGCGCTTAACTCCAATATCTATGGAGAACCGGGCTGGCAGGGTACAGGCTGGCGCGCCGGGCGCGATTTGAAACGCCGCGATATCGGCGGCAAAACCGGTACAACCAACAGTTCAAAAGATGCCTGGTTCTCAGGTTACGGTCCCGGTGTTGTAACCTCCGTGTGGATAGGCTTTGACGATCATCGCCGCAATCTTGGCCGTACCTCTGCAAGCGGCGCGATTAAAGATCAGATTTCAGGTTATGAAGGCGGTGCCAAAAGCGCCCAGCCAGCATGGGACGATTTTATGAAAGTGGCGCTGGATGGCGTACCTGAAGAGCCAGTCACGCCACCGCCGGGTATCGTGACGGTAAATATCGACCGCAGCACCGGCCAGTTGGCCAACGGCGGCAACAGCCGTGAAGAGTATTTCATTGAAGGCACGCAGCCGACACAACAGGCGGTGCATGAGGTGGGTACAACAATTATTGATAACGGCGAAGTGCACGAGCTGTTCTGATGTAAAAAGCCCTTCAAATGAAGGGCTTTTTTACGATTACTGTAAACGTCCCTGCTCTTTTAGCCACTCCCTGACCAGAAACAGCGCGCTGACGTTGCGCGCCTCGCTAAAATCTTCTTCATCCAGCAAATCCATCAGCGACGCCAGCGGCCAGCGAACCTGCGGCAGCTCTTCCGGCTCGTCACCCTCCAGAGATTCTGGATAGAGATTTTCAGCAACCACAATATTCATTTTGCTGGAGAAATAAGAGGGCGCCATGGTGAGTTTTTTAAGGAAAGTCAGCTCGTTTGCACCGAAACCAACCTCTTCTTTAAGTTCGCGATTTGCCGCTTCAAACACGGTTTCACCCGGATCGATCAGCCCTTTAGAAAAGCCAAGCTCATAAGATTCTGTGCCAACAGCGTATTCGCGGATCAGGATCACATGGTCATCCACAATCGGGACGATCATCACCGCTTCCCGGGAAGAGGGGCGCATACGTTCATATACGCGTCGGACGCCATTGCTAAACTCCAGGTCCACCGTTTCGACATTAAACAGACGTGAACGGGCCACGGTTTCTACATGTAAAATAGTCGGTTTTTGTAAGGATTTGCTCATCGTGGCTGGATTTAACAGTGAAGACAGAAAGCTATTGTGCGGTATGCCGCACATCTCGCGCAATGCACATTGGTTATTATTTACATTTTTGTAACTTCACGATCGCATCTGACGTATCTGTCAACAGGTAGCTTTGAAATAGGAATTTGCTGATATTTACCGGGAAGTCGCTTTGCTAGCATCAGTTTACCGCAGGTTGTGCCCTTATAAATATGTCTCAAGCTCTTGTTCATACCTGCCGATAACAACTCTTACACCCATAACATTTTTTCAGGGGTGCAATTTGCTGCGCTTGGATAAGAAAACGATTATTTGATGGGGAAAGCATGAGCACCTTATTACTTCTTTTAGCTGCTATGCTGGCCTGTGTATTGATTGCCGGATGGCTGGTCTGGCGCAGCCTGAGGCTGCGTGCCCCTCTGCCGCATACGCAATCTTTTGCCGGAGCAACCTCACGCAAGTTAACTGCCGAAGAACGCACTGCTATTGAAAACTACATTGAGACGCTAACCCGTACGCAGGATATCGTTGGGCCCTCTGGCGCAAGTACCGCACCGGTAAAGCTGGTCCTCAATGCGCAGAGTAATACGGTGCTTTCTCTGACCCGCTCTATCACCCGCTATGGCCTGTCGACTGACGATGCCAACAAATGGCGCTATTACCTTGATTCGGTTGAAGTTCACTTACCGCCTTACTGGGAACAGTACATCACTAACGACAATAACGTTGAGCTGATCCGTACTGAAACCGTCCCGCTGGTGATCTCGCTTAATGGCCACACGCTGAACGAAGATAACAGCGAAAGCCCCGCCTTCGCGCTGGAACGCGCCACCGGTAATCAGGCATCCATTCGCGGTGAAGAAAGCGAACAAATCGAACTGCTGAATATCCGCCAGGAAACACCTGAAGAAGCCGCTCTGAGCCGTCCGGATGGGCTGCGCGAGGCCATTCTTATGTGCGTCGCGTTTGTGATGTTATTCTTTTGTCTGGTCAGCCCTTCCGTGGTGTTGCCGTGGCTGCTGGGCGGCGCAATTATGCTGCTGGCAGCCAGTCTGTGGGGGCTGTTTGCACCGCCGGCAAAAAATACGCTACGCGAAATACACTGCCTGCGAGGCACGCCAAAACGCTGGGGATTATTTGGTGAGTCCAATCAGGAGCAGATCAACAACATCTCGCTGGGCATTATCGATCTGGTTTACCCCCCGCACTGGCAACCCTACGTCGCGCAGGATCTGGGACAGGAAACCGACATTGACATCTATCTTGACCGCAACGTTGTGCGCCAGGGACGTTTTCTGTCGCTGCATGATGAGGTCAAAAATTTCCCGATTCAGCACTGGGTGCGCAACCTGGTAATTGCCACCGGGGCGCTGGTTGTGCTGTTGATGCTAACCATCTGGGTTCCGCTTGAGATGCCGCTTAAGTTAAGCATTTCCTGGCTGAAAGGCGCGCAGTCCATCGAAGCCACAAGCGTTGCAGATTTGGATAAAACCACGCTGCGCGTCGGCGACACGCTGCGCGTCAAAGGCACCGGCATGTGCAATATCCATTTACCAGCCGCCTACACCGCCAAACAGAACTACCCTTTTACGCCGTTTGACTGCTCGCAGATTATCTGGAATACCGCGCGCCCGTTACCGCTGCCGGAATCAGACATCATGGATAAAGCCACCGCCCTGATTGAGGCCGTAAGCGGCCAAATCCACCCGCAAACAGAAGCCGATTCAAAGGTTAATCCGCAGCTAAGAACCGCTATCGAGAAATCGGGTATGGTGCTGCTGGACGATTTTGCCGGTATCGTGCAAAAAACCCAGGCGCTTTGTACGACTAACGACGAATGTGTACGGCTAAAAAACGCGTTGATTAACCTGGGCAATACTAAAGACTGGGATTCACTGATCAAACGAGCCGACTCAGGCAAACTCGATGGCGTAAACGTTCTGCTACGCCCGGTCAGCGCCGAATCGCTCGACAATCTGGTAACCACCTCGACCGCCCCGTTCTTCATCCGTGAAACCGCCCGCGCGGCGCAGAAGCTCAACAGCCCGGCGCCCGGTGGTTTTGTCATTATCAGCGATGAAGGAAGCGATCTGGTCGATCAACCGTTGCCCCCGGTTTCTCTGTACGACTATCCGGCCCAGGAGCAGTGGGGTGAGTTCCAGCGTCTTGCCGATATGCTGCTCCAGACGCCGTTCAGCGCCGAGGGTATTATCACCGGTCTGAGCGACGATGCGAATGGCACCCAGCATGTCACATTGCACCGCATCCCGGACAGCAGCAGCCTCTGGCGCTATATCGCCACGACCTTGTTACTCTTTAGTATGCTGTTAAGCTTTGCGGTAAACGGTGTTCTTACGCTGCGCCGCTATCGCCGCAGCCGTAATCGCCTGGCGCAGATTCAGCAGTACTATGAAAGCTGTATGAATCCGTCGTTAGCGCCACTCCCCGCGGTACGTTCGCTGTTCTAAATTTCACGCGGCAGTGTGCTAACCTGTCGCGCAGTTTCCCCACTCAGGTTTAACCCATGCATATTGATATTGCCTGGCAGGATGTCGACACCGTTTTGCTCGATATGGACGGCACGCTGCTGGATCTCGCGTTTGATAACCACTTCTGGCAGAAACTGGTTCCGGAAACCGTAAGCCTTGAGCGTGGCATTCCATTGGATGAAGCTCACCAGTTAATTGCCAGTGAATATCATGCCGTGCAACATACGCTAAACTGGTACTGTCTGGATTACTGGAGCGAACGGCTTGGGCTGGATATCCACGCTATGACCGCCGCTCAGGGACCAAATGCCGTACTGCGTGAAGATACCGCCCCGTTCCTCGATGCGTTAAAAGCCTGTGGTAAGCGGCGAATTCTGCTGACAAATGCGCATCCTTATAACCTGGCGGTCAAGCTTGAACACACCGGTTTAGCGCAGCACCTTGATTTATTGCTTTCCACCCACACATTTGGTTATCCGAAAGAGGATCAACGGTTGTGGCAGGCTGTAGCGGCACATACGGGGCTGGACGAAGCAAGAACCCTGTTTATCGATGACAGCGAGCCGATTCTGGATGCAGCGGCAAAGTTTGGTATTCGTTACTGTCTGGGCGTTACTAATCCGGATTCCGGAATGGCCGACAAAACCTGGCTACGTCATCCTGCGTTGAATGACTACCGCCGCCTGATCCCCTCGCTTCGGGTTAAGGAGCCGCGATGAAAGAGAAATCGTCCGAAGGTGTACGCCTGGACAAATGGCTTTGGGCTGCACGCTTTTACAAAACTCGTGCCGTGGCCCGGGAAATGGTCGAAGGCGGCAAAGTGCATTACAACGGACAGCGCAGCAAGCCCAGCAAGATTGTTGAACTGAACGCCGTACTAACGCTGCGCCAGGGCAATGACGAACGTACGGTTAAAGTGCTTGGCATAACCGAGCAGCGTCGTCCGGCTACGGAGGCGATGCAGCTGTATGAAGAGACGGCGGAAAGTATTGAAAAACGGGAAAAAATGGCGCTGTCACGCAAGATGAATTCGCTGACCATGCCGCACCCGGACCGTCGCCCGGATAAAAAGGAACGCCGGGATCTGATGAAATTTAAACACGGCGGCAACGACTAGCTGCCGCCTGACTGAGAGAAAACTATGGCTCAACACGACCAACTCCATCGTTACCTGTTCGAAAACTATGCCGTGCGCGGCGAACTGGTAACGGTATCCGAAACCTGGCAGCAGATCATGGAAAACCATGACTATCCGCAGCCGGTGAAAAAAATCCTCGGCGAACTGCTGGTCGCAACTAGTCTGCTGACGGCAACCCTGAAGTTTGACGGCGATATCACCGTCCAGCTACAGGGAGATGGCCCGATGACCCTCGCTGTGATCAACGGCAACAATAACCAGCAAATGCGCGGCGTGGCTCGCGTTCAGGGCGATGTGCCTGCTGATGCTGATTTGAAAACGCTGGTTGGTAACGGCTTCCTGGTCATCACCATCACGCCGAGCGAAGGCGAGCGCTACCAGGGCGTTGTGGGTCTGGAAGGCGATACGCTGGCCGACTGTCTGGAGGATTACTTCCTGCGTTCCGAACAGTTGCCTACGCGTCTGTTCATCCGTACCGGCTACGTTGAAGGCCAGGCAGCCGCAGGCGGCATGCTGCTGCAGGTTTTACCTGCGCAAAACGCACAGGCGGATGACTTCACGCACCTGGCCGCGCTGACAGAAACCATTACCGCAGAAGAGCTGCTTACGCTGCCGGCCAATGACGTGCTGTGGCGCCTGTATCATGAAGAAGAAGTGACGCTCTACGATCCGCAGGCCGTGGAATTCAAGTGCACCTGCTCCCGCGAGCGCTGTGCCGACGCGCTGAAAACCCTGCCGGACGAAGAAGTGGACAGCATCATCGCCGAAGACAGTGAAATCGACATGAACTGTGATTACTGCGGCAGCCACTACGTGTTCGATGCCATGGACATCGCCGCAATCCGTAACAACGCCTCCCCGGCGGATCCTCAGCTTCACTGATTTTTTTCTGAGGCGGACGGCGCTCGCGCTTATCCGCCCTGGTTTTTCACTCCCTTTCTTACGAACGCGCTCTCGATCACATCGCTTCAGTTTATTGCACTGCCTTTTAACATATTCGGAATATTTTACCCGCCGTATTGCCAATCCCTGCCATACTCTCAACCCGTTGTGACTAGCTTCACAGCGCCGTTACCCTGGTTTGAGTTGGATGCTCAAATCTATGAGTTTGGTCGCGGTTAACAAGCAATAAACAACCCTACAATCTAAGGTAGTATAAATTGGCTAAGGAGCAGTGACATGCGAGTTAAAGGTATAACCCCGCAGGATCTCAAGGCTTATGGTATTAACGATGTGAGTGAAGTGCTCTACAACCCCGATTACGACACTCTCTATCGCGAAGAGCTTGATCCCAGTCTGGAAGGCTTTGAACGAGGCGTAGAAACTAACCTCGGCGCCGTCGCCGTGGATACCGGCATCTTTACCGGCCGCTCACCAAAAGATAAGTATATCGTTCGTGACGACACCACCCGTGACACGCTCTGGTGGGCGGATAACGGCAAAGGCAAGAACGACAACAAACCGCTCTCCGAAGAGACCTGGCAAAGCCTGAAAGGACTGGTTGCCCGACAGCTTTCTGGCAAACGCTTGTTCATTATCGATGCGTTCTGCGGCGCCAATGCCGACACCCGTCTTTCGGTACGTTTTATTACCGAAGTGGCCTGGCAGGCCCATTTCGTTAAGAACATGTTTATCCGCCCAACCCCTGAAGAGCTTGAATCTTTCACTCCCGATTTTGTGGTGATGAACGGTGCCAAATGCACCAACCCACACTGGCAGGAGCAAGGAATGCACTCCGAAAACTTCATCGCCTTTAACCTTACTGAACGGATGCAGCTCATTGGCGGCACCTGGTACGGCGGCGAAATGAAGAAGGGGATGTTCTCCATTATGAATTATCTGCTGCCGTTAAAAGGCATTGCTTCTATGCACTGCTCGGCTAACGTCGGCGAAAAAGGCGATGTCGCCGTGTTCTTTGGCTTATCCGGCACGGGTAAAACTACCCTGTCCACAGATCCAAAACGTCGCCTGATCGGCGATGATGAACACGGCTGGGACGACGACGGCGTATTTAACTTTGAAGGCGGCTGCTACGCGAAAACCATTCGTCTGTCTGAAGAAGCCGAACCGGATATTTTCCATGCTATCCGCCGTGATGCGCTGCTGGAAAACGTCACCGTGCGTGCAGACGGTTCCATCGACTTCGACGACAGCTCAAAAACTGAAAATACCCGCGTATCGTACCCGATTTACCATATCGACAATATCGTCAAGCCGGTCTCCAAAGCGGGACACGCCACCAAGGTTATTTTCCTGACGGCTGATGCGTTTGGCGTTTTACCGCCGGTTTCCCGCCTGACGGCAAACCAGACCCAGTACCACTTCCTGTCCGGCTTTACCGCCAAACTCGCAGGAACCGAGCGCGGCGTAACCGAACCCACGCCAACCTTCTCAGCCTGCTTTGGCGCAGCGTTCCTCTCGCTGCACCCAACGCAGTATGCCGAAGTGCTGGTGAAGCGTATGCAGGCTGCAGGCGCGCAGGCTTATCTGGTTAACACGGGTTGGAACGGCACGGGCAAACGCATCTCGATCAAAGACACTCGTGCAATTATCGATGCGATTCTGGATGGCTCGCTTGATGACGCTGAAACCTTCACCCTGCCGATGTTCGATCTGGCTATCCCGATGGAGCTTGCCGGTGTCGATACCCGTATCCTGGATCCGCGCAGCACCTATGCCTCACCGGAACAGTGGCAGGAGAAAGCCGAGCAGCTGGCTAAGCTGTTTGTGTCTAACTTTGAGAAGTACACTGATACCCCGGCGGGGGCGGCACTGGTGAGCGCGGGGCCAAAAATTTAATCTCCTCGTTGCCCATAAAAAACGAACCTCTTGAGGTTCGTTTTTTATTTCAGGCAGGTTTACTCTCTTTGCTCTGGTGGACGACTTTGTTTATCGGCAAAGGCAGCCAGGCCCTGATGCGTAAACCGCCCCGCTCGCTAACACCGATATCCAGAATCCCGTTATGGTTGTCGACAATACGCTGTACTATCGCCAGCCCGAGCCCGGTGCCGCTGGTGCTACGCGCGCTGTCGCCGCGCACAAACGGCTGAAGCAGATGCTTTAACTGCTCCGGTTTAATGCCCGGACCGTCATCCTCTACCTGGAACCAGGCGCGATTAAGCTCGCCGCCGCTGCTGACTTTGATCCAGCCGTTGCCGTAACGAGCCGCGTTAACCACCATATTGGCTACGGCGCGTTTAATCGACAGCGGATGAATATTCACCGGCAGCTCACCCGCCTGCAGCGCGGTTTCAATCTCGCGCTCATAACCGCTCTCAGCCGCAATCACCTCACCCAGCACGCTGTTGAGATCGGCGGTTTCCAGCGGCATTTCCTGGCCGGTGCGCAGGTAGTCGATAAACTGTTCGATAATCGCATTACATTCTTCGATATCTTTATTAATCGACTCGGCAAGATAGCCGTCTTCCTGACCCATCATTTCCGTTGCCAGACGAATGCGCGTCAGCGGCGTGCGCAGGTCGTGGCTTACGCCCGCCATCAGCAGCGTGCGGTCATCCGCCAGTTGCTTAACGCCTGCCGCCATATGGTTGAACGCTCGCGTAACAGAGCGCACCTCCGAAGCACCGTATTCGCGCAGCGGCGGCGGAATAATCCCTTTACCCACCTGCAAGGCGGCGTGCTCAAGATCCACCAGCGGTCGGTTCTGTATGCGGATAAATAACCACGCGCCCCCTATCGCCAGCAGCATAATCGCCAGCGTGTAGCGGAACAGCGGCGAGAAATCACCCTGATGAATTTCCGTCAGCGGCACCCGCACCCAGATATTTGGCGACAGCCAGGTTTTCAGCCACACAACGGGCGAGCTTTTGTTAACCTCAACGCGTACTTCCGTCGGGCCACCCAGCTGCTGTGCCATTTGATGACTCAAAAACTCATAATGCTGCGCCCAACGCAGACCGGCATCTTCCGCCGCTTCGTTGGAATAGAGAGAAATTCCCAGCTCGCGGTAAATCTCACGACGAAAAGCTGGCGGCACCACCAGCTGCGTGCCATCTTCAAGCTGCAGTTTATCGGTCATCAGCATACGGACTTCGTAGGCGAGGACTTTGTTAAACTGCTGCAAGCTCGGCAAAATCGCGAAGTTGAGCACCACGAGATAAGTCGTCACCAGGCTGACGAACAGCAAGGTGACGATCAGGAGCAGCGTACGGGCAAACGAGCTTCTGGGTGAGAAGCGGACTCGCCTCATGCCTTAGAACCGTCCGGCACGAATACGTAGCCCAGGCCCCAGACGGTCTGGATATAACGCGGGTGCGCCGGGTCTTCTTCCACCATGCGGCGCAGGCGGGAGATTTGCACATCAATGGAACGTTCCATGGCGCTGTATTCACGGCCACGGGCGAGGTTCATTAACTTATCGCGGGAAAGCGGCTCACGCGGGTGGCTCACCAGTGCTTTGAGCACCGCGAACTCACCGCTGGTCAGCGGCATAGGCTCATCTTCACGGAACATCTCACGGGTGCCGAGATTCAGTTTGAATTTGCCAAAGGCAATCACCGCTTCTTCCTGAGAAGGCGCGCCCGGCAGTTCGTTCGCCTGGCGACGCAGCACCGCACGGATACGGGCCAACAGTTCACGAGGGTTAAAAGGTTTCGGAATGTAGTCATCGGCGCCGATTTCCAGGCCAACAATACGGTCAACCTCTTCGCCTTTTGCGGTAACCATGATTATCGGCATCGGGTTGCTCTGGCTGCGCAGACGACGGCAGATAGAGAGGCCGTCTTCGCCAGGCAGCATAAGATCCAGCACCATCAGGTGGAAGGACTCACGGGTTAACAGGCGATCCATCTGTTCTGCGTTAGCCACACTGCGGACCTGGAAGCCCTGCTCTGTGAGATAACGCTCTAACAGCGCACGCAGACGCATGTCGTCATCCACAACCAGAATTTTATAATTCTCTTGCATTCTTATAACTCCCAAAGGCTCGAACAGTTGAGTGCGTATTCTTAAAAAACTGCGTCAATACGACCAGACAAATCTGGTATATATTCTAGTCGAAATTGTTACAAAGCATATTAAACAGTCGGTTATAGCGATCTTTTTGCGAAAACGATGACCTGCCTCGCACATTCCCGGGATTGCCATCACCCTGATTTATCGGTTTAAATCACCTTTTGTTATCTACGTTAGGCCCAACGATGAAAACACCATTGATTACCCGCGAGGGCTACGAAAAGCTCAGGCAAGAAAAGGACTATTTGTGGCGCGAAGAGCGCCCGGAAGTGACCAAAAAGGTTACCTGGGCGGCGAGCCTTGGCGATCGCAGTGAAAATGCCGACTACCAGTACAACAAAAAACGGCTGCGTGAGATAGACCGCCGGGTACGTTATCTGACGAAATGCCTTGAAAACCTTAAAATCGTCGATTATTCGCCCCAGCAGGAAGGGAAAGTGTTCTTTGGCGCCTGGGTTGAAATTGAAAATGACGAGGGTAGCCAGTTACGCTTTCGCATCGTGGGCTACGATGAGATTTTTGGCCGCAAGGATTACATCTCTATCGACTCCCCCATGGCCCGTGCGCTGCTAAAAAAAGAAGTGGGCGATTTAGCCGTAGTGCAAACTCCCGGCGGAGAAGCCCTGTGGTATGTCAATGAAATCGAGTATGTGAAATAGCTCCCGTGCCGGCAACAGAACCGTCCGATTCCTCGTAGCGAAGGCGCTGTGGCTGGCATTTTTACCCTCCAGTCCGTATAACTGTCCTCTGAAATTTCCGCACTAATCGCACTACACAGATGATAAAGCCATGATGAATGATTCACTCTGCCGCATTATTGCCGGTGAGCTAAAGGCCAGAAATGAACAGGTTGAAGCAGCCGTTCGCCTGCTCGACGAAGGGAATACCGTGCCGTTTATCGCACGTTATCGTAAGGAAGTCACAGGGGGCCTGGACGACACGCAGCTGCGTCAGCTGGAGACTCGCCTGGGCTACCTGCGCGAACTCGAAGATCGCCGCCAGGCCATTCTGAAATCTATCACCGAGCAGGGAAAACTGAGCGACGAGCTGGCAGGCGCCATTAACGGCACGCTGAGCAAAACCGAGCTCGAAGATTTGTACCTGCCGTATAAGCCAAAACGCCGTACGCGCGGACAAATTGCAATCGAAGCAGGCCTTGAGCCGCTGGCAGAAACCTTGTGGAACGAGCCGTCGCACGAGCCCGAACAGGAAGCCGCTCGCTACGTTGACGCAGACAAAGGCGTTGCCGATACCAAAGCCGCGCTTGATGGCGCTCGCTACATCCTGATGGAACGTTTTGCCGAAGACGCCGCGCTGCTGGCAAAAGTCCGTAACTACCTGTGGAAAAACGCGCATCTGGTTGCCACCGTGGTTAACGGTAAAGAAGAGGAAGGCGCCAAGTTCCGTGACTACTTCGATCACCACGAACCCATCGCCACCGTTCCGTCTCACCGTGCGCTCGCCATGTTCCGTGGTCGCAACGAAGGTATTTTGCAGCTTGCGCTGAATGCCGATCCGCAGCACGACGAACCGCCGCGTGAAAGCTACTGCGAACAGCTAATTATCGACCACCTCGCCCTGCGCCTGAACAACGCCCCGGCGGACGCCTGGCGTCGTGGCGTGGTGAGCTGGACCTGGCGCATCAAAGTGCTGATGCATCTGGAAACCGAACTGATGGGCACCGTGCGCGAACGCGCCGAAGAAGAAGCGATCAACGTCTTCGCCCGCAACCTGCACGATTTATTAATGGCCGCGCCTGCCGGCTTGCGCGCAACCATGGGCCTCGATCCGGGTCTGCGTACCGGCGTTAAAGTGGCGGTTGTTGACTCAACCGGTAAACTGGTCGCTACCGATACCATTTATCCACACACGGGCCAGGCTGCGAAAGCCGCCGTTGCCGTTGCGGCGCTGTGCGAGAAACACAACGTCGAACTGGTGGCTATCGGCAACGGGACGGCATCCCGTGAAACCGAGCGTTTCTTCCTCGATGTGCAGCAGCAGTTCCCGAAAGTGACCGCGCAAAAAGTGATTGTCAGCGAAGCGGGCGCTTCCGTTTATTCAGCTTCTGAACTGGCCGCGCTGGAATTCCCGGATCTGGACGTCTCGATTCGCGGCGCGGTTTCTATCGCCCGCCGCCTGCAGGATCCGCTAGCCGAGCTGGTGAAAATCGATCCGAAGTCCATCGGCGTCGGCCAGTATCAGCATGACGTCAGCCAGTCGCAGCTGGCGAAGAAGCTGGATGCGGTTGTGGAAGACTGCGTAAACGCCGTGGGCGTGGATCTGAACACTGCATCGGTACCGCTGCTAACTCGCGTAGCGGGCTTAACGCGCATGATGGCGCAGAATATCGTTAACTGGCGCGACGAAAACGGCCGCTTCCAGGATCGCCTCCAGCTGCTGAAAGTCAGCCGTCTGGGGCCAAAAGCCTTTGAGCAGTGCGCGGGTTTCCTGCGCATCAATCACGGTAATAACCCGCTGGACGCTTCCACCGTGCACCCGGAAGCCTATCCCGTTGTTGAACGCATTCTGGCGGCGACAGAGCAGGCGCTTGCCGACCTTATGGGCAACGGCGAAGCGCTGCGTGGCCTGAAAGCGAGCGAGTTCACCGATGAACGCTTCGGTGTACCGACGGTAACCGACATCATCAAAGAGCTGGAAAAACCAGGCCGCGATCCGCGTCCGGAATTCAAAACCGCGAAGTTCGCCGACGGCGTTGAAACCATGAACGATCTGACGCCGGGCATGGTGCTGGAGGGTGCGGTCACCAACGTCACCAACTTCGGCGCGTTTGTGGATATCGGCGTTCATCAGGACGGTCTGGTGCACATCTCTTCGCTTTCCGATAAATTCATCGACGACCCGCACAAGGTGGTGAAGGCTGGAGATATCGTCAAAGTGAAGGTGATGGAAGTGGATCTTGCCCGCAAGCGCATTGCGCTAACCATGCGTCTTGATGAACAGCCGGGTGAAACCAGTAACCGCCGTGGCAGCGCGCCGCGCGAACAAAACAACGCTCGCCGACCAGCCCAACCGCAGGCTAAACCGCGCGAAAGAGATAAGGTCAGCAATGGCAACAGCGCGATGGGCGATGCGCTGGCCGCCGCATTTGGTAAGAAGAACTAATCTACTGGCGGATAACGTAGCGCTTATCCGCCCTGCTCAAAACCAGGGCAGGGCGGATATAACGCATTACCCACTATAATTAACCTACATACTCCTTAACGCTTCACCCCCACCCATTAATAATATTTTATTATCAGCACATATTATTCCTCAGCTAATGGCTGCTCTTTCTTCTGAATGTTTAAATAAGAAACCGCCAAGCATCATTTATGTAACACATGAAATATCAATGCAACATTAACGCAGGGATATAATTAAGTAAGATACGGCTTGTTTCATTTAATAATAAAAAATGGGCGTTGGTTCATAAAATAGTTATTGAAGATAGAAACTATTCTCATTATCATTGTTTTGTTTATTATTTACCCTTTACGCAAAAAAGTTGGCTTTCACGGCGCTTCGGGACGTGCCGTGAATACAGTAGTTCCGTCAGTAACAAACCAGAGTCTTGCTCTAAGAAGGTCCTATGAATTTTTTTCCGAACAGCGCGTGGAAAATTACCGGCTTCGCCCATGAAATAAGCCCGGCCTATCGACAAAAATTATTATCCCTCGGCATGTTGCCTGGTTCTTCTTTTAACGTTGTGCGTGTGGCGCCGCTTGGCGATCCGGTTCATATCGAAACACGCCGCGTCAGTTTGGTTTTACGTAAAAAAGATCTCGAATTATTAAACGTCGAAGCCCTGGTCTGACAAACGGGACGGGCATTCGTGCCCCGGTTTTTACTCTCCTTAGTTCATGAAAAAATGAAAAACTTAACCATAGGTTTAATCGGTAATCCTAATTCAGGAAAAACCACGCTGTTTAATCAGCTTACTGGTTCGCGCCAGCGTGTCGGCAATTGGACAGGGGTCACTGTCGAACGCAAAGAGGGGCAGTTTTCAACCCTGAGCCACCAGGTCACGCTGGTTGATCTACCGGGGACATATTCCCTGACCACCATCTCCTCACAAACCTCGCTCGATGAGCAAATCGCCTGCCACTATATTTTGGGCGGCGATGCTGACCTGCTGATAAACGTAGTGGACGCCTCAAACCTTGAGCGCAACCTCTACCTGACGTTACAGCTGCTGGAGCTGGGTATTCCCTGCGTCGTGGCGCTCAATATGCTCGATATCGCAGAGAAGCAGAATATTCGAATTGATATCGACGCCCTCGCCGCGCGTCTGGGCTGCCCGGTTATTCCGCTGGTTTCCACACGCGGGCGCGGTATAGAAGGGCTGAAATTAGCTATCGATCGCCGTCAGCCTAATTCCCGCTCAGAACTGGTGCTCTATCCGCAGGCGCTGCTTGCAGAAGTGGATAACCTGGCGGCGGAGATGGCAGAAGAGATGCCTGAACAGCAACGCCGCTGGCTGGCGCTGCAAATGCTCGAAGGTGACATCTACAGCCAGGCCTTTGCCGGCAGCGCTGCGGATAAACTGGCAAGCGTACGCACCCGGCTTGCCAGCTCTATTGAAGACCCGGCGCTGCTGATTGCCGATGCGCGCTACCAGTGTATTGCCGCCATCTGTGACACGGTGAGCAACAGCCTGACCGCCGAGCCGCACCGTCTTACCGCCATGATGGATAAGATTATCCTCAACCGCTTCCTCGGCCTGCCGGTGTTTATGCTGGTGATGTATCTGATGTTCCTGCTGGCAATTAACATCGGCGGCGCGTTACAGCCTATTTTCGACGGCGGTTCCGCCGCTATCTTTATCCACGGCATTCAGTGGATTGGTTATACGCTGCATTTCCCGGACTGGCTGACCATCTTCTTCGCCCAGGGGATTGGCGGCGGGATCAACACCGTGCTGCCGCTGGTGCCGCAAATCGGCATGATGTACCTGTTTCTCTCATTCCTTGAAGACTCCGGTTATATGGCGCGCGCGGCGTTTGTCATGGATCGACTCATGCAGTCTCTTGGCCTGCCGGGTAAATCTTTTGTCCCGCTGATTGTCGGCTTCGGCTGTAACGTGCCTTCGGTGATGGGCGCACGTACTCTGGATGCACCGCGTGAACGCCTGATGACCATCATGATGGCGCCGTTTATGTCCTGCGGCGCGCGTCTGGCTATCTTCGCGGTGTTCGCGGCGGCGTTCTTCGGCCAGCAGGGCGCGTTAGTCGTCTTCTCGCTCTACATGCTCGGCATCGTGATGGCGATTCTTACGGGCCTGATGCTTAAGCACACCATCATGCGCGGCGAAGCATCGCCGTTTGTGATGGAACTGCCCGTTTATCACGTGCCGCACCTGAAAAGCCTGCTGCTGCAAACCTGGCAGCGCCTGAAGGGCTTTGTGCTGAGAGCGGGAAAGGTCATTGTTATCGTTAGTATTTTTATCGGTGCGCTCAACAGTTTCTCCTTTAGCGGCAAGCCTGTGGACAACATTAACGACTCGGCGCTCGCGTCAGTCAGCCGGGTGTTAACCCCATTGCTCAAACCTATCGGCGTGCACGAAGATAACTGGCAGGCAACCGTAGGCTTGTTTACCGGGGCGATGGCAAAAGAAGTGGTGGTCGGCACGCTGAACACCCTCTATACCGCAGAAGATATGCATAACGAGGAGTTTGACGCCGCCAGCTTCAGCCTGGTCGATGAGCTAGGGGCCGCCGCAGGTGAAACCTGGCAAAGCCTGAAAGACACTTTCAGCCTGAGCGTGCTCGCCAACCCAATCGAAGCCAGCAAAGGCGACGGCGAGATGGCAACGGGCGCAATGGGCGTGATGAGCAGTAAATTCGGCAGCGCGGCGGCGGCCTACAGCTACCTGATTTTCGTGCTGCTTTATATTCCATGTATCTCGGTGATGGGCGCAGTGGCCCGCGAATCAAGCCGCGGCTGGATGACATTTTCCGTACTGTGGGGGCTGAACATCGCCTACTCGCTCTCAACGCTCTACTACCAGGCCGTGTCGTTCAGAGAACATCCGCAATACAGCCTTGTCTGCATCCTTGCTGTAGTGCTGTTTAACGCGATATTGATTGGCGGATTGCGCCGCGCGCGCAGCCGTGTGGACGTTAGCCTGCTGGCAACCCGTAAAACTGCGGTGGCCGCCTGCTGTGAAACCGGCACCGGCGACTGTCACTAAGGGGGAAGCATGGCAAGCTTAATCGACGTTCGTAACGCGCTGGCGCTGCAGGGCCGCCTGGAGGCAGCACAGATAAGCCAACAGCTTGCCACCCCGCTTCCGCTGGTGAACGCCATGCTCGGGCGCTTAGAAGCTATGGGTAAGGCAATGCGAATGAAGGAAGACCCAAGCGACTGTCTGACCGGCAGCTGTAAAAGCTGTCCGGAAGGGAAAAAATGCATCCGCGAAGTGTGGACGCTGGCGGGTTAACCACAAAAAAGGCGGATTTCTCCGCCTTTTTTCATCACAACTTATCCGTAAACGCCTGTCATAAACTCCACAGATATGCGCTTATTTCCCCAGAAGCTTTTTCAGTCTGGCTAACGCCGAACAGAAGTCCTCAGGATGGGAGATAAACGGCGCATGGGCGGCTTTTGGGAAAATAACCGATTCGCTTTGCGGATAAAGCTCATCGAGCAAAGTCGCGACTTTACGTGGCACCAGACCGTCCAGATAACCGTACAGACGCAGCCAGGGCATCTGAAGCGCCGTAAGCTGCTCGCGTAAATCGGTGGTTTTCAGGATCTCAAGGCCGCCATTGAGCACCCCGACATCCGGCATCGGCTGCTCAAGCACCACCGCTTTTAGTGCGCGAGCGTCCTGACGCGCGGTTGGCGTTCCCAGCGTTTGCAAGGCAAGGAAGCGCTCAACGGTACGCTGAAAATCTTCGCTCAACTGCTGCTGAAAACCAGCCAGCACTTCAGGCTTAATACCCGGCCAGTCTCCCTGAGCGGTGAAACAAGGTGATGAGGCGACGGTCACTAACGCACGCACGCGTTCAGGATGGGTGAGTGCAATCTGGCTTGCCACCAGCCCGCCTAAACTCCAGCCAAGAAAGACCGCTTGTTCTGGCGCCTTTGCCAGCACGATTTCGGCCATCTCTGGCAACGTCAGCGCGCCAAAACCCTGGCTGCGGCCATAGCCCGGCAGGTCCACCAGGTGTAAACGAAACTGCGAGCTTAATTGCGCACTTATGCAATGCCACACTTCGGCATTCAGTCCCCATCCGTGCAACAGCACAAGATCGATCTCTCCCTCACCTTTTGTCTGCCACCAAAGTTCGCTCATCGGTTACTGTCTCGTTTTCAAATGTATGGAAGCGAATATGCTAACAATCCCGGGGCTGTGTTGGCTATGCCGTATGCCACTTGCTTGCCCGGCATGGGGCATCTGTTCACGCTGTAGCGCGGCTTTATCCACTCCGTCCTGCTGTGAACGCTGCGGGTTACCCGCTGCGCAAGGCGTGACGCAGTGTGGCCGCTGCCTGCAAAATCCCCCGCCGTGGGACAAGCTGATTTTTGTCACCGGTTATCAACCTCCCCTTAACTCCCTCATTCATCGTCTGAAATTTACTGGCGCCACTGCTCTTGCTCCGGCACTGGCACGCCTGATACTGCTGAATGTGATTGCTGCGGTGCGCGCTGGCTCTGTCGCAAAACCCGAAGCGATCGTCTGTGTACCCTTACATTCGCGCCGCGCCTGGCGCAGAGGTTTTAACCAGTCCGCCCTGCTCGCGGCCCCGCTGGCACACTGGCTACAATGCGACTATCAGCATGCGGCAGTCAGGCGAGTCCGTGCCACGGCAACGCAGCACGAACTAAGCGCGAGGCTACGCCGCAACAATCTCAAAGGAGCATTCAGGGTTGAATTCCCGGTGGCGGGCCGCCATATGGTTATTGTGGATGATGTCGTCACGACGGGCAGTACTGTGGCGGAAATTGCGCGGTTGCTGAAAAAGCAGGGCGCGGCGACTATCCAGGTATGGTGCCTTTGTCGAACCTTGTAGACCCTCGATGATGGGCGTATTATAACCGACTAAAATAGTCAACTATTGAGCAATCGTTATGATCCGTATTTCCGATACTGCACAATCTCACTTTGCCAAACTGCTGGCAGGTCAGGAAGAAGGGACGCAAATCCGCGTATTCGTTATCAACCCTGGTACTCCTAATGCGGAGTGCGGAGTCTCCTATTGCCCGCCGGATGCGGTTGAAGCAAGTGACACGGCGTTAAAATTCGAGCAGCTGACCGCTTATGTCGATGAGCTTAGCGCGCCATACCTCGAAGACGCAGAAATTGATTTTGTTACCGACCAGCTAGGCTCTCAGCTGACGCTGAAAGCCCCTAACGCCAAAATGCGTAAGGTTTCCGACGATGCCCCGCTGATGGAGCGCGTGGAATATATGCTGCAGGCAACCGTTAATCCACAGCTGGCAGGCCACGGCGGCCGCGTTACGCTGATGGAAATTACCGATGACGGGCTGGCTATTTTGCAGTTCGGCGGCGGTTGTAACGGCTGTTCAATGGTCGATGTGACCCTGAAAGAAGGTATTGAGAAACAGCTGCTGGCTGAGTTCCCGGAACTGAAAGGCGTTCGCGATCTGACCGAACACCAGCGCGGCGAGCACTCTTACTACTGATCTCCGGTAGCGGTGGATGGCGGCCTGCGTTTATCCACCCTGGCTGATTTCTATTCCCCCGTTTTACGGGGGGAATCTTTTTTAGCGCTTTTTACGCCGTTTATCCAAATCCTTCAGCAGCTTATTCACGCTCTCGTCGTTAAACATCTTCTCAAGCGAAGTGGAGAGCTTGCGACGCCAGTTTTTGTACTGGTAGCTGGTACCCGGAATATTTACCGGCTCCGCCATGCCCAGCCAGTCTTCCGGCTGCAGGCCCAGCAGTGCGCTGTTGCTGTCGGCGATATAACGCTGCATGCCGCGGTTAAGCGTGGCCGTCATCGCCATCAGTGAGGCTTTGTGCCCTGCTCGCTTTGGCAAACAGCCATATTCATGCAGACTATCAAGCAACCCCTGTTTGGCGCGTTCGCGATCCAGATAGAGCCCGGTCAGTACCTTTTCGTCGGGATACAGCCCCAGCGTTTTACCCAGCGTCAAATCACCGCTTTCCCAGTAGCCGCGTAGCGTAGGCAGATCGTGAGTAGTTGCCACGGCCATCGACTGCTTCGGCCATGCCTTAGGCGCGCGGAACTGCTTCTCGCTGTCGTGTTCGAAATAGAGCACTTTGTAGGAGTAAACGCCGCTGTCGCGCAGCCTGGCTACGATCTCAACCGGCACCGTACCCAGATCTTCGCCGATCACCATGCAGTTATGGCGCTTACTCTCCAGCGCCAGGATCGACAGCAGATCGTCTACCGGATAATGCACATATGCGCCTTTATCCGCCGTTTCGCCGTATGGGATCCACCACAGACGCAGCATCGACATAACGTGGTCGATACGCAGCGCGCCGCAGTTGGTCATATTGGCGCGTAACATTTCGATATAAGGCTCGTAGGCCCGCGCGGTTATAACGTGCGGATCCATCGGCGGCAAACCCCAGTTCTGACCGAGCGGGCCAAGAATATCCGGCGGCGCGCCAACCGACGCTTTCAGGCAGTACAGTTCACGATCGCTCCAGGTTTCCGACCCGCCTTCTGCCACGCCAACCGCCAAATCACGGTACAGGCCGATCGGCATGTTAAAGCCCTGGCAGGTTTGCCAGCACGCTTCAAACTGAGTGTGGGCCAGATACTGCAGCCACAGGAAGAAGTTCACTTCGTCGCTGTACTCGCTGCAGAATGCTTTTACCTGTGGATTATGCGCATCGCGGAAGCCTTCCGGCCATACCGGCCAGCCCCAGCGCATTTCATCTTCTTTGACCTGCCAGGCGTGCAGCGCATCAAAGGCCGCCTGGAAATAGAGGCTGTCGCCGCCGTTTGCCACAAACGTCTGGAATGCCTGAACCTGCTCATCGCGCGCGGTGCGTTTTGAGAACTGTTTCCAGGCCATGCGTAGCGCCGCTATCTTCAGTGCGGTTACGGTGGCGTAATCGACCCACTGGGCGTCACGCACGGCTTCCAGCGACTGCTGCGTGACCGGCATCTTCCACCAGGCCTGGGCTTCGTCGCTGATAAGAAAATCGTCTACGGCATTAACATCGATATAGATAACGTTCAGCCAGCGGCGCGACGACGGGCTGTACGGGCTTGCGCTTTCCGGGTTTGCCGGATAGAGCGCATGAATCGGATTCAGGCCGATAAACGAACCGCCGCGCTTCGCAATATCCACCAGCATGCGCTGTAAATCACCAAAGTCGCCGATGCCCCAGTTATGCGCGGAACGCAAAGTGTAAAGCTGCACGCAGGCACCCCACAGCTTCTGATCCTGCAACAGCGCATCGGGTTCATAGCAGCGCTTCGGCGCGACAATCACGCGACACTGCCAGGCACGTTCGTTCTGGCTGACGGTAAGATCGTGGTAGCCTTCCGGCAGCCTTGCGGGCAACGCCAGCTTTTTACCCGCCGGTGCGTGCCCGTGATGCTGTTTCCCTTCTTCCGTTGTCAACTGCCAGGTAAATTCGCCGTGACCTTCCAGCGGCAGCGCCATCTTCGTTCCGGCGGTAAACACCTGCACGTTTGGCACGGGGGTGACCGCCACCTTTTTAGGGGCAGCGGTGCGGCTCATGGCCTCCAGCAAGCGCAGCTTGGTATCCGCCCCAATAGCCTGCGGCTTGCCGTGAGCGTTGATATAATTAGCTGCAATTCCTGCCGCCAGCGCGGCGTTATCAAGGCGTTTGCTCTCCATGAGTTTCCCTTTAGCGTTTAGCCTGCCAGATGCGTTGCTGATAATCGCGAATCGAGCGATCCGAGCTGAACATGCCGCAGCGTGCGGTATTCAGGATGGCGGCACGGGTCCAGGCTTCCTGGTCGAGGTACAGCGCATCAGCCTGCTTTTGCGCAGCCGCGTAAGCCGTGAAGTCAGCCATTACTAAATACGGGTCGCCGCCTTGTTTACCGATGCTGTGCAGCATCTGATCGAAGGCGTGTTTGTCGCCATCGGTGTAAACACCCTTCTCCAGCTCTTTTAATACCGCATCAAGCGCTTTGTCTTTCTTACGCCATTTTACCGGGTCGTAGCCTTTAGCTTTCAGCGCCTTCACTTCTTCTACGGTATGACCAAAGATAAAGATGTTCTCATCGCCCACTTTCTCAGCGATTTCGACGTTTGCACCGTCCAGCGTGCCCACGGTCAGCGCGCCGTTCAGCGCCAGCTTCATATTGCCGGTGCCGGAGGCTTCTTTGCCTGCGGTAGAGATTTGCTCGGAGATATCTGCCGCAGGGATCATAATTTCCGCTGCAGAAACGCAGTAGTCCGGCAGGAATACGACTTTCAACTGGTCGCCAACGACCGGATCGTTATTAATCGCCTGCGCTACTTTGTTGATGGCGAAGATGATGTTTTTCGCCAGGTAATAACCCGGTGCCGCCTTCGCGCCGAACAGGAATACGCGCGGAACGCGAGCCGCCTGTGGGTTTTCACGGATCTCTTTGTAAAGCGCCAGAATGTGCAGCAGGTTCAGGTGCTGACGTTTGTACTCGTGCAGGCGTTTGATCTGCACGTCAAACAGCGCATGAGGGCTGATAGTAATGCCGGTACGCACCTTCACAAACGCCGCCAGCTTCACTTTGTTCTGGTATTTAATGTCACGGTATTCTTTACGGAATTTCGCATCGTCAGCGTATTTTTCCAGCCCTTCCAGCACGTCCAGATCGTTGGCCCACTCTTTCTTCAGCTTCTTATCGATAAGGGCGGAAAGCGCCGGGTTACACTGCTTGATCCAGCGGCGCGGCGTAATGCCGTTGGTGACGTTATGGAATTTGTTCGGCCATAACTGATGGTATTCCGGGAAGAGATCTTTCACTACCAGATCGGAGTGCAGCGCAGCAACGCCGTTCACCGCGAAACCGCTCACCACGCACATGTTCGCCATGCGCACCTGTTTGTCGTATACCACCGCAAGTTTTGCCCATACCGCGTCGTCACCCGGCCAGGTTTTATCGACCAGTTTTTTAAAGCGGGCGTTAATCTCGTTGATGATTTGCATGTGGCGCGGCAGCAGCGCTTTCAACAGTTTTTCGTCCCAGCTCTCCAGCGCTTCCGGCATCAGGGTGTGGTTGGTATAGGCGAAGGTTTTGCTGGTGATGGCCCAGGCGTCATCCCAGCTTAGCTGGTGCTCATCAATCAGCACGCGCAGCAGTTCAGGAATGGCGATAGTCGGGTGGGTGTCGTTAAGCTGAATCACTTCGTAATCAGCAAGCTCGGCAAGCTTGCGGCCCGCCAGGTGATGACGACGTAAAATATCCGCCACCGAACAGGCGCACTGGAAGTATTGCTGCATCAGACGCAGCTTTTTGCCGTTTAAGTGGTTGTCGTTCGGGTAGAGAACTTTGGTCAGTTTTTCCGCGTCGATCCCCTGTCGCTCTGCTTTCAGGAAATCACCGTCGTTAAATTTGGTAAGGTCGAACGGATGAGCGTGCTTCGCCTGCCACAGGCGCAGCGGTTGTGCGACGCCGTTACGGTAGCCAAGTACCGGCAGATCCCATGCTTCGCCATGGAAGATAAACGCCGGTTCCCAGCGGATGCTTTTGCCGTCTTTGATGACCTTGCCGCCCACGCCAACCTGCACATCAAGCGCAGCGTTATGCTGGAACCACGGGTAGCTGCCGCGATGCCAGTCATCCGGCGCCTCCATCTGCTGTCCGTCTTTGAAGGACTGGCGGAACAGGCCGTACTGGTAATTCAGGCCATAGCCAATCGCCGACTGACCCACTGTCGCCATTGAATCCAGGAAACAAGCCGCCAGACGTCCCAGACCGCCGTTGCCCAGCGCCGGATCAGTCTCTTCTTCAAGCAGGTCAGTCAGGTTGATATCAAACGCTTTCAGCTCATCCGCTACCTCCTGATACCAGCCGAGATTGAGCAGGTTGTTGCCGGTCAGGCGGCCAATCAGAAATTCCATCGAAATATAGTTAACGTGGCGCTGCTTCGCTTCGGGCCTGGCGACCGGCTGCGCTGCCAGCAGTTCCGCCAGCGCGCCGCTCACGGCATGCCACCACTGGTGCTGGGTCATTTCGCTGGCGGCCTGAAGGCCATAACGCTGCCACTGACGGGTCAGCGCAGCCTGAAATTGTTCTTTTTGGAAGGTCGGCTGTGACATAGGGAATCGGATCCTTTGATATTCTAAATGCATTACCCGTTAGTGTGCCGGGCGGCCTGGGCTTATTCCTCATCCTGAGGGGGAAAAGACCAGGAGGAGTGTCGGGGATGAGCTAAAAGTGTGATCGTGGCCACTTAAATCCCGACTGACAGAGGCAAAACCCCTCCCGGATTCGGACAACAAATGACCCGTTACGTTCGTATTTACCCAGCGCCTGTAACCGTTTTCTTTTCAGGCAGGGCGCGGAAAACAAGCAGTCAGCATTAATGAAAAATGTATGATTAATTAGAAACCCATTCGATAAAAATATGGAATTGTGACAGGGTGCAACTTAACACTCACCGAAAGTTCAACAATCTTGCAATAAGTTCAAATCTGGCCGACCTTAACGGTAAGCATTAATTACGAAGCGTAAAAAAATTCATTTCTGTATAAATTTTATACACACAGTGAAGTGACACTATGTTGATCCCATCCAAATTGAGTCGCCCGGTGCGTCTGGAAAATACCGTGGTTCGCGACCGCCTGTTGATGAAGCTATCAACCGCCGCAAATTATCGCCTGGCGTTGATAACCAGTCCCGCAGGCTATGGCAAAACCACACTGGTCTCCCAGTGGGCAGCAGGGAAAAATGAGTTAGGTTGGTATTCTCTTGATGAGGGTGACAACCAGCAAGAACGCTTTGCCAGTTATCTGGTTACCGCCATTCAACAGGCGACCGGCGGCCATTGTGTCAGCAGTGAAGTGATGGCGCAAAAGCGCCAGTATGCGAGCCTCTCATCGCTGTTTGCGCAGCTTTTTATTGAGCTGGCGGAATGGCATCGCCCGCTATTCCTCGTGATTGATGACTATCACTTAATCAATAACCCGGTTATTCATGAAGCGATGCGCTTTTTCATTCGCCACCAGCCGGAAAACCTGACGCTTGTGGTGTTATCGCGCAACCTGCCGCAGCTTGGTATTGCCAACCTGCGCGTGCGCGATCAGCTGCTGGAAATTGGCAGCCAGCAGCTCGCCTTCACCCATCTGGAAGCGAAACAGTTTTTTGACTGCCGTCTGAATACGCCGATTGAGTCAGCCGACAGCAGCCGCCTGTGTGACGATGTCGCCGGCTGGGCTACCGCATTGCAGCTTATCGCCCTTTCCGCTCGTCAAAATAACAGCTCGGCGCATCACTCCGCACGCCGCCTCTCCGGTATCAACGCCAGCCACCTTTCTGACTATCTGGTGGATGAAGTGCTTGATAACGTGGATGCAGATACGCGTAACTTCCTGCTGCGCAGCTCAATTCTGCGTTCGATGAACGATGCCCTGATTGTCCGCGTCACCGGCGAAGAAAACGGCCAGATGCGCCTGGAAGAGACCGAGCGCCAGGGGCTTTTCATGCAGCGGATGGACGACTCCGGTGAATGGTTCTGTTTCCATCCGCTGTTTGGCAGTTTCCTGCGCCAGCGCTGTCAGTGGGAGCTTGCCGCTGAACTGCCTGATATTCACCGTGCCGCCGCCGAAAGCTGGATGGCGCAAGGTTTCCCGAGCGAAGCCATTCATCACGCGTTAGCCGCGGGCGACTCCAGCATGCTGCGCGATATTCTGCTGCATCACGCCTGGGCGCTGTTTAACCATAGCGAGCTGACCCTGCTGGAAGAGTCTTTGAAGGCGCTGCCGTGGGAAAGCCTGTTGGAGAATCCGAAGCTGGTGCTGCTGCAGGCCTGGCTGATGCAAAGCCAGCACCGCTATAGTGAAGTCAACCTGCTGCTGGCGCGAGCCGAGCAGGAGATGAATCTGGAAATGGACGATACGCTGCACGGCGAATTCAACGCCCTGCGCGCTCAGGTCGCCATCAATGACGGCGACCCGGTTGAGGCTGAAAGGCTGGCGATGATCGCGCTCGATATGCTGCCGCTGGCAAACTACTACAGCCGAATCGTTGCCACCTCCGTCCACGGCGAGGTGCTGCACTGCAAAGGGGATCTGACGAAATCCCTGTCGGTGATGCAGCAAACTGAACAGATGTCGCGCCGCCACGACGTGTGGCATTACGCCCTGTGGGGTCTTATCCAGCAAAGTGAAATTCTGCTGGCCCAGGGCTTCCTGCAGGCCGCATGGGAGACGCAGGAGAAAGCCTTCATCCTGATCCGCGAACAACACCTTGAACAGCTGCCGCTGCACGAATTCCTGTTACGTATTCGCGCGCAGCTGCTGTGGGCCTGGGCACGTCTGGATGAAGCCGAGGCTTCTGCTCGTTACGGCGTGGAGGTGCTTGCCGGCTACCAGCCGCAGCAGCAGTTACAATGCCTGGCGCTGCTGGTGCAATGCTCGCTGGCACGCGGCGATCTGGATAACGCCCGTAGCCACCTGAATCGTCTTGAGAATCTGCTGGGTAACGGGCCATATCACAGCGACTGGGTATCTAACGCCGATAAAGTGCGGGTCATTTACTGGCAAATGACTGACGATAAAAAGTCTGCCGCCAACTGGTTACGCCAGACGCCAAAACCGGAATTTGCCAATAATCACTTCCTGCAAAGCCAGTGGCGCAACATTGCCCGCGTACAGATCCTGCTGGGCGAGTTCGACCCGGCGGAAATGGTGCTGGAAGAGCTAAACGAAAACGCGCGTAGCCTGCGCCTGATGAGCGATCTCAACCGCAATCTACTGCTGTTAAACCAGCTTTACTGGCAGTCCGGTCGAAAAAGCGATGCACAGCGCGTACTGCTTGAAGCACTGGCGCTGGCCAACCGTACCGGGTTTATTAGCCACTTTGTGATTGAGGGTGAAGCCATGGCGCAACAGTTGCGCCAGCTCATCCAGCTCAACACGCTGCCGGAGCTGGATCAACATCGCGCCCAGCGTATTCTGCGTGAGATTAACCAGCATCACCGTCACAAGTTCGCGCACTTTGACGAGAACTTTGTTAACCGTTTGCTGACCCATCCGGAAGTGCCGGAGCTGATTCGCACCAGCCCGTTAACCCAGCGTGAATGGCAGGTGCTGGGGCTGATTTATTCAGGCTACAGCAACGAGCAAATCGCGGGCGAGCTGGACGTTGCGGCAACCACCATCAAAACGCATATCCGCAATCTGTATCAGAAACTGGGCGTGGCGCACCGTCAGGATGCCGTGCTGCATGCGCAGAAGCTGCTGAAGATGATGGGCTACGGGGTTTAAAACAACCCTCTCCCTGTGGGAGAGGGTGAGAAATAGCGCTTACGAAGCCAGCGACAACATCGGTTTACCGTTCTGCTTTACCAGCCACTGCGCCACCCGCGCCTGCTGTTCTTCCGTCAGCCACATGCCTAACTTGGTGCGACGCCAGATGGCGTCGTCGACACGCTTAACCCATTCGTGCTCGGCCAGATAACGCAGTTCGGCTTCATAAAACTCATGTCCGAAATTCTCGCCTAAATCGTCAAGGGAGGTCGCTTCCTGAAGGATCAGGTCGCTGTTACTGCCGTAGGTGCGGGCAAAGCGGCGGGCCAGGCCTTCGCTCAGAAACGTATAGCGACGACGCAGCTGGGCGGCGAAATCATCGCGGTCGCCGGTAATCTCTCCACCCGGCAGTTTGCTGCCTTTAGTCCAGGCCGGACCGATTTTCGGATAGTAAGCCTGCAGCTTGTCCAGCGCGTGTTCGGCAAGTTTACGGTAGGTTGTCAGCTTGCCGCCAAAAACGGACAGCAGCGGCGCTTTACCATTTTCATCATGAATATCAAGCGTGTAATCACGGGTGATAGCCTGTGGCGAATCGGATTCATCATCACAAAGCGGACGCACGCCGGAATAAGTCCACACCACATCTTCACGCGAAAGCCGCTTTTTAAAGTGCTCGTTGTAGACATCCAGCAGGTATTTCACTTCGCTCTCGTCAATATGTACCGCTTTCGGATCGCCTTTGTACTCCACGTCCGTGGTGCCAATAATCGAGAACTCATCCATCCACGGGATAACAAACACGATGCGCTTATCTTCGTTTTGCAGGATATAAGCCTGCTTCTGATTGTGCACACGCGGCACAACGATATGGCTGCCTTTAATCAGGCGGATGCCATACGGCGACGGCAGCTTCAGGCCCTCGTCGAAGAAATCTTTCACCCACGGGCCGGTGGCATTCACCAGGCCGCGCGCGCGCCAGGTGAAGGTTTCGCCGCTATCGATATCCTGCGCCTCAACAATCCAGTGGCCGTTTTCGCGACGGGCGCTGGTGGCGCGGGTACGGGTTTTCACCTCGCCGCCTTTGCGTGTCACCATCTGCGCATTCGCCAGTACCAGACGCGCATCGTCCACCCAGCAGTCGGAATATTCGAAACCGCGCACGATTTCTGATTTAAGGACCGAATCTGCGCCAAAACGCAAACCGGTCGACGCAGGCAGGCTGGTGCGTTTACCGAGGTGATCGTACATAAACAGACCGACGCGGATCATCCAGGCCGGACGTAAATGCGGGCGATGAGGCAGACGGAAGCGCATCGGGAAGGCGATATGAGGGGCCATATTCAGCAGCACCTCGCGCTCGGCCAGCGCCTCGCTCACCAGGCGGAACTCGTAATGTTCCAGATAGCGCAGCCCACCGTGGATCAGTTTTGAGCTGGCGGAAGAGGTTGCGCAGGCCAGGTCTTGCCCCTCCAGCATTAGCACAGACAGGCCGCGGCCTGCCGCATCTGCCGCGATACCGGCGCCGTTAATACCGCCGCCAATGACAATCAGATCTTTGGTTTCCATGCTCCCCTCACCCACTTTCGTTAAAGCTCATAAATGTTCGTTATCGCTCATAATAGCAAGTAGCCGGCGTTTTGCTAACGAAAAAAAAACATTACTGCGTGATATGGATAACATAATGACGTTAATATCAGCGGCCAGGGTCAGGTTTCGCTTAGTATGTCGGCCAGACCGTCCTCTTTCCTTTATATGCACATGAGCAAGCTATGGATCAATTTGAATGTATTGGTGTGGAAGAAGCGCACCAGAAGCTGCAGCAGAAACTGGCGGTATTAGTGGATATCCGCGATCCGCAGAGCTTTGCGATGGGCCACACGCCGGGGGCCTTTCATCTGACAAATGACCGCCTGGTAGCCTTTATGCAGCAGACCGATTTCGATACGCCGGTCATGGTGATGTGCTATCACGGCAACAGCAGCAAGGGCGCGGCCCAGTATCTGCTGCAACAGGGCTATGACAATGTTTACAGCGTAGATGGCGGCTTTGACGCCTGGCATCGCCATTTCCCGGCGGAAGTCGATCGCGGCGCTGCATAAGGTGCAGGTATACTGCTTCCTTTTGTAAGGATTTGGTTGAAACCCTATGATCATGATCACCTCGTTTGCCAACCCGCGAGTGGCGCAGGCGTTTGTCGACTATATGGCGACGCAGGGCGTTGTCCTCACGATCCAACAGCACCAGCAGAGCGACATCTGGCTTGCGGATGACAGCCAGGAATCCAGGGTGCGCAACGAGCTGGAACAGTTTCTTGCTAACCCCGGCGATGCACGCTATCTGGCGGCAAGCTGGGCCGCAGGTGACACCGCCAGCGGCCTGCGCTACCAGCGTTACCCCTTCTTTGCGACAATTCAGCAAAAGGCCGGGCCGTTTACGCTTGCGATAATTTTCGCGTGCGTGCTGGTCTGGCTGGCTATGCAGGTGCTGGGCGATCGCACCGTGATGGTCTGGCTGGCCTGGCCTTACGCTGACAGCCTGCGCTATGAATTCTGGCGCTATTTCAGCCATGCCCTGATGCATTTTTCGCTGCTGCATATCATTTTTAACCTGCTATGGTGGTGGTATCTCGGCGGCCCGCTGGAGAAGCGTCTTGGCAGCGGAAAACTCATCACCCTGACCATTATCTCGGCGCTGCTCAGCGGCTATGTGCAGGCAAAATTCAGCGGCCCGTTGTTTGGTGGCTTATCCGGAACGGTTTATGCGCTGATGGGCTATGTATGGCTCAGAGGCGAGCGCGATCCTGAAAGCGGGATCTATATGCAGCGCGGCCTGATGGCCTTTGCGGTGCTGTGGATAGTTCTTGGCTATTTCGATATTTTAGGATTGTCGATCGCTAATGCCGCACACGTTACCGGACTGCTGGTGGGCCTTGCGATGGCGCTGGTCGATACTCTGCATGCGCGAAAACGAACATAAAATCTGGAGCAGAGCATGAAGCAAACGCAACGACACGACGCGATTGTCGAGCTGGTTAAAAAACAGGGTTATGTCAGCACTGAAGAGCTGGTGGAGCAATTTTCAGTCAGCCCGCAGACTATTCGTCGCGATCTGAACGATCTCGCCGACCAGAACATGATTATGCGTCACCACGGCGGCGCGGCGCTGCCTTCCAGCTCGGTGAATACGTCGTGGCACGATCGCAAAGCAACCCAGACGGCAGAGAAAGAGCGTATTGCACGCAAAGTCGCAAGCCAAATTCCGGACGGCGCCACGCTGTTTATCGATATTGGCACCACGCCGGAAGCCGTCGCCCACGCGCTTTTAAACCACAGTAATCTGCGCGTGGTTACCAACAATCTGAACGTCGCCAACACGCTGAAGGTAAAAGAAGATTTTCGTATTATTCTGGCGGGCGGCGAACTGCGCAGCCGCGACGGCGGGATTATCGGCGAAGCAACGCTCGACTTTATCTCTCAGTTCCGCCTGGATTTCGGCATTCTGGGGATAAGCGGCATCGACGGTGACGGTTCACTGCTGGAATTTGATTACCATGAAGTGCGTACCAAGCGCGCAATCATTGATAACTCCCGCTGCGTGATGCTGGTCGTCGATCACTCCAAATTTGGCCGCAACGCGATGGTTAACCTGGGCAGTATTAGCCTGGTCGATCAGGTTTATACCGACGTGATGCCGCCTGCAGGCGTAATGCAGGTGATTACGGATAATAACGTGCTGCTGGAACTGTGCTGATTTTACTCCTCTCCCTTTCAGGGAGAGGAGTATTTAAAGGGAAAACTACAATCGCACCGGTTTGATATGCCAGATTTCGTCGGCGTATTCCTGAATCGTCCTGTCAGACGAGAAATAGCCCATATTGGCGATATTGTGCATCGTGCGAATCGTCCACTCTTCCGGCTGGCGGTACAGCTCGTCCACCTTATCCTGACAATCCACGTAGCTGCGGTAATCTGCCAGCACCTGATAGTGGTCGCCAAAGTTAATCAGTGAGTCCAGCAGGTCCCGGTAGCGGGTTGGCTCACCCGGGCTGAACGTGCCGGTACCTATTTGCGTCAGCACCTGATGCAGCTCTTCATCTTTTTCGTAATATTCGCGCGGCTTATAGCCGTTGCGCCGCAGCGCTTCGACCTCTTCTGCCGTATTACCAAAGATGAAGATATTATCCGCCCCTACGTGCTCGAGCATTTCGACATTTGCACCATCCAGCGTACCTATGGTCAGCGCGCCGTTCAGGCCAAACTTCATATTACTGGTGCCGGAAGCCTCAGTGCCCGCAAGCGAGATCTGTTCGGAGAGATCCGCCGCCGGAATAATAATCTGCGCAAGGCTCACGCTGTAGTTCGGGATAAACACTACTTTTAGCAGATCCTTCACCACCGGATCGTTGTTGATGACCGCCGCCACATCGTTAATAAGGTGGATGATGTGTTTCGCCATGTAATACGCCGAGGCGGCTTTACCGGCGAAGATGTTCACGCGAGGCACCCACTCGGCCGTTGGATCCGCCTTGATGCGGTTATAACGTGTGATGACGTGCAACACGTTCATCAACTGACGTTTGTATTCATGGATACGTTTGATTTGCACGTCGAACAGTGCGTTCGGGTTCACCACCACGTTGAGCTGCTGGCCGATATATTCCGCCAGTCTTTTCTTATTGGCGAGCTTCGCTTTACGCACGGCCTGATGCACCGTCGGGTAATCAATGTGCTGTTTCAGATCGTTAAGCTGGCTAAGATCGGTGCGCCAGGTACGGCCGATATTGTCATCCAGCACGTCTGATAGCGACGGATTCGCCAGCGCCAGCCAGCGTCTTGGCGTCACGCCGTTGGTTTTATTACAGAACCGCATCGGGAAGATGGTGGCGAAATCCGCAAACAGCGACTGCACCATCAGATTCGAATGCAGTTCGGAAACGCCGTTCACCTTGTGGCTCGCCACCACCGCAAGCCATGCCATGCGCACGCGGCGTCCGTTTGACTCATCGATAATCGAAGTGCGCCCCAGCAAACCCGTATCGCTGGGATACTGTTCCTGAAGCGTTTTCAGAAAGTAATCGTTAATCTCGAAAATGATTTGCAGATGGCGCGGCAGAATTTTACCGAGCATATCGACCGGCCAGGTTTCCAGCGCTTCGCTCATCAGCGTGTGATTGGTGTACGAGAATACCTGGCAGGTGACCTCGAAAGCCCCTTCCCAACTGAATTTATGCTCGTCCATTAACAGACGCATCAATTCAGGAATAGAGAGCACCGGATGGGTGTCATTGAGGTGGATCGCGACCTTATCCGCCAGGTTGTCGTAGGTTTTATGCAGCTGATAGTGGCGGCTAAGAATGTCCTGCACCGTCGCCGAAACCAGAAAATATTCCTGGCGCAGACGTAGTTCACGACCGGAATAGGTAGAGTCATCCGGATAAAGCACGCGCGATACGTTTTCTGAATGGTTCTTATCTTCTACCGCGGCAAAGTAGTCGCCCTGGTTGAATTTACCGAGGTTGATTTCGTTGCTTGCCTGCGCATTCCACAGGCGCAGCGTGTTGGTCGCGTCGGTATCGTAACCGGGGATAATCTGATCATAGGCAACCGCAAGAATCTCTTCGGTTTCCACCCAGCGGGTTTTCTTACCTTCAAGCTGAACGCGGCCGCCGAAACGCACTTTATAACGAGTATTGTGGCGTCTGAACTCCCACGGGTTGCCATATTCTAGCCAGTAATCAGGGGATTCTTTCTGACGGCCATCCACGATGTTTTGCTTAAACATGCCGTAGTCGTAGCGGATGCCGTAGCCGCGTCCTGGTAAACCAAGCGTCGCCAGCGAATCAAGAAAACAGGCGGCAAGGCGGCCAAGGCCGCCGTTACCAAGGCCGGGGTCGTTCTCCTCGTCAATCAACTCTTCAAGATCGAGGCCCATCTCTTCAAGGGCATTTTGCACATCCTCATAAATACCCAGAGAAAGCAGGGCATTAGAGAGCGTACGGCCAATCAGAAACTCCATCGACAGGTAGTAAACCTGGCGAACCTCTTGTGAAAGTTGCGCGCGATTAGAACGCAGCCAGCGTTCGACCAGACGGTCACGAACGGCAAACAAAGTGGCGTTAAGCCACTCGTGTTTGTTGGCGATGGCAGGGTCTTTCCCCACCGTAAACATCAGCTTATAAGCAATCGAGTGTTTCAACGCCTCGATGCTAAGCGTGGGTGATGCATAGGAAAAGGGTGCGTTCATATGGGTGATTCCTGGATGATTACATCAAGCGTTGATAAAGGTCGCGGTAAGATTGCGCCGCCACCTGCCAGCTAAAATCCATACCCATGGCCTGACGCTGGACAAATCGCCACAGCGACGGGCGGGACCACAACACGAAGGCACGCCGAATCGCTCTTAGCAGCGACCAGGCATTACTGTCTTCAAAAACGAACCCGCTGGCGACACCGTCCGCCAGGTTTTCCAGCGAACTGTCTGAAACGGTATCCGCAAGCCCCCCCGTCCGCCGCACCAGCGGCAAGGTGCCGTACTTCAGTCCGTACAATTGCGTTAAGCCGCATGGCTCAAACCGGCTGGGCACCAGAATCACATCCGCGCCGCCCATAATTCGGTGAGAGAACGCCTCGTGATAGCCGATTTGCACGCCAACCTGGCCCGGATGTTCTGCCGCCGCCGCGAGGAAACCTTCCTGCATCACCGGATCGCCCGCCCCTAACAGGGCTAACTGACCGCCCTGCTCCAGCAGCCCCGGCAGCGCTTCAAGCACAAGATCCAGCCCCTTCTGGCTGGTTAAACGGCTCACTACCGCAAAAAGCGGCGCTTTGTCGTTGACCTTCAGCCCCATCGCGATTTGCAACTGGCGCTTGTTCTCAGCCTTTTCATCAAGCGTGTCGCGGTTATAGCGCGCAGCAAGCAGCAGGTCGTGGGCCGGATCCCAGATTTTTTCATCCACGCCGTTCAGTATGCCGGACAGCCGTCCTTCGCGGTGGCGCTGACGCAGCAGCCCTTCCATGCCGTAAGCAAACTGCGGCTCGGTGATTTCCCGCGCATAGGTCGGGCTGACCGCTGTTATATGATCGGCATAATAAAGGCCCGCTTTCAAATATGAAATTTGACCGTTAAACTCCAGTCCGTTCACATCATAGAACGACCAGGGCAGGCCAATATCATTCATATGGTGGGTGTAAAATAGCCCCTGATAGGCAAGATTGTGGACGGTAAATACCGACTTTGCCGGGTTGCCGCGCGCGTGCAGATAGGCTGGGGCAAGCCCCGCGTGCCAGTCATGCGCATGCACGATATCCGGGTGCCAGAAGGGATCCAGGCCACAGGCCATCTCGCAGGCTACCCATCCGAGCAGTGCAAAACGCTGCACGTTATCGGTGTACGCGAACTGATTAGTGTCGTGGTAAGGGCTTCCTGGTCTGTCGTATAAATGGGGGGCATCGATCAGGTAAATTCCCACGCCGCCGAAGTGGCCGTATAACAAAGTCATATGACCCGCAAAGGTATCGCTGTGGGCAACCACCTGCACATCAGCAATACCACGACGGATATCCGGGAAAGCAGGCAGCAATACGCGTGTATCCACGCCCCCAGCTATCTGGGCTGCGGGTAACGCGCCGATAACATCAGCAAGCCCACCGGTTTTTAAGAGTGGGAATATTTCAGAACATACATGTAAGACCTGCATTATCGCTCCCGTATAGCAAGTCGCGGCGCTGTTTTCAGTCAGGTACAGCGCCGAACGATAAAATAACAGCGCGCGGCATGCGCCGCGCGTGGGTCACTCCTTCACTTCTAACCTTGCAGTTTGGCCAGCATGTCCCGGGTTACCAGTACAATGCCTTCTTCCGAGCGGTAGAAACGACGCCCGTCTTCTTCCGCGTTTTCGCCAATCACCATACCTTCCGGGATGACACACGCCCTGTCGATAATGCAGCGGCGCAGACGGCACGAACGCCCAACCTTCACATCCGGCAGCAGAACTGACGAATCGATATTACAGAACGAGTTAATACGCACTCGCGGGAACAGCACCGACTGCACCACCACCGATCCGGAGATAATGCACCCGCCGGAAACCAGCGAATTCAGCGTCATGCCGTGGCTGCCCGAGCGGTCCTGCACAAATTTCGCCGGTGGCAGAGGTTCCATGTGGGTGCGGATCGGCCATTCCTGATCGTACATATCCAACTCCGGCGTCACCGAGGCGAGGTCGAGGTTGGCTTTCCAGTATGCTTCCAGCGTCCCCACGTCACGCCAGTACGGCTCTGCGTTCGGATCTGACTGCACGCAGGAAAGCGGGAATGGATGCGCAAACGCCTCACCGGACTTCATCACGTTGGGAATGATGTCTTTACCAAAGTCATGGCTGGAATTCTCGTCGACATCGTCGGCTTCAAGCAGTTCGTAGAGGTAATCGGCATCAAAAACGTAAATCCCCATACTGGCTAACGCTTTACTGTCGTCTCCCGGCATGGACGGCGGCCTTGCCGGTTTTTCGACGAATTCGATTATCTTGTCTTCTTCGTCTACGGCCATCACGCCAAACGCCGTCGCTTCGTGCAGCGGCACCGGCATACAGGCCACCGTACAGCGCGCGCCCTTCTCGACATGATCAATAAGCATGCGCGAGTAGTCCTGCTTGTAGATATGGTCCCCGGCCAGAATCACCACATACTCGGCGTTGTAACGTCGGATGATGTCGAGGTTCTGGGTTACCGCATCTGCCGTACCGCGATACCAGTTTTCGCCATGCACGCGCTGCTGTGCCGGCAATAGGTCAACAAACTCGTTCATTTCTTCGCTGAAAAAGGACCAGCCGCGCTGAATATGCTGTACCAGCGTGTGGGACTGATACTGGGTGATCACGCCGATGCGGCGGATCCCGGAGTTAATACAGTTGGATAAAGCAAAATCGATAATGCGGAACTTGCCGCCAAAATGCACAGCGGGCTTCGCACGCGTCGAGGTTAAATCTTTTAATCGGGTACCACGACCACCTGCCAGAATTAGAGCAACAGATTTATTCGGCAGTTGTCTTGCCAACATCAGAGGATCGTTCTTCTCAAATCTAACCATGACTGACTCCTTTTTCATGACTTCTGGAATACGCAGACTCCGTGCGCAGGCCCATGCCATACAGCCATCACCACCGGGTTGTCCTCACCGGCAAAAGGAGGAATGGCTCGCCACTCCCCTTCAGGTAATACGATATCTGCTACTTCTTCGGTGGCATTTATCGTAATAAGCCAACGCTTGCTAAGCTGGATCTGTAAACGATGGATCCCGCTTTGCCATTCGTTAGCATTAAGAGGTTGAGCCTCTTTATTTAACCAACGCACATTGTCATCGCCTTCCTCCCACCAGCTATTTCGGGTTAATGCCGGAATAGTCTGGCGCAGATGAATCAATGCCGCGGTAAAAGTCATCAAACCTTCGTTACTATGTTCCCAGTTAAGCCACGTCAGGGCGTTATCCTGACAGTAGGCGTTATTATTGCCGTGCTGGCTGTGACCGTGTTCGTCACCGGCAAGCAGCATTGGCGTGCCCTGGGAGAGCAACAACGTGGTAAGCAGCGAATGCACGCTATCGCGCCGCCGCTCTTTGATAAGCAGGCTGGCTTCCAGCCCTTCAAACCCGTAGTTGTTGCAGTAGTTATTGTTCGTCCCGTCACGGTTATCTTCACCGTTGGCTTCGTTGTGCTTGTGGTTAAAGCTCACGCAGTCACGCAGGGTAAAACCATCATGGGCGGTGATTAAATTTATGCTGGTTGATGGACGGCGATCTTCATGACGATAGACATCGCTTGAACCGGCAAACCGGCAGGCGAATCCCCCCAACGATAAATCTTGCCGTAACCAGAAACGACGCATGCCGTCGCGAAAATGATCGTTCCACTCCGCAAACAGCGGCGGAAAGTTGCCTACCTGATAACCACCCGCGCCAATATCCCAGGGTTCCGCAATCAGTTTAATCTGTGACAGAACGGGATCGTTTTTGATTGCTTCAAACAGCGGCGCGTCCTGGCGAAACTGGGGAGTTCTGCCCATAACCGACGCCAGATCGAAACGGAAGCCGTCAATATGGCAGCTATCCACCCAAAAACGAAGGCAATCCACCATCTGGTCAACCACGCCAGGCTGGCTTAAATTCAGCGTGTTACCGCAGCCCGTCCAGTTGTGGTAATCGCCATTCTCCATTAACCAATAATAGCTACGGTTATCGATTCCGCGCAGGGAGAAGGTCGGGCCGTCCAGATCCAGCTCCGCGCTGTGGTTGAGGACGATATCAAGAAGCACTTCGATGCCGGCTTTATGCAGCGCTTTTATCGCGCCGCGCAGCTCGTCAGCAGCCTTCAACGGATCGCCACCGGTTGCGTAATAGCCCTCTGCCGCATAGAACGCCCGCGGGTTATAGCCCCAGTAGTTACTTAACCCAAGATGAGCGACTCGCGGTTCGGTAACAAAATGCGCCACCGGCAGCAGTTCCAGGGCGGTGATGCCCAGGTGTTTGAAATAAGCGATCATCACCGGATGGCCAAGCGCGGCGTAGGTGCCTCGCAGCGCCTCCGGAATGCCTGGATGATGCAGCGTCAGCCCGCGAACGTGGGCTTCATAGATAACGGTGTTGCCCCACGCTGTGCGCGGATGCTCGTCATCTTCCCAGTCGAATTTATCCTGCGCTACCACGCATTTCGCCATTTCGGCGACGTCGTCTTGCGTATCGGGATGGTCATGTCCGCCGTGGAAATGCGGATGATCGTTAAGTCCGCCTACCACTATGCGAGCGCAGGGATCGAGCAGTAATTTTGCTGGATTAAAACGGTGTCCGTTATGCGGTTCCCACGGCCCGTGAACACGGTAACCATAGTGCAAACCGGGCCTGGCGCCGGGCAGGTAACCATGCCAGATATCCCCGGTACGCATCGGCAAGTCGTAACGCTGCTCATGGCCAAGCTCGTCAAAAACGCACAGTTCAACCTTTTCAGCATGGGCAGAAAACAGGGTGAAATTCACCCCTTTCCCGTCGTAGCTCGAACCGTACGGCGCCGAATTCCCGGCTGTGAGTAGCGTCATTCAGCCTCCCGAACCAGCCAGATGGTCGAGAGTGGCGGCAGCGTTAAGCTCAATGAATGGTCACGCCCGTGGCTTGGGATCTCATCGCTTTGCACCACGCCGCTGTTGCCGGTATTGCTGCCGTGATAATGCATGGAGTCGGTGTTCAGCTCTTCGCGCCAGCGGCCCGGCTGGTTGATGCCAAAGCGATAGTTATAGCGCGGCACCGGGGTGAAGTTACTGGCGACAATTAGCTCGTTGCCTTTTGCATCGCGGCGCACAAAGATAAACACCGAGTTGATCTTATCCTCCACTACCAGCCACTCAAAACCATACGGGTCATAGTCCAGTTCGTGCAGAGCAGCGTGATGACGATAGGTATGATTCAAATCGCGAACCAGGCGTTTTACGCCGTGGTGCCAGTTGTCACCGCCTTCCAGCAGATGCCAGTCCAGGCTGCTGTCGTGATCCCACTCACGCCCCTGGGCGAACTCATTACCCATAAACAATAACTTTTTGCCCGGGAAGGCCCACATCCAGCCATAGTAGGCACGCAGGTTGGCAAACTTCTGCCAGGCATCGCCCGGCATACGATCGAGAATAGATTTTTTACCGTGAACGACCTCATCGTGCGAAAGCGGCAACACAAAGTTTTCGGTGCTGTTATAGAGCATGCCGAAGGTCATTTTATCGTGATGGTACTGGCGATGCACCGGGTCGAGCTTCATGTAGTCGAGCGTGTCGTGCATCCAGCCCAGGTTCCACTTGAACCAGAAGCCCAGTCCACCCGTTGATGCAGGACGTGACACGCCGGAAAAATCGGTCGACTCTTCCGCCATCGTTACCGCGCCAGGCGTTTGCTCGCCAATCACGCGGTTGGTATTGCGCAGAAATTCGATGGCCTCTAAATTTTCGCGGCCGCCTTTGTCATTGGGTATCCACTCTCCCGGCTTGCGGCTGTAGTCACGGTAGATCATCGACGCCACCGCATCCACACGCAGGCCATCAATACCAAAGCGCTCAATCCAGTACAGCGCATTACCGACCAGATAGTTGCTGACTTCGCGACGCCCGTAGTTATAAATCAGCGTATTCCAGTCCTGGTGATAGCCTTCACGTGGGTCGCCGTGTTCGTAGAGCGCGGTGCCGTCGAATTTTGCAAGCCCCGCCTCGTCCGACGGGAAGTGGCCCGGCACCCAGTCGAGCAGCACGTTAAGCCCTGCTGCGTGTGCCGCATTCATAAAATAACGAAAATCTTCACGCGTGCCGAAACGGCGCGTAGGCGCATACAAGCCTTGCGGCTGATAGCCCCAGCTGGCGTCAAATGGATGCTCATTAATCGGCAACAGTTCGAGATGGGTAAAGCCCATCTCTTTGACATAAGGCACCAACTGATCCGCCAGTTCGCGATAGCTGAGCCAGAAATTATTGTCGGCGTGGCGACGCCACGAACCGAGATGCACTTCGTAAATGGAGATAGGCTGATCAAAACCGTTGGCTTTCTGTCGCGCCGGGCTAAGCGTGGTTTTCTCAGGCAGGCCGCAAATCAGCGAGGCCGTTTCCGGCCGCATCTGGGATTCAAAAGCGTACGGATCGGCCTTGAGTCGCAGATTCCCTTCGTTATCGATCAGTTCAAACTTATAGAGCTGGCCGGGGTGCGCACCGGGAATAAATAACTCCCAGATACCGCTTTCACGGCGCAGACGCATCGGGTGACGACGACCATCCCAGTAGTTAAATTGCCCTACCACAGACACGCGGCGAGCGTTGGGTGCCCACACGGAGAAACGCGTGCCGGTCACGCCGTCCATGGTATCGGCATGGGCGCCCAGGGTTTCGTAAGGGCGAAGGTGGGTACCTTCAGAGAGCAGCCAGCTATCCAGTTCCTGAATCAGCGGGCCAAACCGATAAGGGTCGTCAATCAGGTTTTCCTGGCCGTGCCAGATAACGGCCAGCTGATAGCGAAAAAGGTTTTTACGACGCGGGATAAGCCCACAGAAAAATCCACGCGAGTCGAGGCATTCGAGCTTGCCGACTTTACGCCCGGTTTTCGGTTCGATAACCCAGACTTCGGTGGCGTCGGGTAACAGCGCGCGGACTTCCAGCCCTGCTTCTGTTTTGTGCATTCCCAGCAGGGAAAAGGGATCGGCAAAATGACCCGCAATCAGCGCATTTATCACGTCTTTTTCTGGAAGAACAGACATGGCATTCGTCCTGTTTATTGTATGTGCCACCGGCCCCAGCGCAACGCTTAAGCGCTGGCGTAACACTTATCATTGACCTAACGGACAGCGTCAAAAAACTTCCTGTAAGCCGTTCCGCCCAACTAACAATCAGGACGATTTCTAACGTCCTGAGTAAAGCATAGCCAACGTATTGTTTTACTCCTGGGAATTACTGCGAATACACCATGTATGACGCGAAAAAAAAGGGGCTGCAATGCCCCTTTTGTATTTAAGTGAAATTATGCGAGCAACTGCAACATTCTGCGCAATGGTTCGGCTGCACCCCACAATAGTTGATCGCCAACAGTAAACGCCGAAAGATATTCTGATCCCATGTTTAGTTTACGCAGGCGGCCCACGGGCGTAGCCAGCGTGCCGGTCACGGCAGCAGGGGTCAGTTCGCGCATGGTGATCTCGCGGTCGTTTGGCACCACTTTCGCCCAGTCGTTATGTGCGCTAAGCATCGCTTCGATGGTTGGAATCGAAACATCTTTTTTCAATTTAATGGTGAAAGCCTGGCTATGGCAGCGCAGCGCGCCGACACGTACACACAGTCCGTCAACGGGGATAGCGGTGCTGGTGTTAAGAATTTTGTTGGTTTCCGCCTGCCCTTTCCACTCTTCACGGCTCTGGCCGTTATCGAGCTGTTTGTCGATCCACGGAATCAGGCTGCCCGCCAGAGGTACGCCGAAATTGTCAACCGGCAGATTGCCGCTGCGGCTAAGGTCAGTTACTTTGCGCTCGATATCGAGGATAGCGGAAGCCGGATCAGCCAGTTCGCTGGCAACGTGGCTGTGCAATTGGCCCATCTGGCTTAGCAGTTCACGCATGTGACGCGCGCCGCCGCCGGATGCCGCTTGATAGGTAGCAACGGAAACCCAGTCAACCAGATCGTTGGCAAACAGGCCGCCCAGGGACATCAGCATCAGGCTGACGGTACAGTTACCGCCAACAAAGGTTTTCACGCCTTTGTTGAGGCCTTCCTGAATAACGTGCTGGTTTACCGGGTCGAGAATAATAATGGCGTCGTCCTTCATGCGCAGCGAAGAGGCGGCGTCAATCCAGTAGCCCTGCCAGCCGCTTTCACGAAGCTTTGGGTAGATTTCATTGGTATAATCGCCACCCTGGCAAGTAATGATAATATCCAGTGCCTTCAGCGCTTCCAGATCGTAGGCGTCCTGAAGCATACCGCCAGGCTGGCCTGCGAAAGACGGGGCGGCAAGACCCAACTGAGAAGTTGAGAAGAAAACGGGACGAATGGCGTCAAAATCACGCTCTTCTACCATGCGCTGCATGAGTACAGAGCCGACCATACCGCGCCAGCCAATAAAACCTACATTTTTCATAGCGACTTATCCGTGCTGAAGTGTTTGCGTGGTGTGCATTAATTGCAACTGCCATCCACCTTACAAAATGCAGCCAAAGTCGCAAGTGAAATTAATCAATGATATCCGCTGTATCAGAAACAAAGCTTATTAGCGGTAAAACTTATGCGTTTTTCGGGGAAAACAGATGAACGAAATTATATCCGCAGCGGTGCTGCTGATCCTGATTATGGATCCGCTGGGCAACCTGCCGATCTTTATGTCAGTGCTCAAACATACGGAGCCAAAGCGCCGCCGGAAAATCATGATCCGCGAGCTGCTTATCGCCCTGTTATTGATGCTGATATTCCTGTTTGCCGGGGAAAAGATTCTCGCATTTCTTAACCTGCGTGCAGAAACCGTTTCGATTTCAGGCGGGATTATTCTCTTTTTAATTGCGATTAAAATGATTTTCCCAAGCCAGGAGGGAAGCACCTCCGGCCTGCCTGCGGGCGAAGAACCCTTTATCGTACCGCTGGCCATTCCGCTGGTCGCCGGGCCATCGCTGCTGGCAACGTTAATGCTGCTATCGCACCAGTATCCAAACCAGATGGGGCATTTAGTGGCCGCGCTGATGCTGGCCTGGGGCGGCACGGTAGCTATTCTGCTGCAATCATCGCTGTTCTTGCGTCTGTTGGGTGAGAAAGGCGTAAACGCGCTGGAACGCCTGATGGGCCTGGTGCTGATTATGATTTCCACCCAGATGTTCCTGGACGGTATTCGGACCTGGATGCAGGGTTGATAGCTTTGCGGGGTGGCGCAACAAACCATAGCGAAGCAGCATCCCACCGCCAATAAAAAGGGCGGATACCTAAAGGTATCCGCCCTTTTTTAACGCCTGAAAACTTAAGATAAAAGCGTAAACGCAATCATCCCGACGATAGCACCGGTGGTGCCGAGAATGGTTTCCATCATCGTCCAGGTTTTCAGCGTTTGTCCTTCTGTCGCGCCGGTAAATTTACCGAACAGCCAGAAGCCCGCGTCGTTTACGTGGCTGACCACGATAGAGCCGCCCGCAATGCAGATAGACAAAGCAGCCATCTGCGCACCGTTATAGTTCAGCTGTTCAATGACCGGCATCACCAGGCCAACGGCTGTCAGGCAGGCAACCGTAGCGGAACCCTGAATGATACGCACGGCCGCCGCCAGCACAAAACAGGTGACCGCAATTGGCAGACCCAAGCCGGTCAGCGCTTCCCCTAACGCCGGGCCAACGCCGGAATCAACCAGTACCTGTTTGAATACGCCCCCGGCCCCGATAACCAGCAGGATAATGCCCGCAGGCTGCAGCGCGTGGCCGCAGATTTCCATGACTTTTTCTTTTGGCATTCCGCGACGGATCGCAAGGCCATAAGTCGCTACCAGACAGGCAACCAGAATCGCCGTGAACGGATGCCCGATAAACTCCAGCCACTGGTACAGCGTCGAGCCTTCCGCAACAAAGCGAGCGGCGATAGTTTTCAGGCCAACCAGCACCAGCGGCAGCAGGATCAGCGACAGGCTGAAGCCGAACGACGGCAGTTTGCCCTCACCTAAATGCGGCTCGGTGATGTCATCAGGAATATGCAGTTCAACATACTTGCTGATGAAGTTCCCAAACAGCGGCCCGGCGACAATCATGCCGGGGATAGCCGCGCACAGACCAATGAGGATCATCCAGCCGAAATCCGCATGCATCTGCGAGGCCAGCAGCATTGGCGCAGGGCCTGGCAGTAGAAATGCCGCCGCCGCCGCAACACCGGCAAAAAGTGGAATGACAAGCTTAACGAGGTTAGTCCCTGTATGGCGCGCCATAGAGAACGCAACGCTTATCAGCAGCACAATCGCCACCTCAAAGAACAGCGGCAGGGCACAAATTAAACCAGCCAGGCCAATCGCATAATGCGCGCGACTGTGTCCGAAGGACTTGAGCATTTTGACCGCAATCTGGTCAACCGCGCCCGTCTCATGAAGAATTTTGCCGAACATGGCGCCAAGCGCGACGACGATGGCCAGGAAGCCCAGCGTACCGCCCATCCCTTTTTCCATGGTTGCCGCGATTTTGTCGAGCGGCATTCCGGAAAACAGCCCTGCACCAATTGAAACCACCATCAAAGCAACGAAGGCGTGCATACGCGCCTTCATCACTAAAAACAGCAGCAGTAACACTGACCCTACTGCTGTTAAAACAAGCGTTAATGTACTCACTGCGCACTGCCTTTATTAATTAAAGCGATTGTGCTGGCGACAACGTCTTCCAGCGACTGGTCGATATCAACAACCAGCACATCTTTTTCTTCTGCCTGCGGCTCTTCCAGCGTCTCAAACTGAGTCACTAACATTTGGGGTTTGAAGAAGTGGCCTTTACGCGCTTTCAGGCGGCTTTCAATGACCTCAAAATCTCCTTTCAGGTAGATGAAAGAGAGGTTTGGGTTACCGTCACGCAGCTGGTCGCGGTAAACCTTCTTCAGCGCAGAACAGACAATCAGGGAAACTTTATTGGTGCGCTGCATCGCGAATGCGGCATCGTTTAGCGCCTGCAGCCATGGCTTGCGGTCATCGTCGTTTAACGGCTCGCCGGAGGTCATTTTTGTGATGTTGCTGCGCGGATGCAAAAAATCGCCATCCAGAAAAGCGGCTTTCAACCGGTACGCGACTTCACCTGCAACAACGGACTTGCCGCTGCCAGAAACGCCCATCAGGATATAGATATGGTGGTCATGGTTCGTAGTGCTCATAGCGTAGCTCCGACTGGCACAATGATTACGTAATTATCAGCCACCGCGCTCATCTTCGCTGTTACGGGTAACTGTTATCGGTAACATTGTCCGGAGTGGTCGGGCAAGAAGCAATAACCATTCTGTTGCAAAGCCAATAAGTGTGAACTACGTCAAATTTTACCGCTGCTAGATTGAGCCACCCGGTGAGAGCGTAAAGCCAAGGTCGAGCATCTTCGGGATCACTTCTTCGCCGCGAATCCTTGCCAGCAAACGCTCTGCGCCAATGCGGCCCATACGTTCACGCGGCGTCAGGACGCTCGCCAGCCTTGGCTCCATTACCTGGCCTATATCATGGCCGTGGAAACCAGCAATCGCCATATCACGAGGAATGCTTAGACCCTGCCGCTGGCATTCAAACGCGGCACCGATGGCTAAATCATCGTTGGTACAAAAGATGCTGTCGAGCTGCGGATATTCCCGCCGCGCCTGGCGGAACAGTTCAATACCGGTGGAATAAGAGGAGGATTGCTCAACCATAACGCTATAGGGTATCAGGTCGGCATCGCGCATCGCCCGTTCGTAACCGCGCTGCTTGATAACCGTGCGTTCATCAAGACGCGCGCCGAGGTAGGCCACATGGCGATGGCCGCGGGCAATAATGGCCGCCGTCATCTGGCGCGCCGCTTCAAAGTTATCGAAGCCAACGGCAATATCAAGGCATGGCGAAACGCTGTCCATCAGTTCCACAACCGGAATACCGGCCACTTCTATCATTTTAAGCGTGCGTGGGGTGTGGGCGCGTTCGGTGAGGATAAGACCATCAATATTCCAGGAAAGCATCGACTCCAGGCGTTCTTCTTCCAGCTCCGGTTTATAACCGTAGTGGGCGAGCATGGTCTGGTAGCCGTAAGCGTCAATGACGTTTTCAATACCGCGCAGTACTTCGGCAAAGACCTGGTTAGTCAGAGAGGGTAAAAGCACGCCGATGGCACGGCTGGTGGAATTAGAAAGAATATCGGGTGCCCGGTTTGGGATGTAGCCCAGCTCGTCAAGCGCGGCGGCAATTTTTACCTGTAGCGCGGCGGACACCTGGTCGGGGTTGCGCAGAAAACGGCTCACCGTCATTTTGGTGATCCCTACCCGATCGGCAACATCCTGTAGTACCGGTCTTTTCTTTTTCATGGTCCGTGCCAGCCTCTCCAATATTGACAGGCAAGTTTAGCACGACCCGGTCACAACCTTCCCCTGTTTCAGGAGAAGGTTGTGACCGGTAACTATCAGACCGGTGGCAAATCGAACAGCAGTATTTCGCTTGCTTCGCTGGCGTGCACGGAAATCGCTTGCTCATCCCAGATGGCAACCGCGTCGCTGGTTTTTGCCTGCGTGCCGTTGATGGAAACGTCGCCTTTCACTACCTGGATCCAGATACGGCGATCTGCCGGGATCTGATAGACAGACTGTTCATCTTTTGCCAGCGCCCAGCGCGAGAGCTCCATATCCTGATACACCTTCAACGAACCGTCGCGGGCGTCTGGTGAAAGCACCAGCTGGCGACCCTGCGGCGCGTCAAAACGACGCTGGTCATAGCGCGGCGTGATGCCGGTTTTTTCAGGAATGATCCAGATCTGGTACAGACGCAGACGTTCGGTTTCGCTTGGGTTGTACTCCGAGTGGGTGACGCCCGTCCCGGCGCTCATAATCTGGAATTCACCTGCCGGGACCTTCTCTTCATTACCCATGCTGTCCCGATGCGCTACCGCGCCTTCCAGCACATAAGTCAGAATTTCCATGTCCTTGTGCGGATGCGTACCAAAACCTTGCCCGGCTTCCACCACATCTTCGTTAATGACGCGCAGCGCCGAGAAGCCCATGAAATTGGCATCGTAATAGTTGGCAAAAGAGAAAGTGTGCCAGCTATCCAACCAACCATGATTCGCGTGTCCACGTTCTTCGGCTTTTCTTAAATAGATCATTTTACTTCTCCTCAATGCGTTTGATGGAGTAAGTGTGGACCTGAACAGGGGAGGATCATAGAGGGTGAAGTTTGACGCCTCTGTTCAAAAATTATGAACAAGTTTGAGGCGTCAATTTAACTATCAGGCCAGCGTCACCGTTGAAGGTGAAGCCTGTTCGAAACCACGTTCGAGGATTTCGAGGTTGGTGAATGCTTCAGTTTCACTGACGAAATTCGGCTTGCCGTTGATGAGGGTTTCATACAGCGCGTCATACACGCGGCCATAATCGCCCTGCTCCGGCTTCATCTCTTCGCGCACCGTTTCTCCGGCTTCATTCACATACTCAAGTACGCCGACGCTGCTGTCTGCGGCAAAGCCCGGCTCGCCTGGCATGATATACGCCTTCAGGCTGGTTTCCTGCTGGTCGATACCATATTTAACGAATGAGCCTTTGGTGCCGTGAACGATAAATTTCGGATAGTCGATTTTCACCAGATGGCTGGTCTTAACGATAGCTTTCATATCGCCGTAGAACAGTTGCGCCTCAAAGGTATCGTCCGGATTGGCTTTGTTACGCACGCTGCGGATGTCATAGGAGACGTGATCCGGGCGGCCAAACAGCGAAATGATCTGATCCATGGTATGCACGCCAAGGCCGTAGAAAGCCCCGTCCACAGGCAGGCCGGGGTTGGTTTCCGCCTCCGGGCGGTACATATCGAAATGGTTCTCCACCTCAACAATCTTACCCAGCTTGCCGCTTTCAACGGCTTTTTTCATCGTCAGGAAGCAGGAGTCAAAACGGCGATTCTGATAAGGCGAGACGGTCAGCCCTTTGGCGCGCGCCAGCTCAAAAAGTGCTTTCGCTTCGGCAAGCGTCGGGGTAAACGGCTTTTCCACCAGCACGTTTTTACCGGCTTCCAGCGCGCGTTTCGCATACTCGAAATGGCTGTCCGCATGTGTACAAACCACCACCAGTTTGACCTGCGGGTCGTAAAGGACTTCATCCAGCCGGCTGGTGAAATGGATATGGCTGTACTGAGGCTGCTGCTCAATTTCCGGCTTTTCGTGACGGCGGTAGATATGGGCGACGTGGAATTTATCCTGACGAACCAACACGTAAGGAAGGTGGTAGCGGGTGGTACTTTTGCCAAAACCAATAAAAGCGCAGTGTAGGGTCATTGCTTCGTCCTTTTTGACTTTGAATTCTCTTAACCTTACTTCAGTCGGCGGCGGATGGCACTTCGTTTATCCGCCCTACGATAGCGAGTTAAAACAGATTTTAGACAAATTATTTGGAGTTGTAGCAAGGCGGCCAGGGAGCGAGTCCCGATGAGCTTACTTATGTAAGTGATTCGGGTGAGGGAGTGCAGCTAACGCAGCTACAGCTTCAAATAAGAAGTCTAAAAAAAAAGCCAGCACCCGGCTGGCTAAAGTAATACTGGAAGCAATGTGAGCAATGTCGTGCTTTCAGGTTGTCTCCGTAAGGGTCCCCCCTGAACGCATGGCAATAATAATCATTATCATTCGCACTTGTAAAGCGAAATTTCAAAAATTGTGCGGTTGACTTCACATTGAAAGTCAATGATGTTTAAAGGGATTATGTAACCCATTGAGGATAAAAGGATGAAAGAAATCGTAGTACGTCACGCTGAAATCGACGATGCGCAGGCATTGCAGCAAATTTATGCCCACCCTGCGGTATACCGTGACACGCTACACGTCCCTCATCCCCCGCTAAACATCTTCTCCGGGCGCGTGACCGATTTGAAATCCGGTAGCCGCTGCCTCGTGGCATGCATCGAGGATAAAGTTGTAGGGCAGCTGATGCTCATGGTGGAACAGTCACCACGCCGCAGCCACGTTGCCACCTTCGGCATGGGCGTAGAGAGCCATTATCAGGGCAAGGGCGTGGCAACAGCCCTGCTGAGGGAGATGGTTGATCTGTGTGATAACTGGCTGCGGATCGATCGTATCGAACTTACGGTGTTCGTCGATAATGCCCCCGCGCTCGCCGTGTACCGCAAGTTTGGCTTTGAGCAGGAAGGGACAGGCAAAAACTACGCCCTGCGCGACGGCAAATATGTGGACGCCTGTTTTATGGCGCGCTTTAAGCCTGCGTAATTTTATGGCCCTCCGGTGAGGGCCATAACGTAATCAATACCCGGCGGTTAAATCATCCACCGTACGCGGATCGGAAGCGCCATACAGCACGCCATCCGGTGCGATCATAATGCTCTGCGTACTGCCCATCGCCTCTTTCACCGCAACATTTTGTCCTTTGTCTTTCAGCAGCCTGAGCGTATCCGGGCTAAAGCCTTTTTCAACCCTGAGCTCGTCTGGCAACCACTGGTGATGGAAGCGCGGAGCATTGGTCGCCTCGGCAACGTTCATGCCGAAGTCAATGCTATTGACCACCATTTGCAGCACGGTGGTGATAATCCGGCTACCGCCCGGGCTGCCCGTTACCAGCCAGGTTTTGCCATCTTTCACCACAATAGTTGGCGACATGGAAGAGAGCGGGCGTTTATGCGGCCCTACTGCATTGGCATCGCCCCCCACCAGCCCGTAGACGTTTGGCACGCCCGGTTTAGCGGAGAAATCGTCCATTTCATTATTCATCAGAATACCGGTATCGCCCGCGACAATGCCCGTACCGAAGATGGTATTTAGCGTGTAGGTCACCGCCACGGCATTGCCGTCTTTATCCACTACCGAGAAATGCGTGGTCTGGTTGCTTTCATACGGCGCGAGTTGACCCGGCTTAATTTCGGTCGACGGACGTGCTTTGTTGAGATCGATTTTCTCAGCAAGCGATTTGGCGTAGGCCTTGCTGGTTAGCGCCTGCCATGGGACTTTGACAAAATCCGGGTCGCCCAGATACTCCGAGCGGTCGGCGTAGGCATATTTCTCCGCCTCCGCCATCAGCTGCATGGCGTCCGCGCTGCCGAAGCCGTATTTAGCGAGGTCGAAATTCTCCAGAATGTTGAGGATTTGCACAATGTGGATACCGCCTGAGGACGGTGGCGGCATGGAGAAAATTTCATAGCCGCGATACTGACCGCTGATGGGCGTGCGCTCAACCGCTTTATAATTCGCCAGATCCGCTTTGCTTATCAACCCGCCGTTTTTAGCCATTTCTTCGGCTATCCGATCGGCAATGGGGCCTTTATAAAAAGCATCCGGCCCGTTCTCAGCAATCATCTCCAGGCTTTTGGCGAGCCGGGTTTGCACCAGCTTATCGCCCTTTTGTAGCGGGTTGCCGTCGGCTTTCCAGAAAATCGCTTTGCTGTTTTCGTGGTTGGGAAGCACTTCTGCGCCGTACTGCTTCAGATCGTCGGCCAGCGCATCGTTAACCGTAATGCCGTCCTGCGCCAGCCTGATGGCGGGCTGAATAACCTGGTTGAGCGGCATCGTGCCATATTTCTGCAGCGCAAGGCTGAAACCTGCCACCGTACCAGGCGTACCCGAGGCAAGATGTGAAGTGAGGGATTTTTTGCTATCGGCGTTTCCTTTTTCATCAAGGAACATGTCGCGGGTTGCTTTTTCCGGCGCCATTTCGCGGAAGTCGATGGCGGTGGTCTGGCCCTCTTTTGTGCGCAACATCATAAAGCCGCCGCCGCCGAGGTTACCGGCCTGCGGGTGCGTGACCGCCAGCGCATAGCCTACCGCAACGGCCGCATCCACCGCGTTGCCGCCCTGCCTGAGAATATTGACGCCCACCTGCGTCGCCAGTTCATCAACAGATGCCACCATACCGTGCTGCGCGCGAACCGGATGATAAACGTCCGCTTCAACGCCGTAGGAAACGGGAGCGGCAGCCGGTGTAGCGACCGGTGTGTCAACCGGCGGTGGTGCAGCACCGGCACTAAAACACAGCGCTATCATCAGCGCAGGCATAACAAGCCAGCGCCTTGTTTTCCCGTGACTAGTTTTCCACTGCTTCATGCTGTTTTCTCCACGCTTTTCAGGGTCAATCCCCAGATAAGCCTGGCCTATAAATCCTAAATAATCTTCGCAGTTGTGGAAAACGAGTAAACTTAAAAGATCCCCCAAATGGAGGAGGTGAAGATGAAAAAATTACTGCTTCTGACGGCCCTGGCGCCACTTTTCAGTTTCGCCCAGCCGCTCAACACGATAAACAACCCGAATCTGCCGGATTATCAGAACCCGAGTCAGCAACGCATGCAGGTACAAATGCAAACGCAGCAGACGCAACAAAAAGGGATGTTGAACCAGCAGCTGCAAACCCAGACGCGAGTTCAGCAACAGCATCTGGAATCGCAGATAAACAACAACACACAGCAGCAGCTGCGCGTCAGGCAGACGCTTCCTGACGATTTGGACGCAGGCAAACAGCAGATGCTGCCGAATACCAACGGAGGAATGCTCAGCGGTGGCGGGCAGGCAGGGCAGCAGGAGCATATGCTGCAGCCAAAAACCAACGGCAGCATGCTGAATCCTGGTAGTTCATCCACTCCACAGCCCACGATTCCGCTGAAAACTATCGGCCCTTAAAGTCCGGGCCTATGCTATCGATGTTGTCGGTACAGATGGCGTCCACTCCCCAGCGCAGCAGCTTTTCCGCTCGCTGGGGAGCATTCACGGTATAAACCAGAATATGTAACCCCGCCGCTTTAAGCGCCTGCACCCGTGCTTCATCTAACAGTTTATGATTGAGATGAATCGATACGCAGCCAAGCCGTTCGGTTAGCTCGCGCCAGTCGTCGCGCCATTTATCCAGCAGCAAACCACGCGGCAGTTCCGGAGCGGCAGTCTGTGCAGCGTCGAGCGCTTCAATGGCGAAAGAGGAAAGCAGCGGCGCGGTCTGCCCCTGCCACAGCTCACGAGCCGCCAGTGCGACAGCTTTTCCGGTTGCAGTTTCCGTGCCGGTCGTCGGTTTGATTTCAATGTTGGCCATCATGCCGTGCTGTTTACAGCGCTCCGCCACCTGTGAAAGCAGCGGTAGCTTTTCATCTTTAAACTTACTGCCAAACCAGCTTCCGGCATCTACATTGAGCAGCGCATCCCAGGGCAGCTCTCCCGCCACGCCCCAGCCGTTGCTGGTACGCTCAAGCGTATCGTCGTGCAGCAGGAAAATTTGTCCGTCTTTTGAGAGTTTGGCATCAAATTCAATCATGGTGTGGCCGTAGTGCGCCCCCACGTCGATTGCAGCGAGGGTGTTTTCCGGTGCCAGCTTACCGCCGCCACGGTGGGCGACAATGTGGGGATAAGGCCAGTTACTCATAAACGTTGTCCATTTTCTGCGTCAAAACAATGCAGATGTTCTTCCGGTAAGTGCAGCCATAGCGTGCTGCCCGGCTGCGGCCTTTGCTGGTGAGAGAGACGCACAACCAGTTTTTGCGTACCCCAGCGGCCATGTGCCAGATTATCTGCGCCAAGCATCTCGAGCGTCTCCACGACAAGCGGAATGCCCCCTGCGGCCTGTGAGCTTAGCGCAATATGTTCCGGGCGGATACCGAGCGTTACCTCCCGTCCGCTCAGGCGGGAATAAACACTGCCCAGCGGCAAGAGCAGGCCATCGGCTAGCGCGAAACGCGTGCCGTCAGCGCTGATATTCCCTGCCAGAAGATTCATGGCTGGCGAACCGATAAAACTTGCTACAAAGCGGCTTGCGGGACGTTCGTAAACCTCAACCGGCGTCCCAATCTGCTCGGCAACGCCTTTATTCATCACCATCACACGCTGCGCAAGAGTCATTGCCTCAACCTGATCGTGAGTGACATAAAGGCTGGTGGTTTTCAGTCGGCGGTGTAAGTGCTGCAGCTCAAGGCGCATCTGTACGCGCAGCTTAGCGTCCAGATTGGAGAGCGGTTCGTCAAACAGGAATACCGCCGGATCGCGCACAATAGCGCGTCCCATCGCCACACGCTGGCGCTGCCCGCCGGAAAGCTCGCGTGGTCGACGTTTTAACAGGCCATCCAGTTCCAGAATGCGCGCCGCTTCGGCGACTTTCTGCTGAATATGGCCTTTGCCCATGCCGCGAATTTTCAGCCCCCACGCCATATTCTCTTCCACGCTCATGTGCGGATAGAGCGCATAGTTCTGGAACACCATGGCGATGCCGCGCTCTTTCGGTTCCATGTCGGTGACGCGCTGGCAATCGATCCAGATATCGCCGCTGGTCACACGCTCAAGCCCTGCCACCATGCGCAACAATGTGGATTTTCCACAGCCGGAAGGGCCGACCATTACGATAAATTCGCCGTCCGCCACGTCGACCGTCAGCGGCTGGATGACCTGGGTTTTGCCATCCCAGCTCTTGCTTACTGCCTGTAATTTCAGACCTGCCATGGGTTATTTCTCACTATCAACCAGACCGCGCACAAACGCGCGCTGCATCACTAAAACGATAATTACCGGCGGGATAAGGGTCAGCAACATGGCCGCCATCACCTGGTTCCACTGGGTCGTGCCTTCACCGGAGGACATCATCCCTTTGATGCCCGCCACGGCGGTGCCAAGATCCACGTCGCTGATAATCAGCAGCGGCCACAGATACTGATTCCAGCCGTAGATAAAAGTGATAACGAACAGCGCTGCCAGATTGGTTTTCGACAGCGGCAGCACAATGTCGCGGAAGAAACGCATCGGCGATGCGCCGTCGATGCGTGCAGCCTCCAGCAGCTCGTCCGGCAGCGTCATAAAGAACTGGCGGAACAGAAACGTGGCGGTTGCCGAGGCCATCAGCGGCAAAGTCAGCCCCGCGTAGCTGTCGAGCATATTAAGGTTGGCGATAACGTCCACCGTCGGGAAAATACGCACCTCAACCGGCAGCATCAGGGTAATAAAAATCATCCAGAAAAAGAGGTTACGCAGCGGGAAGCGGAACCAGACAATGGCGAAGGCAGAGAGTAGCGACACGGCGATTTTGCCCATCGTAATGCCCAGCGCCATGACAAAACTGTTGAACAGCATCAGGCCAAACGGCGCACTGTGGGCACCCACGCCGTGAACCCAAATAGTGGTCATGTTTTCCAGCAGATGACCGCCGGGGATCAGCGTCATTGGCGTCTGGAATACGGCGGCGTTGTCCAGCGTCGCGGCAACAAACGCGACATACAGCGGAAACAGAATCACGATAATGCCGAGGATAAGCATGGTGTGGCTGAAGATTGTCAGCCCACGACGGTTCTCAATCATTGGTAGCGCACCTTACGTTCCACGAAACGGAACTGGATAACCGTCAGGACAATAACCAGCAGCATCAGCACCACAGATTGTGCGGCCGACGCGGAGAGATCCAGCCCGGCAAATCCTTCCCGATAGATTTTGTAGATAAGCGTGGTAGTCGCCTGCACCGGGCCACCGCCTGTTGCGGCATCGATAACCGGGAAGGTATCGAAAAAGGCGTACACCAGATTCACGACCAGCAGGAAGAAGCTCACCGGCGCAATCAGCGGCAGCGATAATTTGAAGAAACGCCGTACCGGCCCGGCACCATCAATAGCCGCAGCCTCAACCAGCGAGCGGGGAACCGATTGCAGCGCCGCGAAGAAGAACAGAAAGTTGTAGCTTATCTGCTTCCATACCGAGGCAAATACCACCAGGAACATCGCCTGGCCGCTGTTTTGCGCATGATTCCAGTGATAGCCGAAATGCTCCAGCACATGGGTCAGCAGGCCGCGTCCGGGGTTAAACAGGAAAATCCACAGCACTGCAGCAATGGCTGGAGCGACAGCATAAGGCAGCAGCATCAGCGTCTGGTATAAGCGGCTACCGCGCACGACATAGTCTACTAGGGCTGCGAAAAACAGCGATACCAGCAGCCCGCTGCCCGCGACCAGGCCGCTAAAAATCAGCGTGGTGTAGAAAGAGTCCAGATAGTAACTGTCGTGGAAAAGCTGGGTGAAGTTATCCAGCCCGACAAAGGTGCTGGAAAGCCCAAAAGGATCGACGCTTTGCAGCGAGTACCACAGCGCTTCACCCGCAGGCCAGATGAAAAAGATAACGGTGATAACCAACTGCGGCAGAACTAACGCGTAAGGAAGCCAGCCTGAGCGGAACACCGGACGGGAAGCAGACATAAACGATTATTTTCCTGGAAAAATGTCGGGTGACGGCTTCGCCTTACCCGACCTACAGACAGCACTTCGTCGGTCGGATATGCGTTAGCGCCATCCGACACAACTCAAACTCAGGACTTCGTCGACTGCTCAAAACGACGCAGCAACTGGTTCCCACGCTCAACCGCGCTGTCTAAAGCCTGCTGCGGCGTTTTCTTACCGGTCCACACGGACTCCAGCTCTTCGTCCACGATGGTGCGGATCTGCGGCATGTTGCCCAGACGCAGCCCTAAGGTGAACGACAACGGCGGCTTGTTCAGCATCTGGCGAGTGGCGATATCCGCCCCTGGATTTTTCTCGTAGAAGCCCTGCTCGCGGGTCAGGTCGTAAGCGGCTTTGGTGATTGGCAGGTAGCCGGTTTTCTGATGCCACTCAGCGGCGATTTCCGGCTGGGCAAGGAATTGCATAAACTCGGCAACGCCTTTGTAAGTCGCGGCGTCTTTGCCCTGCATGACCCACAGGCTGGCACCACCGATAATGGCGTTCTGCGGCGCATTCGGCACGTCTGCATCGTAAGGCATCATGCCTACGCCGTAGTTGAATTTGGCATAGTGGCGGATATCGGCAAGCGAACCGGAAGAGGCTGTGGTAATTGCGCAGTCGCCGTTATAGAACTTCTCGGTAGATTCGTCTTTGCGGCCAAAGTAGCTAAAATCGCCTTTCTTATTCAGCGCCTCAAGCAGGGCGATATGCTTTACCTGCTCCGGCTTGTTAAATTCAAGCACCGCATCGGTGCCGTCAAAGCCATTATTTTTAGTGGCAACCGGCAGGCCGTGCCATGCGCTGAAGTTTTCAATCTGAATCCAGCCCTGCCAGCCGCTGGCATAACCGCATTTCATGCCCGCCGCTTTTAGTTTGGCGGTGTACTCAGCCAAATCCTGCCAGGTTTTTGGTGGCTGCTCCGGGTTCAGTCCGGCTTTCTTAAAGGCGTCTTTGTTGTAGTAGAGCACCGGCGTTGAGCTGTTAAAAGGCTGGGAAAGCAGGTGCCCGGTTTTCGCATCGGTGTAATAACCGGATACCGTCGGCACAAACTGAGATTCATCGAATTTAATGCCTGCATCATTAAATACTTCATACACCGGCTTAATGGCCTTAGAAGCCATCATGGTCGCCGTGCCTACTTCGTAAACCTGAAGAATTGCCGGAGCGTTACCGGAGCGGAAAGCGGCGATACCCGCCGCCAGGTTCTGTTCGTAGTTGCCTTTATAAACCGGGACAATCTTGTAGTCAGGATGCGTTTCGTTGAAGCGGCTTGCCAGAGAATCCACTTCCTTGCCCAGTTCCCCTTCCATGGAATGCCAGAAAGGAATTGAGGTTGCGGCGAAGGCGTTGCTGCTGAGTGCGCATCCAAGCGCCAGGCAAAGGGCTGTACGTCGTAACGATGCAGTCATGTTTTGTCTCTCTTGTTATGAGGGTAAAACGCGGAAACGCGCGTTTTTGTTCGCATCAAAACATGACATGCGCGAATGACAGAAAAATAACCGTGAGGTGACAGGATCGTGACGGAGAGATGAAGGAGAGATGACGGTATTACTCGATACGTAGTTTTGCGGCTATATCTTCTACGGAAAGTAAACCAGCGGCAGCACCCACGGTCAGATCAACAAAGTCGGCGTTAGCAGGGAGTTCAATATTATTGCGACGCAAAAAGAGCAGCGTAATAAAGAGTGCCATTCGCTTATTGCCATCGTTAAAAATATGACCGCGCGAAATCGCCATCAGGTGCATCGCAGCCAGCAGATAAATATCATTCACGTCTTCATAAAGATGTTTATTCAGAACTCTGTGCAGCAGCGCTTCAGCTCGCCCCGGATCCGACATTCCTTCCACTCCAGGGGTAATCCTCAGAATCCGATCATGAAAACGAACAATCTCTTCCGCTGAGATAAACTGGATTGTCATTTGTCAGCCAGCGCTCTTATTGCTTCGCCATGAACGTTCATAATGGCCGCAAATTCAGCATCCAACTTTGCTTCCTGATAACGTTCAAATTCTTCGGCACTGATGATTACCGCAGCTTTATGGCCCCGACGAACAACCGTTACAGGCTGCCCTTCCACCGCCAGGTCAAGTGCGGTAGCAAGTTTTTGTCGTGCTTCACTGTAGTTCATGGTAGGCATATCATTCTCCGGTTAGTACAACTTACCTGTACAAGTATAATGTACTTAATAAAGTCCGGATACAAAAAAGGAGCCCGCAGGCTCCCGGATAGTAAAGCGTTAATCTAACCGCCCAGATAAGCGCTACGCACCGCTTCGTTAGCCAGCAGCGCATCGCCGGTATCTTCCAGCACGACGTGGCCGTTTTCCAGCACATAACCACGGTCGGCAAGCTTCAGCGCCTGGTTGGCGTTCTGCTCGACGAGGAAGATAGTCATGCCTTCGCTACGCAGTTGCTCGATGGTGTCGAAGATCTGCTGAATGATAATAGGCGCAAGACCGAGGGACGGCTCGTCGAGCAGCAGCAGGCGCGGCTGGCTCATCAACGCGCGGCCAATCGCCAGCATCTGCTGCTCCCCGCCGGACATAGTACCCGCACGCTGAATACGGCGTTCATGCAGACGCGGAAACAGCTCATATACGCGTTTGATACGCTCATGGTACTGGTCTTTGTCTGCGAAAAAACCGCCCATCGCCAGGTTCTCTTCCACCGTCATACGTGAAAACACCCGACGGCCTTCCGGCACTATCGCTACCGCTTCACGCATAATGCGCGCCGTGTGCCAGTCGGTAATATCTTTGCCATCAAAGGTGATCTTACCGCTGGTCGCGCGCGGATCGCCGCATAGCGTACCCAACAGCGTTGTTTTACCCGCGCCGTTCGCGCCAATCAGGGTGACGATTTCACCCTGGTTGATATGCAGACTGACCTCGTGAAGCGCCTGAATCTTGCCGTAATGGGCGCTGACCTGGTTAAAAGACAACATTACATTTTCCATTTACGCCTCGCCCAGATAAGCACGGATTACGTCAGGGTTATTACGGATTTGCTCCGGCGTGCCGTTTGCAAGCGGCGTTCCCTGGTTGACGACGTAGATCCTGTCAGAAATCCCCATTACCAGCTTCATGTCATGTTCAATCAGCAGCACGCTGGTGTTGTGATGGTTGCGCAGCTCCATGATCAGCTCATCAAGCTCTTGGGTTTCTTTTGGGTTAAGGCCCGCTGCGGGCTCATCAAGCATCAGAATTTCCGGCTGCGTTACCATGCAGCGGGCAATTTCCAGACGACGCTGATCGCCATAAGCAAGATTGCTCGCCTGGCGGTTTGCCTGTTCAAGCAGGCCGATACGCTCAAGCCAGGTGGCCGCGCGATCCAGCGCTTCACTTTGCGCCCGGCGGAAACCCGGGGTTTTCAGCAGGCCGGAAAACACGCCGGTTTTAAGCTGCATATGCTGAGCCACCAGCAGGTTTTCAATCACCGTCATTTCGCGGAACAGACGCACGTGCTGGAAAGTACGTACCACGCCCATACGCGCAATTTGCTGGCCCGGCAGGCCTTCGAGATGCTCGTCGCGTAACATGATGGTGCCGCCGGTCGGCTTGTAGAAGCCCGTCAGGCAGTTGAAAACGGTGGTTTTACCGGCGCCGTTCGGGCCGATAAGCGAGACGATTTCCTGAGGATGCAGCTTTAGGGCAACATTGTTGACGGCGAGCAGGCCGCCGAAACGCATCATCAGACCGTCTACGGATAACAATGGCTGACTCATGCCTGCTCTCCTTTCACTTGTTCCACCTGCCCTTTCTTCAGTTTCAGCTGCGGACGCGTCATCGGCAGCAGGCCTTGCGGACGCCAGATCATCATCAGCACCATCAGCCCGCCGAGCACTAACATGCTGTATTCGTTAAGATCGCGCATCAGCTCACGCGACACCACCAGCAGCACGGCTGCAAGGATAACGGCAAACTGCGAGCCCATCCCGCCGAGTACCACAATCGCCAGCACAAAGGCGGATTCCGCGAAAGTGAAGGATTCCGGGCTCACGAAGCCCTGGCGTGCGGCAAACAGCGTACCGGCAAAGCCTGCAAACGCGGCGCTAATGGTAAAAGCGGTCAGCTTGATGCGCGTGGGGTTCAGGCCCAGCGAGCGGCAGGCAATTTCATCTTCACGCAGCGCTTCCCATGCCCGGCCCAGCGGCATACGCAGCAGGCGGTTAATCACGAACAGCGACAGCACCACCAGCAGGAGCGCGACAAGGTAGAGGAAGATAATCCTGTCGCCGGGGTTATAGGCGATATTAAAGAAGTTGCTGAACGTATCCCAGCCGCCTTCACGCGTGCTACGGCTGAATTCCAGGCCGAACAGCGTTGGTTTGGGGATCTGGCTGATGCCGTTCGGGCCACCGGTGATTTCAGTGTTGTTCAGCAGCAGAATACGGACGATTTCGCCGAAGCCGAGCGTCACAATCGCCAGATAGTCACCGCGCAGGCGCAACACCGGGAAGCCGAGCAGGAAGCCTGCGGCGGCAGAGACCAGGCCGGCAATCGGCAGGCATGTCCAGAATCCAAGGCCGTAATAATGGTTAAGCAGCGCGAAGGTATAAGCACCGATGGCATAGAAGCCGCCGTAACCCAGCACCAGCAGGCCGGACAGACCGACCACTACGTTCAAACCAAGGCCGAGGATGATGTAGATCATCGTAAGCGTAGCGATATCCACCGTACCGCGTGAAACCATAAACGGCCATGCCACGGCAAGGATCAGCAGGGCACAGAGGAAGATTTTTTGTTTGGGCGTTGAGCCATCCAGCGCGGGCAAGACAACCTTCGGCCCGGAGATTTTCTTCAGGCCTTTCTGGAACAGCGGGCGCAGCAGCTGGAAAACAAACACTATCGCCGTGCCGATCCAGACCCATTCCCAGCGTACGGAATCAGCACTGTTGACGACAAGCTTCGTGCCGTCGAGGCTGAGCTGCACGCCCATAAACACGCCGGCCAGCACGAAGAACATCGCCGCCGAAAGCGCTGCAAAGAGAATATGCATCGGTTTCATACTTTTTCGACCTCCGGACGGCCCAGGATACCGGTAGGCATAACCAGCAGCACCACGATCAGCAGGGCAAAGGAGACGACGTCTTTATATTCAGTGCTCAGATACGCTGAGGTCAGCGCTTCGGCAACGCCCAGAATCAGGCCGCCAATCATCGCGCCAGGAATACTGCCGATGCCACCCAGCACCGCTGCGGTAAAGGCTTTCATGCCCGCCATAAAGCCGATGTACGGGTTGATTACGCCATAGAACTGGCCGAGCAGCACGCCCGCCACCGCGGCCATCGCCGCACCAATCACGAAGGTCAGAGAGATAACGCGATCGGTGTTAATACCCAGCAGGCTCGCCATTTTCAGGTCTTCTGCGCAGGCACGGCAGGCGCGCCCCATGCGGGAATAACGGATAAATAACGTCAGCGCCAGCATCGCAAGGAAGGTCACAACCCAGATAACAAGCTGCATCGTGGTGATGGTGGCGGTGAAGTTTTCGCTCGCACCGATAACCCACTGGCCGTTAAAAAGGCTTGGCAAGGCGATATCGCGGGAGCCTTCCGTCAGGCTGACGTAGTTCTGCAGGAAGATGGACATCCCGATGGCGGAGATAAGGGCAATCAGGCGCTTGGAGTTACGCACCGGCTTGTAGGCCACGCGTTCGATACTCCAGCCATAGGCGCTGGCAATGATAATCGCGCCGATGAATCCGGCACCAACCAGCATCCAGCCTGCGTCGATACCCAGCATCATCAGCGCCGCGATGATCATAAACGAGACGTAGCTGCCAATCATATACACTTCGCCGTGGGCGAAGTTGATCATGCCGATAATGCCGTACACCATGGTATAGCCGATGGCGATCAGCGCATAGGTGCTGCCCAGCGTGACGCCGTTAAACATCTGCTGCAGGAAATAGAGAAACTGCTCGGACATAACTTAACCTTTCTTATGCCTTTCGGGTTTTGTGCCCGAAAGGAGGGATGACTAATGTAGCCGCCTTATTTCGCCACGGAGGACGAACCATCGGCATGCCACTGGAAGACACCAAACTCAAATCCCTTCAGATCGCCTTTCTCATCCCAGTTCAGCGGCCCAATCACGGTTTTTGCACCGTTTGCTTTCAAATCTTTAACCAGATCCGCAGGTTCAGTGCTGCCGCTGCGTTCAAGCGCGGTTGCCAGCGACTGCACGGCGGCATAGGTGATCCACACGTATGGGCCACTTGGATCTTTTTTCTGTGCTTTGAGCGCATCGACGATAGCTTTGTTCGCCGGATCCTGGTCATAGCGTTTCGGCATGGTCACAAGCATGCCCTCGCCCGCCGGGCCTGCGATATTAGACAGCGACGCATTACCTACGCCTTCCGGCCCCATAAACTGGGTTTTCAGGCCTACAGCACGCGCCTGACGCAGGATCTGCCCCATTTCCGGGTAGTAGCCGCCGTAGTAAACGAAATCGATATTTTCTTTTTGCAGACGCGCCACCAGCGTGGAGAAATCTTTATCTCCCGCGGTAATACCGTCAAAGAAGACGATATCGGCGCCCGCTTTTTTCAGGCCGTCCTGCACCGAACGCGCCAGGCCTTCGCCATATTGCTGCTTGTCATGGATGATGGCGATACGCTGCGGTTTAACGTGCTCAAGAATATATTTAGAAGCCGTTGGTCCCTGGGAGGAGTCCAGACCCGCGGTGCGCATGATCATCTCGTAGCCACGGCTTGTCAGCTCCGGGTTGGTAGCGCCCGGGGTGATCATCAGGATGCCTTCGTCTTCGTAGATGTCAGACGCAGGCTGAGTGGAAGAAGAGCAAAGGTGGCCAATCACATAGCGCACGCCGTCGTTAACAATTTTGTTGGCCACCGCAACGGCCTGTTTCGGATCGCATGCATCGTCGTATTCAACCGCGACGAGCTTATCGCCTTTGATGCCGCCTTTGGCGTTGATGTCTTTGATAGCCTGACGCGCGCCGTTGAACTCCATATCACCCCATTGTGCGACCGGGCCAGACATCGCCCCGACAACGGCGACTTTAATGTCTGCAGCGGTTGCCGCGTGAGACACTGCCAAAGCAACTATCCCGGCGAGTAATGTCTTCGCGTTCATTTTCATCCGATTCAATCCCCATTTCTTTCGTGATTCTGTGGTCTTATGCTGGTTATAAAATATCCAGTGCTTTTTATAATCAATTTCAATTTTTATCATTGCCTTTAAGGGTTTAGCGCTAAAATTTACAATTTTTACGGCTAAAACCTCTATTTTTCAGGCGATTAAGCAGAGATATTATTCTGTATTTGAGCAGAGTGAAACAAAAAAAAGCGCTGTTTTTAGCATAAAATAGCGGTACAAAGAGCGGAATAATTCACTATGTTTTAGGGTTTTATACTGAGCAAATTTCAATCTGACGTGTTTCAAACTGCTTAATCTTTGTCAAATAATGTAATCGGCTGCACAGGCGCTGAAAAAAGATAAAGCGTCTGGCGCAAGTAAATTGGTTACAATCGGGGTTTTCCCGCTTTTTGGTTAGCTCGCTTATGAAACTCACCATCATTCGTCTGTTTGAGTGTAGTGCTCAGGATAAGATCGATCTTGCTAAGATCTGGCCGGAATATTCCAGCGCTTCGCTCAGGCTCAGCGATAATCATCGGATTTACGCAGCAAAATTTAACGACCGTCTGCTGGGCGCGGTGCGTGTTACGCTCACCGGAACACAGGGCGCGCTGGACTCGTTGCGGGTGCGTGAAGTCACACGTCGGCGTGGCGTGGGGCAATATCTGTTAGAGGAAGTGCTTCGCGATAACCCGGCGGTTACCGACTGGTGGATGGCCGATGTCGGCGTGGAAGACCGCGGCGTAATGGCTGCCTTTATGCAGGCCGTCGGTTTTAAAGCCCAGACGGGCGGATGGGAAAAATGATAAATCCCTCTCGCGTGGGAGAGGGATTTATACAGCTTATTTAGCGTCGGTCGCTGTACCGTTGGCATGCCAGGTGAACACGCCGAACTCAAAGCCTTTCAGATCGCCCTTCTCATCCCAGGTCAGCGGTCCCATTACCGTTTCCACCGTGCTCGCCTTCAGGTAAGTAGCGATTTCAGCCGGATCTTCTGATTTATTCAGACCTGCCGCCAGCGATTGCAGCGCAGCATAGGTGGTCCATACGAATGCGCCGCTAGGATCCTGTTTCTTCGCTTTGATCGCATCCACGATAGGTTTGTTAGCAGGGACCTGATCGTAGTTCTTCGGCTTGGTCACCAGCATCCCTTCGGCAGAATCACCGGCAATGTTAGACAGGGAAACGTTCGCCACGCCTTCCGGCCCCATAAACTTGGTTTTCAGGCCCGCAGCACGAGACTGACGCAGGATCTGGCCCATTTCCGGGTGATAACCGCCGTAGTAAACGAAATCGATATTCTCTTTCTTCAGGCGCGCCACCAGCGTGGAAAAATCTTTCTCGCCTGCGGTGATACCGTCAAAGAACACCACGTTTGCGCCGCCTTTCTTCAGGTTATCCTGAACCGAGCGCGCAAGGCCTTCGCCGTATTGCTGCTTGTCATGAATAATCGCGATATTTTTCGGTTTTACATGGTCAAGGATATATTTCGCCGCGGTTGGGCCCTGATCGGAATCCAGACCGGTGGTACGCAGCGTCAGTTTATAACCACGCGCGGTCAGCTCCGGCGCCGTGGCCGCAGGCGTAATCATCAGAATGCCTTCATCTTCGTAAATATCAGACGCAGGCTGAGTGGAAGAGGAGCACAGGTGGCCGATAACGTATTTAATGCCGTCGTTGATCACTTTGTTGGCGACCGCAACCGCCTGTTTCGGGTCACAGGCGTCGTCATATTTGGTAATGACCAGCTTGTCGCCTTTGATGCCGCCTTTCGCGTTAATATCGGCAACCGCCTGCTCTGCGCCGGTGAATTCCTGATCGCCATACTGCGCCACCGGACCAGACATGGCGCCCACTACTGCAACTTTAATATCCTTTGCAAATGCCGCATTGCTCATCGCCAGTGCGATACAGCCAGCCAGTAAAGCTTTGCCCTTCATTTTCATCCTGAGAATCCCCGTTCTTGTTGTGACTGGTATTTGTTGTGTTGTTTTGGCGCTGTTTTATTTTTGATGTGGAGATAACCGCGCAGGCCTCCGCCGCACTCCGTGCTAAAAACATACCCGATTTTGCATTTTTTGGAATAACAATTTTGTCACGTTTCGAAGTGGGATAGGACGGGCATAAAAAAACCGCCCGGAAAGGGGCGGTTTTTATCTGGCTGGCAGAGCCTTAAGCTTCGATGGCCATACGCAGTTTTTTCATCGCGTTCTTTTCCAGCTGACGAACGCGTTCTGCAGAGACGCCGTAGCGGTCTGCCAGCTCCTGCAAGGTGCTTTTGTTGTCTTCATCAAGCCAGCGTGCGCGGATGATATCCTGGCTGCGCTCGTCAAGGCCCAACATAGCATCGCTGAGTTTATCCGCAGCGTGGGATTCCCAGTTATCGTCTTCAATGCCGTCAGCAAAGTTTGACGATTTATCCTGCAGGAACAGCACCGGCGCCATTGGCGCGCTGTCGGCGTCGTCATCGTTGCCCATGTCAAAGGTCATGTCCTGCGCCGCCATGCGGGATTCCATCTCACGCACGTCTTTGCTGGAGACACCAAGCTCGTTGGCGACCATTTCCACTTCGTCCTGATTAAACCACCCCAGACGTTGTTTACTTTTGCGCAGGTTAAAGAATAACTTACGCTGCGCTTTGGTGGTTGCCACTTTCACAATACGCCAGTTACGCAGCACGTATTCGTGAATTTCAGCCTTAATCCAGTGCACGGCAAAGGAAACCAGGCGGACACCCACTTCCGGATTGAAGCGGCGCACCGCTTTCATCAGGCCGATATTGCCTTCCTGAATCAGGTCAGCCTGCGGCAGACCGTAGCCCGAATAATTACGAGCGATGTGAACAACAAAGCGCAGGTGAGACAGGATCAGCCTTTTCGCTGCTTCCAGATCGCCCTGGTAATGCAGCTTTTCAGCCAGCTCCTTCTCTTCCTCAGCCGTTAACATCGGCCAGGCGTTAGCGGCCCGGATATAAGACTCCAGGTTACCAACAGGGGCTAAAGCTAAATTTTGCATTTCTTTGGTCATTCAAATCCTCTCTTAGAGACTAACGTACAGGTTGCCACAATGTTTTTACACGAGGCAAAGGCGCTGACTTCACGTCAGGGTGCCAGACCGTACCATCCACACTACTCTCAGACAGTGATCTTATCCACAAGTTCAATGTATGGCTGTGTATAGATTACACACAAAATGTGACAGCACAATTAACACGGCAGGAGAAACGTCGAACCGAAGATAGGCCGCTGTCCCCTGCTAACGGAAGATCCATGAGCCGGGGACAAAGTATATCAAAAAAAATTTATTCAGGGGTAAAGCGACGTAAATGTTGTACGGTGGCAATCCAGGCCGCCGTCCAGCCAATCATCGCCGACACCAGCAGCAACAGCAGGCATTCTTCGAAACCCAGGCCCGAAATATCGAATCTTGTGCCGAATACCTGCGCCACTTCCGTTACCGCAGAAGACAGCCGCAGCACCAGAATTTCTGAAAGAATAAGGGATAAAAACGCCCCGGTGAAACCCAGCAGCGCGCCGCCGTACAGGAATGGACGCAGGATAAAACCATCCGTTGCGCCAATCAGTTTCTGCACGTTAATGCTATCCCGACGGGCGAAAATGCTCAGCCTCACGCTGTTGCCGATCACCAGGAAAACAGCGGCAACCATCAAAATGCCGATCATGGCGGATACCCGCCCGACCAGGCCTGTTAATGCGGCAAGACGCGCGAACCAGCTATCGTCCATACGTACTTCGTCCACGCCGTTAATACGCGCCACGCGGTCACGCAACGTGTTCAAATGATCTGTACTCTGGAAATCCATTTTTGGATTCACCACTGCCACGGCCGGCAGCGGGTTTTCTTCAAGCATATCCAGCGCGCCACCAAAGCCTGACCAGTTACGGAACTCGCCAAGGGCTTCATCGCGCGACAGATAATTAACTTTATCCACGCCCTCTTCGGCCTGAATCGCGCCAACCACCTGCTGCGCGGCGTTATCATCCAGCGCTTTATCAAGGTAGACGGTGATTTGCGGCGAAGGATAATACTGCGTCGCGGCCTGATTCACGTTTTTGTAAACCATATAGCACACGCTCGGCAGCGTAAGCGAAATGGCGATAACCATTATGGTAAGAAAAGTGGCAAGGGGCTTGCTTCTGAGATCCTGGACCGCGCCTTCCCAGGCGTAGCGGAACTGCTCGTTCACGCCGCCCTTAAGCGACCGGGCTTTCGATTGAGGCCCTTTAGCGCTTTTTTTCGCCGGGCGGCCTGAATCTCCGTGTCTGTTCAGCTTGTTGATTTTATCCAGCTTATTACTGAAGCGCTTGATCTGATTGAGCGCATTGCGTTTATTCACCTGCCAGGCCTCCATGCAAATGGCCATCGCTTAACGTCAACATACGATAGTTACGACGGGAGATAAGACCAAGGTCGTGCGTCGCCATCAGAACCGTTACCCCAACGCGGTTAAACTCCTCGAACAGGCGCAGGATGCCTTCCGAAAGCGCATCGTCCAGGTTACCTGTCGGTTCATCAGCCAGTAATACGGCGGGTTTATTAACCACCGCGCGGGCGATACCCACGCGCTGCTGTTCACCGCCGGAGAGTTGAATAGGGAAGTTTTTCGCTTTGTCCAGCAGCCCGACTTTATCCAGCGCGGCGCTCACACGGCGGCGAATATCTTCTCCGCTGGCCCCGGCAATAATCAGCGGGATCGCCACGTTGTCGTAAACCGTTCGGTCCATCAACAGATGGTGATCCTGGAAAATCATGCCAATCTGGCGCCGCAGAAACGGCACCTCCCGGCTCTTCAGACGGCTGATATCGTGGCCGCTGAAGAAGATTTTTCCGGCGCTGGGCCGTTCGATACCACAGATAAGCTTGAGCAGGGTACTTTTCCCCGCGCCAGAGTGGCCGGTCAGAAAGGCCATCTCGCCGGGCTGCATATGGAAGGTGACGCCCTGCAGCGCTTGCCTTCCACCGAGATAGGCTTTACTGACGTGTTCAAAGCGAATCATTGTTAATCCTCTCGGGCAAAAAGTGCCTCTATAAAATCGTCCGCTTTAAACGGACGCAAATCCTCAATTCGTTCGCCAACGCCGATGTAGCGAATCGGAATGCCAAACTGATCGGCCACGGAGAAAATCACGCCGCCTTTGGCTGTGCCATCAAGCTTAGTCAGGGTAATGCCCGTCAGCCCCACGGCTTCATGGAACAGTTTCGCCTGGCTTACCGCATTTTGTCCGGTACTGGCATCAATAGTGAGCATAACCTCATGCGGGGCGTCTTCGTCCAGCTTTTTCATCACGCGGACGATTTTCTTCAGCTCTTCCATCAGGTGCGCTTTATTCTGCAGGCGACCTGCGGTATCGGCCAACAGCACATCGACGCCGCGCGCTTTAGCGGCCTGAATCGCATCGAAAATAACGGAAGCGGAATCCGCACCGGTATGCTGAGCGACAACGGGGATATTGTTACGCTGTCCCCACACCTGCAACTGCTCGACCGCCGCCGCGCGGAAGGTATCGCCCGCCGCCAGCATCACCGATTTGCCTTCCTGCTGGAACTGACGCGCCAGCTTGCCGATGGTGGTGGTTTTACCCACGCCGTTTACGCCAACCATCAGGATGACAAACGGCGTCTTGCCTTCAACGTTAAGCGGCTCATCGACTTTCGCCAGAATGTCGCCCATTTCGTCTTTCAGCAGACCATAAAGCGCTTCGGCATCGCGCAGATCCTTACGGCTCGCGCCTTCCGTCAGATTGCTGATGATTTTACGGGTGGTTTCAACGCCAACGTCGGCAATCAACAGTTGCTCTTCGAGCTCTTCAAACAGATCATCATCGATTTTCTTGCCGCGGAACAGACTGATAAATCCGGAACCGAGATTCTGTTTAGTTTTCAGCAGGCTGCGTTTAAGTCGCGCGAAGAAACCTTCTTTGGTTGGCTTCTCCTGCTCCTGCTGCTCCTGAATTTCTTCTTCCGCTTCCGCTGACTCAGCCTCTACCGGCGCTTCTTCGACGGGCGCATACTCAACGTGAGCGGCAACGATTTCTTCGATTTCAGCAACGGTTTCTTCGGCGGCAACCTCTTGTTCTGCCTGCCATTCATCACCATTTTGCTCGACTTCAGCTACATCCTCCGGCAGCGGCAGCTCTTCATGTTCGACGGCGGCCTGCGGCTGGGCAACAGGTTCTGGCTCATGCAGGACTTCCGGCTCAACGGCTTCCGGTTCGATAACAGGCTCTGGTTCGCTGACGATTTCCGGCTCGGCAACCGCTTCAGGCGCTTCACGTTCAGCCAGCTTTTCGCTGACTTCTACAACGTCCTGAGCGAAACTTTCGTTTTCCTGCGCAGAGTGAACGGCTGGCTCATCTTTCGCTTCTGGCTGAGCGATTTCCTCAACCGCCTGTGGCTGTGCTGGTTCGACGATTTGCTCAGCATTCTGCTCAACAAGCTCTTCGGCAACCGGTTGTTCTTCTACAGCTTTTTGTTCTGTTTCTTGTTCCGGTTGCTGCTCTTTCTGACCAAAGCCCAACCAGGAAAAAAAGCCGCGTTTTTTCTCTTTCGCCATTTGCGAATATACTCCTCGCTGTTGATTCATGGCACAGGCCCGGGAGTGCTTGCTCCGGGCGCTGAAAATGATCGTCGATTGAATATGTTAGTCTATCACTTTCCCGTCGCGGCAGCACTCCGACGGAATAAGGTTTCCCCTCACCCTTTGCGCCGCTAGAATAGTTGGCAAAAATCGCATCGCAGTGAGTCTCATGAAGAAATCCCAATCCAAAGGCACGGGCCAGATCCGCATTATTGGCGGCCAATGGCGTGGCCGTAAACTACCCGTTCCCGAAAGCCCGGGTCTGCGTCCAACAACCGACCGGATACGCGAAACCTTATTCAACTGGCTGGCCCCGTCGATGGTGGACGCCAGCGTGCTGGACTGTTTCGCAGGCAGCGGCGCGCTGGGGCTGGAAGCGCTCTCCCGTTATGCCGCAAGTGCTACGCTTCTGGAGATGGATCGCCATGTCTCGCAGCAGTTGCAGAAGAATCTTGTCACGCTTAAAGCGGCAAACGGCGTCGTCGTCAACGCCAATACGTTGAATTACCTGGCGCAGCCGGGCAAACCACATACCGTCGTTTTTGTCGATCCGCCGTTTCGTAAAGGACTGCTGGAAGAAACGCTTGCTCTGCTCGAGCTTAACGGCTGGCTGGCGCCAGACGCGCTAATCTACGTTGAAAGCGAAGTGGAAAATAGCATGCCGCCGGTGCCTGCAAGCTGGACGTTACACCGTGAAAAGGTGGCCGGACAGGTCGCCTGTCGCCTCTATCACCGCGAAGCATAAGGAAAGAATCATGTTGATTAATCTGGGCAGACTGCTAATGCTGTGCGTGTGGGCCTTTTTGTTACTGAATATTTTTCATCCCTTCCCGCGCCCGCTAAACATCTTCGTCAACGTAGCGCTGATTTTTATGGCGATTATGCACGCGATGCAGCTGGCGCTGCTGAAATCGACCCAGCCGAAAGATGGCCCGCCGCTAAGCCGCCTTCAGCAGCTTAAGATCTTCATCTTCGGGGTCTTTGAACTTCTGGCCTGGCAGAAGAATCTGCGCAAAGGTCAGTAAGAGGCGTCGGGGACGAAGGCGATAAAGCGCGTCCCTTTGTACTGTAATGAGCCTTTATCCCCAACGCTGATCTCATGATACTGCGCGGCAGTTACGCGCATTTTCATCTCCATTCCGCCTGTCTGTGGGCGAAACCACACTTCATAGCGCATCGGGTCGCCTGCCGGGGTAACATCGCGCTGGCGTGAGCGTCTGTCGTTGGCCGGCGTTTCGCGCTTGTGCGCGACAAGCACGCTTTTTTGACTCAGCGGCGCGGCGTCGTTTTCAGCATCCTGGCGGCGCTGCTGCATAAAGCGAAATGACGCCACCACCACGATTAACACAATGATGGCAATAAAGAAAAAGGGTGGCTTACTCATGGATTTATCTCGGTTTGTCAGGCACTTTTAAGAATACCTCTCATCTGCGGGCATTGTCATCTGGCGACTTTGACCACTAGACTGAAATAAGAAGCACAGCCTGCTGTGCGCGATACGTCGATTAGTAAAAAAGGGACACGCCATGCTCTGGTCTTTCATTGCCGTATTCTTTTCCGGGTGGCTCTACGTTGATGCTTCCTATCGGGGTCCAGTCTGGCAACGCTGGGTATTTAAACCTGTTACGCTGCTTCTGCTGCTTCTGCTGGCCTGGCAGGCGCCGATGTTTGAGGCTACGGGCTATCTGATCCTCGCCGGTTTGCTGGCCACGCTGATGGGCGATGCGCTAATGCTGCTGCCAACACAGCGTATGCTGTACGCCATCGGCGCTTTCTTTCTGTCGCATTTGCTCTACACCCTTTATTTCGCCAGCCGGATGACATTCTCCTTTTTCTGGCCGTTGCCTCTCGCCCTGCTGATTGTAGGGGTGCTGCTGGTGGCCCTCATCTGGACGCGGCTGGAAACGTTCCGCTGGCCGATCATGACCTTTATCGGCATGACGCTGGTAATGGTGTGGCTGGCGGGCGAGCTCTATTTCTTCCGCCCTGGCAGCGCCAGCCTCTCTGGTTTTGTCGGTGCAACGCTCCTGCTGTTGGGCAACATTGTCTGGCTGGCTAGCCACTACCGCCGCCGTTTTACCGGTGACAGCGCCATCGCCGCCGCCTGCTATTTTGCCGGGCATTTTATGATTGTCCGATCGCTGTATATCTGACCTGCATATTCCCTCTTGACTCTGGAGTAAGCTCCAGAGTGTAACATCGGTAATGAGAACACTTTCATTACTCAGGAGGGCGTATGAACAACGCTAAAACCCCACCGCAGTTCGCAAAAACAAAGTTAAGCCCGTTGCCGGTTGAAGCCCCCTCCTGCTGCAATGACGAGCAGTGTTGCAGCATACCTGAACCTGAAATTCTTGCGCAAAATGGCGAACGCTATAGCTGGCAGGTTACAGGTATGGACTGCGCCGCCTGCGCGCGCAAAGTCGAAAACGCGGTAAAACAAATTCCGGACATAGAGCATGTCCAGGTGCTGTTTACGACTGAAAAACTGCTCGTTACCGCCCCACGCGATGTTCGTCAGGACGTTGAGAAAGCAGTAAAAGCGGCCGGCTATACACTTCGCGACAGCGCCGCGCCGGCAGTTGACGCCAGTTCTGGCTGGCGCGAAAACATACCGCTCATCACCCTGATCGTCATGCTGGCAATCAGTTGGGGGCTGGAACAGCTCAATCATCCATTCGGTAATATGGCGTTTATCGCCACCACGCTGGTCGGCCTGTGGCCCGTGGTCCGTCAGGCCTTGCGCCTGATCCGCAGCGGTAACTGGTTCGCTATCGAAACGCTGATGAGCGTCGCCGCGATTGGCGCGCTTTTTATCGGCGCCACTGCCGAAGCAGCCATGGTGCTGGTGTTATTCCTGATTGGCGAACGCCTTGAATCCTTCGCGGCAAGCCGTGCCAGACGTGGAGTAAGCGCTTTGATGGCGCTCAAGCCGGAAGTCGCAACGCGCATTCGCAACGGCGAAAGAGAAAGCATCGCGCTGGGCGAGCTTCGTCCGGGCGATGTAATCGAAGTCTCCGCTGGAGGCCGGTTACCGGCGGATGGCCGCCTGCTCAACGAAACCGCCAGCTTCGACGAAAGCGCATTAACCGGCGAATCGGTGCCGGTAGAGCGCAGCCAGAGCGAAAAAGTCCCGGCGGGCAGCACCAGCATCGACAGGCTTGTTCAGCTCGAGGTGATCTCTGAGCCGGGCGACAGCGCTATCGATCGCATTTTGCGCTTAATCGAAGAAGCCGAAGAACGCCGCGCGCCGATAGAACGCTTTATCGACCGTTTCAGCCGCATCTACACGCCGATTATTATGGCGATAGCATTGCTTGCCGCGGTCATTCCACCGCTGTTGTTCGGGCAAAGCTGGAGTGAGTGGATCTACAAAGGGCTGGCGCTGCTGCTGATTGGCTGTCCTTGCGCATTAGTTATCTCAACGCCGGCGGCGATCACCTCAGGCCTCGCCGCCGCTGCTCGCCGTGGCGCATTAATAAAAGGCGGTGCGGCGCTGGAACGCCTCGGGCAGATCCAGCACATTGCGTTCGATAAAACCGGCACGCTGACAGCAGGAAAGCCACAGGTTACCGCCATTGAAGCCGCTGATTTGCTGAGCGAAAACGATCTGCTGGCATTGGCTGCCGCCATTGAGCAGGGCTCGTCGCACCCGCTCGCGCAGGCCATTGTTCGCGAAGCGCAGCGGCGGGAACTTACCCTGCCAGTTACGGAATCGCACCTTGCGCTGGCGGGTGTCGGCGTGGAAGCAATAATCGATGGCGAAACGCTGCGGCTTTGCTCGCCCGGGAAACTTCCCGCCGCCGTGCTAAATGCAAGCTGGCAACAGCGCATCACACAGCTTGAAGCGCAAGGCCAGACGGTAATCGCCGCAGTCAGCCAGAGTCAGTTGTTGGGCATTATTGCCATGCGCGACACGCTGCGCAGCGATGCCAGAGAAGCGATTGCGGCCCTGAAAAGTATCGGTGTACAAGGGGTGATGTTGACGGGGGATAACCCACGCGCTGCTGCTGCCATCGCCGAGGAATTAGGTATGGATTACCGCGCCAGCCTGCTGCCCGCCGATAAAGTTAAAGCGGTAAATGAGATGAATGCCCGGCAGCCGCTGGCAATGGTCGGTGACGGCATCAACGATGCCCCGGCCATGAAAGCTGCGACCATCGGCATTGCCATGGGCAGCGGAACCGACGTGGCTCTGGAAACCGCAGACGCGGCGCTGACGCACAACCGCCTGAAGGAAATTGCGGGCATGATTGGCCTGGCGCGGGCGACGCACAGCAATATCCGGCAGAACATCACCATAGCGCTGGGCCTGAAAGGGATATTTCTGGTAACGACGCTGCTGGGCATCACCGGCCTGTGGCTGGCGGTGCTCGCCGATTCGGGCGCTACGGCTCTGGTGACGGCTAACGCTTTGCGGCTACTGCGTAAGGAATAAATCACGAGCATTCCTAAGGACTATTTTTTAACTTCTGGCCACGCCACAAATTACATAATTTGTAGGAGTGGCCAGATGTTCAGGCAGAACGCGTTAATTCATCCCCAGAGCATGCGGTAGCCACAGCGAAACCCACGGCAGGTAGGTCACCATGGCCAGCACCACCAGCAGCATGAAGTAGAATGGCAGCATAGCCCGCACTACCGTTTCTATCTTCTGCTTGCTGACCGCGCTTGCAACAAACAGCACCGAACCAACCGGCGGCGTAATCAGGCCAATACCCAGATTCACCATCATGATCATCCCGAAATGCACCGGATCGATACCCAGCGAGTTGGTCACCGGCAGCAATACGGGTGTCAGGATCAAAATGATCGGCGCCATATCCATCAACGTGCCGATCAGCAACAGCATCACGTTCAGGTACATCAGGATTACGTATTTGTTATCTGACAGCGACGTAAAGAACTCGGTGATACGCGCAGGAAGCTGCATATAGGTCATCACTGCGCCAAACGCCGCCGCAAACCCAATCAAAATCATGACGATAGAGACGGTTTTTACCGTGCGGAACATCAGCTTCGGCAGTTCGTTCCATTTGTAATCGCGGTAGATAAACATAGTGACGAAAAACGCCCATACGCAGGCAACCGCCGCAGATTCCGTGGCGGTAAAGACGCCGGTCAAAATGCCGCCGAGGATGATCACCACCGTCATCAGGCCCCATAGCGCATCAAAGAAGATTTTCAGCGCCTGCTTAAAGGGAATACGTTCACCTTTTGGATAACCGCGTTTATGCGCGAAACCCAGACACATCACCATCAGGCTGGCACCCATTAATATTCCCGGCAGCACGCCGGCAATAAACAGCGTGGCGATAGAAACCGAGCCGCCCGCCGCCAGCGAGTAAATCACCGAGTTATGGCTTGGCGGGATCAAAATCGCCTGCACCGATCCGCTCGCCGTGACCGCCGCTGCATATTCGCGTGGGTAGCCCTTCCTCTCCATTTCCGGGATCATCACGCTGCCGATCGATGCGGTATCCGCAACCGAGGAACCCGAAATCGCACCGAAAAAAGTAGAAGCCACAATATTCACCAGCGACAGGCCGCCGCGAATAAAGCCTACAAATATGTAGGCGAAATTCACCAGACGCCGCGCAATGCCGCCTTCTGCCATAATTGCCCCCGCCAGAATAAAAAACGGGATCGCAAGCAGGGTAAATTTATTCACCCCGCTGGTGATTTGAATCATGATCGCCTCAAGCGGCAACTCAATCCACAGCGCGCCGACCATGGCGCTGAGCCCAACGGCGAACGCCACCGGCATGCCCACGGCCAACAGCACGGCGAGCGTGGCTAATAAAACAAATGCATCCATGTTGGAATCCCCCGGCCGTTAACCGTGATTACCAAGCACCACCACCGGACGGTTCTCCTGAGAACCAAACAGCAATCGCTCGACAACAAACAAAATCAGCAACACCGCGCCAATCGGCAACGGCAGGTAGGTTTGTCCTGACGTCAGGACGGGAAACTCCGCAACAGGTTGCTGCCAGAGATCCGCGCACAAAAAGAAGCTGTAGTAAAACATCACGCCTGAAATCAGCAGCATCAGCAGATCGACAAGGCGCGCGCAGAACGTTTGCAGCGCCTGCGGCAGCCGGTCCGTCAGCATATTTACCGCGATGTGGGAGCCGGCGCGATAGCTCACCGCCGCGCCGATAAACGTAAATGTCACCATACAGATAATAGCCACCGGCTCCGGCCAGGACTCCCCGCGGTTCAGCACGTAGCGCGAGAAGATCCCAATCGGAATAATGACGGTCATGATAAGCAAAGAGAAACCGGCGACGATCATCGCCGCCAGGTAAACTTTATCCATCCAGTTCGAGAAGCTTTGGGACATACGCCCTCCACGAAAATATCAGCCGTTGGGATTACTGGACGTCAGCGATAGCTTTCATCAGATCCTGATGCTTCTCGCCGTACTCTTTGCGCACCGGCTCGGTCGCTTTCACAAACCAGGCCTTGTCGATTTCATGGAACTGCACGCCGCCTGCCTTCATTTTCTCCAGCGCCTGTTTGTTATAGGCATTCCACAGTTCGCGCTGTTCCATTTGCGCTTCGCGGGCAAGCTTGAGGATTTTTTGCTGGTCGTCGGCGCTCAGCTTGTCCCACTTCACTTTGGAGTAGAGCAGCATTTCCGGGGTGATAAAGTGGCCGCTCAGAGTGTAGTTTTTAGCAACCGGCATGTAGTTATGGGCGATAAACGTTGGCGGGTTGTTTTCCGCACCGTCAATAACCCCGGTCTGCATCCCGCTGTATACTTCGCTTACGCCCATCGCCACGGAGTTAGCTCCCATATCTTTGAGCGTGGCAAGCGCAACCGGGCTGCCCTGTACGCGAATCTTCATACCCTTAAGATCTTCAGGTTTTACCACCGGGTTTTTGGTAATCAGGTTACGCGTGCCGGAATCCATCCAGCCGAGGAATACCAGGCGGGATTTCGGGTTAGACGTGAGCTTGTCGCCGATCTGTTTGCCCAGATCGCCGTCGATCACTTTGTGCATATGATCTTCATCGCGGAACACGTACGGCAGGGTAAAGACTTCAACGTCTGGCAGAATGGCGGCAACCGGAGCCATAGAGACGCGAATCATATCGATGGCCCCCATCTGCGCCTGCTCAATCATCTGCTTTTCATCACCCAGTACGCCGCTTGGGAAGACTTTGATCTCCAGCTCGCCGTTAGTTTGTTGCTTGAGCTTCTCGCCCATATGTTGAACCGCCACCACGTTCGGGTAGCCTTCGGGATGCACATCAGCAGCTTTGATCACCTGCGCGTAGCCTGCCTGAGCAAACAGCAGTGACGCGGTGGACAGGCACAGGCCAGCAAAAGCAGGCATTAAAGTCTTCTTCATCGTGTCGCTCCAAAAAAAGAGGTAGGGGTAGGTAAGAAGTAAAACAATGTTTTATTTTGACGATTAGAAGTTAGCCTGGATGAAAAAAAGCGGTGGTGAAGCAGTTCACAAAAGCAATAAAAAATGAAATTGAGGTTCAGAAGGGGTGCAAAGCGGGTTCAGAAGCCCTGTGCGAAAAGCACAGGGAGAGACGAATTACTGGCCTTTACGCAGCAGGTAGCGATAAGGCAGGACTTCCGCCTGAAACGCTATCAGTTCATGCTCCATAAAGCGGCAAAAACCGGGAATATCACGCGTGGTGGCCGGATCGTCGGCGATAATCAACAGCGTCTCGCCAGGCTGCATATTGCGTACGGTTTTACGCACCATCATTACCGGCTCGGGGCAGCGCAGGCCTGAGGCGTCAAGGGTATGGTCCGGGTTAGCGAATAAATCGGTCATAACGGTCTCGCATTTAAAAAACCGCGTTAGTTTACGCCCGGTAAAATATCGTGCAAGCGACGTGAACGATTGCGTTAAAATTAACCATTGCAATGCGGGGCTAAAGCAGTATTATCCCCCGGCTTTTAAAAAGCAGTACCTGGGTTCCCTCACCCCATTCATTAAAAAGGCTAAAATATGACGCAGTTCCAAACTCAACGGCGTATGAAAGCGCTGTTCTGGCTATCGCTATTCCATTTGCTGGTGATCACCTCCAGCAACTATCTGGTGCAGCTCCCGGTTTCGGTCTTCGGGTTTCACACGACCTGGGGCGCATTCAGCTTCCCGTTTATCTTCCTGGCAACCGATCTGACGGTGCGGATTTTTGGCGCCCCGCTCGCGCGTCGCATTATCTTCGTGGTCATGATCCCGGCGCTGGTGATTTCTTACGGTATTTCGGCTCTGTTTTATATGGGCAGCTGGCAAGGATTTGAGGCGCTGATGCACTTCAATCTGTTTGTCGCCCGTATTGCCACCGCAAGCTTTATGGCTTACGCGCTGGGGCAGATCCTCGATGTGCACGTATTTAACCGCCTGCGTCAGAGCAAACGCTGGTGGCTTGCGCCAACGGCTTCCACGCTTTTCGGTAACGTCAGCGATACGCTCTCCTTCTTCTTTATCGCCTTCTGGCGCAGCCCGGATGCGTTTATGGCGCAGCACTGGGTGGAGATCGCCATCGTCGATTACTGCTTTAAGGTTTTGATAAGCCTTGTCTTCTTCCTGCCAATGTATGGCGTGCTGCTCAATATGTTGATGAAACGTCTGGCGGACAAATCTGAAATGTCGGCGTTACAGCCCGGTTGACCGTGCTTGAATTATCTTGTGCTAAGATGCTGAGATTGGCCTCAACGGCTTGTTAACGTAAAGGATGAAGTCATGCGTAACCTGGTTAAATATGTCGGTATCGGCCTGCTGGTCTTTGGACTTGCCGCCTGTGACAACAACGATACCAAAACTCCAGCCGAAGGGGCTGCTGCAGAAGGCAACGCCAACGCTCAGCCGGTTAGCCTGCTTGATGGCAAAGTGAGCTTCGCCCTACCGCCGGATATGACGGATCAAAGCGGTAAAGTGGGCACACAGACGAATAACATGCATGTCTACTCCGACGCCACCGGCCAGAAAGCGGTTATCGTCATCGTTGGCGACAACACTACCGATGATTTAGAAGCGCTGGCAAAACGTCTGGAAGAGCAGCAGCGCGCACGTGACCCACAGCTGCAGGTAGTGACCAATAAGTCCATCGAGCTTAAAGGCCACAGCCTGCAACAGCTCGACACCGTTATCTCGGCAAAAGGTCAAACCGCCTACTCGTCGGTTATCCTGAGCAAAGTGGATGGTAAGCTGTTGACCATGCAGATTACTCTGCCTGCGGACAATCAACAGCAGGCGCAGACTGCCGCTGAGAACATCATCAATACCCTCATCATCAAGTAATTAATTTGATGTGGGCGTCGCGGCCTCCGGTTGCTCAACCGGGGGCCGTTTTTTTAACTGCCAGGCCAGAACCAGCGCGATAAATACCAGGCCCGCCGCCGCCAGATAAATGACCGGCACGCCCGCATAAGCCATCACCAGGCCAGCAAGCGGTCCGGTGATGCCAAGCGATAAATCCATAAACACGGTATAGGTCGCTAACGCGCTGCCCTGGTTCTGCTGCGGCACAACTTTCACCGCCACAACGCCCAGCGCCGGGAACACCAGCGAGAAACCTGCGCCAGTCAGAAACGTGCCTGCTTTCGCCATCCAGGGATCGTCCGCAACTCCCACCAGCAGCAGACCGATAATCTCTACCACAAAGCAGATCATCGCTACATTCAGCCCGCCCAGACGGTTAATACCGTTCGGGAAAAGTAAGCGAGTACCAACAAATGCACAGCTAAAGAGCGTGAGCGCAAACGCTGCGCCATCCCAGCTTTTGGCGTCGTAGAAAAGCGTGATAAAGGTGGCGATAACGCCGAAGCCTGCGGAGGCCAGCGCAAGAGCCATCCCATAGAGCCAGACGCGCCCAAGCACCGCCCGAAACGGCAGCGGTTTCCCTTTACCGGCCTTGACCGCCGGACGCGGCAGCGCCAGAAGAATGGCGACCAGCGCCACGGCCATAATAATTGCCGCCAGAAGCGTCAGTCCGCCCATCTGCCAGAACAGCACGCCGAGCGGCGCGCCAATCGCCATCGCGCCATAGGTGACGATACCGTTCCAGGAAATAACTCGGCCTATATGCAATGAGCCAACCACCCCCACCCCCCAAAGCGTGGAGCCGGTCCCGGCAAAGCTTTGTCCAACCCCCAGAATCACACGCCCAAGGCAGAGTAAAAGTAAACTCACCATCGGCCAGCCGCTGCCAAGCGCTGCCAGCATATAGCTGACGCCGCTCAGAAAGCAGCCGCATAAGCCAAACACGACTATTTTTTTCGGCCCGAGCAAATCCGCATAACGTCCGGCATGCGGACGGCTCAACAACGTGGCAAAATATTGCAGGCTGATGACCAAACCCGCCCAAAAGGCGCTAAAGCCCATGACGTCATGGACATACCCCGGCAGTACCGCCAGCGGCAGGCCGATGGTCATATAGCTTGCGAAGTTAAACATCACAACAGACACGATTTGCAGATTGAGGCGCAAACCGCCTGTCGTGGATTGAGGGGTGAGGTCAGGCATCAGCATTCACTTAAGAAACAGCGGTTGCCCAGTATAAACAGGTGCTGGCCTGAATTTCAGCTACTGTCTTTCCAAAGCCCTCTGAAGGGGAAACAAAGCGCTACACTATGAAGATCAATAACAGAAAGGAATTCTCCATGCCGCCCCTCGAACCCGATAAAGCCGGGCTACACATTCTCCTGAAGCTCTCCGCGCTGGTGATTATTCTTGCCGGGATCCACGCGGCGGCGGACATCATCGTGCAGCTGCTGATGGCGCTTTTTTTCGCCATCGTGCTCAACCCCCTCGTGACCTGGTTTATTCGTCGCGGCATAAGACGTCCGCTGGCTATTACGATCGTGGTCTTCGTGATGCTGATTATGCTGACCCTGCTGATTGGCGTGCTGGCGGCGTCGATGAATGAATTTCTGGCTATGCTGCCGAAATACAACAAGATGCTGATGCAGAAGATCCTGGAGTTCGAAAGGTCCATCCCGTTGATTCACCTGAGACTCTCACCCGAGCGCATGCTGCAACGTCTGGACTCCGAAAAGGTGATGGCTTTCGCCACCACGTTAATGACCGGCCTTTCCGGCGCCATGGCGAGCACTTTACTGTTAGTGATGACCGTCGTTTTTATGCTGTTCGAGGTGCGTCACGTTCCCTATAAGCTGCGTTTTGCGCTTTCTAATCCGCAGATTCATATCGCCGGTCTGCACCGGGCGCTTAAAGGCGTCACACACTACCTGGCATTGAAGACGCTGATAAGCCTGTGGACAGGCGCCATTATCTGGGCCGGGCTGGTGTTGCTGGGCGTGCAGTTTGCGTTGATGTGGGGCGTGCTGGGCTTCCTGCTGAACTATATTCCCAATATCGGCTCGGTGATTTCCGCTATTCCGCCGATGATCCAGGCGTTTTTGTTTAACGGCACTTACGAAATGTTTATGGTCGGCGCGCTGTTCCTCGCCGTGCATATGGTGCTGGGAAATATCGTCGAACCGCGCATGATGGGGCGTGGTCTGGGAATGTCGACGTTCGTGGTCTTTCTCTCGTTGCTGTTCTGGGGATGGCTACTCGGCCCGGTCGGCATGCTGCTTTCTGTCCCCCTTACCAGCGTGTGTAAGATCCTGATGGAAACCACCAAAGGCGGAGCCAAACTGGCGATTCTGCTTGGCCCTGGGCGGCCAAAGAGCCGGTTGCCGGGCTAAGTTATACGCCGTGGGAGCAGGAGGATCCGTCCTGCTCCCTCTTCGCCACTGTTTAAGGAGAAACGTCCTGTGTCTCAGGCGTCATTCAACCTGGCCGCGGTTAACTCCCCGGCGATCTACCTCAACCTCCCGAGCGTCATGCTGAATGAGCAGACTCTGCAGGAGAGGCGCGACAAAATTCTCCAGCGAATGGCGCAGCGGCAGCTTGATACGCTCATCGTTTACGCCGACAAAGAGCACGGCGGCAACTTTGAATACCTGACCGGTTTTATCCCCCGCTTTGAAGAAGCGCTGCTGGTGCTGCATCAAAGCGGTAAAGCCGTATTAGTGCTGGGAAATGAAAACCTGAAACTCGCGCAGTATTCACGTATTGCCGCAGATGTGGTTCACGCCCCGTGGTTTTCACTGCCGAACCAACCGATGGATATCGCCTCTTCCCTGCATGAAGTGCTAAAAAACGCCGGGCTGAGAGATCGGCAACGCGTGGGGATCGCCGGCTGGAAGTTATTCACCGGCGCGTATGACGACAATCAGTCCCTGTTCGATATACCGCACTTTATATATCAGGCCATCCAGGCGGCGCTGTCAGCGGATGCGCTGCTGTTAAATGCGACAGAAATTTTTATCGGGCCGCAGTCTGGCGCCAGAACCATCAATAACGCCAATGAAATAGCCCATTATGAATACGGGGCTAACCTCGCTTCGGGTGCGGCGTTAACCGCGCTAAATGCGATTGAGTTGGGTAAGACAGAGAAGGCCATTGCAGCGCTGCTGGCCGCTGAAGGACAGGCAAACAACGTCGTTACCATCGCGGCAACCGGCGAGCGTTTCGAATATGCCAGGCTCTATCCGTCAGATAAAAAGATTCAGTCAGGCGATAAATTCTCGCTAACCGTCAGCTACAAAGGCGGGTTAACCAGTCGCGCGGCATACGTTGTGCATAACGCATCCGAGCTGGCTCCCGGCGTGCGGGATTATCTTGATGTGGTCGCTATTCCTTACTTCAACGCGGTGGTGAGCTGGCTGGAATTTATCCGCGTCGGCGTAAAAGGCCATGAAATCTACGATCTGATTGAACGGGTTTTACCTAAGGCGGAATACAACTGGCATCTCAACCCCGGACATTTAGTGGCCGATGAAGAGTGGCTTTGTTCGCCGATATATCGCGCGTCTGACATCCCGCTCGCAAGCGGCATGCTGTTGCAAATCGATATCATCCCTTCAAGAAAAGGCTACGCGGGGGCCAGCATTGAAGACACTGTTGCGCTGGCGGATGAACCGCTTCGCCTGGAGCTGGCCGCTCTGTACCCCGAGCTGTGGCAGAGGATCCTCTCCCGCCGGGCATATATCCGCGATGAGCTGAACATTCATCTTCACGAGGATGTGCTGCCACTATCTAACACCGTAGGCTATCTGCGGCCTTATCTGTTGGATAAGAGAACGGCTCTGGTTGTGGCAAAAGCGTAAAGCCGGACTGGCGGGAGAGAGTTTCTTCCGCCCCTTTCGGCTTTGGGAAATTTGGCTCTGGCCGCAATAAGAGAAACGCTGTAGTAATAAGCAGCCCTGGAGGTGATTAAAATTAAACCTTTCCTCATATCTCTTTTTAGCCAGTGATAACGTTTGTGAAATATGCGAAGCTTATAGTTTCATCAATAAAAGGCTCAGCCTTACCAAAGAGATAACCCTGCACTAAATCGCAACCCAGCGATTGCAGACATTCAAGCTGTTCTTCCGTTTCCACCCCTTCGGCGACTGTCTTCATATTAAGACGTCTGGCCAAACCTAACATCAGCTTAGTGATGTTAAAGGCATCTTTTTGTGTGGCGATATCCTTTATGAAGGATTTGTCTATTTTTATTTTATCGAAGGACAGCATGCTCAAACGGGACAGCGAGGAATAACCCGTTCCGAAATCATCGATCGAGACTTTTACACCCATTTTTCTCAGGTTGACCAGAATCGATAATGGGGTATCGCTCTCATTGAAGAGGGTCGACTCTGTAATTTCCAGCTCAAGTCGTTCAGCGGGTAGGCCGGATTTTTTCAGAGCATTCATCACAATATCGACGAAGGAAATGCTGTTCAGTTGCACGGGGGAGACGTTTACTGAAATACTGGCTGGAACTTTCCAGGAGGCGGCCTCCATACATGCTTTTTCCAGCACCCAACTGCCAACTTTCTTAATAAAACCTGTTTTTTCAGCAATCGGAATAAATATATCTGGCGGCACCATGCCCCTTGCAGGATGAAACCAACGGAGCAGAGCCTCATAGCCATCTATTTTTCCACTAAAGGAATCTATAATGGGCTGATAGTAGACTTTTAACTCATCGTTATCTAAAGAATGTAACAGATGTTTTTCAAGCATCATATTCTCTTTGATCTGCTGCAGCATTTCTGGTCTGAATACTTTTATGTGGCTGGCGCCTTCCCTTTTTGCATCATACAGCGCCAGATCGGCAGATTTGTAAATATAATCAGAACGTCTCTCGGTATCTGAAATAAATATACCAACACAGGTTTCTATATTAACGGTAGCACCATAAATGCTATAAGTCTGGCTGACACAGTCGCTGATGAGGCGGGCTCTTCCGACCGCCATATTCTCTGTTAAATCAGAGGAGATAAGCGCAAATTCGTCACCACCCAAACGGTAAAAAGTTTCGTTTTTATAGCTAATGTTGGCCAGACGGGTAGCTATTTCTTGTAATAATTTATCGCCGGCATCATGGCCAAGCGTATCATTCACCTCTTTAAACCGATCCAAATCAAACAGCATCACAGTAACGGAACCACCGTTTAACTGTGCAAGTGTAATAACGATTTTTAAGTGCTTCCAGAAATAAAGTCGGTTCCGCATACCAGTCAGCGAGTCATGATAAACATCGTATTTGAGTTTTTTATTCTGCTGTTGCAGTTTTTCTTTTGAAGACTGCAGCTCTTCCGCCAGCCGCTTTACCTGCCCGTGAGCTTTCATGATATTTTTATTCTGATAAAGAATCATGATACCCAGGATCATACTCAGAACCATTAACAATACAGATAATACAGTATAGACAGAATAGAGATTTTTTATTTTATAGTTGGTAATATTTACAGCGTTTAAGTCACTTGTCATTGCACTTGATGAAAGCATGCTCATCGGCGCATCTAATTCATGCATTTTTATAAGAAATGCTTCAATATCAGATCGACTCATTTTGGATAGCTGCACATCAAGGTATTGAAGGTTTTTATCCAGTTTGGCTGCTAATGTACGATGCTCAAATCTTTTTTCGATAAGATGAAATAAATCTCCCCCCTTCATGAGTTCATTTTGGCTAAGCATAATATCCAGACGCAGCCTGATCTTATCCTGAGTCACATCTTTGTCATTTATAGCATATAAACCGAGCCAGGACTCAAGTTTAAAATATTCAGAAACCAACTGCCCGACAGACCACGAGGTTGTATATTGCGTGAGCTTCTGAAGTTCGTGTTGCCTTTCATTTACGAGAAAGGAAATATATCCAGTGGATATAAAAATAACAAAAATAATGGCCGTAAGGACTCTGTTCATAAAATCTCCAACGATACTACTGAATTATAATTTTATAAACTTGCCACGCAGACCTTGAATAATAAATCTGATTATTTAACTCTGATTGACTGTCATAGGGATAGACAATAAACAAAGGTCCCTTATCTCTGACTTGAATGTATTTATCATTTACTTTTAATGCCAAAATAACAGGGTATTTTTTAAAATCCTCAAGTGGGATAGTAGTAACATAGTCGTTGAGAGCAATTACCCTCGCAATATGACCTGTGGCTCCGACCGCATCCATAAGCTTATTAAGCGGAACCCCTTCAAATTTATTTCGCCCTTCATACCATGGAGAAGAGGTATAAAAACTCTCCATACCAAGCTTTTCAAGCGATGCGATATTAAACTGCACCTGCCCATCTTCGTTTTTCTTTTCTATATTGCCCGATATCGTTAAAATGGGTTTATCCTCAGAGTTAGAAACCTCTGCAGAACAAGGTATGGAAAACAGCATAAAACTTAACATTACGAAAATAGCACGCATCTTCAATCATTAATTTTGCAGTAAAAAGAGATTATAATTTAAGCGCAATTGATTTTTAAAGCGTTTTTAGGATTATTTTTTGACACAGCGGTATATTTATCTTTAAACCTTAAAAAATCATCAAGTTAATGGTTATCTCTTCTTCAGGATGTGCAAATCCAGCGATACCATCCACCGGGTTTAACTGTATAAATATTTTTCGGATCGCAAAGAAAAACCACGCATATAATAAGGTTTAAGATTCAAGTTTGCATGGGATCATGCAGTGCGGCAGGGAGTACGGGAACAATGCCAAATTTTCCCGGCGATGTGTATAAATCACAAAAAACAGATAACGCTAAGAAAAATAAATAAAAAGCGGAGCAGCAAAAATGCGTATTACTCAGGCCTCTGGATGAAAAGGGGCTCAGCGTGCAGCAAAGGCGTTTCGATGCAGCCGAGTCATCATACCTGCGGACCGATGTTGCTGGCTGAGACTCTGGCATCCGTTTTAAACCTGATAAAAGTCCGCGCCTCTTTCATTGCGGGTTCTTTCGCTTCGCCATTATCGCGTCTTGTATATCACGACGTTGTTGTCATTCAGTAATCAGCGCCTGGGCGCAGGCCCAGGCGGAACTCCAGGCCCACTGGAAGTTATAGCCGCCCAGCCAACCGGTAACGTCCATCACCTCTCCGATGAAGTAAAGACCCGGTACTTTTTTGGCTTCCATAGTGCGCGAGCTTAATTCATTCGTATCCACGCCGCCAAGGGTGACCTCTGCGGTGCGGTAACCTTCTGTGCCGTTAGGCTGCACGCGCCAGGATTGCAGGGTGACAATCAGTTCGCTTTGCTGACGCGCGTTGAGCTGTTTTAGCGTGACGTCAGGAATTTGCTCCAGCTTTTGCAGGCATTCCACCAGACGTTTTGGCAGCACCACAGCGAGCGTGTTTTTCAGGCTCTGATTCGGATGGGCGGTACGCTGTTCATTAATAAACACATCCAGATCGGTATCGGGAAGTAAGTTAACGCTGACAAACTCACCGGGTTGCCAGTAGCTTGAGAGTTGTAAAACGGCCGGGCCAGAAAGCCCGCGATGAGTAAACAGTAAGCTTTCGCGGAAGCTGACCCCGTTTTCTGCCGTAATGACCGACGGCACCGATACGCCCGACAAGACCTGTAACTGTTCCAGCAGCGGTTTATGCAAAGTAAACGGCACAAGCCCCGCGCGGGTAGGCAGCACTTTCAGGCCAAACTGTTCCGCAACCTTATAACCGAACGGTGTAGCGCCCAGGCCCGGCATAGAAAGGCCGCCGGAGGCGATTACCAGTTTGCCCGTGTGGACCTCGTCGCCGTTAAGCCTGAGAGTAAAACCTTCTTCGCTGCGCTCGATACCCAGCACTTCGCTGCGCAGACGCGTTGTGACCTGACCTTTTTCGCATTCGGCCACCAGCATATCGACAACCTGCTGCGCAGAATCATCACAGAAGAGCTGGCCGAGGGTTTTCTCATGCCAGGCAATACCGTGCCTGGTGACCATGTCGATAAAATCCCACTGGGTATAGCGCGCCAGAGCAGACTTACAAAAATGCGGGTTTTGGCTCAGATAGGCCGCAGGTTCGGTATAAAGGTTAGTAAAATTGCAGCGCCCCCCGCCAGACATGAGGATTTTGCGGCCTGGTTTTTTACCATTATCGATAAGTAACACACGGCTGCCCGCCTGCCCGGCCATCGCCGCGCAAAACATTCCGGCTGCACCCGCACCAATAATAATGGCATCAAACTTTTCCACGACCGACTCCCGACTATGCTTAAGGGTGAGAATTGTAAAGATCGAACGCTGGTCGCACCAGCTTAAAGCGCATTAACAATTGCAGGTGCTTGAAAAACAGAATGTAAATATTTTCCTTGTTTAGCCCCGACACGATAAACATCAAGAAAAGTCTATATTTCACTTGGCGCAATAAGCCGTTGTCTTACATAATGCGCCGCGTTCATGTCCTCAAAATGGCGTAACGTCTATGCTACATTTGTTTGCTGGCCTGGATTTACATACCGGGCTTTTGTTATTACTTGCTCTGGCATTTGTTCTCTTCTACGAAGCGATCAACGGCTTCCATGACACTGCAAACGCAGTGGCAACCGTCATCTATACCCGCGCAATGCGATCGCAACTGGCGGTGGTAATGGCTGCGGTATTTAACTTCCTCGGCGTTCTGCTCGGTGGGTTGAGCGTGGCGTATGCGATCGTGCATATGTTGCCAACAGACCTGCTGTTGAATGTAGGGTCCGCTCATGGCCTCGCCATGGTGTTCTCTATGTTACTGGCCGCTATTATCTGGAATCTCGGCACCTGGTATTTTGGTCTGCCGGCCTCCAGCTCCCATACGCTTATCGGTGCCATTATTGGTATCGGTTTGACCAACGCGTTGATGACCGGAACCTCCGTAGTCGATGCGCTCAATATCCCGAAAGTCATTGGGATATTCATGTCGTTGATCCTCTCCCCGATTGTGGGTCTGGTGATTGCGGGCGGACTAATCTTTTTGCTACGTCGCTACTGGAGCGGCACCAAAAAGCGTCGCCGTATCCACCTTACTCCGGCCGAGCGTGAGAAAAAGGACGGCAAGAAAAAACCACCGTTCTGGACGCGTATCGCCCTGATTCTTTCCGCCATCGGCGTGAGTTTCTCCCACGGCGCAAACGACGGGCAGAAAGGCATCGGTCTGATTATGCTGGTACTGATTGGCGTGGCGCCAGCGGGCTTTGTGGTCAATATGAACGCCTCTGGCTACGATATTGCCCGCACCCGTGACGCCATCACGCACCTTGAGCAGTATTACGCGCAGCACGGCGATGCGATTAAGCACGTGGTTGAGCTTAACCCGGCTATTCCTGCTCCGGAAGAGGTTCAGGATCAGAATAAACCGGCGGAGTTCCACTGCGATGCAAGCCGCGCCATGCTGGCCGTGCAGCGTGCGAAGGCGCTGCTGGGCAATATCGACAGCTACGATAAGCTCAGCGTGGAGCAGCGCAGCCATATGCGTCGTCTGCTGCTGTGTATCTCTGATACCGCAGAGAAAGCGGCTGGTCTTCCGGAAACCAAAGCGGATGATAAGCGCTTCTTAAAAGAGCTGAAAACCGACCTGCTGTATACCATCGAGTACGCTCCAATCTGGATTATCATGGCGGTCGCTCTGGCACTCGGCATCGGTACCATGATTGGCTGGCGTCGTGTGGCGACCACTATCGGTGAGAAGATTGGTAAGAAAGGCATGACGTATGCGCAGGGCATGTCCGCGCAGATGACAGCCGCCGTTTCCATCGGTATTGCCAGCTACACCGGGATGCCGGTTTCCACCACCCACGTCCTCTCCTCATCCGTTGCGGGAACGATGGTCGTTGACGGTGGCGGTCTGCAGCGTAAGACGGTAACAAATATCCTGATGGCCTGGATCTTCACCCTGCCGGTCTCGATTTTGTTGTCGGGCGGGCTGTACTGGATTTCACTGCACTTTATTTGATGTTAAAGCGATAAAACAAAAAACGGGTCAGTTTGCTGGCCCGTTTTTTTATGCATTGTTTTCAAACAATCAGTGCCAAATCATCAATCCGATAAGGCTGATAATCACCAATCCGCACAGCGCGCTGGTCAGCATAAACTGACGGCGAAGCCTTTCACAGCGGCGGATAAACTCATCGTCGTGATGATCAAGATAGCGCTGGGCGTAAATATAACGCACCAGGCGAATCTGTTTACTGGGTTGACCATGTGCTGTGAAAAACCCCCCGCCGTCGACATACTGATACAGCAGCGGATCGCATCCACGAAGCACGACTAACAAAGCGCGCAGTGATGAGTAGTAACGCGCCATATTCACCAGACAAACTACGCAAAGCGCCCAAAATAGCGCAACGGTGCTGATCATGTTCCCCTCCCGGCGTAGCCACAGAGCATCGCTCCAGGACAACCGCTCACCCCGACAATCTCGACAGACAGTTCAGCAATCAAAAGCCACCGGTTCACACAGGTTTCCGGAACGGCTTATTTAATAGTGTAGGAGATCCATTATTTTTTTCGCCACTACGTTAATTATTATCAATACGGCAACTTTTATTTTCGGCTTGAATGTTTAAAAGGGTGGCGCATTGACGGTTTTTATCATTCGGGATAGGGTAGAAATATCATCTACAATATGAAGTCTTTACGCTGGAATCCGAAGACGCACGGGAACATCTTATGGAAGGAGTAGCATTATGGCTTACAAACACATTCTGATCGCGGTAGATCTCTCCCCGGAGAGCAAAGTACTGGTGGAAAAAGCCGTTTCTATGGCTCGCCCTTACAACGCGAAGGTTTCCCTGATTCACGTCGATGTAAATTACTCCGATCTCTACACCGGCCTGATTGATGTCAATCTGGGAGATATGCAAAAGCGCATCTCTGAAGAGACGCACCACGCGTTAAGCGAACTCTCTACCGGGGCAGGTTATCCCATTGCCGAAACCCTGAGCGGCAGCGGCGATCTGGGTCAGGTACTGGTAGACGCTATCAAAAAATATGATATGGATTTAGTCGTTTGCGGACATCATCAGGATTTCTGGAGCAAGCTGATGTCTTCTGCACGCCAGCTTATCAACACTGTACATATCGATATGCTGATTGTACCGCTGCGTGACGAAGACGAAGATTAATTTTCGAAAAATTAGCACCCGAACCTGTCTCCTGAGCCGGGAAGGGAGTTAAAGCGAGATAGCCCTCTTTGTGGAGAGGGCTTTTTATGCCTCAGTACCCGTAGCAAAAAATTAACCGCATCGCGGAGTGCACCGCTACAGGCGTGTAAATCCTGTACAGGGCTGCCCATATCTTTTAAAGAGTTGCCAGCCATCATGTGCGCCAGCGCAATACAGCGTTGATCCGCAATGATAACCACCGGACAGATTTTCGCAGGTGAAACATCAAAGTGATGCAATCCTGTCGCAGGGATCGCTATGGATTCACATCTCTTTCTCTTTTTCCAGGCATGTTGTCCTCCATGAACAGGCTATGCGATATGAGGTTGTGCTTTTCTGACGAGAATTAAAAGAGTGAGCTCAATATCCTTCGGGGCATCTCGTAAAAAAGTTGAGTACAAAATTGCAGCACAAGATTTTTTTGCGAGCACCTCCTCAATACAGAGCGTTGTTCTCAGCCGTCCCGGAATAAATATCAAAACGATGGCCTTTGGTCACCACAGCGTTATGGGTTTCCACGCCGCCAAGCGGTGGCGCGTAATCTGGCCGTTTTACCACTACGCGCTTGGTTGCCAGCCGCCGCGCAGGCTCCAGCAGGCCGTCGGCATCTTCATCCGGTCCCACAAGCGACTGAAACACACGCATCTCTTTTTTCACCAGCGCGCTTTTTTGCTTATGCGGGAACATCGGGTCGAGGTAGACCACATCCGGGCGCGGAGTGATATCGCTTAGCGCGGTAAGGCTTGAGGCGTGGATGAGCTGTAAACGTTCCTGCAACCAGCCGCCGATTTCCGCGTCCTGATAGCCACGACGCAGCCCATCATCAAGCAATGCGGCAACTACCGGGTTACGCTCTAACATTCGCACGCGACAGCCGACAGAGGCCAGAACAAAGGCATCACGGCCTAATCCCGCCGTGGCGTCCACCACGCTGGGCAGATAACCGCTTTTGATGCCGACAGCTTTTGCTACCGCCTCACCTCGCCCGCCGCCAAACTTACGGCGATGCGCCATCGCGCCTGAGACAAAATCGACAAAAATACCGCCAAGTTTTGGCTCATCGCGCTTGCGCAATTCCAGATGCTCCGCGGTTAAAACCAGCGCCATCAAAGCGTCTTCGTCGTGCGTCAGTCCCCAGCGCTCGCGCAAAAGAGATAAGGCGCCGGAGTCGGCGCCTGATTCAGTCAGTAAACAGATTTTCACGGAATAGCTCAGCCCTTGATGCCGTAATGAGCAAGCATGGCATCGAGCTGCGGCTCACGGCCACGGAAGCGTTTGAATAGTTCCATCGGCTCTTCAGAACCGCCAAGCGTGAGGATATTGTCGAGGAACGCCTGCCCGGTTTCGCGATTGAAAATGCCCTCTTCTTCGAAGCGGGAGTAAGCGTCCGCGGCCAGCACGTCAGCCCACAGATAGCTGTAGTAACCCGCAGCATAGCCGCCTGCGAAAATATGGCTGAAGGCGTGCGGGAAGCGACTCCACTGCGGCCCAGGCACCACGGCAACCTGTTTCTTAATTTCTGCCAGCGTTTCCAGGACCTTCGCGCCCTGCTCAGGGTTAAATTCAGCATGCAGGCGGAAATCGAACAGGCCGAACTCCAGCTGACGCAGAATAAACAGCGCCGCCTGGTAATTCTTCGCGGCCAGCATTTTATCCAGCAACGCTTTTGGCAGCGGTTCGCCGGTTTCGTAATGGCCGGAGATAAACGCCAGCGCGTCCGGCTCCCAGCACCAGTTTTCCATAAACTGGCTTGGCAGCTCGACCGCATCCCACGGCACGCCGTTGATGCCGGAAACACCCGCCGTCTCAACTTTAGTCAGCATGTGATGCAGACCGTGGCCGAACTCATGGAACAGAGTGATCACTTCGTCGTGGGTAAACAGCGCAGGTTTGCCGTTCACCGGACGGTTAAAGTTACAGGTCAGGTAAGCGACCGGTTTTTGCAGCGAGCCGTCGGCTTTACGCATCTGGCCCACGCAGTCATCCATCCACGCCCCGCCGCGTTTGTTTTCACGGGCATACAGGTCGAGATAGAAACTGCCGCGCAGCCCGTCTTTTTCGTCATACAGCTCAAAGAAACGCACATCCTGATGCCAGACGTCGATATCTTTGCGCTCTTTGGCGGTGATGCCGTAAATACGTTTTACCACTTCGAACAGGCCCGCCACGGCACGGTTTTCCGGGAAGTAAGGGCGGAGTTGTTCGTCGCTGATGCTGTACAGATGCTGTTTTTGTTTTTCGCTGTAGTAGGTGATATCCCACGGTTCCAGCTCGTCAACGCTGAATTCTTTTTTCGCGAAAGCGCGCAGTTGCGCCAGTTCAGCTTCGCCTTGCGGACGCGCGCGTTTTGCAAGATCGGCCAGGAACTCCAGCACCTGCTGTGGATTTTCCGCCATTTTGGTGGCCAGCGATTTTTCCGCGTAGTTGCCAAAGCCCAGCAGCTCCGCCAGCTCGTGACGCAGCGCCAGAATCTCTTCCATTACCGGCGTATTGTCCCATTTACCCGCGTTTGGCCCCTGGTCGGAGGCGCGAGTGACATAGGCGCGGTACATCTCTTCACGCAGCGCGCGGTTGTCGCAGTATGTGAGCACAGGTAAATAACTTGGAATATCCAGCGTCAGCAGCCAGCCTTCCTGTTCCTTCGCTTCGGCCTGAGCGCGAGCCGCCGCCAGGGCGCTCTCCGGCATACCGGCCAGCTCAGATTCATCGGTGATAAGCTTGCTCCAGCCCATAGTCGCGTCGAGCACGTTGTTACTGTAGGTGGAACCCAGCTCGGACAGACGTGCGGCGATTTCACCGTAGCGCTTCTGTTTTTCTTTCGGCAAACCGATGCCGGAAAGCTCGAAATCACGCAGCGCGTTATCAACGGCTTTTTTCTCCGCCACGCTCAGGTCGGCATAGTGCGCGCCGTCGCGCAAATCACGATATGCCTGATATAAACCTTCGTGCTGGCCAACCCAGGTGCTGTATTCAGACAGCAGCGGCAGCGTTTGCTCGTAGGCCTCGCGCAGCTCCGGGCTGTTCTGTACGGAATTCAGATGGCTTACCGGGGAGAAAATGCGGCCCAGACGATCGTCCACTTCTGCCAGCGGCTGGCAAAGATTATCCCAACGGTAAGGCGCGCCTTGCGCCACAACGCTTTCCACTTTCTCACGGCAGTCATCCAGCGCTTTCTGCACGGCGGGGACAACATGTTCAGGGAGCAGAGTGGAAAACGGAGGCAGATCGAAAGGGGTCAACAATGGATTGGTCATAAGCGCGATTCCTGGTATCCGTTAAGTAGAGCGCTCAGCTAGCGCTACAAAGGCAGTCTGACTAACATGAGGCTTAGTGTAGTTAATTTCAATGCCGGGTGATAAGCATAAGGCTGTATACTGTGCACATTACATAGTCCTTCTTAGTCTTTTGGAAATCCTGCAAGCCATGCTCAGTTATCGCCACAGCTTTCACGCCGGCAACCACGCCGACGTACTGAAACACACCGTTCAAAGCCTGATCGTTGAATCCTTAAAAGAGAAAGAGAAACCGTTTCTTTATCTCGATACCCACGCGGGCGCAGGCCGATACAAACTGAGCGGTGAACACGCCGAACGTACCGGTGAATATCTCGAAGGCATCGCCCGCATCTGGCAGCAGGACGACCTGCCGGAAGAGCTGGAGCCGTATATCCGCGCCGTTAAAGCTTATAATCAGAGCGGCCAGCTGCGTTACTATCCGGGTTCCCCGCTGATTGCGCGCCATTTGCTGCGTGAGCAAGACAGTCTGCAACTCACTGAGCTGCACCCGTCGGACTTTCCGCTGCTGCGCTCTGAGTTTCAGAAAGATAATCGCGCCCGCGTTGAGCGCGCCGATGGCTATATCCAGTTGAAATCCAAACTGCCGCCGGTTTCCCGTCGTGGACTGATTCTTATCGATCCACCGTATGAGATCAAAACCGACTATCAGGACGTGGTGAAAGGTATCAATGAAGGTTACAAACGTTTTGCCACCGGCACCTATGCCTTGTGGTATCCGGTTGTGATGCGCCAGCAAATCAAACGCATGATTCGCGATCTGCAAGAAACCGGCATCCGTCGCATTTTACAGATTGAACTCGCGGTGCGCCCGGATAGCGATCAGCGCGGCATGACAGCTTCTGGCATGATCGTTATCAACCCGCCGTGGAAGCTTGAGCAGCAAATGGCTAATGTGCTGCCCTGGTTGCACAAAACGTTGGTACCGGCAGGCACCGGGTCTACGACGCTGAGCTGGATCGTGCCGGAATAACTCCACTATTTATTAAGTGTCTGTGAGCTGCCCGTAGCGAGTTCTGCGGGTTTTTCCGGCTGATTCTTTTTAATCTTCACCACCCGTTCGGCCTCTGGCTCTTTCGCCTCTACAACCAGCCTTTCTGCCTGGCCGATAAAAGAACCACCGGGCCGAATGGAGAGCGCGACGCTGCGGCTGATACCTTCCATTACACCGTGCTCGTGAATTTCTATATTTTCACTGATGCAGGTTCCCTGCACACGCCCGTTAATGATGATACTGGGTGCGGTAAACTCGCCTTCAACGAAGCCATCGCGCATCACATAAAGAATGCCCTCCTTCAGATTGATATGGCCCTTCATTTTTCCGTATACCTGGATATCGCCTTCTATCTCGGTATTGCCGGAAAATACGGTGTTTTGCGCAACGATAGTGCACCGACGTCCTCCCTGAGTCACCTGAACGCTTTCCACCGGCGCGGAAAGGTTAGCGGCAGCAACCGGCACGGTCGGGGATTTTTCAACGACTTCCGCCGCCTCTGATGATTTTTTTCTGAACATAGAAAATCCTTTTTTATTGAAGTAGAGATACAGGACAAAAGTAAGAGATAGCGTAACGGCAGATAAAAGGGCTTCCCATTTCCACGCAAAGACATAGCAAAATAGCGCGAGCAGCCAGCCCATCCAGACAAACCACAGGAGACTATTTGCTTTATTACGCAGTAAGCCCATCATTTAAGAAGAGATAAAGAGAAAAAGCGACAAGCCGAAGCTCTCAAAAACGAAATTTTTTCGAGAGCAAAACGGGTATGGATAGTAGATGTGAAATAAGGCATCCTTTTCCTTACTGCGTCGGTGTTTATGCGAAAAAATAGCATTTTCGCCTGAAGATGAGTACCCCGGCTATAAGCCGATAAGAGGCGTTTTCTGAACTTTTCACTGGAATAGCCACCCCCTATCACAGCCATAGAAGCACCCTTTGCGGCTTTGTGAGCTAACGCGTTACAATCCCGGCAATTGATTTCTTACTGATGGAAACCTGCAGATGACCAGACATTATGACTACCTCGCCATTGGCGGCGGCAGCGGCGGTATCGCCTCTATCAACCGTGCGGCAATGTATGGCAAGAAGTGCGCACTGATTGAGGCAAAGGATCTGGGCGGTACCTGCGTAAACGTAGGCTGCGTGCCGAAAAAGGTCATGTGGCACGCGGCACAAATTGCGGAAGCTATTCACAACTATGGCCCTGACTACGGTTTTGACACCACGGTGAACAACTTCGACTGGGACAAACTTATCGCCAGCCGCACCGCATATATTGACCGCATCCACACCTCTTATGACAATGTGCTGGGCAAAAACAACGTTGATGTAATCCGTGGTTTTGCCCGCTTTGTTGATGCTCGTACCGTAGAGGTGAATGGCGAAACCATTACCGCCGATCATATTCTTATCGCCACCGGCGGCCGCCCAAGCCATCCGAACATTCCAGGCGTGGAATACGGCATTGATTCCGATGGTTTCTTTGCGCTGCCAGCGCTGCCAAAACGTGTTGCCGTAGTTGGAGCTGGCTATATCGCCGTGGAAATCGCAGGTGTGGTTAACGCGCTGGGTTCTGAAACCCACCTGTTCGTGCGTAAACACGCACCGCTGCGTACCTTCGATCCGCTGATCGTTGAAACGCTGCTGGAAGTAATCAACACCGAAGGCCCAACGCTTCATACCCAGGCCGTGCCAAAAACGGTTGAAAAAAATGCCGACGGCAGCCTGACGCTGCATCTGGAAGATGGCCGTTCAGAAACGGTAGATTGCCTGATTTGGGCGATTGGTCGCGAACCGGCCACGGACAACGTCAATCTGGTCGCCACGGGCGTGAAAACCAACGCGCGGGGCTACATTGAAGTCGATAAATTCCAGAACACCAGCGTAGCGGGTATTTATGCCGTGGGCGATAACACCGGTGCGGTGGAACTGACGCCGGTCGCCGTTGCTGCGGGGCGTCGCCTGTCCGAGCGCCTGTTTAACAACAAGCCTGACGAGCATCTGGACTTCAGCAATGTCCCTACCGTGGTCTTTAGCCACCCGCCAATCGGCACCGTAGGCTTAACCGAACCACAGGCGCGCGAGCAGTACGGCGACGATAATGTGAAGGTCTATAAATCTTCCTTTACCGCGATGTACACAGCGGTGACTTCTCATCGCCAGCCGTGCCGTATGAAGCTGGTATGTGCGGGTGAGGAAGAGAAAATCGTCGGCATCCACGGTATCGGCTACGGTATGGACGAAATGCTGCAGGGCTTTGCGGTAGCGCTGAAAATGGGTGCAACCAAAAAAGACTTCGACAACACCGTAGCGATTCACCCGACCGGCGCTGAAGAATTCGTGACTATGCGCTAATAGCGCTTTCGCTTATCCACCCTCTTGTTATGCCGGGTGGATAAGCAATCCACCCGGCTTCAACGCATCGCGTTATAAATCGACTGCTGTATCTCCACCTCATCGTTGCTCACTGGTGCTGGCCGCAGGCCCTGTGCTTTTGCTTCGTCATAGCGCCGCTTTTGGGCCGCCTGGCGCAGCAAGGCCCTTTCAAGCTCTTCTTTCTGACGTTTTACCACGCCCGGCGCACTGCAAAAGGTTTGCAGAAACTGTTTGCGCATTGAGGTCAGACTTTGCCCATCTTTCATCGCCTGGCTGGTGGTGTTCACCAGCCTGCGGCAAGGGCGTACTTCATCCATTTGCGTGCGATATTGCAGCAGCGTCGCCAGCGCGTCGCGGTAATCCGCAGCCAAGGCGGATTCAGCGTAAGAGGCTTTCCAGTTCATCCCGCCCTGCATAAACAGCCGGATAATGCGTGAATCCCCGCGCGTAATGGCCAAACGCAGGCTGTTTTCATCCCAGGTAACGCCCATATTTGCTAGCATGTCACGTGGGCTGTTCTTTTCAGGCACATGATCGGCGGCCATCACCTTCGTCACCACTTGCGGTGAAGCAGTATCTTGTGAGGGACGGGTCATATCACTGAAGATATATAACGCGAAAACCACCATCCCGATAATTGCCACGCCCACCATACCCCAGAGCGCTACGGACGCGGTCTCCGCAGCATCGTGATGCTTGCTGGCATTGTGCAAATTCGGGCCTTCGATGGTCTCCCTGATCTCTTCGTTATCGCCGCCGGTTGCCGCATATTTTTTCTGCGCCTGGGCGATAAACTCCTGCAGCTGAGCCTCCTCGCTCGCCAGCAAAACCGCAGGATTAACTTTTGTGCGCCCTTCATCGAACGCACGCTGAACCGGCGCACTGGTTTCCCGGTAATAGTTATCGAGTAAGGCAATTTGCACCGTGGTGAGAGGACGTTGCTGTATCAGGTCATTGCGGATTTGGCGCACGTCATCCAGAAAGGTTTGCAGGGTTTTGCGCTTGTCGATAAGGAAACTGAGCTGAGGAGCGTTCTGATAGAGCGCCGCATAGTGCCGGGCAAACTCTTTTTTATCCACCAGCAGAAGTGCCAGCTCGCTAAAACGCAGGCCGCTGAGAATATCCCCACGCTCGGCATTTTTGAGCCAGCGCCGGACTTTATCTCCGCCAAACTGCCGTTTGAGTTGATTGACCAGCTGCGACTGGCTACCCCAGGCGTTGTTAATCAGCCCGCGAAGCATCAGCTCCAGCGCACGAATTTGCTGCTGCGCCACCTGCTGCTGCGCCCCGCCGCCGGATAAATCGGTGGAATAGCCCAATAGCGGCTGCTTGCTGCGTACAAGTTCAAGGTAATTCACAAAACGCAACGCGGAAATCAGCTGGTTATCGCTGACCTCCTGTCCACTTTCATACTGCGGCACCAGCTGCTGCAGATGGCGTAACAACAGCGTAAACTGCGAGATCTCCGCATCGTTAAGGTTAAGACGACGCGCCACCGCAGCCCAGCTGCCCATACTCTGTCGGGCCTGTTCGAGCTGTTGAAAAAACCATTGCGGATCTTTACCATCTGCGGCGCGAATTTTAAGTAACGGTAGGATTTGTAACGACGCCTGACGAATCACACTCAGGCAAGTCTCAAACTTATCCCGTGTCAGCAGCTGTGCGTTGCTGGTCATAATTATCCTTATAGTAAGGTAACTGGCGCATAAGCGCCTGACGCGATCGGGCTGCGTCGTCCATCAGTGATGGTCATTTTTATGATTATTGGCTGCGGATACAGGCGCCATTAAAGCGGAGTTTAGCGCAACTGCCCCTGGGTCTATGCCCCAAGAAGAGGGGAAAAATCAAGCATTTTCCAGTACATAACTTAATGCTTCACCCGTTTTACGCAACGCCGCTTCGCTTGCATCATCAATCGGCAAAGCATAGCTCAGACGCAGACAATTACGATATTTTCCTGAGGCAGAAAGTAGCGACCCGACGGCAATATGGATATTTTGCTCCCGTAGCGCACAGCAAACCGGCACGATATCGATGTTTTCCGGTAGCTCGACCCACATCAAAAAACCACCCTGCGGACGACTGACGCAGATGCCACACGGGAAATATTGCCGCACCCGGTGCGTTAACACGTCGAGGTTTCGCTGGTAATGCTGGCGCACGCGGCGAAGATGACGGTGGTAATTACCGTTACGAATAAACTCCGCCACCGCCAGTTGCGTAAAAGTGTTGGTGCTGCCGGTGACGATATATTTCATATGCAGCGCGCGATCGAGATAGCGCCCCGGCACAATCCAGCCTACGCGCAGACCGGGCGCCAGCGTTTTAGAAAATGAGCTGCACAGCAGCACGCGACCGTCCAGGTCGAGGGATTTAATCGTCATCGGACGAGGATATTCATAGGCCAGCTCGCCATAAACATCGTCTTCAATTATCGCAATATCAAAGCGCTGTGCGAGAGTAAGCACCGCTCTTTTACGCGCTTCCGGCATAATAAAACCGAGTGGATTATTACAGTTCGACACCAGGATCACCGCTTTAATCGGCCACTGCTCAAGCGCCAGTTCCAGCGCTTCGATGCTGATGCCCGTCACGGAATCCGTAGGTATTTCAATCACCTTTATGCCATAAGCACGCAGCTTATGCAGGGTACCGTGAAATGACGGTGACTCCACCGCCACGATATCGCCCGGCTCGCAAACGGCGCGAATGGCAATCGACAGCGCTTCATGACAGCCATTGGTGATAAGGATATCTTCGGAAGCGACAACGCATCCGCAGTCTACCATCAGACGGGAAATCTGCTCGCGCAGCGCACGCATCCCATAAATACTGTCATAGCCCAGCAGTTCGGCTTGCTGATACTGCGCAATACGGCTCAGCTCGCGCCACAAAGGCTTGATGGTGGGTTGTGTCACATCCGGCGTTCCGCCGCCGAAGGCAACCACGCCGCCTCCCTCACGAGCAATCAGTTGCTCCAGCACCGCATCCCACTGGGTAATTTCAACCGGGCGCTGCACCGGGCGGGTCAGCGGGGGTACCGGCGGCTGCGCTTTGCGTTGGGTAACAAAATAGCCGGAACGCGGCTGCGGTGATATCAGCTGCCGATCTTCAAGAATATGATAGGCCTGCTGAACGGTGCTGATACTGACGCCGTGCTCGCTGCTGAGGCTTCTTACCGAGGGCAAACGCTCGCCGCTGCGATACAGTCCCTGTTCAATGCGTTCCGCCAGTATAGCGGCGAGATGTTGGTAGCGCGTCATGCTGTATCCTCACGATTAACCATACAGATCCCCAAACCAGTACAGAGTGATGGAAAAAACATCATTCAGATCATGTTTTAGCGTTTGTGTATGTTAAATAAAAGTGATTTTTGAATCTGTCTGCGATCTGTATGGCGGCGCATGATGATCCTCAACGCGGCAAGAGGAGAAGCATCATGGGTTACGAGGAAAATCGCCCCCACAAACCTTTTTATGGCTTTGTGATGATTTATCAGTTCTTCCGGCAACAATGGGTGCTGCGACAGAACGCCCGGGTTTTACAGAGGCTCAGTAAGGAGCAATTACGCGATATTGGGCTGACGCAGGATGACTTATCACGCTGGAAGTAATCTTCCCTGACGGCGTCAGATACTGGCGCCGTTATTTTTTTGCTGCTAACAATGGCAGAAGACTCCTTCTGTGCAATTAACAAGGCTTAAAAATGCAAATCACCGATCTACCCTTTAATACAACCGACTGGGCCACTCTGCCCGTAATCGAACATCCCGGTATCACCGGCAAAGCCTTCTGGCGCACGCAGCAGTTTGGGCCAGTCAGGGTGCGAATGGTGGAGTATACCGCCGGCTACCTGGCCGATCACTGGTGTCAGAAAGGACATGTGCTTTTATGCCTGAGCGGCGAGCTGAGCACGGAGCTTGAAGATGGTCGCCAGTTTACGCTCACGCCGGGTATGAGCTATCAGGTTGCCGATAACGCCGAACCGCATCGCTCTTCCACTTCCAGCGGCGCAACGCTGTTTATTGTCGATTAACCCGCTCAGTTATAAGACGATCTACTGACCTTATGCCAGGATTAACAGGTGTACCTCAAAGCTTAAACTTAAGGAGTACCTATGAAGAAAGTTCTGGTGATAGCGGGACTCAGCGCCGTACTTAGCCTGCCGGTGATGGCAGACGATCAGGGCGGCTTTAAAACCGATGCTGCTCCTCCCTCTCCTCACTCCATGGATAAAGGCTATCGCGGCATGGAAGACGCCAAGGGGATGACGGTCGTGCAGGCAAAAGCGATGCACGACGGAGCAACCATATCGCTGACCGGCAACATCATTAAAAAAACGGGTGAAGACAGTTACCAGTTCAGGGATAAAACTGGCACCCTTGATGTCCATATCCCGCAAGCCGTGTTCGACGAGCGAAAACTTAGCCCGGACGAACTGGTTGCCATTAACGGCACGCTGGATAAAAAGCAGAAGCCTGCCGTAATGAAAGTGGATCGTTTACAGAAACAGTAAGCGCTGAATACAGGGTGGCGAAATCTCACCACCCTACCTCTTACAAAAACATCCCGCCTGAAACTTCAATGCGCTGTGCGTTCGCCCAGCCCAGTTCATCGCTCAGAATGGCGGCCATCGCGCTGCCGATATCATCCGGCTGGCCGACGCGGCCTAAAGCAGTTTGCGCGGCGATAGCGTTACTGACCTGTTCGTTATCACGCACCACGCCGCCGCCGAAATCTGTCGCAATGGCACCCGGCGCAATAATATTTACCGCAATACCCCGAGCGCCCAGCTCTTTAGCCTGGTAGCGCGTCAGCACTTCCATTGCTCCTTTCATGGCAGCGTATGCCGCTTTGCCTGGCAGAGCAAAACGAGTCAGACCGGTTGATACATTCAGGATGCGACCGCCGTTTTTAATCAGCGGCAGCAGGTGCTGCGTCAGGAAGAACGGCCCCTTCAGATGGATGTTCATTAATTCATCAAACTGCGCTTCCGTTGTTTTTTCGAACGCCGCATCCAGACCAACCCCGGCGTTGTTTAATAAATAATCAAACGAGTCGCGCTGCCAGACATGGTGCAGCTGCTGTTTCACCTCTGCTGCAAAATCTGCAAACCCCGCGCTTTCGGCGACGTTCAACTGCATAGCCACCGCTTTCACGCCTTTTAGTTCAATTTCACGTACAACATCCTGCGCTTGCGCCTGTTTACTGTTATAGGTCAGAATAATATTGATTCCTTTCTCCGCGAGCTTCAGCGCTGCGTTTTTACCTAACCCACGGCTTCCGCCGGTCACTAATGCGATAGATGGCTTCATGATTTGCCTCACTGGTTGCTGTCGGGTGATTGAGGTCAAGCTTATTAGCTGCTACAAAATCAATAAAGGTTGCCGGTTGCGCATCACTGTTTCACTACAAACAACAATGTGGGGTTAAGGTGGATAAAATACACGCAATGCAGTTGTTCCTGAGAGTGGCTGAGCTGGAGAGTTTTTCCCGTGCCGCAGAGACGCTTGGGCTTCCTAAAGGTAGCGTATCACGACAGATTCAGGCGCTGGAAAGCCTGCTAGGCACGCGTTTGCTCTACCGAACCACGCGCCGCGTTCAGCTTACTCAGGACGGCATGGTTTACTACGAACGCTGCCGGGATTTACTGGCGAATCTCGAAGAACTCGATGGTCTTTTTTTGCACGATCCCTCAAGCATCAGCGGGCGGCTGCGCGTAGATATGCCCTTGTCGGTGGCGAAGGATCTCGTGATGCCAAAATTACCGGCATTTTTACAGCAGTATCCCGGCATTGAACTGGAGCTTTCCAGCAGCGACAGGCTGGTGGATGTCGTACGCGAAGGCTTTGACTGCGTGGTACGGGTGGGCCAGTTAAAAGATTCCGGCCTGGTCGCGCGTAACCTTGGCAAACTGACGCAGATTAACTGCGCCAGCCCCGATTATCTGGCGCGTTTTGGCTACCCGGAGAATCTCGACGATCTCGCCTCCCACGCCGTGGTGCATTACGCGTTAAATCTCGGCACGCGTCCGCAAGGCTTTGAGTTTGTCGCGGATAAAACCACGCAGTGGATTAAAACCGGGGGCGTTGTCACCGTAAACAGCACCGAAACCTATCGTGCGGCCTGCCTTGCGGGGCTGGGGATTATTCAGGTGCCGCGCACCGGTGTCAAAGAGCTGCTAAAGAGTAAAAAACTGGTAGAAATCCTGCCGCAATATCGCGCCGCCCCGCTGCCGGTTTCATTGCTCTATCCGCACCGCCGCAACCTTTCGCGCCGCGTACATTTATTTATGGAATGGCTGACGGACGTAATGAAAGCCTATGTAGATTAACGTTCCAGCTATAATTTTCTTAAGATGTGGACAATACATAAGGAAAATTTAATGACGGACAAGCAGGACAACCGCCCTGGCGACTCGCTCGATTACGAACCCGTTGCCCAATTTCAGACGGAACCTAAGCCCGAAAGCCCCCCCGCCGGGCCGTCCGATGAGTCGGAGCCGCTGGTCAAAATCACCACCAGTAACGAAACGGTAAACAACACCATCGCCACCGTAAACAAAGCGGCGAGGCGTCCAATGATCGCGCATCTTTTGCGCGCTACCGAGCGGTTTAACGATCGCCTCGGTAACCAGTTTGGTGCAGCGATTACCTACTTTTCGTTTTTATCGCTGATCCCCATCATGATGGTGGCCTTTGCCGCCGGGGGGTATATCCTCGCTTCGCACCCCACGCTGCTGCAGGATATCTTTAATAAAATCCTCGAAAACGTCAGCGACCCGACGCTCGCCACTACGCTGAAAAGCACCATAAGCACCGCCGTGCAGCAGCGCACCGCGGTCGGCCTGGTAGGGCTTTTGGTTGCGCTTTATTCCGGCGTTAACTGGATGGGTAACCTGCGTGAGGCCGTACGTGCCCAGTCGCGTGATAAATGGGAACGCAACCCGCGGGATAATGAAAAATTCTGGGTGAAGTACCTGCGCGATTTTATTTCGCTGATTGGTCTGCTGATCGCGCTGATTGTGACCCTTTCTATCACCTCCATTGCCGGCTCGGCGCAGGATACTATCATCCGCTTCCTGCACCTGGACGGCATTGACTGGCTCAAACCGGCCTGGTATCTGGTGGGTCTTACAATCTCTATTTTCGCCAACTATCTTCTTTTCTTCTGGATATTCTGGCGCCTGCCGCGCCACCGTCCCCGTAAAAAAGCGCTGATACGCGGTACCTTCATTGCGGCGATTGGCTTTGAGGCGATCAAGATAATCATGACCTACAGCCTGCCCAAACTGGTCAGTTCGCCGTCCGGCGCGGCTTTTGGCTCTGTATTAGGATTGATGGCCTTCTTCTATTTCTTTGCCCGCCTTACGCTATTTTGCGCGGCGTGGATTGCCACCGCCGAGTATAAAGACGACCCGCGAATGCCGGGGAAAACGCACAAATAAGGCATCTGCTTTCCTCTCCCTCAGGGAGAGGAAAAGCAAATCAGCACATAAATCCAGCCTGTAACTTTTATTTAACCAAAAAGCAGTGTTATCCACTAATTTTAAATCCTCACCCAGCACGCTATAGAAGAATCCCGCCGGGACTGAAAATTATCCGCTTTATGTACGAATTTCGCACAAAGCCAACGCGGGAGCCGCATTGAAATAAGGCTTTTGCTATGCGTAATATGGCCGTTCGTTCGTCCAATAAATAAGAAAAAATTATGCAAGCATCCATTGCCACATCTATCGAGAGCGAGGCTGACGCCACGCCGGTTAACTCACGGGGAAAAGTTGTCGTTGCCTCTCTGGTCGGCACGGCCATTGAATTCTTCGACTTCTACATCTATGCCACTGCGGCAGTGATTGTCTTTCCGCACATCTTCTTCCCGCAGGGCGATCCGACAGCCGCAACGCTACAGTCGCTGGCAACCTTTGCTATCGCCTTTATTGCACGTCCGATTGGCTCCGCGCTGTTTGGCCACTTTGGCGACCGTGTAGGCCGCAAAGTGACGCTTGTCGCTTCACTGCTGACAATGGGAATTTCTACGGTGGTGATCGGCCTGCTGCCAAGCTATGCGACTATTGGCGTTATGGCTCCCCTCCTGCTGGCGCTTGCGCGTTTCGGCCAGGGCCTGGGCCTCGGCGGTGAATGGGGCGGTGCGGCTTTGCTGGCAACGGAAAACGCTCCGCCGCGCAAACGCGCGCTCTACGGCTCCTTCCCACAGTTAGGCGCGCCTATCGGCTTCTTCTTTGCGAACGGCACCTTCCTGCTGCTCTCCTGGCTGCTGACCGACGAGCAGTTTATGGCCTGGGGCTGGCGTGTACCCTTTATTCTTTCTGCTATTCTGGTCATCATCGGCCTGTACGTTCGCGTCTCGCTGCATGAAACCCCGGTGTTTGCCAAAATCGCCAAAGCGGGCAAGCAGGTAAAAGTGCCGATGGGTACGCTGCTGACTAAGCACCTGAAAGCGACTATTCTGGGCACGTTTATCATGCTCGCCACTTACACGCTGTTCTATATCATGACGGTCTATTCCATGACCTTCAGCACCGCCGCCATACCGGTTGGCCTTGGCTTCTCGCGCAACGACGTGCTGTGGATGCTGATGATGGCGGTGATTGGTTTTGGCGTGATGGTGCCGATTGCGGGTTATCTGGCCGACGCGTTTGGCCGCCGTAAATGCATGATTGCGATCACCAGCCTGATCATTATTTTTGCCCTGTGTTTCTTCCAGCCGCTGCTGGGCTCCGGAAGTTCGACGCTGGTGATGGCGTTTCTGTTAATCGGCCTGAGCCTGATGGGGCTGACCTTTGGCCCGATGGGCGCGCTGCTGCCCGAACTGTTCCCGACAGAAGTACGCTATACCGGGGCATCGTTCTCTTACAACATGTCTTCGATTCTGGGCGCATCCGTGGCACCTTATATCGCCACCTGGCTGCAGGCAAACTATGGCCTGTTCTACGTGGGCGTCTATCTGGCCGCAATGGCAGCGCTGACGCTGATTGCGCTGCTGCTGACTAAAGAAACGCGTCATCAGTCGCTGTAAAAACGTTGGTGGATGGGCCACTGCGCTTATCCACCATAGTTATTTCCTTCGCAGGGCGGGTAAGCGTTAGCGCCACCCGCCACATCTTTTACCTTACTTCTTCATCTGCCCCAGAATGTTCCGGCACTGGTTATCGCTGCCCTCAGACGGTGAGATTAGCGCCAACAGCGCGGCTGCAGGCGTCACAAGCGTTGCCAGCGCGGCGGCTACTGCGCCACGGGCTATCAGCGGCCCGGCTTTCACACCAGCATCCGGATTTTTAAACGTGCCGCGCACATAGAGCGGCGAGCGCAGGGTAATAATACGAATTCCCTTACTTTCCGGGTTGATGGTTAAATCGAGCCGCTCGTCGGCGAAATTGGTGGTGCCTGTTACGTTAATCAGGGCGTTTTCGGTATCAAAGGCGAAGATGCGCGGCGTAGCTATCCCGTTCCGTAAATCCAGGTTCGCAGCGGCGCAGTTAATCCGTACTTCTTCATCGCCAAAGATTTGCCCGACAATATAGTTACCAACGTTGAGGCCAACGATCTCCATCAGGTTACGGCTGATTAAGCCGTCGTTCATCAGCAGTTTAAGGTTGCCGTCGCCGCTGCCGAGCAGCGCTGCCACCGAGTTACCGCGCCCGCGAATGTCAGCATCGCCGTTCAGCTCGCCAAGCGTTTTCTGCATCGACTCCACTTTTGGCATTAACTGTTTTAACTGTAAGCGGCGCGCCTGTATATCCGCCCGGCCCTGCATCGGTTTCTTGTCGCCTTCGAGATGGATATTGGCGCTGATGGTGCCGCCCGCCATGCCGAATTTAAGCGGCTGCAGGCGCAGATCGGCGTTTTTGAGGATGATATGGGTGCTGAGATCGCTGAGCGGCAGCGTACCGCTGTGTTCGATACGCTTCCCTTTAAAGCGTACGTCCGCATCCATTACATCCCATTTATCCGTTTCGAAGCGGTCATAAGGCAGCACTTTATCGGCAGGCTGAACCGTCTTCTCGCCTTTTTTCTCTTCAGATTTTTTGCTCTGCTGCGCGCCTTTACCAGAATCCACGCCGATCAGCGGGCCTAAATCCGCCAGCCGGAGCTGCCTGGATTCCAGTTCCCCCTCAAGCTTAGGACGCGGTTTGCCCTGGGAGTACGTCAGCGAGCCGTGAATATCGCTGTCGCCGATACGGCCATTAAAGTTCTGATAACGGAAAACCGAACCTTTTTCAGTATCGATTTTCGCCAGCAGGTGACCATCGGTTTCAAACGGGGGCGTATCCGGCAGCAGCACGCCGGTCAGATCGTAGAGGTTGCCCAGTGAATCGCCGGAGAATTTCAGCCTTAAGTCGACGCCGCCCATTTTCATCGGATCGTTGACGGTGCCGATTAACGCCACGCGGGAGTTGCCGGAATGGACATCCGCCTGCACCGGGAAGGCCGTGTCGCCTTCGCTACGCAGCGCCAGCATGCCGCCGATTTTTCCGGTACCTTCAATCGGCTCGCCGTTATAGCGCCCGTCCACTTTTAAACCAAACACGTAATCGCCTGCTTTCGCGGCGTCTTTTCCGGTCGGCTTGCTGCCTGAAACTTCATTAAACGGCAGCGGCTTACCGAGCGGATCGACGAGGATGACCATATCCGCTTTGGATACTTTGTCATCAACGGCAATGCGACCTTCATCGAACAGGATATTATCCATGCGGAAAGACCAGGCGGACGGCGTCTGTTTCCGATCTTTGTTTTCATCACCTGCCAGCTTAAACGTCCAGTTATTATTTTTTTCGGACAGGCGTATCAGCCGCGCATCGGGTTTTACAAGCTTGATCCATGGGATATAAACGGTTTTGGTGAGCAGCGCCAAAGGCGCAAGCGTGGCATCTACACGCGGCAGGTGCACCATAGTCACTTCAGGAATATCGGGAGGATTGCCGAGGATTATATCTTCAGCATGAACATGCGGCCAGGGCACCCAGCTTCGCCAGCCGGTTTCCTCTTTATTGCGCTCCCACACTACCCCCAGATCGCCACGTATGGCAAAGGGACGGTTTAGTTCCGTCGAGACTTTTTGGTTGATGGTCGGTTTGAGTCGATTCCAGTCAAACGTAGCGATCACGATGATAGCTATCACAACCAACAACAATAAAATCCCGACTACTGCACTGATAATTTTACCGGTTTTTGACATGCCCTTCCCTCTTCCCGACGTGGCTTACCTTAACTAAAGATAGTTTAGGGTAGCCAAAACGGCATCAGGGAAGGCGAATCAGCACGCTTTTCAGATTTTCAAACGGAACGGGGCGGGAGAGATAATAGCCCTGAGCGGCAAAAGCCGGGGAGGCCTGAACGTCACGCCATTCATCTAACGTTTCAACCCCTTCGACAATCACCCCTTTGCAGTAACGGTTCATCAGCTGCAGCAACATAGTAAACAAGGTGCGGCCTTCATCGCTTTTACGCAACATGATAAACAGATCGCGCGCAACTTTAATGTAGTCGTACCGCACTTCGCTAAGGGCCGAGAAATTCGCCATACCGGTCCCAAAGTCATCAAGCCACAGCGGGCCGAACTCATGCAGACGCGCAAGCGTCGCGGCCTGAGGCTGGGTAATATGTTCCACCAGTTCGAAGCGCACCCAGGGGAGTTTATCGATAAGCTTCAGAATCGGCTGGTGATGTTTCATCGCCATCAGCGTAGGACCATCGACGTTTACCGAGGCAAGAATGCCGTGCCCAAGGAAAGTGGTTTGCCACCTTTCCAGCAGATGCAGCTGTTCTTCAATCACACTCAGTCGGCTGCGTGTAGAAATAGACGAAAAATAACGATCCGGAGGAATACGGACCTCTTTCTCACTCGGATGCGTCACAACGGTCAGCACTTCCACTGCCATCAACGTCCCGTCAATCTTATAAATCGGCTGAAAGGTATATTGCCGCTGGCACTGTAACCAAAATCGCCTTTCCTGCAAACTTTCGACACTCGCTTCAGCCGTATTAAGCCGGTGAGTGATCTGCTTCAACTTCATCCTGCACGTCCTGTTTGACTTGATAACTCAGATGGCCCGTCGAAAGGTTATCGGCGTTACGATTGATAACTTTATGTTCATCAGCGGCGTAAAGTGGACTTCTTAAATATCCATCACCTCATCAACAAGCTGGTGCGGCTCAAAGTTTTCCGAAACGTTGTTTTAAATTGATTGACTCATATTTGGGCACGACTCACACTATTCGTAATTCCACTTATGCAGGTTTTCAACTTATGCCAACCCGGAAAATTGCCGTTATCGGCGAATGTATGATTGAACTGTCGCAAAAAGGTGCGGAAGTTAACCGCGGCTTTGGTGGCGATACCCTCAATACCTCTGTCTATATTGCCCGTCAGGTTGAGGCAAACGACCTTGAAGTTCACTACGTCACCGCGCTGGGGGAAGATAATTTCAGCCAGCAGATGCTGGATGCGTGGCAAAAAGAGAACGTCCGCACCACGCTCACCCAGCGTCTGGAACACCGTCTGCCCGGTCTGTATTACATCGAAACGGACGCCTGCGGCGAACGCACCTTCTATTACTGGCGTAATGAAGCGGCAGCCCGTTTCTGGCTGGAGAGCGAGCAGGCCGACGCTATCTGCGCTGAGCTGGCACAATTCGACTACCTCTATCTGAGCGGCATCAGCCTTGCCATTCTTAATCCTGCCAGCCGGGAAAAATTAATGGCGCTGCTGGGTAAAGCGCGAGCTAACGGCTGCAAGGTGATTTTCGATAACAACTATCGCCCGCGCCTGTGGGCGAGCAAAGAAGAGACGCAGAAGGTTTATCAGCAGATGCTGAGCTACACAGATATCGCTTTCCTGACGCTGGATGACGAGGATCTGCTGTGGGGCAAGAAACCGGCAGAAGAAGTAATTACCCGTACTCAGGCAGCAGGCGTGCACGAAGTAGTGATTAAACGCGGCGCAGAGTCTTGTCTGGTTGCTATTCAGGGCGAACCGCTGCTGGAAGTGCCTGCCGTTAAGTTACCGAAAGAGAAAGTGATTGATACCACCGCGGCCGGAGATTCATTCAGCGCCGGGTATCTGGCCGTACGCCTGACCGGCGGCACCGCCGAAGCGGCAGCAAAACGCGGGCACTTAACGGCGAGCACCGTTATTCAGTATCGCGGCGCTATTATTCCTGAGGAAGCGATGCCAGCGTAATGCATCATTCCCTCATCCTAACCCTTTCACTCAGCGAGAGGGTCGGGATGAGGGTAAAGGTCACTGTGCAGGCGGAATATCCGACACATCCTGCTTCGGATTATCCGTCAACGGCTGCGCACGTGGAGGCGTCATGACCTTCTCCCACGTTGCCTGCAGCTCCTTCATGTTGAACTCCGCCTCACCTTTCGGCTGCAGCAGCACCAGAGACATATCCTGCGACAGCTGCTGACGCAAGTCCTGGTTAAGCATGGTAAGCGTCAGGCTATGCAGGAAATTCTGGCGCAGCTTCTGATACTGCTCCGGTGCGATATCCACCACCTGGTTTTGCAAAGAACGCATGCGCTGGCTAATCAGCACATCGGTATCGGTGCGGGCGTAAGTGGCAAACAGTTTTGTCAGCTCCATGTTCTTCTGCGCAACCAGCGCGTCAAACTCTTCCTGTGACAATCCCTTATCCCGCACACGCAACAGTTCGCGCCCTACGGTTGCCAGGTTGCCATTAAGCTTATCGTTAGGCGTTTCCAGGTTGATGCCGCACTGCGCACGCTGGTAGAGCACCCGGCAGTCAAAGCTCAGATTAAGATCTTTAGCATTCCCTTTACTGAGATTCTGCTGCACATGCCAGAACAGCGCCTCACGGGCAAGATCGGCACGCCAGTAGCGCAGTAGCGCTGCGGAATCACGGATAGGCTGCCAGGGATTGTCCCACATCAGCGACAGGCGATCGTGACGCACGCTCCCGGTCATCAGGCTGACCGGCTCAGGCTTAAGCGGGGAAAGCGTAGGCACCGGAGCGGGCGTTTCGCGTTTGCCCTCCAGCCCGCCAAAGGTTTTATTGATCTGTTCAGCAACGCTGCGGCTGTCCACGTTCCCGACCACGATGAGGGTCATGGCGTCCGGGGTATACCATTTTTTATAGAAGGCGTTGAGCTGTCCGGCATCGACCGGCTGTTTTAAATCTTCGGCAGGATCGTGACCCAGCAGCGTGGAGCCTTTCAGACGATAGCGCCACCAGCTATCCTGGGTGTCTATCGGCCAGGTCGCGACCATATCCTGCGTTTGCAAAGCGGTATTTACGGTTTCAGGCGTCACCGCCATATTGCCGCTGCTGTCTGCAAGAAACGTCAGCGCTTCTTTGAGCAAATCATTGCGGTTATTCGGCAGGCTGAGAGTAAACAGCGTGAAGTCATAAGAGACGATCGCCGGCGGCAGGGGACGCATTGGGTCCACGCTTTGCTGCCATAAAGAACGGGCCTGTAACGCTTGCAGACTGCCGTGTTGAGTCAGAGCCAGGCGTGGCAAAAAGTGGCTGTAGCCGCTCTGTTGGGTGCTCTCAGTTAAGGAGCCGGCATTGACCAACAGACGAATTTCTATACGATCGCTGGGGCGCTGCGGAGTAGCAAGTACCTGCCACTGAAAACCATTTGCAAGCTGGCCTTCCTGCCATGCCGGGTCGGGCTGTAGCGTTTCTGCCTGCACATTACCGGCGGCGGCGACCAACAGCAATCCGCCAGCTAAGAGTCGAATTTTGGTGCCCTGCATGTGAACCCCTGAGAAACATTCCTGGTTAAAAAGTATAACGACGGCACAGGCTTACTAAAAAGCCGACGTGGGTGACGCTTCACCATTCCGTTTGACCGCATTTGAGCGAAAACGTCACGTAAAAATAAAAAAATAGCCAAGAGCTACCGTAAACCGGGGTAATTATGCGCAGCCACCCGCAGCGAGGGCAAGTCGCTGCGGGCAATTGGGAGGATTAAGGGGAGACTTCGGTCACTTTTTTGGCGGAATGTTTATTAGCAAGCGTTTCTTTAAGTTGCTTCTCATCCAGTTGCTTAACCCACTTCGCCACGACGATCGTCGCCACGCCGTTACCCACGAGGTTAGTCAGCGCTCGCGCTTCAGACATAAAACGGTCGATGCCGAGAATCAGCGCCAGTCCCGCCACCGGTAAATGCCCCACGGCGGAGATAGTCGCTGCGAGCACGATAAACCCGCTGCCTGTCACGCCCGCTGCCCCTTTTGATGAGAGCAGCAGCACCACCAGCAGCGTGATTTGATGGAAGATGTCCATGTGGCTGTTGGTCGCCTGAGCGATAAACACCGCCGCCATCGTCAGGTATATCGACGTTCCGTCCAGGTTAAAGGAGTAGCCCGTTGGGATAACCAGCCCCACCACCGATTTACGGCAGCCAAGCTTCTCCATTTTGTCGAGCATACGCGGCAGCGCGGACTCGGAGGAGGATGTGCCCAGCACGATCAGCAGCTCTTCTCTGATGTAGCGGATAAACCTGAAAATGTTAAAGCCGGTAACGCGTGCGATAGTACCCAGCACCACCACAAACAGAATGCAGGTAATGTAGAAACAGATGATGAGCTGACCAAGCTGTACCAGCGAACCGACGCCGTATTTACCAATGGTAAACGCCATCGCGCCGAAAGCACCGATCGGCGCCAGGCGCATGATCATATTGATGATGCCAAAAATGACCTGCGAGAAGCTTTCGATGACGTTGAAAATCAGCTGGCCTTTGTGGCCCAGGCGATGCAGCGCAAAGCCAAAAAGCACGGCAAACATCAGCACCTGCAAAATATTACCGCTGGCAAAGGCGCCAACCACGCTGCCGGGGATCACATCTAACAGGAATCCCACCACACCCTGCTGCTGCGCCTGTTCGGCATACATCGCCACGGCTTTGGCATCAAGCGTCGCCGGATCAACGTTCATCCCGGCGCCCGGCTGCAGCACGTTAACCACCACCAGACCGATAATCAGCGCTATGGTGCTGACCACTTCGAAGTAGAGCAACGCTACCGCACCGGTACGCCCTACGGCTTTCATGCTTTCCATACCCGCAATACCGGTTACCACGGTACAGAAGATAACGGGCGCGATGATCATTTTGATGAGCTTAACGAAGGCGTCGCCAAGCGGTTTCATCTGTGCGCCCAACTCCGGGTAAAAGTGCCCCAGCAAAATACCTATGGCAATTGCGGTCAGCACCTGAAAATAGAGACTTTTAAAAAGAGAGGTTTTCATGGGGGTGTCCTTGATAGGAAAATTTCCGTAGCGCCGCGTTAATTTGCCTTACGGCTCGCGGCTGCAAAAATAACACCCATAAAAAGTGTGGGACGTGATACAGCGCTAGTTTGGAAACAAAATTGTTAAAATATTGCGCTGACTCGCACCAGCTCAATAACATTTGCAACAAGGACGCTACGCAATCGGCGCGGATAAATAGCGCGCTTCAAACTCTTCAAGCGTCAGGGCCTTAGAGAAGAGATAGCCTTGCGCTACGGTCACATCTTCGGCCAGCAGCCAGTCGCGCTGAGCGGCCAGCTCCACGCCTTCAGCGACCAGCTTCAGGCCGAGCGTTTTAGCCATGGCGACAATCACGCTGACCATCGCTCCATCTTCCGGCAGGCCATCGACAAAGCTTTTGTCGATTTTCAGCGCGTCTATCGGCAGGGACTTCATATGATGCAGATGGCGCAGGCTGGCGTAGCCCACACCAAAATCATCCAGCGCGATCCTCACGCCCGCTTTACGCAGCGGACGCAAAATTTTCACCGCGGCGTCCGGGTGATCAATTCGGCGGCTTTCTGTGATTTCCAGAATCAGCGAGCCGGGCTGAATGCGGTAACGCGCGAGCATTTCCAGCAGTGACGGCACCGTCGTCTCGTGCAGCAGTTGCAGCGCCGACAAATTAACGGAGAGCGGCATGGCGATGCCCCGTTTTTGCCACGCTGAAAGCGTGCGGCAGGACTCTTCAAGTATCCAGGTACCGATAGTCACCATCAGTCCGCAGGCCTCTATGCGCTCAATCAACCCTTCAGGCAAAGCCCAGGAGCCATCAGGTTGCTGCATGCGCAACAGAACCTCAGCGCTCACCGTCTCGCCGCTGCGCATATTCACCTGCGGCTGTAGCCAAATCGCTAGCTGCTGCTGCTCAAGCGCGTGCAGGATGTCGTGCTCTTCCGTCAGACGGCGCTGCGCATTTTCCATTTGTTCCGGATCGAAGAAATGAATTTGGTTCTTACCGTGACGACGGGCGGAAAAGGCGGCGGAGACCGCACGGCGATAAAGTTGCTCTGCCGTAAGCCCACCGTGATACATCGCGATACCAATGTTGGCGGTCGGCCTGAGCTGCAGCCCGTTAATCGGCAGTTTTTCATTAAGCGCCTTCATGAGCTGCTGAGCCAGCGCCATGGCGTGCCAGGAATCTTTTATGCCGTGGGCGATAATCCCGAAGTCGTTGCCGCTAAGCTGCGCCAGCACCATCTTCGACGGCAGCACGCTTTTGATTTTGCTCACCATCGTCAGCAGCAGCGTTTCACGCTGTTCTTCGTTAAGCACTCCGGCATCGTTGAGCGTTTCGCTGGTGATTATCATCAGCACGTTGTTTTTCTCGTTCGCTACCAGCTGCTCAAGCAGCGCCAGCAGCAGGGCTTTATTTGGCAGATCCGTCACCGCGTGACGGGTGCTCATCACGTTCATTTCCTGGTGCAGACGCAGCGCCATTTGCTGGTTACGGTTGTAGCTACGCACCAGCATGCCGATCTCGTCATCATGATGCAGCGGCGGCAGCTTAAGCTGATGTCCTCCCGCATCCTGCGGGCTAAGGTCATCTAACTCGCGGGCTATCTTACGCAGAGGATGGATAATCAAACGGTTAATCGACCAGCTGATCGCCACGGATAAAATTAACGCCAGCAGCAGATAAGTGGTCAGCAGCGTGGAGATGGTGCTGATGATGAATTTGTACATCCGCCAGGAATCCGCCTGCAGCACCAGATAGGCCAGCGGCTGCGGATTTGCCGGGCGTTCTAACGAATAAAGCGGCAGGGAAATTTGTACCGGCAGCTCAAACAGACGCGCAATCCAGACCGGGATCGGCCGTTCTGGTGCAAAGCTTTTGCGCAGGGCCTGGAACTGATTAGGCAGCACAACATCCGCCCGGCTGATAATACCGGAAGGCTGAATTTGATTAAGGATAGCCTCCGCCTGCGGAATATCGGCTTTGAGGACGGCTTCAGACAGGGGCAGACGTACCGAATGGGCAATTTTTTCCATCTGGCTTGCGGTGTCATAGCGGCTTTGCTGCACAAAGTGAAAAAGCTGCACGACAATAAAAATGAAAATAAACACCACGGCGACGGCTGACACCATCGCCATTTGTTTAATCGTTAAGGAACGACTGACTCGCAAGCTTACTCTCCGCTATTTCTGGCCCGCCTGAGCATAATCTTATGCGGGCTGAGTATACTGCATTGTTGACGGTTTAAGGCAGAGCTGCACGGGAGAATAGGGAAAATCTGCCTGCGGATAGCGTTGCGCGTATCCGCAGTAAGCGTTTTCTGGCTGGGGGTTTCCCCCCATCAAAACTAGCGAGCCAGTTCCACCAGCATCTTGAGGCTCGCGGAGTAATAGTCTTCCTGAGAGGTGATTTGCGGTTCGCCCGCGGGTAAATTCCCCATGACCAGATCGCGTACCGCCAACAAGCCACCGTCCATCATATAAGCTGCGGGATCGCTGGTAGTAACGTTGACCCAGGCAGGGGTCTGCGTGCGCGAGAAGCGCCCCCACCAGGCTTTATACGGTTCCAGTAGCGGGCTTGTCGGGTTGAACCACTTCACATAGAGCGGCACGCGAATTACGTCATAGCTAAAACGCGCAGGCCACTCTTTAGCGGGCTCGACGTGTCCGTCTGCATACAGCGCAACCCAGTCAGCCGGAAGCTGCGTGTTACCGAAGCGCATTTTCCCCAGCAGCTTTTGCCCGTCGTTAATCAGATCCCGCCAGACCACTAAATGGCTGCGGTTGGCGAAGTCCTGCCAGGCCGGGAAGATAAAGTAGGACGGGTTCAGATTCACATAGCTGTTAAGGTTAAAGCCCTTTGCGCCCGGCAGCATGACGCGATAGCCGCCAAAGTTAATGACGTTATGTGCTACCAGCGCTTTGACGATGCTATCCGAGGCTTGCAGATAGCCATCGTCATGCCAGTTATTGCCCGCTTTCAGCAGCGCCCAGGCAATAAAGGTGTCACCGTCCGTCGCATTGTTTTTATCGACTATCGGATCCGCTGCCGCCGGGTTATAGCGCCAGTAAAACAGGCCGCTGTCCGGATTGCGGAGATTTTTTTCCGTCCAGCGCCAGATTTTGTCGAAGCCTGCCCGGTCGTTATTCATCACCGCCATCATCATGGCGAACCCCTGGCCTTCAGTATGGCTGACGCCGTTATTGCCGGTGTCGATAATACGGCCGTCCGCCATCACAAACCGGCTTTTATAGCTGTCCCACGCCTGCCCCGCCAACGCCTGCTGGCTGATAGCCAACGCGATTATCGCCACCATCAGCACCTTGCATTGCTGCCACATTCGCTCACCTCTACCTGCTGTTCTGATATCTGAAATGCACCACCGTGGCCGATGGTGACGCCTCACGCCACAGTGCAACATGCGGCTTTCCGCCCTGATCGCGCAGCCAGCGGGCATAAAGTCCCTCCAGCACGGCGCTAAACGCGCTGTTCCAGGCAGCCTGCTGCGCTTGCTCAGCAGGCACGGGGAGCGCCATATGGCGAATCTGCATTGCCGTTTCGCTGGCTTCAATATCAATATAGCCCCAGTTGAAAGCGGCAAGCTGAACATTTATCTGCGCTTCAAGTTCGCCCACGGTTCGCGCGAGCGTTAACGGGAAACGCTCTCCCAGCGTCTCGCCCATCTGCACCAGGAAAGGACGGCTTTGCGCTTCGCCGACGTTAGTCACCATGCCGTCGATCATGATATGGAGCAGCGAAAACCAGCCCGGCTGCGCCTGCTGGTTCTGGAAATAGTGCAGCAGTTGTTGATCGTTCATTATTTGTTCCCCAGCAAGTAACGGAAGTAGAGCTGCGCGGTACTTTCGTTGTAATCGCCAAAGGTGTCATAACCCACCTGGCCACCCATGGTCATATCTTTATTAATTTTGTAGTCGGCTGACGCGCGCAGGTTATAGCCGAGGCCATTTTCGCTGCCGCCGCTGTAGTGCGACTCTTTGGCGAAGCCAGCATCCACATACTGTTCAAGCTGCCTTTGCATGTTCGCATCGCCCGGGAAATACGGGCTTTCATCCTGAGTGTAGGACTGATAACCCAGCGATGCGCCCACGCCCAGCTTCCAGCTGTCAAACTTCTGGCTGTAATCCACCGGGAAGGAGACGCTGACGTAATCCTGCGGGCTGAAGTAGCCACCCTGACCGTAGCTGAAGTAGCTAAGGTTTTTGGAGAAATCCATGTAGCTTATGCTGATGCCGGTCTTCAGCTCGCGGTCATCGTAGTGGAATGGACGCAGATAGACGCCCGCGGACCCGTTGACGTTGCTGTTGCTCGGCACGTTTTCGCCCAGGTAGTTATACAGCCCGAACCCGGCATAAAAACCGGCGTCGCCGTTGTCATAACTGAGCTGCGCGCTGCCGCCGTTTTTCGTTACCTGGCCCCATTTCTTGCCGCTGTATTTATCTTCAACGCCAACATAAGAGAGCAGGCTGTCTATCACGGCGCGACGTTCGCCGGTCAGCACCAGCTTGAGGTAATCCGTCAGTTGCGGTGACCACTGAATGCCGCCCACCACGGTGTTAAGATCCGCGCCCAGCGGCGTGGAACCAACATCAAGTTTGTACTGGTCGCCGGTCAGCGCCATGCCCACTTCCACGCCAGAAGCGTTTTGCGAGCCCTGTGACGAACCGGAAATAATTTGGTGGGGATAATCAAAACCCGCAGTTTGATCCAAAGCACCCATCCCAAATCGAGCGTTTGCATCTCCTGATGAGCTTCCTGCATTCAGGCTGACCGGCGTGACGTTGATATCAAAGCGCGAATCGCCAAACGGCACGGTGGACCATTGCAGCGGCGATTTAATTTCAGTGAGTTTGCTCAGGCCGCTTTCACCGTCGCGCCCACGAACGGAAACAGCGCCGCGTGCCCAGGTAGCGGTTTTGTCGGTCAGTTGCTCCATCATATTATCTACCTGACGCAGCGTGCCGGCCTGCGCGCTTTCTACCGGCAGGTCGGTGCGCGTCGTGCCCGGAGGGGCAGTTTGCGGATTACGTGCCAGCTGCGCCACCTGCCACGGCATCGCTTCGCCATACAGCGAGGCAGACGTTGGCGGCGCGCTAAGGCTGGAGGTGCCCACAAACGGGTTATCCGCTAATGCCAGGCCGCCGAGCATAGGTGCCGTCTCGCCACCCGTGCCCTGCAAACCAAGCAGTTTGCCGCGCGCGGTGCGCAGATAGCTCATCGCCTGCTGATGATTACCTTCGGCTTCCGATACGCGCGCCAGCAGCAGCAAACGCTGAGGCGTATCATCGTTGCGCAGTCCGGCCGTCAGTTGTTTCGCCTTATCCACATCGTTGCTGGCTAACGCCACGTCGATGGCGCCTGCTCGTGCGTCCTGCTCCGGCGTATCGCGCGTCATCAGATAATCGTAAACCACGCCCGCTTCTTTATTCATTTTGCCGGACTGATACAGGCGCGCCATAGCGAACATCAGATCGGTGTTCTGCGGATCGCTCTGCATCGCACGGATCAGCTTGTCGTAAGCCGCCGCGTAATTCCCTTGGGTACGAAGCTGGTCGGCTTCGTTGATGACATAGCCGTTGCGAATGCTCGCCAGTTGGGTCGTCGTGCTGCGCGATTGCAGTTCCGGGCTGGCAAGCCAGGCCTGCGCTTCACGACCCAGCCCCGCCTGGTTTAGCACGCTAATCTGGTCTGCATAATCACCGGCGTTGCCCTGCACGCCACGGCGCATATTGTCACGCACGATAGAAACGGCAGTATTCACATCACCGCTTTGCGCCAGCATGCGCGCCAGTTTCCCTGCATCTGCCGGACTTTGCGGTGGCCGCACGGCCAGCGCTTTAAGCGTGTTCGCCGCAGCGGTGGTATCGCCCTGCGCCAGATAGCGTTCGGCAACCACCATTTGCAGGTTGTAGTTCACGCTTCGGGACAGCTCACGCATATCGCCGTTCTGGCTGGAGGCCGGAATACGCGACAGCAGCGTCTGCGACTGCTGCCAGGCGTTATTTTCGCTGGCAAACAGGGCTGCGGCATACAGTTCGGTGTTGCTCGCATTGCTGCGAAACGACGGAGCCATAACGTTCGCCGCTTCGGCGCTGCGCCCCTGTTTTTGTAGCTGACGGGCCAGGTCCAGACGCAGCCACGGGTCGGACGGATAATGCGCCACGCCCTGCTGGAGGATGGCGATAGCCCGCAGCGGATCGCCGTTTGTCGCCGCCTGCTGCGCCTGGCGACGAACCGGATCGGCAGGGTTACCGCCCTCCAGGCGCGGCGCGAGCTTCGCCTGCAGGCTGGCCGGCAGCGTTTGCAGCATCGCCTGCGCTTCTGCCGTTTTGTTCTGTTCGCGCAAAACGTAATAGAGATTTTCACGCGCGGAGGCGTTGTTTGGCTGGTCAGTTAATACATCACGCAGCGTCTGCTCGGCGGCCGTGTAGTCTTTGTTGTGACGCTGCACGTCGGCGCGAAACAGTCTGGCGGCGGTGCCCTGCTCGCCGGCAAGCTGTGCCAGCGGAGCGCTAAGCGCCAGCGCCTGGCTAACGTTACCTTGTTTAAAGGCCGCCTGCGCGCCGGCAAGCTGTCCGTAGAACCCGGCGTCGGCAGCCTGCTGTTTACGTTCGTCGGAGTCTGCCCCGCCCTGGCTTGCCGCGCGATTCAGGTATTGCGCGCCTGCGGCGTAGTCCCCTTTGCGCAGGGCAACATAGCCCATCCCGGCCAGCGCATCGGCGTCTTCCGGGTTGGTCTGCAATACCTGTTCGAACTGGCTGCGCGCAGCCTCGGTGTTGCCGCTGTTAAGGGCGGTAAAGCCTTCGCCTTTCGCCGTTCCGCCAATGCTTTTACGGAAATAGTCCTGCACGGCGGTGTCTTTCGGGTGGCGTTGCAAATAAGTTTGATAATACTGCTCGTCGCCCGCCTGCGGTCCCAGCCACAGCAGCGCCTGGCGCAGAGATTTATCCGCCTCCTGGCTGCCGCTCGCCATGCTTTGCAGCAAATCGATGCCTTCGCGGCGCGTACTTTCCTGATAGGTCAGTACCTTACCCAGAGCGACACGGGCGCTGTTATCCTGTGGATATTGAGTAATCAGCTGGCGCAATCCGCTGACAGCCTGCGGATATAAAGACTGGTCACCGGCCATCGTCAGATAATATTCCGGGGCGAGGCTCGGCGGCGGCTGGTCGCCGTTAAACAGCGAACGCCAGGTTGCCAGCGCTGCCGGAACGTTGCCGCTGCGCGCCTGCTGACGGGCCAGATCCAGTTGCCCACGCGGCACCTGCTGCAGCTGCCGGGCGTTATCCAGCGCCTGTAAATTGCTGTCCTGCGGGGAAACCGACGCCAGCCTTTCACGCCACTGCGCAGCGCCTTTGAGATCGCCTGCTTGCTGCGACCACAGCGCCATCAGATACAACGCCTGAGCATTGCTGGCGTCCACCATCAACACCTTTTTCAGCGATTCCATCGCCAGATCGTCGTGAGACTTTTCATGCCAGTAGTTGGCCTGATCGAACAACGCCTTTAACGCTGGATTATTGTTTTCCGCCGCCTGAGCGCCATTAAAGGCCCCCATCGCCAGCCCGCCAAACAGGCAGAGCGTGGAGAGATTTCTGGCGGTTTTATTCTTATAATTCATGTTGCTACCACCCTTACTCACGATCGGTTCCTTGTGGGTTAAGACGCTTGCGCGCACGCTGTTTCAGCAGGACGTAGAGGCTTAAACCAATAATCGCTGCAAACAGCAGACCGAAGATCGCAAGCAGCGCCGAGTGCTGATTGGCGTACCACACCACCATCATGTACCAGGGCATCTGGCCGCTCGGGAACTGCGGGCCAACGCGGAAGCTGCGCACGCCGTTTTCATCGGTGATAATGGCGGCATCGCCGCGTATCCCCGCGTTGATGCGCGCCGAACTGAGGTCGCTATGCAGACGGGAAAGCTGTTCGTCGTTGCTGCCAATCGCCATCACCACCAGGCGTGACGGGTTCCACTGCGAGCGGAAGCTCACGAATCCACGCCAGGCTTCATTGGAGGAGAAGTAACGGTCGGCATCTACACCTGACGCGCTCCAGTCACCTTCCAGCCAGCGCTGGACCTTTTCCCAGGTTGTAGGTTCGCGCACGCCAAAAGTACGTTCATTGCTGATAAATGAGGACTGAGCCAGCAGCGCGCGGTTAAACGCGTTTTGTTCCAGGGTGGAAACCGCCAGCACATCGCTTTTGCTCAGATGCAACTGGTTCGCCCCGCCGGAAGGGAGGCCAAACATCACCCGGCTGTTATTTAGCGCGGTGCCGGTGGCATTGCCTGAGCGAGCGGCCAGATCCAGCAAGGTGCTAATTTCACTTTCACTCGGGTTTTCAGGCAGCAGCAGGACAGTTTGCGAGAAATCCGCCAGGCGAGTGAACGGGAACGAAGCCCCGACGAAGTAGGAGAGATTCGGCAACAGCGCAAAGTGCTGCGTTTTGCTCAGATCGATCCACGAGTCGTCGTCGATACGGCTCTTGATGTTGTTATTAAGCAGCACGCTACACGGCGCGGTTTCTTTGGTTTCGATTTTGAAGTAGAGCGCCAGCTGGTTGTCACCATAAATCAGGTACGGCTCCAGCGGCATGTGGTAGCTCTCCTGGCGTGCGTCGCCGCCCACTTTATGCCACAGCGTTTCCAGCGCGCCCTGCTTGTTGACCGGCAGGTTGTGCAGGAAGGTGCCGTTGAAGGTCATCGACAGCCAGGATCGATCTTCATCGATCCAGGGTTCTGACGGGAAACGGTAGCCGATCTTCAGCGGGATGTTATCACCGTCCCACATAAAGAGATCGGGCGCGGCGCGGAACGCCAGGCGCAGAGAGTCATGCCAGATGCCGGTGGCGGTCAGACTTTGATCTTTGCGCAACAGTTCGCTCAGGCGTACCGGGCGTTCGGTGGAAATCCAGCGCGGCGCGTCGTAGGGCTTGCTGACCGGAATGGTCTGCGGTGCAACCGCCACGCTCGAGGTCAGCGCTTTGAACTGGCCACGGGTCAGGTGCCAGGCGGCGCTGCGCAGTTGCCGATCGTTATTGCCAATCACCAGCAACAGCTTATAGACCGGGTTGCCTGGGTTATCGATGATTTGCAGCATCGCGCCCTGGCTTGCCGGCAGCGTTAAGCCGCCGATGCTCTCGCCCGGCTTGCCAAACAGGATGCCGTTTTTCTCCGGCAGCTTGTCATGAAGCGCATCAAAGGAGATGCCGCGATAATCCGCCTGAATGCCCAGCCATGAGGCGACCTGCGCTGCGGCCCCTACCTGCTCCGGCAGGGTTTTCGCCGGGAAAGCGAAAACCATGGTGGCAGGCGTCATCTGCATCTCGTCAAAGAACGGACGCGGGAAGTGGCTCAAATCAGCCCCGATATTGAGCTGCTGCGCCTCCAGGTCCAGCCGGGTTGTCGGCATAATGGTGACCTGATACTTATCCGACAGGTCTCGCTGACAGAGCAGCGCGTCGCCATCGTTAATCTTGAAGCTGAAAGTATTGCGCGACACCACCATCGCCGCCGGAATTTCCAGCTGATAAGTGGAGACGTTGCTGTCCGCAGAGCCCAGCGGCACCGTGCCCAGCGGCTGACCGTTAAGCATCAGCTGTAGCGTGGTGTTACGCGCCGCCATCGCCGGGGAGACCTTCAGGTTCAGCACCAGTTGCGCGTTGGTGACCACCTGGTCCGCCGACAGGGTAAAATCGATGCCGCCCTGTAGCTGGCCCCCGCTTAACACCACGCCCCGAGGCTGCCCCATCTGCGCGACGGTAATGCTGCTGACATTGCCAGACGTGAAGGCTGAAGGCGTAAGCATGGCAGGTGCGGTACCCACAGCTGGCGCGGGCTCAATAGTCGGCGGCGGTAAATCCACCGGCAAAACTGATTCCACGGTTGTTGGCTCTTCCGCCATAACCGGTGTCGCAAGGACGCTGAAAGCCAGAAACAGCTGGCAGGCTTTACGGGTCATCCATTTCATACTGCGCTGTCCTCGTTGGCGTTATCCATACGGCGGGCCGCTTCCTGGCGTCGACGACGATTTTCACGGCGTGATTTCCAGGTCAGCCAGAAGAGGTCGAACACGCTGCGGATGATGGTCAACAACGAGCGGAACGGGTTGTCCTGTGGTTTTGGTGGATGGATCCACGCATCGGCACGGGCCAGCACCACGCGCACCAGCTCGCGGCGACGGTCGAGCGGGATCTCATCAAACATCAGGCGGATAGATTTGTCGTCGTTGGCGATAACTTTGACCGGAATGCAGATCGCGCCGGACTGCAACTGCAGCTCAACTTCTTCGATTTCATCGTTCAGGTGGCGCTCGTCCACCACCGCGATGCGGCAGCCGCCCATCGACAAATCAAGCGTATGGCTGCGCGAGGAGATGCCGCTGGCGTAGTGAATAACGACCGGTACGCTAACGTCGATACGAATGGTTTTGCGCGTCTGACGGGTTTCGCGTGCCACGGCAATTGCCGCCAGCAGGAAAATCAGGCTGTATACGCCCCAGCCCACGTTCAGGGCGATAACCCGCGGGTCAACGCCGAAATAGTCATGGGCGCAGGCGCGGACAATCCCGGCAATCACCCCGGCGGCAAGCAGCACCGCGATGACGATATGCGGGCGCACAATGCTGAAATCGAAATAGCCCACGTCCAGCAAAGCGCCTTTATCCGTTACGTTAAACTTGCCGCGCTTCGGGAAAATAAGCGTAATAAGGGTCGGCAGGATCAGATGGAACGCCAGCACCAGATCGTAGATTTCACCCCAGAAGCTGTAGCGGAATCGCCCGTTTAGCCGCGAATTCAGGTAAATACACAAGAACAGGTGCGGCAGCATATAGGCGAATATCAGACTCGCCGACGAATGGATAATATTCAGGTTAAACAGCAGATAGGCCAGCGGCGCCGTAAGAAACGCCACGCGCGGCAAAGCAAACTGGAAAGAGAGCATGGCGTTGAGATAGCACAGACGCTGCTGCCATTTCAGGCCGCGGCCGAATAGCGGGTTATCCAGACGCATAATTTGCGTCATACCGCGCGCCCAGCGGGTACGCTGAATCACATGCAGCACCAGGCGTTCGGTGGCAAGGCCTGCCGCCAGAGGGATATCCAGATAAGCGGATTTCCAGCCCAGCCGCTGCATTTTCAGCGCGGTATGGGCATCTTCAGTCACGGTTTCAACGGCAAAGCCGCCGATCTCTTCCAGCGCGCTGCGACGGATAACGGCGCAGGAGCCGCAGAAGAAAGTCGCGTTCCAGTTGTCATTACCGCGCTGAATTTGTCCGTAGAAAAGCTGGCCTTCATTGGGAATATTGCGTCCGACAGAGAGGTTGCGCTCAAACGGATCCGGCGAATAAAAATAGTGCGGCGTCTGCATTAATGCCAGCTTTGGATCAACCAGGAACGCGCCGACGGTTGCCTGCAGGAAGATACGTGTCGCCACATGGTCGCAGTCGAACACGCAAATAAGCTCACCTTTGGTTAGCTTCATGGCATGGTTAAGGTTACCCGCCTTGGCGTGGGAGTGTTCGTTACGCGTGATATAACCCACACCCACCTTTGCGGCAAATACCGCAAATTCACTGCGTTTACCGTCATCCAGAAGATAAATTCTGAGTTTATCGGCAGGATAATCAAGGCACTGGGCAGCCAGTACGGTATCGCGCACCACTTCCAGGCTTTCGTTGTATGTTGGAATATAAACATCAACGGTTGGCCATTTAGAGGTGTCATCCGGCAGCGGCACAATCGTACGCTTAAGCGGGAAGAGGTTTTGCAGATAGCTCAACATTATAATTATCCAAATGTAGAGTTCTGCTAAAAATAACCCGACTCCGAGTATGGCTTCTATTTCGGAATTAAAGTGCAGCGTTTGCGTTGCGCGAAAATAGATATAGCGCGTGGACATTAAAACTGCCACCACCATCATAACAACGGAAATGCTGTGCTTCTTGCTAAAGCCTGCCAGCAACAACACGCCAAGGGTGATTAAACCAAAAATATACTGCTTTTGGCTGTCCATAGGCGTAATAACGATCAGTACCGCTATTGGCGCTAACACCAATAGTAGTAAACAAAAAAGGGCCTTTTTCATAGGGCTTCCTGAAGTGGGATCAGAAATTAGAACTTCTCAGACCGGCGTGTACTGCACCGTCACCAATTTTTATTCCCAGAATGCCTGCCAGGCGTTTGCTCACCAGTTCAATATCAAAAGCGGCAGCTGACGCCGCGCTAAAATCAAATATTGACTGCTGCGAGGCATTGGCTTCAGCGACGCTTTCATCCCGGTTAATAATGCCAAGCAGGCGATCGCCGAGACGCTGCTGCATAAAAGCAGTGACGTCACGACTGATATGGCGGCGGCTATCGCTTTGGTTTAACAGGAAATAATATCCAGCCTTGTGGTTTAGCGGCTCGCCGCCCGTCAGCCGGTGGCTTTCGATATGCGGCAGAAGCGACAGCGAGGCGGTATCCGCAAGCAGGGTTACCAGATGCAGATCGGCCAGCCGGGACATCGCCTTCAGCGCGGGATTAGGCCCTGGCGGGAAGTCAGCCAGAATCACCAGGCCGGGATAATTAAGCAGGGCGCTTAATCCGCGCGTCAGGAAGTGGCTATCGTTAGTAAGTCGCTGTTCGAAATCAAGACGTTGATCTTCAGTGACGTCGCCATAGGGCAGCACGAACATATTGCTGCCCGCGGTGAGCACGGACTGGCTCCAGTCGGCAGATTCGCTGGCGCGGGCGACAAAGCCGCGTCCATCTGACAGCGGCACGCCAAAGTGCAGCCGCAGCGCGTTTTGTACGTCAAAATCAATGACCAGCACTTTGCTGCCGGAACGTGCCAGGGCGTACGCAAGATTGGCGGTGATCGTCGTTTTTCCAACCCCACCTTTTGGCGAGCAAATACAAACTAACGGCATGAAGCGATCATCTCCAACAGCGGTTGTAATGGGAGGTCTTTGGCAGGATGGTTTGCCGTCGTGGATCCTTTGGCCGCGAACAACTGCTCGAAACGCACGGGTTCAGCTTTTGTCGGCGCAGCTAATGGCTTCGCGGGTTCAGGGGCTGGAGCAGGCGCAGCAGGGGCAGGAGCAAGCTGTTCAAACAGAGAAACCGCTGCGGTTTTCTCCTGTGCAAGCGGCAGCTGTGCGGCTTTTTCGATGGGCGCAGCCGCAGCCAGACCGCCAGAGACAGACTGCTGCACTGCCGCTGGTTTAGCAAAAGCGGCGTCAAATTCACCGGGCTTTACAGCCTGCGGTACAGGCACCGCGATGCTGCCGGCCTGCGCCAGTACCGAATCGTCATCTTCACCGGCGAGCTGTTTAATAATCGCCCAGTGGCTCGTATTAAGCTGCTGGGTTTGCGCCGACATATCCTTGAAACCAATGGCGCCCGTGCGTGTCTTGTCCTTGAAACGCTGCAAATCATCATAACTTTTCATTTCAATGCTCATGATTTACAAGTAAATATTACTAATTCCACGCACGCTTTATTGCAGCCAGGCATTGCTGGAAATGAGAATTTTAACTGCGGTAGTTATATACGTACAAACGCCACGCAGCATGTTTCATTTGCGTGGCGAGATAATTACAATTTTTATTATTATTCCCGTAACGTACATGGCGGGGTGTTCGTCATATGATATCGGCAGCCTGAGCCGCATCTCCATCTTTTTTTCTTATTCAATTCTATATAAGCATAAAGTATTAGTCCGTCAAGGCAGTTGCACATAATTTATCCTTCCATAATGCAAATAACCCTATTTAACGCTGCGCGCCGCGTTAAATAGGACGAAAGCACAATGATTTATTTGTGAGGGAAATTAACATTTATCCTGGAAGATATATTTGTATGATTATTTAAAAAAATATATCCGGCGGCTACGCAATATTACCGATCGGGAAAATGCAGGGACGGCGCTTTGAAGCGCAAAGGGATTAAGCCGAAGGGTTAATGCTTACCTTCGTTGCACTTTGGTGATTGCTGTAAAAGTGGTGTAAAGTACTAAAAGGTAACACCTGTAAATACTGAGGTGATCTATGGCGACAGCAACGTCAATCAAGCTTGATGATGAACTGAAAAGCCGCATTCAACAATTGGCCGAAAATCGTCGTCGTTCTGCGCACTGGATTATGCGCGAAGCTATTACACAGTACGTTGAACGAGAAGAACAATCAGAGAATTATCGGCAAGAAGCGATGCAGGCCTGGCAGGCATATCAGCAAAATGGCAAGCATTTGATACGTGAGGAAGCTGACGCCTGGATGGCGAAGCTTGAAGCGGGTATGGATGCGGAGCCACCGGAATGTCACGATTAATATGAACCCACAGACATTAAGCTCTACAAATCAGAGAAATGCAGCAACGGTTCCATCTTGTGATGAAGGATCCTGATAATGAAAATATCTTCAGGATGGACGCGATAGAAAATAGCGTGCATTCGATCCTCCACCCGACATATCCCTTCAGCTATTTCAGGACACTCACGGCCAAGGCATGGAGATGAAACAATCGATTCAAGAATGCCTTCCATGGATTCCGTATAATCATCTGCCTGAGCCTCGCCAAAGTTGATCCACGTATAGTCATAAATTTTGGCAAAGTCCTCTTCAGCAGTTTCGAAAGCTTATACATTACGCTCCCGTTTTTTCTTCGCAGCAATCTCCCGCAATGAAAGAGAACTTTCACCACTTTCTTCACCAGCCAGTAATGCCCGTCTTAACGCTTCCAGTTGGGCTTCTTTTTGTTCGAGCAGACGTAGCGCCGAGCGCACCACCTCGCTGGTTTTTCCTGGCATAGCGCCTCCTGTGTTTAGATAACGCAAATATACTGGAAGGGTGGCTGTACTTGCGCCACCCGCTTAAGAAATCAGTGAATATCCGGTTTCGATTTCCCGCTGATCATCACAAGTCCCGCATCCGTATTTACGAAGCGAGGCGCTTTTAAATCCTCAACAAGAACGTTTATCAGCTCAAACAGCAATCCGGTGATGTGTTCTTCCTGCTCCGCCGACTGCTGACGCTGTAGAAGCAGCAGGGACAGCGCCGTGCAGTATTCCCGCAAAGTTTCTGAATCGGTCGAAAGCGGGCAGCGATAATTATCCTTTTCTGCGATATCCACCGTCAGGTGTTCAATTAAGTGAGAGGGAAGAGGCTCGTCCAGTATCGTTTTCAGCACCTCAAGCCCGGCAAGTAAACGGCCACACAGCGCCAGGCGTTCGGTGACGCCATCATTTTCTATAAGCGCATCGGCGTGATACTCGCAGGCATCAAGTATCTGGAAGAGATCCATCCCCAGACCAAGCGGGGTTTTTAACAGGGTGTTGATAGCGGGCTCGATTTCAGGGCGAGCGAATGTGGTACTATCAGCGTTAGCCATAGCTGTTACCTCGTTTAACGGTTGTGGTCAGACGCCCCGGCAGTGTTACCGCACTCCGGGGCGTTGTTTATTACAGGCGGGCTATGATAATGTGCCCCCCTATAATGTTTATATACTGTCCAATATGGGGCCCCATGTCAATCATTAGTCGTGATAAAAAACCAAAGGGCAGCGGCAAGTCCCCACATTTCAAAATGCGTATCGACCCGGCTTTACGTGAACAGTTGGATACTGAAGCTGCGGAACAAGGAATGAGCCTCGCGAACTGGTTTAAGAATCTGGCGCGTGAGGCTTTAAAGCAGAAAGGGATCGAGCCGAAGGGGTAAATATTGATCCCCTCATCCCAACCTTCTCCCCCAGGAGAAGGAGCACATCCTCTCTCACTTAAACTTTAAGCGAAATTAATGCTCCTGACGGCTATAGACCTGGCAGCAATGCCCTTATTCCCCGGCTTAAATCGCTCCGGTTTTTTCCCTTCAGGCAGGGTCACGTTGTCGGGAACAACGTGAGAGAGCGATCGTCGGGAACGAATCGCGAACGACCCTGCATGTTGGGGAAAAACCGGAGTTTACCGTTGAAAGCGGCGATTTATTTGCCGGGCGCCGGGGTTGTCAGGGGGATGGCGTAATCCCCCTGACACGTTCACCGTTAACGATAGTTACAGAGATAACCAGCCGCAAAGGTGAACGGGAAATCGCTTAAGCCTTACAGATCTCACCTCAAACTAACGAATTTCCCCGTTCTCATCCTGATCGACCGCGAAACACGCCACCAGTTGACCGCCATAATCCTTAAGCTGCGGCGGGAGCTGGGTGCACGGCCCAAAACGGCGGCGGCAGCGGGCGTTGAACACACAGCCCGGAGGCGGGTTCAGCGGGCTTGGCAGCTCGCCGGTGAGCTTGATGCGTTCTCTTCGGTCGTCCGGGTTCAGACGCGGCGTTGCGGAGAGCAGCGCTTGCGTGTACGGATGACGTGGATTCGAGAAAATCTGGTCTTTGGTGCCCTTCTCTACACAGCGGCCGAGGTACATCACCATCACTTCATCAGCGATGTGCTCTACCACGGACAGGTCGTGAGAGATGAACACGTATGACAGCCCCATTTCCTCCTGCAGATCCATCATCAGGTTCAGCACCTGCGCGCGCACGGACACGTCCAGCGCCGAGACCGGTTCGTCGGCAATCACCACGTCCGGGTCAAGCATCAGACCACGGGCAATGGCGATACGCTGACGCTGGCCGCCGGAGAACATATGCGGATAGCGGTCGTAGTGTTCGGTTTTCAGGCCGACTTTCGCCATCATCGCCAGCGCTTTTTCACGGCGCTCGGCTTTGCTCAGGCTGCTGTTGATCTGCAGCGGCTCTTCCAGAATTTGCCCCACTTTTTTACGCGGGTTCAGGGAGCCGTACGGGTTCTGGAAGACGATCTGAATTTTCTGGCGGCGCAGCTTTTCAGCCGTGGCGTCTGGCTTAAGCAAATCCTGACCCTGATAGTACAGCTCGCCGCCGGTCGGGATTTCGATCATCGTCAGCAGGCGGCCCAGAGTGGATTTTCCACAGCCGGATTCGCCTACGACCGCCAGCGTTTTGCCGCGTTCAAGGTTAAAGGAAACCCCGTCGAGCGCTTTCACCAGGCGCTCCTGGCCAAAAATGCCCTTCTTCACCGGGTAGTGTTTTTTCAGGTCGATGGCCTGCAACAGTGGCTGTTGGGCGGTGGCCTTATCGGTAATCATAGGTTGGCCTCCCGGCATCATCGAGTGGGTAGTGACATTTGGACTGGCGGCCGTTATCCACCAGATTCAGCTCCGGCTCATCAACGCGGCACTTATCCGTGGCATACGGGCAGCGCGGATTGAGCAGGCAGCCGTTCGGGCGGTCATACTTGCCCGGCACCACGCCCGGCAGCGACGCCAGTCGCGCTTTATCCTGCGCAAATTCCGGCAGCGCACGCAGCAACGCCTGAGTGTACGGGTGACGCGGCGCACGGAAGATATCTTTCGCTTCGCCGGTTTCCACCACCTGGCCTGCATACATCACGATAATTTTATGGGCCGCCTCAGCCACCAGCGCAAGGTCATGGGTGATGAGGATCAGCGCCATGTTCTCTTTTTGCTGCAGCTCCAGTAACAGCTCAATGATCTGCGCCTGAATGGTGACATCCAGCGCGGTGGTTGGTTCGTCGGCAATCAGCAGCTTAGGACGACAGGCAATCGCCATCGCAATCATCACACGCTGGCTCATGCCACCGGAAAGCTGGTGCGGATATACGTCCAGACGCGAAGCCGGATCGGGAATACCCACCAGGTTTAGCAGGTCGATCGCCCGCTGACGACGGGTTTTCTTATTGCCGCCCTGATGCACTTTAATAGCTTCCATAATCTGGAAACCAACGGTGTAGCAGGGGTTAAGGCTGGTCATCGGGTCCTGGAAGATCATCGCCACTTCAGCGCCCACGAGGTTGCGGCGCTCTTTCTCAGAAATCTTCTGCAGGTCCTGGCCGTTAAACGCCAGTTTCTCGGCCATCACGCGGCCGGGATAATCAATCAGCCCCATAATCGCCAGCGAACTGACGGATTTACCGGAACCGGACTCACCAACGATACCGACGACTTCGCCCTGGCTAACGCTGTAACTTATGCGATCTACGGCACGGAACGGTGTCCCTTCGTCGCCGAAGTGCACCGATAATTTATCTACATTCAATAACGCCATCTCGAACCTCTTACTGCTTCAGTTTAGGATCGAGCGCGTCACGCAGCCCGTCACCCATCAGGTTAAATGCCAGCACCGTCAGCAGGATTGCGACACCCGGGAAGGTGACAACCCACCAGGCACTTTGCGCGAACTGCAACACGTCGGAGAGCATGGTGCCCCATTCCGGTGTTGGCGGCTGCGCACCCATGCCAAGGAAGCCAAGGGCGGCCATATCGAGAATGGCGTTAGAGAAGCCAAGAGAGGCCTGCACGATAAGCGGTGCGAGGCAGTTCGGTAAAATATTGATGAACATCTGGCGCATTGGGCTTGCGCCCGCCACGCGGGAAGCGGTCACGTAGTCGCGGTTAACTTCCACCAGCACCGCACCACGCGTGAGTCGCACATAGTGCGGCAGCGCAACAAAGGTCAGAGCAAGCGAGGCGTTAACAATCGACGGGCCGAAGATAGCCACCAGCACCAGCGCCAGCAGCAGGCTTGGCAGCGCCAGCATGATATCGACAATGCGCATGATGATATTGTCGATAAGGCCGCCGAAGTAACCGGCTACCAGGCCAAGCACCACGCCCATAATCAGCGACAGCACAACGACCAGGCAACCCACCAACAGCGACAGGCGCGCGCCGTACATCAGGCGAGCCATGATATCGCGGCCTACGTCATCGGTACCAAGCAGGAACTGCCAGCTACCGCCTTCCTGCCAGACCGGTGGATGCAGCAGCGCATCGCGGAACTGTTCAGCCGGGCCGTGCGGGGCGAGGACGTTGGCGAAAATGGCGATCAGTATCATCACCGTGACGTACACCAGGCCGACAACCGCCCCTTTGTTACGTTTGAAGTAGTGCCAGAATTCCTGGAACGGCGTCATTGGCTTCGGCGCCGCCACTACTTTACTTTCAGTTAATTGCGTCATGATGGCCCCTTATTTCTTATGGCGTATACGCGGGTTCACCACGCCGTACAGTAAGTCGACGAGCAGGTTAACGAGGATAATCATCGTCGCCACCAGCAATACGCCGCCCTGCACTACCGGGTAGTCACGACGCTGAAGCGCGTCGATAAGCCAGCGGCCAAGGCCCGGCCAGGAGAAGATAGTTTCCGTCAGGATCGCACCGGCAAGCAGCGTACCGACCTGCAGGCCGATAACGGTCACCACCGGCAACATAGCGTTGCGCAGGGCATGAACCACGATAACGCGCATACGCGTCAGACCTTTAGCGCGAGCGGTACGGATATAGTCCTCCCCAAGCACCTCGAGCATCGCAGAACGGGTCATACGCACGATAACCGCCAGCGGAATGGTGCCGAGCACGACGGCAGGCAGGACCATATGGGCAAGCGCGTCGATAAAGTTGCCCTCCTCGCCCCAGATAGCGGTATCTATCAGCATAAAGCCGGTGAGCGGCATGGTGTCATCAAGGAACACCGTATCGCTGACGCGCCCGGAAACCGGAGTCAGGTTCCAGTACACCGAAACCAGCATGATCAGCATCATGCCCCACCAGAAGATAGGCATCGAGTAGCCTGTCAGCGCCAGGCCAACGGACGTGTGATCGAAGATAGAACCGCGTTTCACGGCGGCCAGCACGCCAACCGGGATACCCACGGCAACGGCGAAAATCATGGCGCACACGCCGAGTTCCATCGTCGCTTTAAAGCGAGGCACGAACTCATCCCACACGGGGAGGCGGCTTTTTAACGAAATGCCTAAATCGCCGTGCATTACGCCCCAGATGTAATGGAGGTACTGCTGCCACATCGGCTTGTCGAGACCGAGTTCGGCCAGCAACTGGGCATGACGTTCAGGAGAAATACCACGCTCGCCGGCCATGATCATCACCGGGTCACCGGGGATCATATGCACGAAGGCGAAGGTAAGTAGGGTAATACCGATAAACGTGGGGATAACTAGCCCCAGACGTCGGAGGATGAACTGCAACATATCCCGGATTCTCTGTAATGACTGAAGGCCCTGCGGCACTCAGTCTGTATTGCTCACAAATCATTCCCCTCTCCCGGGAAGGGAGAGGGAATAAAGCACTTTGCTTTTATTATTCGACAGACACGTTCTCGAAGTGGTGTTTGCCTAATGGATCAACCACATAGCCTTTAACTTCTTTACGCACAGGCTCGTATACGGTGGAGTGAGCGATGATCAATGCCGGAGCCTGGTCATGCATCACTACCTGAGCCTGTTTGTACAGCTCGATACGTTTGTTGTGGTCTTCTGCCGCGCGCGCAGGCTGGATCAGCTCTTCAAACGGCTTGTAGCACCAGCGAGAGTAGTTAGAGCCATCTTTCGCCGCATCACAGCTAAACAGCGTGGCGAAGAAGTTGTCCGGATCCCCATTGTCCCCGGTCCAGCCCATCATCACAGCCTGGTGTTCGCCAGCTTTGGCGCGCTTCAGATACTCGCCCCACTCGTAGGTAACGATTTTGGCGGTCACGCCGACTTTCGCCCAGTCAGCCTGAATCATCTCAGCCATGCGGCGAGCGTTCGGGTTGTACGGACGCTGAACAGGCATGGCCCACAGGTCAACGGTGAAGCCTTTACCCTGGCCCGCTTCTTTCAGCAGCGCTTTCGCTTTTTCAGGATCGTAGGTGTAATCCTTCACGTCATCGTTATAGCCCCACATGGTTGGTGGGATCAGGTTTTTAGCCGCGACGCCCGCGCCCTGATAAACAGCCTTGATGATCGCTTCTTTGTTCACCGCGTAAGTCAGCGCCTGACGTACCTTCACATCATCAAACGGTTTTTTCTCGGTGTTGAAGGAAAGGTAACCCACGTTCAGGCCAGCCTGCTCCATCAGGTTGATGCTTTTGTCCTGCTTCATACGAGCGATGTCGGCCGGGTTCGGATACGGCATAACCTGACATTCGTTCTTCTGCAGTTTGGCGTAACGCACGGAGGCGTCAGGCGTGATGGAGAAGACCAGACGGTCGATCTGCGGCTTGGTGCCCCAGAAGCCAGGGAAGGCTTTGTACAGAATGCGGGAGTCTTTCTGGTATTGCAGCAGCTGGAACGGACCGGTACCGATTGGGTTAAGGTCGATTTTCTCCGGCGTGCCGGCTTTCAGCATGTTGTCCGCATACTCTTTGGACATGATGGAGGCGAAGTCCATCGCCATATCAGCAAGGAACGGCGCTTCCGGACGGGTCAGCACGAACTGAACGGTTTTGTCGTCCACTTTTTTGATTTCGCTGATCAGGTCCGGCAGACCCATGCCTTCGAAGTATTCATAGCTGCCGCCAGACACTTTGTGGTACGGGTTTTGGGCGTTTTTCTGACGGTCAAAGGAGAACACGACATCGTCGGCGTTCAAATCACGCGTTGGTTTGAAATCTTTATTGTCCTGCCACTTCACACCCTGGCGCAGGTGGAAGGTATAGGTTTTGCCGTCTTCACTTACTTCCCATTTTTCCGCAAGGCCGGGAATGATTTCTGTGGTGCCGGTTTTGAACTCGACCAGACGGTTATAGATTGGCACTGAGCTGGCGTCGTAAGTTGTACCGGAAGTGAACAGTTGAGGGTTAAAACCTTCAGGCGATCCTTCTGAACAATAAACCAGGGTCTTAGCCTGAACGCTGGCTGCAACGGTCAAAGCTACCAGGCTCAGACCAAACTTCAGCATCCCTGACTTCTTCAAGGAAATACTCATTCTTCTGCTCCAATGTGAGATGTGTTGTTTTTATCCGTTAGACCTTTGTTATTTGAGTGCGGTCTGTCCGGTATGCCCGCGGGCGTTGGTGAGGCCAGGGGTTCCTTTCGTCAGGCTAGCTGTGTGGTAGTGCGGACTGTCCATAAATTGCCCCTCACGCCCTACAATCTGTCAATAGATCGTTAAAACGTCAATACAGGTGTCGGGGATTTACAACCGGGGTGAGAAACAGTGAACAAAGTTAAAAAAAAGCCGGGGGGTACATTTCCAGCAGGGAAAATTATGCTACGGGCTTGTTACCAGAATATTAAACTGCCTAATTTGCAACCTATAGAGGTAATCTGTTGCGCGCTTTTTGAAAAATTTCTTGCCGAATGATGATTATATGAACGATTTATTTTGTGATCTGCATCTCTTACAGCGAATCGTGCTGGAAGCAAACATAAGCAATGGTGCAAAAAACCACGATTTTTCATAACAAAATACAATGGAATATGTCACAAAATCATATAAAAACGCGCGTTGAACGTTGAAACAAGGATTTTCAGAAGAGAAGGTGGTTTTTAGGGCAGATAAGCAGCTCGCCAGCCGGCGTTATTCGGCCAGCATCGTTGAATGGCGCTACGCTCGGCTCGAACCACCCTGCCCCGGAGCTTCTCATCCTCTCTAAGCTACAGACGTAAAAAAACCTGCCGAAGCAGGTTTTCTTGAATGTGGTCGGCGAGAGAGGATTCGAACCTCCGACCCACTGGTCCCAAACCAGTTGCGCTACCAAGCTGCGCTACTCGCCGAATGCGGAGCGCATATTACTGCGCACCGTTTTAGCCGTCAATCCCTTAACTTAAAAATCCACATCGTTTGGCTTAAAAGCAAGCGCTTGTAGAACAAATGTTACTGCGCAGCCTTCTGTGGAACGTGACACCAGTCGTTGTTCTCATTAATCCCGCCGTCTGGCGAGGTATAACCGAGGCAACCCATAATAGTGTCATACAGCTCTACATGGCGATGCGGCACTTTCATGGCCGCCTGCTCTTTCATATGTTCGAAAGAACGGGCGCGATCCGGGTCTGAGAGATATTTATCAGATGCCCAGACCAGCAGCGGCACGCGGAACTGCTCCGGCGGAGCCATGTTACGCGGCGTACCGTGCAGGTGCTTATGCTCGCTGATTGATTCACCGTGATCCGAGGCATAGAAGATAATCGCGCGCTTATCGCGTAGCTGATTAATCACATCGGTAATAACCGTATCCGTGTACAGCACGGAGTTATCAAAGGCGTTAATCAACTGCTCTTTACTGCACTCTTTATCGATACTCACGCACTCTGGCGCCCATTTCGCGAAGCTGCGTGGATAACGCTGCACGTAAGAGAAATGCGAGCCTTTGGTATGCAGAATCACCAGATGCTTGCCTTTCGGATGCTCATCGATGGAGCGTTTCAGCTCTTCAACCAGCAGCATGTCATCAACCTGTTTGCCGCTGTTACGCGGTTCAGCGGCGATCTGCTCGCGATAAGAGAATTTATCCGCCATGGTATTGCCGTAGAACCAGACTTCGCTCTGCATCGCATACAGGCTGGAGGAGAAGCCCAGCTGCTTGAGGACGGCAAAGACGTTCTGCTCTTTTAAGGTACGCTGCGGGTTATCTTCCGCCCCGCCTTCACGCACAAACATACAGCGCAGCGAAAGTTTGGTGGCGGTATCGCACGACTCGCCGCGGAACGCGACCAGGTTTTTCTCCTGGGCAAGCTTCGGCGTGGTATCGCGGTCATAACCCAGAATCCCCATGTGATCCCAGCGCGTGGTTTCACCGATGATAAATACCATATAGGTATCGTCGATCTCTTTTGGCGCCACGTAGGTAAATTTCTTCACCGGATTCATCAGCGAACTGTTATCGCTGGATTCATCCACCTGCGCCCAGGCGAACAGGCCGAGCGCTGAGATCCAGTTCGAGGGCAGGTAGGAGTTAGCCACCACGCCGCCGTAGCTTGGCATATCAACCGTCGAACGTTTTTCGATACGGTTTTGCTGCTTATCGAGATAACGCAGCGGCGCCCAAACCATCAGTCCTGCCAGCAGAACAATCGCCACGCTCTTTATGCGGTGTCCGCGGGTTTGCAGCTGTTTGAGCAGCGTGTAGCGGCAGGAGTTACTCCATACCAGCATCAGCGGAATAGCGCTAACCAGCACCATCCACAAAACGAAGTGATAGCCGACAATCTCTTTCGACAGATCGATATCTGTGGTCATCACCGAGGCGATAATGCCATAGCCGATAACTACGTTAAGGAAAGTCATGTAATAGCTGGCGCCGACGGAACACAGCACAACAAATGTGGTGAGGATCCGCCAGACTAAGCGCCCGAACAGCGAAAGCACGCGCAGCAAGAAGAAGGTAACTAATACCGTGGCACACACTTCTGCCACAGCGGCAAACGCTTTCCATGCGTTGAAGTCATGCGCTAATCCATCAAAGCGGTGGTAAAAAACCGAGATGTTTAAAAACAGGCCGATGTATACCGCTAACAGAAAACATAACTTCTGCTGGGTCATCGATTTAATGTAATTCATTCAGGGTGTCCTGGCGCAAAAAAAGAAGACGTATAAAACGTTACTCAGACCGTTAAACATTGAGGGAGTTCTGAGAAAGAAAGCGTTGCAAGGGAATCGGGAGGATTCTCAGGCCGTGAATCACAGGCCTGGCGCGGATTAGTAGAGCACAGAGGTAAAAAAAAGTATCGCCCAAAAATGTGATTCTTCCGTTTATTTACATCATACGGCCAGGATTCACAATGAATAATGCCGCCGTACAGGGTTACGGCGGCAGGGTTCAGGCAGCTAATGACGCACTATCAGGCATGGACATGTTCGTGCTGCATGCTTTCACGCGCTGGCTGGCGAATCGTGGTAGAAAGCGCCAGGGACAAAATCAGCAGGGCGAAGATCACGCAGAAGGTCACATAGAACCCGCCAAACAGCGAGGCGATTATCGAGCCGCAGATGCTGCCGATGCCGAAGCCCAGATATATCACACCGTAGTTTTTGGTCAGGTTGTTCAGGCCAAAGAACTCGCTTACCAAAGAGGGGTATACGGTGATGGTGCCGCCAAAGTTAAAGGCCACGCAGGCAATCGCCGCAAAGAATGTCGCTTCATTAAGCGGAGCAAACAGCAGGGCCGCCATTCCCACCAGGGAAATAATCTGGCCGAGGGTAATCACGCGGATGCGGGCTATTTTGTCGGACAGAATGCCGAGCACCAGACGACCGCTCAGGTTAGCAATTGCAATCACCGTGACGGCGTTTGCCGCAGATTCCGCGGTTAAGTGCACCATGCCCTGGGCAATATCTTTCGCTACGCCAATCACGTACAGGCCGCTCATGCAGGCGGTCAGGAACATCACCGCCAGCATCCAGTACTGCGGTTTACGCATAGATTCTGCCAGCGTGTAATCTTTTTCGGTCACGCCGTTAACGGTTTGCACTTCGTGGACCGGCGCATCCTTCATCAGCGACGCACCGAACAGAATCATTACCATCGCCAGCGCACCCCAGATCATAAAGGTATTTTCCAGGCCGTAGGTCGCCAGCAGATGCGTATCGATATATTTAAAGCCGAGGCTGCCCAGGCCATAAGAGCCAATCGCAAAAGCGGAAATCAGCCCTTTGCGCTCCGGGAACCATTTTACGCAGTTAGAAAGCGTTAACAGGTAGCCTGCACCGTCCGCAAGCCCCACCAGCACGCCAGCGCTCAGCCACAGCATCATTAAATTACTGGAATGGGCCGTCAGGAAGAAGCCGACGCCCAGCAGCACGCCCGCCGCCATCGTCACCTTACGGACCCCAAATCGTTCCTGCAATTTACCGGCAACGGAAGAGGAGATGGCGAGGCCGAGGCTTAACAAACCGAAAGAGAACGCCACCTGGCTGAGAGGTTCGTTGAGCTTTTCGGATAACGCGCTGTTAAACAGGCTCCAGGTATAAACCGAACCCAGGGCGAACTGGGTAATAATCGTTCCGATAAGGGTTAACCAACGTGTGCGGTTGTACTGAGCGGTATTCATGGCAGATGTCCTGCAATTCTGAGGGAAGTTATCTGCCGCTTAAGATAACGAAGCGCATTTTATTCCAGGAGAAAAAGGCATGAAGTGCACGCAGGACGGAATGAAATGCCGCTCAGGGGGAATGAACGGCCTGAAACAGAGACGCTAAGCAGTGAATGTAAGTAACCACTATCAATGTAACCCCCGCCATTCCTGTATAAAAAATGTTAAATCATACCGTGACGGGGTTAACAAAACGGCCATTCAATTAACGCAGCCTGCCCGCTGGCCGCACTTTGCCGTGCAGGGCAGGATTATCACTCTCATCCTTCAGCCGTATACCGGTAAGCCGCCGCAAGAAAGCCTGTTCCAGCAGCCAGGCAAGCTTAAAAGCCGCCGCCTCGCAGCTAAGCCCTTCCGGCCTGATATTGGAAAGACAATTGCGCTCTGCATCAAGCCGCTGGCGCCTGGGTTCCCAGGTCAGATAGACCCCAAGGCTGTCGGGAGACGACAGACCCGGGCGCTCGCCAATTAATATCGCCACCGCCTTACTACGTAAGCGCTCACCTGTCTCATCACCCAGCGCGACCCGGGACTGGTGCGCCAGGACAACGGGGGCCAGAGAAAGGCCGAGCGTGGTGAGATAAGGCAGCAAGGCGGCCACCAGAGCCGGTGCCTGCCGGTGAACGGCATGTGAAGAGAGACCATCGCCAATTACCAGCAGCAAATCCGCTGGTTTATCAGAACGGGCGTCGAGAAGCGTTCGGCTTTCCTTGCTGAGCTGCCGCCCCAAATCAGGCCGATGCAGAAAAGTATCCCGATCAGAGGCCGCACTGTGAACGGTCAGGGTTACAAGCCCGAGTTTCTGTAGCTGCTGGCTTAGCGTCTCACTGTCAAAAGGCTGATGGATAGCATCTCGCGCCTGCGCGTGGGCCAGGCCGAATTTCAGCACTTCCTGAGTAGGCAGGCTGGCGCCGCTGCGTCCCAAGGCAATTCGCGCATCGGTAAACGCACGTAGCGCAGACCAGGCATCGGGTTGGCTCATTGCACTCTCCTTACGGTAATGCTGCCAGCAGAGGATGATTGGCCCCGGTCAGACGCAGGTTCCCGTCACCATCGATAATCTGCATGCGGGCGAGCCACTCGCCAAATTCCGGCGCATGTTTTAGCCCCAGCAGGCGGCGAATATAGAGAGCGTCATGAAAGGACGTGCTTTGATAGTTGAGCATTATGTCGTCCGCTCCGGGCACGCCCATCATAAAGGTCAGCCCGGCCGCGCCAAGTAAAGTCAGCAGGGTATCCATATCGTCCTGATCGGCTTCGGCATGGTTGGTATAACAGACATCACAGCCCAGCGGCAGCCCCATAAGCTTGCCGCAGAAGTGATCTTCCAGACCGGCGCGGATAATTTGCTTGCCGTCATAAAGATATTCCGGCCCGATGAACCCCACCACGGTATTCACCAGCAGCGGCGAGAACTGACGTGCTACCGCATAAGCTCGCGCCTCACAGGTTTGCTGATCGACGCCGTGATGGGCATTTGATGACAGGCAGCTCCCCTGCCCGGTTTCAAAATACATCACGTTATTGCCCACGGTACCGCGCCCAAGGCTCAACGCCGCCTCATGGGCCTCTTTCAGCATAGCAAGACTGATACCAAACCCGCTGTTCGCCGCCTCGGTTCCAGCCACGGACTGAAAAACCAAATCTACCGGTACGCCGCGTTCAATAAGCTGCATCGTGTTGGTTACGTGCGTCAAAATGCAGGATTGGCCAGGGATGGCGAACCGCTGGATCACCTCATCCAGCATCCAGGCCAGACGTTCGAGCACCGGCAAACTGTCGCTTGCCGGGTTAATGCCAATCACCGCATCGCCGCTGCCATACAGCAGCCCGTCTACCATGCTGGCGGCAATGCCTCTCAGATCGTCACAAGGATGGTTAGGCTGAAGCCGGACGCTAAGATGCCCGGGCAATCCAAGAGTGTTGCGAAACCGGGTTGTGACCTGGCATTTACTGGCGGCGAGAATTAAATCCTGGTTGCGCATCAGTTTACTGACGGCGGCAGCCATTTCGGGCGTGATCCCTTTTGCCGTCTGCTGCAACACCGTGGTGGTTGTGCTCTGCGCAAGCAGCCAGTCACGAAAATCACCCACGGTCAGATGAGAGATGGCGGCAAAAGCGGCCGAATCATGGGTATCGATAATCAACCGGGTCACTTCATCCTGTTCGTAGGAGATCGGCGGATTTTCCAGAATTTCTTTAAGGGGAATATCGGCCAGCGCCATTTTCGCCGCCATACGCTCTTCCGCGCTGCCCGCTGCCACGCCGGCCAGTACATCTCCGGAACGGGCCGGAGAGGCTTTAGCCATCACCTCTTTTAAACTGGCAAATCGATAGGTACGGTGCGCCAGGCTGGTTTGATACATTCACAGCTCCTCAGGAAGCGGCGCGTAGCTGCGGATCTACCGCGGCGCTGGCACGGGCATGGGCCGTTATCCGGAACCAGATATAGCCGCCGAGCATCATCGCCACAAAAATTAACGCCAGTAAGGTGTTGTAATAAATCATAGCTACCAGACAGATAACCGCCATCACCAAAGCAAACGCTGGCGCAAAGGGAAAGAGTGGCGCTTTGAAAGGACGAACCAGAAGAGGCTCGCTGCGGCGCAATCTGAACAACGAGGCCATTGAGATGATATACATCACGATCGCGCCGAAGACGGACATCGTCACAATGCTGGCCGTAAGCGGTTGTCCGTTAAGCGTGATCAGCGAATCCGAAAAAATAGCTGCGATGCCCACGACGCCACCGGCAAGAATAGCCAGGTGCGGCGTCTGGGTCCGACGATTCACCCTGGCGAGGCTTGCAGGCAAATAACCGGCGCGGGCGAGCGAAAAAATCTGCCGGGAGTAACCCATGATGATCCCGTGAAACGAGGCAACCAGCCCAAACAGGCCCAGCCACACCAGCATATGCAGCCAGCCGCTGTTGCTGCCCACTTCCATTTTCATCGCCTGGGGAAGCGGGTCGTTAATGTTGGACAACGTGCGCCAGTCGCCGACGCCACCAGCAAAGATCATCACGCCTACTGCCAGAACGGTGAGGGTGATAATGCCTCCGCCCAGCGCGCGAGGAATGGTGCGTTTTGGATCTTTAGCCTCTTCTGCCGCCATAGAGGCCCCTTCAATGGCAAGAAAAAACCAGATAGCAAAAGGGATGGCCGCAAACATGCCCGGAAGTGCCATGCCGGTGAAGCTATCGGCGCCTGCCCAGCCATGGCTGGCAAAATTGCTCCACTGAAATGCAGGAGCGACAACGCCCATAAAGACCAGCAGTTCGAAGATAGCCAACAGCGTCACGATCAGTTCAAACGTGGCGGCAATTCCGACGCCAAGAATGTTCAGCGTCATAAAAATCAGGTATGCCCCACAGGCCACCCATTTCGGATCGAGGGAAGGAAATTGCACGTTCAGGTAGGCTCCGATAGCCATTGCGATAGCCGGCGGAGCAAAGATGAACTCAATAAGAGTGGCAAAGCCGGCAATGAACCCGCCCGTCGGCCCAAAAGCGCGATAGGCATAAGCAAAGGGCCCGCCCGCATGCGGGATCGCCGTGGTCAGTTCGGTAAAGCTGAAGATAAATGCGCAGTACATAGCGGCAATGGCCAGAGCGACGAGTAAAAAACCCAGCGTTCCCGCCTGCGACCAGCCATAACTCCAGCCAAAATATTCCCCGGAAATCACCAGACCTACAGCGATGCCCCATAAACGGAAACTGCCTAACGAACGTTTTAACGTTGCTGCCTGTGGTGTTATAGACATACCTACCTCGCGGATAACCATGTTTTATTAATGGCTACTGCAAAGCTTGTACCAGGTCTATTTATGCCCCTAATTCAGCGGATTATCGTAAGTGGGTTGGCTGTTTGCGCCTTTTCATCGCACGAAATTTACCTGAAACGCACTCTTTTGGGACGAAAGCACTCGTCTGATGCAGAGGGTATGGCTTAAAAACGTGCATTGACGCCAAGGTTATACATATACGCTTCGCCAGTAGCAGCGCCCTCGGCCTGCGACATAGAAGCGAATGCCGCCACGTTTTTGCCGATGGGCACATCGGCACCAACCGTCACATCCATCCAGCTGGTATCCTGGACGCTTGCAGCATTGGTACGCGAACCGCTCTGGGCTTTCCAGATATTATCGCCATACTGATGGTTATAGCTGACCTGCGCCCATGGACGAATAACGTTCATAGCGGAGTCCAGTCGCCAGCCCACGGTGGAAACGCTGGCATGCCAGAGCTGATCGGTAAAGCGCGATGCCACCACGCTGTCGCCATATTCGTTATAAATAGCCGTTGAGCTACCATCCCAGCTATAGCCCGCGGTTGGGCCGGTAGTAATGTTTCCCATTACGGGAAACGTCCAGCCGATACCGAGCCGTGCATTATCGCGGCTGGTGCTATCATTCCCGACAGAATAATTAAGGCCTGCCTGGCTTTGCGGCATCATGGATGAATAAATACGTTCAGCAAGGATCTCGTTATAGCCTGGCGCTCGCTCGCTGTCCCAGGTATAACGATCCCGGGCGTCGCCCGTTGAGCCTTCTGCAATATATTCCTGCTGCCACGCAAACGCATGCGTGGCATGGAGCAGACAACAAGAGGCCAGCGCCGTGATAAAGGTGACACGGCAACCACTGCGTATAGCATTTTTTATCATTGAAACGACTCCAGGAAAGAGCCAAATCCGGCGTTGCTTTTTGTGTTTTTTGACGGGCTTGCGGATACCCCTGGATTAACTATTGTCTCTTTATCAGGCACGTCAAGCTGGCCGGCATTTATTTCATCAGAGGGAACAGTCTATGCAGCGTTGCGGATGGGTTACTCAGGACCCGATCTACCTTGAATATCACGACAGGGAATGGGGAGTGCCGGTCACCGAGGGGAGAAAACTTTTCGAGATGATCTGCCTTGAAGGACAGCAGGCTGGCCTGTCATGGATAACCGTGCTGAAAAAGCGCGAAAACTATCGCCGCTGTTTTAAAGACTTTGACCCGGAAGTCGTGGCGCTGTTCCAGCCGGAAGAGGTTGACTTGCTGTTGCAGGATGCAGGTATTATTCGCCATCGCGGTAAAATCGAGGCGATTATCAATAACGCCAGGGCTTATCTGGCGATGGAAGCTAACGGCGAAAAATTCCCGGCATTTGTCTGGTCGTTTGTGGATAACGCGCCGCAGATAAACAACGCCGCCACGCATACAGAAATTGCCACCACGACTCCCGCTTCAGACGCGCTGTCTAAGGCGCTGAAAAAACGCGGCTTTAAATTCGTGGGCTCAACGATTTGTTATTCGTTTATGCAGGCCTGCGGGCTGGTTAACGACCATATCACCGGCTGTTTCTGCCACCCCGATAACAGCAAATGATTCGTTCTCTGCAGCCCGGTGAGATGGATGCGCTGATTGAGCTATGGCTTGCCAGCACCATTGATGCTCATCCGTTTATCGCCAGAAGCTACTGGGTTGAAAGCGAATCGATTGTGCGCAACGTCTATATTCCGCAGTCGCGCACCTGGGTTTACGTGGCGCAAGAAAAAATCGTCGGTTTTATCAGCATCCTTGATAAGCGCTTTATCGGCGCGCTGTTTGTCGACGACGCTTTTTCCGGTAAAGGGATTGGCCGCGCGTTAATAAAACATGTGCAGGCGCACTACCCGGAACTGAGCCTTGAGGTTTATCAGAAAAACCAGCGAGCGGTGCATTTTTACTACCGCCAGGGCTTTCGCATTGAAGAAGGCGCCTGGCAGGCAGAAACGCGCCACCCAACCTGGATTATGAGCTGGCGGGCGGATCAAACGCCGTAACGACGCCTGCCTTCGCTCCTCTGTGAGCTCACTCACAACTCCGTCACGAAGCCGAAACAGAGCAAAAAATGAGAACTGTTTAAACAAACGCTGGCAAGCCGTCGCCAGCCCTCCCGGTATACTCAGGACGAAGCCAATCTGAATGAGTGAGCAACAATGAAAGCAGCAGAAATCGCCTCGGACAGTTATATAAAAGTCAGCGTCCGGGAAAAGATAGGTTATGGGTTTGGCGATCTGGCCTCTAACCTGTCATTTGGGTTTGTCTCTTTATTCTTACTGTTCTTCTATACCAATATTTATGGCATTACCGCCGTTCAGGCGAGTCTCATCTTTGTGATTGCCCGAATACTCGATGCGTTATTTAACATTTGCATCGGGTACTTTATTGATAAAACGTACACCCGTTACGGGAAGCTGCGTCCTTATTTGCTGTTTGGTGCCGTACCGCTTGGCATGTTAACCATCCTGTGTTTCAGCACTTTCGACAGCGAGTTTAAATTTTATTACGCGCTTCTCTCTTACACTATTTACTGCCTTGCCTACACCACGGTTAATACGCCCTATTCCGCGATGACTAATATGCTGACTCAGCATGAAGGATCGCGTGCTTCACTATCGGTTTATCGCTTTGTACTGGCGATTGTTGGTTATCTGATTGTTTCGACCAGCGCCGATCTGCTGATCTCGCAGTTTACCAACCAGAAAATGGGTTATGTCTTTGCCGTTAGCTGCTTCAGTCTGTTAGCCACTTTCTTCTTCCTGGCCTGCTTTGGCATGACCCAAGAACGGGTTAAAAGCCAGCCTGAACAGAAGCAGCCAACGCTTAAAGAGATGATTACCGCAGTGTCCGGCAATCTGCCATTGATTAACCTTTCCGCGTTTACCGTCTTTTTCTATATCGCCTATACGGTATGGATGGCGATTGCGATTTACTTCATTAAATACTCGCTGGGCGATGAATCTTTTACGGCAAAATTCTTTGTAATTCAATCGGCTGCTTATGTAGCGGGCACAGTGGTATCTGGCAAACTCATCAGCATGATGGGCAAAAAGAAAATGGTGCAGTTCGCCTTGTTGATTGGAATTGTGGGGATGCTGTTCCAGTACTTTATGGCGGGGAATAACAGCTATCTGATCATGACCGGCGTTTGCCTGTTCAGTATTACGTTGGGAATGGGCTTTGTGGCGATGTGGTCGATGATTGCCGACACCGTCGAGTTTGCCGAATGGAAACAGGGCGTGCGAACCGAAGGTGCCATTTACGGCTTCTTTAACTTCATCACCAAAATTGCCATGGCGATTGGCGGCGGCTGCGCCGGACTCATGCTCGACTATTTTGACTACTCTTCCGACCATATCAGCGCCAACGCGTTAAACGGCATCAATCTGATGATGACGCTCTTTCCTGGCCTGATGTTTGCCCTTGGCATGGTGTTCATCTTCTTCTACGCCCTGGATGAGAATACCTACCGGAATATCATCAAAGATATTGAATTGCGTAAGGTTAACGCGCTGTAACTTCACAGGTAATAGATATGAAAAACAATTTCCACCGCATCATTGCGGCCATGAGCGCCGAAGAGAAAGTGGCGCTGCTCAGCGGCAGCGGCCTGTGGCGTACCGCCAGTTTCCCGCAGTATGGTATTGAAGATATCGTCATGACGGATGGCACCTACGGCGTGCGCTACAGCACCAGCCAGATTGAACAAGGGGAAAACTGGAACATCACTGACTTCCTTGAAGTGGTCAGCCAGAATGCCGGCGAGGTTGAACAAGAAGAACATAAAGGTGGCTCTGAAGCATTCTTCAGCAAGTCAAAACCGGCGACCTGTTTCCCTAATGGTTCGACACTGGCCTGTAGCTGGGACAGCGAGCTGGTGTATCAAATGGGTGAAGCTCTGGCGAAAGAGTGCCAGGCGATGGGCGTAGGTATTCTGCTCGGTCCTGGAATCAATATTCGTCGCACGCCGCTGGCCGGTCGCGGCTACGAATATTACTCGGAAGATCCGGTTGTTAGCGGTGATATAGCCGCGGCGCTTATCAACGGCCTTCAGGACAACGGCGTGGGTGCCAGCCTGAAGCATTTTGCTGCCAACAACTCGGAATTTCGACGCACGGAAATGGACTCGGTGGTTGAAGAACGCGCGCTGCGCGAGATTTATTTATCTGGTTTCAAACGCGCAATCGATAAGTCGAATCCCTGGACGGTAATGTCCTCCTACAATCTGCTTAACGGCGTGCAGACCTCGCAAAACCCGTGGTTGCTCACCGAAGTCTTGCGCAATGAATGGCAGTATGACGGCCTGGTGATATCTGACTGGTACGGCATTAAAGATCGCCCTGCTTCGTTGCTGGCAGGGAACGATCTGGCCATGCCAGAGACCCAACGCGATAAGCAGGAGCTGTTGCAGGCGATCGACCGCGGCGAGATCCCCGCAGACGTGTTGGACACAGCCTGCCTGCGCATGCTGACTCTGGTCGACAAAGTTCAGCGACACCGCAAGCCAGACACAAAAGCGGATTTTCGGCTCCATCACAAACTGGCGCAGCGTCTTGCCGCCGAATCCATTGTGCTGCTGAAAAATGAAGATGCTATTTTGCCGCTAAGGCCCGGTAAACAACGTACCGTCGCCGTGCTGGGTAAACCCGCCCAGGAGCCGGTTATCCAGGGCTCCGGTTGCGCCACGACCGTGCCTTATACGCTCGACCGCCCTCTTGATGAGATTTTTGACGTCGCCGGTAGCGATTTCAATATCGAATTTGCCATCGGCACCCCGGACGATAACGCCATCGACGAGCAGGCTTTAGCGCAGGCCGTTGCGGTAGCGAAAAACGCCGATGTAGCGGTGATTTTCGTCAGCACTGCGATTGGTGAAGACGGCGAAAATGGCGATCGCAAAGATTTGAATATCCTCACCGCTCATGAAGCCCTGATCCGCGCCGTCGCCAGGGTACAACCCAATCTGGTCGTTGTGCTGGCCAACAGTGATGCGGTAGTAATGCCCTGGTTATCCGGCTGCAAAGCGGTGCTGGAAACCTTCTTCGCCGGGCAAGGTATGGGCCGTGCGGTAGCGGATATTCTCTTCGGCCAGGCCAACCCTTGTGGAAAACTAACCGTGACGGTGCCCCATACGCTTGAAGAGACACCCGCCTGGCTCAGTTATCCTGGCGAAAACCTTCGTCACCACTACAGTGAGGGGTTGTACGTTGGTTATCGCTACTACGATCGCCGTAAACTTACGCCGCAATTCCCGTTCGGTTTTGGCCTGAGCTATACCACATTCAGCTATGCCAATCTGACCACCTCAACAGCACAGCTTGAAGAAGGCCAGGCATTAACCGTCAGCGTTGAGGTCACCAACAGCGGTAAAATGGCCGGAAAAGAAGTGGTGCAGCTTTATCTCTCCGCGCCAGCGGGAGACCTGACGCGCGAAGAGCAAGCTTTAAAAGCCTTTACCAAAGTGCATCTCGAAGCCGGGGAAACCAAAACCGTGAGCATGGAGCTAACCTGGCAAGACTTTGCCTGTTTCCATCCCGGTATTGGGGGTTGGGTAGTAGATTCTGGTGAGTATCACCTCCATATTGCACGCTCCTCACGAGATATTGCGATGAGTATGGCGGTCAATCTGCGGGCCAGACCTTACTATTTACCCCTGAAAGCTGATAATTCGCTGCAGCAGCTGATCAACAATCCACCAGCATTTGCTCGCGTGGTAACGCTGTTAGCCAGCAAAAATGGTTTGCCAGAAATACAGGTGAGGGAAAAACTAATTGCGATTGCACCGGACCTGTTCTGCGGCCTGTTTATCGCCTTAACGGAATTCCTGGCGATTGATATTACCCGGCAGGAGCTGGCACAAGCCCTGCGAGAGCCCGGGTAACGACTAAACACATCCCCCCTTTCCTGACACGGAAGGGGGATCCTCAGGCGTCTTGCCTTTAACTGACGGGGATTAAGCCGATGTTTCCTTTTTCTGTCACGCAACGGCCAAGGTTAAAATCACAGCGACAAACGGCAACCGCTATCCATGAAGGCAGTGGCTATGAGCTGATCTCGTTTGATGCCGAGAAGCTCAATGTCTTTGCCGCAGAGGTTTATTACTGTGAGCCTCACTGGCATACAGCCCCGGAGCTTATCTGCATCCTGTCGGGCGAGTTCTCCGTTACGTTAGGCCACGCCACTTCGGTGACAGGCGCGGGGAGCATGCTGTATATCAACCCGGATGAAATTCATTCCCTTGAGGCGCGCGCGCCGAATAGTCAGCTATTAACCATCCAGTTCGCTCCTAATCTGTTTGATGAAACCCATCCGGCCCCGCAGATTAATTACGCCCTGATAGCGGGTCAGCAGGAGAGCAAGACGGATCACCAGATTAGAGATTGCTCGATCGCCCTGCTTGAGCATCTGGTTTATGCTCAAGCCTCGTTTCAGCGTATCGCGCTGGTTTATCAACTGTTAGGCGCGCTGGCCGCAAGCGGAGAAAACCAGACCGCAAGCCATCAGTTCACTATCCGTAAGAAAGATCAGCAGTTGGTCAAATACGGCATCGAATTTATCAACCAGCATTTCGATGATGAGCTCAATCTCACCACCATTGCCGATAACGCTGGCGTCAGCTATCACCATTTTTCGCGCACTTTTAAGAAAATAAGTGGCTATAACTTCAAAGAATATCTGACTATGATCAGGATTAATAAGGCAAAACTGCTGCTAAAAGACACCCTTATTCCCATCACCGACATTAGCTACACCTGCGGTTTTAGCGGTCACAAGCAGCTCATTTTCGCCTTCAATAAATATTGCCGTATGACGCCAACAGAATTCAGAAAGCGCTACCTCACCGCCGTCAATTCAACTCAGGAATTGCCAATAATGACCGATTTCCGCTGCCTGCCGTTGGATGAAAATGTCATCCAACGGCTGCGCAGTTTCAACTCCCTGGGCTAACAGGCGGATCAAACGCCGTAACCGCAGGAGCCGGGCCCTGGTATTTTTCAGCCCATACCAGCGAAGAGTTCGCTGCACATCCATTGGCCAGACGTGATGTAGGAATGTCCAGCGTCAGCACGTTTACCGCGCCGTTTTTACACAGCCCGTCGCCATCCAGATCCGGCCAGGCGCCTTCATGGATACACACCACACCGGGCTTAATACCCTCGGTAACCTGCGCGCCCACCAGTACCTGCCCGCGATGATTCCAGACACGCACTAAATCGCCATCGCTGATACCACGCGCGGCGGCATCCCGAGGATGCAGCGTCAGCGGCTCACGTCCGGCAATAGCATATTTATCACGCAGGGCCGAATAGTTGAGCTGGCTGTGCAGACGGTGGGCCGGATGAGATGAAAGCAACTGAAGCTGATCTTTTTCCGCGTTACCCTGCCATTCATCAGGCGCAAGCCAGGTCGGGTGCGGCGGGCAATCTTCATAGCCAAAGGCGGCGATTCGCTGCGAGTAAATTTCAATTTTTCCGCTCGGCGTTTTTAACGGATTCGCCTGCGGATCGGCCCGGAAATCGCTAAAGCGCACGAACCCGGCGTTTTTATCGCTTTCCGGCATTTCTATCAGCTGATTGGCTTCCCAGAAGTCGCTGAAGTCTGGCAGGGTGATCTGCTGTGATGCGCCACGGCTTCTCGCCATTTCATAGAAAGTTTCCAGCCACTGCAGCTCGCTTTTCTCTTCGGTAAAGCGCGCTTTACCGCCCTGCTCCCACAGTTCGCTCAGCTCCGCAAAGACGTCAAAATCGTTACGCGCTTCGCCGCGCGGGGCGACGACCTGCTTCATCGGCACCAGATGCTGGTTGCTGTAATCGCCGGTCATGGTCAGGTCATTGCGTTCAAACGAGGTCGTAATCGGCAGCACGATATCGGCATGCTTCGCCGCCGCCGTCCAGAAGCATTCGGAGATAACCACCAGCTCCGGCTTCTGCCACGCTTTAATCAGGCGATTAGTGTCCTGATGATGGGTGAAATTACCCCCGCCCGCCCACCACAACATGCGAATATCCGGGAAGGTTTTCTCCATCCCGTTGTGCTGATATGGCCCGCCGGGGTTTTCCAGCGCTTCAACGATGCGGGCGACGGGAATTTTTTCCACCGCATCCGTACCGCCAGCCACCGAGCCCTGCAGCGAACCGGGCACAGCCGCGCGGCGCGTAGGGTTGCCGCCGTTGGCAAAATGGTAAGAAAGCCCAAACCCACCGCCCGGCGTGCCAATCTGCCCGAGCATGGCGGCAAGCGTCACCAGCATCCAGTGTTTCTGCTCGCCGTACTGCTGGCGCTGCATTCCCCAGCCCGACATCAGCATGGTGCGGTTGCTGCTGAACAGCTGTGCCAGATATTCGATGGTCTGCACCGGCACGCCGCAAATCTTCGCCGCCCATTCGGCATTTTTCGGCTGGCCGTCGGTTTCACCCTTCAGATAGGCGGAAAACTTCTCGTAGCCGTATGTGCAGCGTGCCAGGAAGTCCGTATCGTGCCAGCCGTGTCTGGCGAGCGTATGGGCGATGCCAAGCATCAGAGCCACGTCTGTTCCCATATCAGGCGCGATCCACTGAACGCGATCGCCGAAGAACTCCACCGTTTCCGATCGCATCGGATCGATGGCGATCACCGTTTTACCGCTGTTTTTCAGCTGTTCGAAATACTTCATGCCCTGCTCGTCGCTGGCGTTCCAGGCAATCTTTAACGTGTTCAGCGGGTTAGCGCTCCACAGCACCACGACATCGCTGTGCTCAAGCACTAAAGGCCAGCTGGTTTGCTGCTGATAAACTTCGTTACCGCCCACGACATACGGCATGATCACCTGCGCTGCGCCGGTGGAATAATCCCCCAGATGGCCGGTGTAGCCGCCGGCAAGGCTCATATAACGCTGCAGCAGCGTGGCGGCCTTGTGCAGCACGCCGTTAGAGCGCCAGCCATAGGAGCCCGCAAAAATTGACGCGGCGCCGTAAGCGTTGCGAATACGCTGATGCTGCTGTTGAATCAGCGTCAGGGCTTCATCCCAGCTAATACGCACGTATTCATCCTCGCCGCGCACGCCCTGCGGCGCAGCAGGCGAGGCCAGAAAGCCTTTTCGCGCCATCGGATACTGCACGCGCGCTTTGCTGTGAACCTGATCCGGTACGGCTTGCTGAAGCGAGTTTTCATGTCCGGTAGCCAGCGCGCCACGAGAGGCAAGCACGTTTTCACCATCAGTTTCCACCACCATGGGCCCCCAGTGGGCGGCGGTTAAAACCTGTTTGTTTGTCGGGGATCTGTTGGCCAATTCGGGCTCCGGTGTTTGCAGATGGCGGCCTGAGGCCACTCAATATTGTTTACAAATTCAGACGACTCCGGGGAATTTTCTACACATTCACACGTCATAATCAATCGCCGCTGCTTTGTGCGGCACAGATCTATCATTCGCATAGGAAATGAGATGAACAATCGCATGATTATTGCCGCCCTGGTTTGCGGCACGTTAGCAGTTTCTGGCTGTACGACCAACCCCTACACAGGCGAAAAAGAAGCAGGTAAATCCGGGATCGGCGCTGGCATTGGCTCACTGGTAGGTGCAGGCGTCGGCGTACTCTCTTCATCGAAAAAAGATCGCGGCAAAGGCGCCCTGATTGGCGCAGCGGCCGGTGCCGCGCTGGGCGGCGGCGCAGGTTATTATATGGATGTGCAGGAAGCTAAACTGCGCGATAAAATGCAGGGAACAGGCGTAAGCGTGACGCGAAATGGCGATAATATCGTGCTGAACATGCCGAATAACGTTACCTTCGACAGCAGCAGCGCTACGCTTAAACCGGCAGGGGCTAATACCTTAACCGGCGTGGCAATGGTGCTCAAAGAGTATCCAAAAACCGCAGTTAACGTGGTGGGCTACACCGACAGCACCGGCAGCAACGAGCTGAATATGAAGCTCTCTCAGCAGCGTGCAGACGGCGTTGGCAGCGCGCTCATCACCCAGGGCGTGGATGCCAGCCGCGTGCGTACCACAGGCGTTGGCCCGGCGAACCCAATCGCCAGCAACAGCACCGCCGAAGGCAAAGCCCAGAACCGCCGCGTAGAGATTACGTTAAGCCCTCTGTCCTAAACTCTACGGCGGATGACGCTGCGCTTACCCGCCCTACGCGATCCCAGGCCGTAGGGATAAGCGTCAGCGTCATCCACCGCCTCACAAAATGTATGTTACTCTCCGGAAAGTTACCCCTTCCAGGAGACGGATATGAACGGCAAGGCTGCGCGCCCCACGATAAGCGACGTCGCGAAAGCGGCGAAAACCGGTAAAACCAGCGTTTCCCGCTATCTTAACGGCGAACAAAATGTTCTCTCCGACGACCTGCGAACCCGCATTGAAACCGCGATTGCTGAACTGAACTACCGCCCAAGCCAGATGGCTCGCGGCCTGAAACGCGGCCGAACCCGTTTAATCGGCCTGATCATTGCCGATATCACCAATCCTTATTCTGTCGATGTGCTGAGCGGTATCGAAGCCGCGTGCCGGGAAAAGGGCTTCACGCCTCTGGTCTGCAACACCAATAACGAGGTGGATCAGGAGCTGCACTACCTTGATTTACTGCGCAGCTACCAGGTGGAAGGCATTGTGGTAAACGCCGTGGGAATGCGTGAGGAGGGGTTGAACCGCCTGCAGCAGTCGGCGCTGCCGATGGTGCTTATTGACCGTAAAATCCCCGATTTCGCCTGCGATGCGGTAGGGCTGGATAACGTTCAGGCCGCGACAACCGCTACTGAGCACCTCGTCGAACAAGGTTTTGAAGCGATTCTGTTTCTCAGCGAACCGCTCGGCATGGTTAACACCCGCCGCGAACGCCTACGCGCGTTTCGTAACACCGTCGACCGTTATCCTGGTATCGTGGCGGAAAACGCCGAAATCCCTCTGCACGAAGCGGATGTAATGGATAACACTCTGCGCCAGTTCCACACGCAGCATCGCGGAATGCGCAAAGCGGTGATTTCCGCAAATGGCGCACTCACCCTCCAGATTGCCCGTTCTATGCGCCGCATTGGTCTGCACTGGGGCAGCGATATAGGCCTGCTGGGCTTTGACGAGCTCGAATGGGCTGAACTTGCAGGCGCAGGCATCACCACCCTGAAACAGCCTACCTGGCAGATGGGCTATGCCGCGCTCGAACAGGTGGTGAAACGCATTGAAGGCGCTACTGAAAGCGTGCATGAGCAGGTCTTTTCCGGTGAATTAATTGTCCGAGGTTCCACCGCCCGCTAAAACTTTCTTCGTGATAGCGATCATAAATTCAGCATGGCTGGCTTCTCTTTGGAACCGGTTCCATCTAGCGTAATAGCTATGTTACTTAGCTGTTACCGTGATGGAGCTGTTCATGTCGCGAAAAATTATCGTCGTTACTGCCGCTTACGGGCATGACCGCATCGCCGCCCTCGGCGGCCAGCAGGCGCTGCTACCCATTATCGCCAACGCAGGGGCGGACGGCGTAGAAATCCGCCGCGAACTGCTGAGCAATATCCAGCTGGATTCCCTGCCGGAGCTGGCAAAACATATCGCTGACCACAGGCTGCAGGCCTGTTATTCCGCGCCGGAACCGCTGTTCACTGAAGATGGGAAGCTCAATCAGCTGCTCCCTTCGCTGTTGCTTGAAGCCCACCAGCTTAATGCGGGCTGGCTGAAGCTTTCGCTCGGGGAGTTTCGCAGCAGTCAGCAATTCCCGTTACTGCAGCAATGGCTGGAACAGACTAACGTCGCGCTGGTGGTGGAGAACGATCAGACCGCCTGCGGAAAACTCGCGCCCATACAGCGCTTCCAGGCCGCCTGTAAGGTGCTAAATCTCCCGGTGAAGCTAACCTTTGATATGGCCAACTGGCTGTGGGTTGAGGAATCGCCGGAGGCGGCTGCCCGCATGCTTGCGCCAAACGTCAGCTACATCCACGTCAAGGCTGCCGTTCCACACCATTATCACTACCGCGCTGTTGCGCTGGATGACGCCGAACCGCGCTGGATGGAACTGCTCAACAGCCTGCCAGGCGATGCGCCTCGCGGCATAGAGTTCCCGCTGGAGGGCCGCGATCTGACCGCTGTCACCCGCCATTATGTAAACCTGTTACGCGAGGAGTAAGCGATGCCCAACCAGCTTGATGTGATCACCATCGGCGAAGCGATGGCGATGTTTGTGGCAACCGAAACCGGTGATTTAGCCGCCGCCGGGCAGTTCGTAAAACGCGTAGCGGGCGCAGAGCTGAATGTCGCCACCGGCCTTGCGCGTCTTGGCCTGAAGGTGGGCTGGGTGAGCCGCGTAGGTAACGACTCGTTTGGCCGCTATGTGCTGCAACAGCTTGAGAAAGAGCAAATCGACAGCCGTGGCGTTACCACCGATGCACGCTACGCGACAGGCTTCCAGCTCAAATCTAAAGTCGAAGATGGAACCGATCCCATCGTGGAGTATTTCCGTAAAGGCTCGGCAGCAAGCCACCTCTCGGTGGAAGATTTCAACGAAGATTACTTTTTTAGCGCACGTCATTTGCACTTAAGCGGCGTAGCGGCAGCGCTTTCCGCCACCTCGCTCGAGTTGCTTACTCACACGGCTAAGTTAATGAAGGAAAAAGGGAAAACCATCTCCTTTGACCCAAATTTGCGTCCGGTGCTGTGGAAAAGCGAAGCCGAAATGATCGGGCAGCTGAACCAGCTCGCTTTCCAGGCGGACTGGGTGCTGCCCGGCGTGAAAGAAGGCGTCATCCTCACCGGACAGAAAACTCCGGAGGCGATCGCCGACTTTTATCTCGACCACGGCGTTAAAACCGTGGTGCTGAAAACCGGCGTTGACGGCGCCTGGTTTAAAACTGCCACCGGCGAGAAAGGCGCGGTAGCGGCCATAAAAATCGATAACGTGGTCGATACCGTGGGCGCCGGCGACGGCTTTGCGGTCGGGGTGATAAGCGCCCTGCTGGAAGGGAAATCCTTACAGCATGCCGTCAGCCGCGGTAACAAAATCGGTTCCCTGGCAATACAGGTCATCGGTGATAGCGAAGGGTTGCCAACCCGAGCTGCACTGGGCGAATAAATCAATACCGCATCGGCTGTACCCTACATCCGGCAAGATGCGACTCTCCTCAACACAGAGGCAAGCCTTATGAAAACCAATACAATCGCACCAAAACGTTGGTGGTATATCATGCCTATCGTGTTTATCACGTACAGCCTGGCCTACCTCGACCGCGCCAACTTTAGTTTTGCATCCGCCGCCGGTATCAATGATGACCTCGGCATCACCAAAGGCATCTCGTCCCTGTTGGGCGCCCTGTTCTTCCTGGGCTACTTCTTCTTCCAGATCCCGGGCGCCATGTACGCCGAACGCCGTAGCGTGCGTAAGCTTATTTTCGTCTGCCTGATTTTGTGGGGCGCCTGTGCCTCCCTGACCGGTATGGTCAGCAACATTCCGGCTCTGGCGGCCATTCGCTTTGTGCTCGGCGTGGTAGAGGCTGCGGTAATGCCCGCGATGCTGATTTATATCAGCAACTGGTTTACCAAATCTGAACGCTCTCGCGCCAACACTTTCCTGATCCTCGGCAACCCGGTCACGGTACTGTGGATGTCGGTGGTGTCCGGCTACCTGATTCAGGCGTTCGGCTGGCGTGAAATGTTTATCTTTGAAGGTATCCCGGCGGTTATCTGGGCGTTTGCCTGGTGGGTGCTGGTAAAAGATAAACCGGCACAGGTAGGCTGGCTGTCTGATGCTGAGAAAGGAGCGTTGCAGGAACAGCTGCAAAAGGAACAGGAAGGTATTAAAGCCGTGCGCAACTACGGCGAAGCGTTCCGCTCCCGCAACGTTGTGCTGCTGTGTATGCAATATTTCTGCTGGAGCATTGGCGTATACGGCTTCGTACTGTGGCTGCCGTCGATAATTCGTGGCGCAGGCGCCAGCGGTATGGGCATGGTGGAAGTTGGCTGGCTTTCTTCGGTTCCTTACCTTGCGGCAACTATCGCGATGATTGCCGTTTCCTGGGCGTCGGACAAAATGCAGAACCGTAAGCTGTTTGTCTGGCCGCTGCTGCTGATTGGCGCGCTGGCGTTCCTGGGCTCCTGGCTGGTTGGCGCTAACCATTTCTGGGTTTCTTACACCCTGCTGGTGATTGCCGGTGCCGCAATGTATGCACCTTATGGTCCCTTCTTCGCCATCATCCCGGAAATGCTGCCAAGAAACGTGGCCGGTGGCGCGATGGCGCTGATTAACAGCATGGGCGCGCTGGGTTCATTTGTTGGCTCCTGGTTCGTTGGTTATCTGAACGGTGCAACCGGCAACCCTTCCGCGTCCTACATTTTTATGGGGGTGGCGCTGCTCGCCTCAGTGTGGCTAACTCTGATAGTGAAACCGGCAACGAACCAGCAGCTGCCGGTAGGTGCCCGCCACGCCTGACTTTCAACCGGGCGGTGTAATGCCGCCCGGTCGAGCTTAATTCAATTACGGAGAACATCATGAAGCCGTCCGTCATCCTCTACAAAAAGCTACCTGACGACCTGCTCGCCCGCCTTGAGAGCCATTTTAACGTTACCCAGTTAAGCGATTTAAGCCCGGAAACCGTAAAACAGAACGCAGAAGCTTTTGCTAATGCGCAGGGCATTCTGGGGTCCAGCGAGAAAGTCGACGAGGCGTTTTTAGAGCATGCGCCAAAGCTGCGCGCCGCTTCGACCGTTTCTGTCGGTTACGATAATTTCGATGTTGAGGCGCTCACCGCCCGCCGCATCGCGCTAATGCATACGCCAACGGTACTGACTGAAACCGTCGCGGACACCATGATGACGCTGGTGCTGACAACCGCCCGCCGCGCCTTAGAAGTAGCCGGGCGAGTAAAAGCGGGTGAATGGCAAGGCAGCATCGGACCGGACTGGTTTGGCATCGACGTGCACCATAAAACGCTGGGCATTCTCGGCATGGGCCGCATCGGCCTTGCGCTGGCGCAACGCGCGCACTTTGGTTTTAGCATGCCGATTTTGTATAACGCTCGCCGCCATCATCAGGAAGCGGAAGAGCGCTTTAATGCGCGCTATTGCGACCTGGATACGCTGCTTGCGGAATCAGATTTCGTCTGTATTTCCCTGCCGCTGACCGAAGAGACGCACCATATGATTGGCGCGGAACAGCTGGCGAAAATGAAGTCCTCCGCCATTCTGATTAACGCAGGGCGCGGCCCGGTGGTTGATGAAAAAGCCCTGATTCAGGCGCTGCAAGACGGCACCATTCACGCCGCGGGCCTGGACGTATTCGAGCAGGAGCCGCTGCCGGTTAACTCTCCGCTGCTGGAGATGCCAAACGTCGTCGCCCTGCCGCACATCGGTTCCGCCACGCATGAAACGCGCTACAACATGGCGGCCTGCGCTGTTGATAATCTGATTGTCGCGCTAACGGGTGAAGTAAAAGAGAACTGCGTGAACCCGCAGGTGCTGAAGTAAGAATGTGGCTGGCGGGGTAACCTGCTGGCTTTAAAAATAATCTGTTAACGGCTATTTATTTCGTCGATTGCAGGATACGCCTGCCGCGCATGCAAGACGCCGAGCCCCTGCTTATTCATCCTTGTTTCAGCTTCGGAAATAATAGCATCCATCTCTGCCATTAACTCATCGTGAGGAATACCGGGACGCGGGTCGTCAAGCGCAGCCTGCACTTTGGCTTTGAACCATGCCTCATAGCTGGCTGACCGCTCTTTAGTTTCAAATTCTGAAACGATTAGGGGATGTAATGCACCCATTAGTTTGGCTCCGGGCTGTTGATGTTTTGACCAGTATAGTCTGTTGGGTTTTCAACCTGAAGGGAAAAGAAACAGTCTCTGGAGACGGTTCGCAAAAGAGAATTTTTTAGAAAAAAGAGACGTACCAGAACGGTACATCCCTTAGTTAAATCAGTAAGGCTGTTTAAAACTCGGTCTTAGAAAAACCCGTCATCACTTCGAGATCCATTTCACGGCCCAGCGCCGTCATAGGATGCACGATAACCAGACCGCGCACGGCTTTCTTTAGCTTGCCCATGTCCGCCTGCTCTTTTTTGGTGATGGGGCGTTTGTACGGCATCTCCATCAGCTTTTGCGCTTCTTTGCTCAGCTTCTGGTTGCGTACCGCGTGTAAGCGAGCGATTTCAATCTCAAGCTTCGCCTTCTCTTTTTCCAGCTCGGCGTATTTTTCCGCTTCGTTGATAAGGTGCAGCTCGGGCATTTCGTGGCGGATGGCGTCAAGGCGGTCGCTAAGACGTTTAATTTCTGCTTTTTCGATTTCTTTCATTTTTGCTTAACCGTGAATAAATTGCTTTGCGGCAAGGATACACCATTCGGCGGAAGAGGGCGAAAAGGCTCTGCGGGTGGGGTTACTTCTGGAAAGCTTTTTTTAAGCTGATCCTGGAGATCAGCTCGGTAAGAGAAAGCACCATCGTTGAACGGACGATTTGCTGGTAGCGCTGTCGCTGCATAGCCTGTAGTTCAGGGTCGCCGCCGTCGATAATAGTCGGCGCTGGCGGAAAAGCCGTAACGCAGTGCAGTTCGCCAAACGGCCCGAGGATCTCATCATCGGTAAAATTATATTCACTGCCGTCGTGGTTTAGTTCTTCACGTAGCGCCATCAGCAGTTCGCAATCTTCGTACTCGGCACGGTTCATCACGCCAAGCCCGTAGATAAGCTTCATACGCACGGAGAGCTCGCCCAGCGGGCCGTCGCCGTCCAGCAACGGCTCAACGGCGTACTTCACCGCATAATCGTCTTTACGGAATACCTGAAGCACCAGGATATTGACCGCTTCGGTGAGGAGCTCAACGGCGGCAATAAGCAGGCTTCTGACGGTTTTGCCGGCATTCAGACGCTCAAGCACCCGGTTTTCAAAGGCCTGTGTTTCTTCCATCTTTGCCTGCATCACTGAAATTTAGTGTAGGGCGCAGCTTCTGCCACGCCCGTTCTCCATTACGCTTTTGCGTTATAAGCCTTCACCGCCTGAGCGACTGCTTCGCTGTTTGCATCGAGACCTGAAATCTGCGCAAGCGCGGCCTGCGGGCCAGCTTCAGCCAGCAGCGCCGCCAGCTCCTGGGCCTGTGGATCCTGCTCGCTGCGGTAATGCATGGCAGCGGCAATCCCTTCTACCAGGTTTGCGTGCGGCAAGCCATATTCCAGGGTGCCAAGCAGCGGTTTAATCAGGCGGTCGCCCGCGCTTAATTTACGCAGCGGCTGACGGCCCACACGCTCCACATCATCTTTCAGATACGGGTTCTCGAAACGACCGAGGATTTTCTGGATATAGGCCGCATGCTTATCGGCATCAAAGCCGTAACGTTTGATCAGCACCGCGCCGCTCTCATCCATCGCCCCTTTTACCACGGTGCGGATTTTCTCATCCAGAATCGCATCGCGAATAGTCTGGTGGCCGGCCAGCTGGCCGAGGTACGCGGTTATAGCATGCCCGGTATTCAGCGTGAAGAGTTTACGCTCTACAAAAGCCATCAGATTATCAGTCAGTTCCATACCCGGAATGTCTGGTAGCTCACCTTTAAACTGGGTTTTATCAACAATCCACTCGCTGAAGGTTTCAACCGTGACTTCCAGCGGATCGTTAGTGGCGGACTCAGAGGGGGGAACAATGCGGTCAACGGCGGAATCCACAAAGCCAACGTGCTGTTCAACCCACGCGTGGGCGTCTTCCGGGAGCGCTTTCATTACGTGGCCTTTTAACTGCGAGGTGCCACGTACCATATTTTCACAGGCGATGATATTGAGCGGCTTTTCATTGCCGTTTGCGCGACGCAGGAGCAGGCCCTTCGCTACGGAAGGAGCGATACGCTCCAGCACCACTGGCCCTACGGCGGTGGTGATCAGATCCACCTCGGCAATCAGGTCGATAACCTCATCGCCGATGCTGCTGACGGCATTCACGTTGGAGACGGTATCAACCTGCTCTTGTTCGCCAACCACATGCACCTGGTAACTGCGACGCGCGTTCAGCGCCTCCAGTACAACCTGATTCACATCGGCAAACGTCAGCTCTATGCCTGCGTCCGCCAGAAGTTTGCCGATAAAGCCGCGTCCGATATTACCTGCGCCAAAATGTAATGCTTTCATCTGAATCACCTTCTTAAATTTGCATCACCCGAGAGGGCTGGGGTGAGGTCGTTTCGGGGAAACAACCCTCACCCTAACCCTCTCCCTGAGGGAGAGGGTTAGTTCTGTTACTTATTGCCTGCCAGCAGGTCGAGAACTTCCTGAACGCTGGTGGTATTCGCCAGACGCTCAATCACGGTTTCATCATCCAGCGCGTTGGTCAGGCTGGTGATAACCTGGATATGCTCGTTATTGCGGGCAGCAATACCGATAACCAGACGAGCCATATCTTCCGGCTCTTCGCCAAAGTGCACGCCCGCCGGGTACTGGCAGAAGACGATGCCGGTTTTCAGCACGCGGTCTTTCGCTTCAACGGTACCGTGTGGCACGGCGATACCTTCACCCAGATAAGTTGGGGTCAGTTTCTCACGTTCAAACATCGCATCGACATATTCCGGCTGAACGTAACCACCGCTCACCAGTTGCTCACCGGCAAAGCGAATAGCTTCTTCTTTGCTGGCAGCGCTCAGGCCAAGGAAGATATTATCCGCACCCAGTTTGAACAGCTGGCTGTTGCCCTCATCGAAGCTGTCTTTCAGGCTGTCCCGGACCTTCACTTCGTTGTCGATGTGGCGCTGTGCGGCAACCAGACGCTCGGTCAGATCGGTGTACAGGCCGCTGTCCAGGAAGTTGGTCAGCGAAATGTGCTGTGCCTGTGGCACCTGGCGCATAGCGCGCTCGGTCAGGTCACGGTGCGTAATCACCAGATCCACATCTTCCGGCAGGCTGTTGATAGCGCTGTTGGTAACGGAGATATTTTTCAGGCCCGCATCGTTCACTTTCTTACGCAGAACACCCGCCCCCATCGCGCTTGATCCCATACCGGCATCACAGGCGACGATGATTTTACGCACGTGGCTCAGGTCGTTAGACACGCCAGCGCCCACAGCCAGTGGCGTAGCGCCACCTTTAGATTCGGCCTTCATCTCAGCCATTCGGCGAGCCGCTACTTCAATATCGTCTTCTTCTTTCACCTTGCTGGTTTTCAGCAGGATGGCAGAAACCACGAAGGAAACCGCCATCGCCGCAACGATTGCTGCGATGTTCGCAAAGTAAGCACCTTTTGGCGTCATCGCCAGCACCGCCAGGATAGAGCCCGGAGATGCCGGGGACACCAGGCCGCCGTTCAGGATAGTCAGCGTGAACACGCCAGTCATACCGCCGAGGATAACGGCCAGGATCAGACGTGGATTCATCAGCACATACGGGAAGTAGATTTCGTGGATACCGCCCAGGAAGTGGATAATTGCCGCACCGCCCGCAGACTGCTTAGCATTACCACGGCCGAAGAACATATATGCCATCAGCACGCCCATACCCGGGCCCGGGTTGGCTTCAATCAGGAAGAAGATGGATTTGCCCAGTTCGTGAGACTGCTGAATACCCAGCGGCGAGAAGATACCGTGGTTAATCGCGTTGTTCAGGAACAGGATTTTCGCCGGTTCTACGAAGATAGAGGCCAGCGGCAGCATGTCATGGACAACCATGAAGTTAACGCCCGCCGCCAGAACTTTGGAGAGAACTTCAACGGCCGGGCCGATACCCATAAACGCCAGAATCGCCAGGATCATCCCGATGATGCCAGCGGAGAAGTTATTCACCAGCATTTCAAAGCCGGATTTGATCTTACCGTCTACCCAGAGGTCGAAACGTTTAATCGCCCAGCCACCCAGGGGACCTGCAATCATCGCGCCAAGGAACATCGGCATATCCGCACCGACGATAACGCCCATCGTGGTAATCGCACCAACCACACCACCACGATCGCCGCCGATTAAGCGGCCGCCGGTATAACCGATGAGCAGCGGCAGCAGATAGGTGATCATCGGGCCTACCAGTTTCGCCAACGTCTCATTTGGCAACCATCCGGTGGGAATAAATAACGCGGTGATAATACCCCAGGCAATAAATGCACCGATGTTTGGCATTACCATATTGCTGAGGAAACGACCAAAGCTTTGCACTCTGATCTTGATATCGGATGACATACGCACACCCCTTGTTGTGTTTACGCGCCGGGAAAGCAGCCCGAGGTTTATTGTTAACGTAGCGGCAGAAAAGCCTGCCAGATGCTTTAAGTGAGGCGAATCTGGCACGTGATCGTTTAACTGTCCAGCGCGAGGGAAATAATGTGATGAAGATCACCATCAATCCAGGGGGGACGGGCGTTGCAGCGTGATGAGCATCACAAAACAGGCGTGTAAATATAATACAGTGATAATTATTTGAACGTGTAACGCGTTATTTTGTGATGATTGTCACATTTTTACGTTGCGTGTTTGTTTGTATTCCGTGATTTAAATCACAAAATATTTTCATCAGAATTTTCCTGGTGTGATTCTGGACACATAGTGCCGCTTCGCGGGTCTGCTGGTGTAGCTTTATTACATAACTGCCCAACGCTGCCTTTTCACCCATCCTGATCCATACTTATCTCTTGTTGGCTAAAAATGGACGCTGTAATGAAACTGATCGGCAATTACACCAGCCCGTACGTGCGCAAAATTTCGGTCATCCTGCTGGAAAAAGGCATCACCTTTGAGTTTGTGAACGACAATCCGTGGACGGCTGAAAGCGCCACGCCGCATTACAATCCGTTGGGCAAGGTTCCGGCTCTGGTAACCGGCGAAGATGAATACTGGTTTGACTCGCCGGTTATTGCGGAATATCTCGAGATGCTCGACATTGCGCCCGCACTTATCCCACGTGAGCCAAAAGCCGCGCTGAAAATGCGCCAGATAGAGGCGCTCGCGGACGGGATTATGGATGCAGCGCTCGTTTCAGTACGTGAACAGCAGCGCCCGCCCGCTCAACAGTCAGAAACCGAGCTGCTGCGCCAGCGGGAAAAAATCAGCCGCGGGCTGGACATGCTTGAGAAGCTCGCCGCGGACAAAACGCTCGCCGCCGAACCGCTAACCGTTGCGAATATTGCCGTGGCCTGCGCCGTGGGTTATATCAACTTCCGCCGCGTGTCTCCCGGCTGGTGCGTCGATCGCCCGCACCTTATCAAACTGGTTGAAGTCCTTTTCCAGCGCGAAAGCTTTGCCCGCACCGAACCGCCAACGGCATGATCTCCCTCTATGACAGGGGGCTTGCTCCCCCTGTAAACTAACGCAACACTCCTCAACTCACGGTTTGCCATGACCTCCCATCGTACTTTGTATAGCCAACTGCCGGCGACAGACCGCCTGTTACGTGATGCATCGTTCAGCGCCCTGCTTAATGATTTCGGCCATACCCGCGTAGTTAACGCCCTGCGGGAGATGCTTGATGACGCACGCGAGTACATCCGTTCCCAAGAAGCGTTACCTGCATGGCACGAAGACTGGGCGGCTCAGGCGAAGAAAAAGCTCGAGGCAGGTCAGCAAAGCGCGTTATTGCCGGTGTTTAACCTGACAGGCACCGTGCTGCACACCAACCTGGGACGTGCTTTACAGGCAGAAGCGGCTGTTGAAGCGGTAACCCAGGTGATGCGCTCCCCGATTACGCTGGAATACAATCTGGATGGCGCAGCACGCGGCCATCGCGATCGGGCGCTGGCCGATCTGCTGTGCGAGCTGACCGGAGCGGAAGACGCCTGTATCGTTAACAATAACGCGGCGGCAGTGCTGCTGATGCTGGCCGCCTGTGCGGATGGCGGAGAAGTGGTCGTCTCTCGCGGTGAGCTGGTGGAAATCGGCGGTGCATTCCGTATCCCGGACGTCATGCGTCAGGCGGGCTGTCAGCTCGTGGAAGTCGGCACAACCAACCGTACCCACCTGAAAGACTATCGTCTGGCGGCCACCAGCGGCAACGCCGCGCTGCTGATGAAAGTCCACACCAGCAATTATCAGATTGAAGGCTTCACCAAATCCGTATCCGAGGCGGAGCTGGCCGAGCTGGGTAACGAGCTGAATGTTCCCGTGGTCAGCGACTTAGGCAGCGGCTCGCTGGTCGATCTCAGCCAGTGGGGATTGCCCCCGGAGCCTATGCCGAAGCAATTAATCGCGGCGGGCGTGAGCCTGGTGACTTTCTCAGGGGATAAACTGCTCGGTGGCCCGCAGGCGGGAATTATCGTCGGCAAGAAAGATCTTATCGCCCGCATGCAACAGCATCCTCTCAAGCGCGCCCTGCGTGCCGATAAAATGACGCTGGCGGCGCTGGAGGCCACGTTACGCCTGTATCAACACCCGGAAGCCCTGGTTGAAAGGCTGCCAACGCTGCGCCTGTTAACTCGTGATGCCGCTGCTATCAGCGAGCAGGCCCGGCGTCTTGTTCCTGCGATACAATCGCGTTTTGACGAACAATTCGAGGTGCGCGTGGAAGCTTGTTTATCACAGATTGGCAGCGGTTCGCTGCCGGTCGACAGGCTGCCGAGCGCCGCCATCACCTTCACGCCAAAAGATGGGCGTGGCGCCACGCTAAGTGCGTTAACCCAAAGCCTGCGCGAGCGGCCAAAACCGATCATTGGGCGCATCAGCGACGGACGCCTGTGGCTGGATTTACGCTGCCTGGAAGATGAGGCGGGCTTTATGGAGATGCTGACCCAATGATTATCGCCACCGCCGGGCACGTGGACCACGGCAAAACAACGCTGTTACAGGCCCTGACAGGCGTGAATGCGGATCGACTGCCGGAAGAAAAAAAACGCGGCATGACTATCGACCTCGGCTACGCCTACTGGCCGCAGCCTGACGGGCGAGTCATCGGCTTTATCGACGTGCCGGGGCATGAAAAATTTCTTACCAATATGCTGGCGGGCGTGGGGGGTATCGATCACGCTTTGCTGGTCGTAGCCTGCGACGACGGCATAATGACGCAAACCCGCGAACATCTCGCCATCCTGCAACTGACGGGCAAACCTGCCGTTACCGTCGCGCTGACCAAAGCCGACCGCGTCAGCGACACGCGCATTGAAGAGGTCCGGAAAGATGTCGAAGCCATGCTCAGCGAAGCAGGCTGGCAGGATGCAAAAATCTACGTGACCGCAGCCTCAGGAGAAAGGGGCATTGCCGAACTGCGCGAGCATTTACAGCAAATCCCGGAACGCCCCCATCCTCGTCAGCACCGTTTCCGGCTGGCGATTGACCGTGCTTTCACCGTGAAAGGCGCAGGCCTGGTGGTCACGGGCACGGCGCTTAGCGGCGAAGTGAAAGTCGGCGATACGTTATGGCTAACAGGAGTCGATAAGCCGATGCGCGTGCGCGGCCTGCATGCACAAAACCAGCCGACTGACGCCGCGTTTGCCGGGCAGCGTATCGCGCTCAACATCAACGGCGACGCTGAAAAAGCAGATATCAGCCGTGGCGACTGGCTGCTTACCGAAAAACCGTTGCAGCCCGTTGAACGCCTTATCGTTGAGCTTCAGGTTCACACACCGCTGCAGCAATGGCAGCCGCTGCATATTCACCACGCCGCAAGCCATGTTACCGGCCGCATTTCACTGCTCGAAGGCGATCTTGCCGAGCTGGTGCTGGATGTGCCCCTGTGGCTGGCGGAAAACGACCGACTTGTGCTGCGTGACATAGCTGCACGCACCACACTTGCCGGAGCGCGAGCTATTCTTCTGCACGCTCCGCGTCGGGGTAAACGCCAGGCGGCATATCTTGCATGGCTGCATCAGCTGGAACAGACGCAGGATGACCAGCAAACGCTGGAAGTGTTTTTACAACGTGGCACCGTCTCCTTAAGCGCCTTCGCCTGGGCGCGCCAGCTCTCCGGCAACGGCCTGGAGGCGCTGCTGGCAAAACCGGGTTACATGCAGGCGGGCGATAACCTGTTAAGCATGAATGTCGCCGCCCGCTGGCAGCAAAAACTGCTCGATACGCTTGCCCGTTACCACCAGCAGCATGACGATCAGCCAGGCCCAGGCCGCGAACGCCTCCGGCGCATGGCGCTGCCGGGTGAAAACGAGCCTCTGGTGCTGGCGTTAATTGAGAAAATGCGTCGTGAAGGCAAGCTTGTCAGCCGTCAGGGCTGGCTGCACCTGCCTGACCATGACCCCGGTTTTTCAGCGGAGCAGCAGGCGATATGGGAGAAAATCGACGGCCTGTTTGGGGACGAACCCTGGTGGGTGCGCGACCTGGCGGCGGAGATTAAACAGGATGAACAAAAGGTGCGCCAGCTGCTGCGCTTTGCCGCTCAGCTCGGTCTGGTGACGGCGATCTTAAAAGATCGTTATTACCGCAACGATCGGATTCAGGCGTTTGCCGGCTTGATCCGCGAACTGGATCAAACTCAGGGCGCCACCAGCGCGGCAGATTTCCGCGACCGTCTCGGTATAGGCCGCAAACTTGCGGTGCAGATCCTTGAATATTTCGACCGGACTGGCTTCACGCGCCGTCGCGGCAACGACCATTTATTGCGGGATAAAGCGCTGTTCCAGAACGAGTAGCCTCTCTCCTCACCCTCTCCTGAAGGAACTGGGTGAGGAGAAAATCACCGTTGCTTAGCCAACCAGACCGCCCCCAGCATCCCGGCTTTATTACCGAGCTTGCAGGGGCGAATCGGCACTTTCAGCACGTCCCAGAACTTAAATCCTTCGAGATGGCGTTCCAGCATCGGGTAGAGCATTGGCTGCGTGCTGACGCCGCCGCCGAGCAAAATCGCCTGCGGGTCGAACAGCGACACCACGCTATAAATTCCGCGCGCCAGGTATTTAACCCAGTTATCGATCACGCCCTGAATATGTAAATCCGTCTCGGCGCGGGCAAAAATATCCTGGCCGTGGATCTTCTCGTCTGCCGGGATATTCATCTCCCTGCGGCAGGCATCCATCAGCCCTTTGGCTGAGGCCAGCTGATGCATATCTTCGCCGTATTGTCCCACAGGCAGCACGCCGAACTCCCCGGCCCGGAAGTGCGAGCCACGCATTAGTTCGCGATTAACGATAATGCCGCCGCCGATGCCCGTACCAATGGTTACACACACCAGCGAATCATAATCGTGGCCCGCGCCCAGCCACATCTCGCCCAGCGCGGCACAGTTCGCATCGTTTTCGACGGTGATCGGCAAATCGGTGAGTTCGCCAAACATTTCCAGCAGGTTGCAGCCGTCCAGAAACGACAGCGATCCCGCTTTAGGCACCTGCCCGGTATGCGGATTGATATATCCCGGGAAACTAATGGCAATACCGGCGATTTCATTATGTTGCCGGTAGCCCGCCACCACGCTTTGCCAGGCGCTAAGAAAAAGCTGGCGATCGTAGTGGGTATCATATTCTTCAGCTATCAGCACCTCCCCCTCTTCGGTGAAAAGACCATGTTTTACATGGGTACCGCCTACATCAAAACTAATAAACAGGCGCATGAGCAATCCTTGTGCGAAACGGGAAAAAGGTAATCTTTTAGTATGAATCAAATCAGTTAACCTGCTGGCTGAATACTCCGAATCAAAAAATTTAATCCGTGAGCGCCGTCGTAAACCTTAGCGAACGCTGGCGAAAAAATCGCCGCCGGGGTTTACCCTTGATAAGCAACCGCGACAAGGAGAACACCATGACAACTAATCCTCCCGATACCCGCATTATTCCCGGCGAGTATGGCTTCCCGCTGAAACTGAAACCACGTTACGACAACTATATTGGCGGCCAGTGGGTAGCGCCAGTAGACGGCAAATACTATGCAAACCTTACCCCGATCACCGGCCAGCCTTTGTGTGAAATCGCCAGCTCCGGCAAAGGTGATATCGACCTGGCGCTGGACGCGGCCCACGAGGCGAAAGCGGGCTGGGGCGGTATGTCCGTGCAGGACAGAGCGAATATCCTGTTAAAAATTGCCGATCGCATGGAGCAGAACATTGACCTGCTCGCCGCCGCCGAAACCTGGGATAACGGCAAGCCTATCCGTGAAACCAGCGGCGCCGACGTCCCGCTGGCCATCGACCATTTCCGCTATTTTGCTTCCTGTATACGCGCGCAGGAGGGCGGTATCAGCGAGGTTGACGGCGAAACCGTGGCGTACCATTTCCACGAACCGCTGGGCGTCGTCGCGCAGATCATTCCCTGGAACTTCCCGCTGCTGATGGCGAGCTGGAAAATGGCCCCGGCGCTGGCCGCGGGTAACTGTATCGTGCTTAAACCGGCGCGTCTGACGCCGCTATCCGTATTGCTGCTGATGGAGCTGGTCGGCGACCTGCTGCCGCCGGGCGTGATCAACGTGGTCAACGGCGCAGGCGGTGAAATCGGCGAATATCTGGCCACCTCAAAGCGTATTGCCAAAGTTGCCTTCACCGGCTCCACCGAAGTGGGCCAGCAAATCATGCAGTATGCGACCCAGAATATTATTCCGGTCACGCTTGAGCTGGGCGGTAAATCCCCGAACATCTTCTTTGCCGACGTGATGGATGAAGAGGACGCGTTCTTTGATAAGGCGCTGGAAGGCTTTGCGCTGTTCGCCTTCAACCAGGGCGAAGTCTGCACCTGCCCGAGCCGTGCGCTGGTACAGGAATCCATCTATGAACGCTTTATGGAACGAGCCATCCGCCGCGTGGAATCCATCCGCAGCGGCAACCCGCTCGACGCCAGCACGCAAATGGGCGCCCAGGTTTCCCAGGGCCAGATGGAAACTATCCTCAACTATATCGATATCGGTAAAAAAGAAGGGGCAGAAGTGCTGACCGGCGGGCGCCGCAAGGCGCTTGAAGGCGATCTGAAAGCTGGCTATTACCTGGAGCCCACCATCCTGTTTGGTAAAAACAACATGCGCGTTTTCCAGGAGGAGATTTTTGGCCCGGTGCTGGCCGTTACCACCTTTAAAACCATGGAAGAAGCGCTGGAGCTGGCAAACGACACGGAATACGGCCTGGGCGCGGGCGTCTGGAGCCGCAACGGTAGCCTTGCCTATAAAATGGGCCGCGGCATTCAGGCGGGACGAGTCTGGACCAACTGCTATCACGCCTATCCGGCCCACGCCGCGTTTGGCGGTTATAAACAGTCCGGCATCGGACGCGAAACACACAAGATGATGCTGGAGCACTATCAGCAGACCAAATGCCTGCTGGTGAGCTATTCCGATAAGCCGTTAGGGCTGTTCTAAAATAAATCCCATTCAGGCCACCGCCTGAATGGGATCCCACTGCGGCAGAAAAAGGTGAATCTACAGACCAACCCCCATCTGCCGCACTTTACTCCTCATCCACCCAGATACGCATTTCCCCTTCCCCACGGTTGGCCCAGCTAAACCACGGGATAAAGGTTAGTTTCTTCGGTGCAGCGGCAACCGGCGATTGATCATAGTGATAAAGCGCCTGCTGCTCAGCCTGCCGGCTTTCCATGCAGACCCCGTCGGCCTGAATCAAAATCTTATGCGCAAAGATCCCTTTGCCCTGAAGCAGGGTGAATGCGCTCTCTTTCGGCAGCTTCAGGTTGTGCAGTTCCGCGCCGTTATCCGCCTCCTCAAGACAGTAAACCAGCGGCCCACGCTGCACGGCAACTTTACCAGCGATATGACGCAAAAGCGGATTGCCATAGACCCGACGCACCGGCATCGGAAGCGTTAGCGCAATACGGTCGCCCTCCTGCCAGTTGCGCTTCAGATGCAAATATCCTTTGCGCGTTTCCCCTTCGCAAACCTCGCCGTTGAGCGTGGCATGGGGATTATCACACCAGTCAGGCAGGCGCAGCGCGATGGTATGCTGTAGTGGCTCAGGCGAAGTTATGGTGATAACCACCTGCTCATGCCATGGATAGTCGCCGCTGATTTTCAGGCGCAGCACCTTCTCACCTACCGGCACGTCCATTTCGTTACCGACATACAAATGCACATAGAGCGCATCCGGCTGCGGGGTATAGATATAGTGACCGAGTGACGTCAGCACGCGCGCAATATTTGGTGGACAGCAGGCGCAGCCAAACCAGCGCTGGCGTACCGGCTTGACGTGATCGTAGATATGATTGAATGAAAGCGTCTTAGGGTGCACCTCCAGCGGGTTCACATAGAAGAAATGTTTCCCATCCAGCGCCATACCACCCAGCACCGTGTTGTACAGCGCGCGCTCCATTACGTCGGCAAAGCGGCTGTCCGCCTCCATTTGCAGCATACGGCGGGCAAACATCATCAGCCCGATGGATGCACAGCTTTCCGCATACACCGTGTCGTTCGGCAAATCATAGTCTGAGCTGAACGCCTCACCGCTGCTCTGTGAACCAATCCCGCCGGTGATATACATCTGGCGCTGCACCATATTGTCCCACAGGCGCAGACAAGTCTGACGTTTTTCCTCGTCTTTATGCAGCCGCGCCAGGTGCGCGACGCCCGCCATCAGATAAACAAAGCGCACCGCGTGTCCGATAGCCGTTTGCTGTAGCGCCAGCGGCTCGTGTGCCTGACTGTAAGCTTTGTCTTTTACCATCCACGCCGGACCGTAAATATTCCAGTGCGAGGTACGCCCACGTTTTTCATATTCGATATCGTAGAAATGCGGCTTAGCGCCACGTTCGTCGACAAAATAATTCACCAGATTCAGGTAGCGCGGATTGTCTGTCACTTCATACAGACGCATCAGCGCCAGTTCGATTTCCGGGTGGCCGGGATAGCCATGCAACTGATTTTCACCGGGGCCGAACACGCTGTCGATATGATCCGCAAAGCGGCATACCACATCCAGCAGGCGGCGTTTTCCGGTGGCCTGGAAAAACGCCACCCCCGCCTCAATCATATGCCCGGCACAGTAAAGCTCATGGCATTCTGCAAGGTTCGTCCAGCGCTGCTCCGGCGCTTTAACGGTGAAATAAGTATTGAGGTAGCCATCTTCACACTGCGCAGCTTCGATGAGTTCAATCACTTCATCGGCGGTTTTCTCAAGTTCCATGTCTGGCTTCTGACACAGCGACCAGGCGACCGCTTCCAGCCATTTCGCCACGTCGCTGTCCTGGAACACCATGCCGTAAAACTCGCCATCTTTGCGACCAGCCGCAATTTCGAAGTTTTCGATGGCGTGGCTTGGATCGGCCTCTTCGATGCGATCGTTAAGCGCATCCCACTGATAGGGGATCACCACGTCGCGCACCAGGCGCTGGTACTCTCCCAAAAAAGCATCGGTCACTTTCAGTTTGTGCAGATCAACTTCCTGTAAAACATCTGGCTGATTCATTTCAACTCCTCAGGCGTTCTGGACGTGGCGCTGGTGCAAGTCGGTGGCAATGCGCGCCATCATCGGGTTATTCAGGCGGCACCGACGGATAGCCAGAGCCAGTAGCAGGTGGAAAGCGGCAGGTAACAGGGTTTCCAGCGCGGTGATGCCGGAAAGCGACGCCGGGGTCTGGTTCTCAAGGCCTGGCTGGTAGGCCACAAAGATGAATACCAGGCTTAAAATACCCGCACTGGCAGCCCAGGCGAGTTTGATAAAGAACAGGTTAAACGCGAAGTTCATGCCCGACGAGCGCACCCCGGTTTTCCATTCGCCGTAGTCGTCGGCAAAGGCCATGATAGAGAAGTGCAGCGGCAGCGTGAAACCCAGGATAATGCCGTTGCCAAGGATTACCGCCAGCCACAGCGTCTGATAAGCAGGCCCGGCAGGCAGCATCCACATCCCCAGGGCGATCGCCGCCAGTACCAGGTTGGTGTAATAGTAAAGCTTGACCGTATCAAAGCGGCGGGATAGCGGATTAACAATCACCGCCCCCAGGATGGCGGCGAACGTCACCATGGTGAAAAACAGCGAGGCGAACGCAGCGCTTCCCTGCAATACGTAGGTGATGAAATACATATATCCGCCGCCACGCAGGTTGAATACGTTAATTAGCAGGAAGGACATCACCAGACTTAGCAGCAGTTGATCGTTTTTACGCAGCCCCGCCAGGTGTTCACGCAGGGTAAATTTTCCCATCAGCGCCAGCGGCACCCGCTCACGAACCCAGAAGAAACAGCACAAAAACATCACTACAGCGACAGCGCACAGGATCCCCACGCCCGTCTGATAACCTTTTGCCGCGTTACCCTGGCCGATAATCTCAACCAGCCACGGCAGGCCAACGGAAACCAAAAACCCTGCCACACCGCACAGCACAAAACGCCAGGACTGGCAGGAAATGACTTCATCGTGGCGGGTGGTCATGGTGTTAATAAGCGCGCAGTAAGGCACATTGATGGCGGTGTAACCTACGGAAAGTAAAAGATAGGTCCCGAATGCCCAGAGAATTTTCATATTGGCGCTGAGATCGGGCACGGTGAAGGTTAATACGCCGATAATGCCGATCGGCACCGCCACCCAGAGCTGCCAGGGGCGAAAACGCCCATAACGGCTTTGCGTGCGGTCGGCGATAATGCCCATCAACGGATCGGAAATAGCATCAAAAACTCGCAGGGCAATAAATAATGTGCCAACAATCGCCGGGGTTAAACCAAAAACATCGGTATAGAAAAAGGTGAGGAAATTCATAATCAGGCAGGTTATTACCGTACCGCCCGCATCACCCAGTCCGTAACCTATTTTCTCGCGAATCGAAAGCTTGTCGTTTACAGCCGATATTGCAATATCAGTATTATTTATAGGGGTAGAGGTCATGATTAACGCCTCGCGTCATCGGGTTAAAAAACCTGGATTTGTTATTTTTGTCTTTTGCAAAGTACCCGACTAATTCTGCACGCTATTTAAGCATCAACAAGGCGATAAAAAAGTATAAAAAGATGACGATTCCGACCTGATGAGAAAAATGTGAAGAAGATCGATAAAAGAGGCCAAAAATTCCCCTGCGCGATACGCTTTATCTACACTGTGGAGAGAAAACTGAAAGAGAAGAACAATAAGTGCTTGATTTAAATATTTCTTTCCCAATTAGCGTGCAGAACGGCGGGCTGTTTATTTCGCGAGGCCTGGGGACTCATCCGCAACGACAGCTGGATTCCTGGGAGCTGATTTTTGTGGAAAAAGGGACGCTTACGATCAAAGAAAACAACGCGGTGTTTAACGTTAAGGCGGGGGAAAGTTTATTGCTTTGGCCACATCGCACACACGTGGGCATCGGCACTTTTCCCCAGGATTTAAAATTCTACTGGCTGCACTTTGAACTGCATCCGCAAACTAAAAAGGAAAATGGTTTTCCCGTTTCTTTATTATCATTGCCGCAGCATGGAAAAGTCCGCGACCCGCAGTACGTTATTTCTTTATTCCGCCAGTTTTTAAGCGAGCAGGAAGCGATAAACCGCAGTGCCGCCCTGGAATTAATTCTGCTGCTGATTATGCAGCAGCTTTCCATAGCCGCAGGCGATATTCCTCCCATGGAAAATAGCGGTGTGGCGCTGGCTTACAAAGCCCAACAGCTGATTCGCACTCAGTATCATTTTGCCATTTCCACCTCCACGCTTGCCGGACAATTGCATTGCAATGCGGATTATCTGGGTCGTGTTTATCGACGAGCATTCCATCTGACGGTGACGGAAGCGATCCATCGTCAGCGCGTACTGAGCGCGGAAAAATTGCTGCTGACGGATTCGTGTTCACTAAGCGAAGTGGCAGAGCGCTGCGGCTTTCAGGATGTAGGCTATTTTCGGCAGATATTTCGTAAGGCGGTGGGTTTAACGCCCGCCGCCTGGAAGCGCCGATATTGTAAGGAACATATTAATTCGGATTGAGAAGTTAGCGTAATACAGCGCCTTATTTTACCTTCCACTCTTCAGTTCGCAGCCCGGGAACGCGCGTGAACTCTCGCATATTATTGGTCACCACGATTAAACCAAGCGAACGAGCGTGGCCCGCCTGGCTACGGTTGCTTTTAAAGACGGTGTTTTTTTCCATCAGGCTCTCCTCAGGCGTTCATTTTTCATACAATAAGCATAGTGAATGCCTGGGATATATCAATGGGATATACAAGTGCCGGTGCGGCATATTTTGCCTAAAAAGGAGAAGTTCAAAAAGTGGTGTATGCGGAAAATCTGGCAGAACTGCTGGCGGCTACGGGCAGGGTTTGACAAGCCAGCCACCAGAACGCTTGTAGCTGGCTGGCTGCTAATTTTACTTCTTATTCAGCATCGCCTTTAAATCCGCGAAAGGGTTGTACGTCGCTTCACCGACGTCTTTCTGCGCATCTTCACCGGCCACCACCGTTGAGCCGTATTGATCGGCTTCGGTGTATTTTGAGTGCTCGTGATCGTGGCAGTACAGGCACAGCAATTCCCAGTTACTGCCATCTTCCGGGTTGTTGGTATGGTCGTGATCCATATGGTGGACGGTAAGCTCGCGCAGGTTCGAATAGACGAATTCTCGTGAACAGCGTCCGCACACCCAAGGGAAGAGTTTTAGCGCCTTCTCACGGTAGCCGCTTTCCAGTCGCGTATAGTTTTTCGGGATAATGGCCATGGTTGATACCTGATAGAAATGTAAGTTTGCAGCCAGTTTCCGGCTAAATCCCCTCTTTATCAATCCCCAGACGCTTCATACGTGACAATAGCGTGGTACGTTTCAGGCCTAAACGCTGCGCCGCGCCGCGCGGCCCCGCGACAACGCCGTTGGTTTCTTTGAGCACGCGTATAATTCGCTGCGCCTCGTCTTCGCCTTCACGTACCTCCGCATTCACCACCAGCGGCGCCGTTTTTTCTTCACGCAGGCGATATTCCATCTCCGGGAGGGAAAGATGCAGCACGTTGCCGCGCGTCAGTAGCACCGCTCTTTCAATCACATTCTCCAGCTCGCGCACGTTACCCGGCCATTCCATACGGCTTAAGGCGCGCAGCGTTTCCGCAGGTATGCTGTCTATATTGCGATTCATGCGATGGGCGATTTTGAAAGTGAAGGATTTCACCAGCAGCGGAATATCTTCCGGACGCTCGCGCAGCGGCGGCAGCGTAATAGGGAAGACGTTCAGGCGATAGTAGAGGTCGCTGCGGAATTCCCGCTCCGCCACCATCTCTTTCAGGTTGCGATTGGTTGCCGCAATCAGACGCACGTCCACCTGCTGTATTTTGTTGCTGCCGAGGCGCTCAAACTCCTGCTCCTGCAACACGCGCAGCAGCTTAGGCTGTAATTCCAGCGGCATATCGCCGACTTCATCAAGGAACAGCGAGCTTTTGTCCGCGAGTTCAAAACGTCCGATGCGTTGGGTATTGGCGCCGGTAAAGGCCCCGCGTTCGTGGCCGAACAGGTCGCTCTCCAGCAGTCCGGCGGGCATCGCCGCACAGTTGATTTTCACCATCCGGCGACTGTTACGTTCGCTGAGATTATGAATGGCCCGCGCTATCAGTTCTTTACCGGTCCCTGTTTCTCCGAGGATCAGTACGGTACTGTCGCTTTTCGCCACCATTTCCACCTGTTTGAGCACGTTCGACATCAAATCGCTGCGGCCAATAATTTCGCCAAAATCGCTGGCGACGTTATTGATCTGCTCGGTGAGGTAGAGGTTTTCATCCACCAGATTTTCTTTCAGGCGGTTGATTTCCTGCCAGGCCAGGGCGTTATCCACCGCAATAGCGATACGCTCGGCAATCTGGCGCAGCAGCTTGAGGTTCGCCGGGGTAAATACGCCCGCCTCACACTGCGCCAGTTTCATTACGCCGAGCATGTTATTGCCGAAGTTCAGCGGCAGCAGGCAAAGCGTCTGTATCTGGTTGCCCCACATTTCAAACAGCATGCGTTCATAAGGGGCCAGCTGATCGCCCTGATGCAGATTGAGCAGCAGCATTTCTCCGCTTTTAAACACCCGCTCGGAAAGCGTGCCAGCCTCCGCCACGTCGCTTTGATCGTGAATCGGCGATTGCTCCTCAATATAGTGAGTTGAGTAAACCGCCAGACGATCCTTACGGTTACTACGCAGCACGATGCTGATCGAATCGATCGAAAAATAGTGGTGGATCTCGCGAGCGATTTCGCCGATCAGCTCGTCGAGATCGAGCTTGGAAAGCACGGCATTGGTCACCGCCACCAGAATGCGGAAATCATCACGCTCGCGGCACAAAAGGTTATAGTCCTGGTTCGAACTGATGCGGGTCTGGATTTGCTCCGCCACCAGCCCGACCACCTGCGCGAGCGCATGCAGGCGCGCCAGCTCTTTATCGCTCCAGGTGGTCCCGTTATTACGAATAAACTCACAGCCGCCAAAGATTTTGCCCTCTGCGGCAAGCGGCAGCAGGCAGTAGCGGCTAAACGGCGCGTAAAGCTCAAGCTTCATCACCTGCGGCCAGGTTTCACTGAACTCCTCCTGGGTGCAGATGAGCGCTTCCGGGCGTGACAACAAGCGGCGCACCGGACCATTGGCCAGCACCATTTCATCATCGTAATGCAGTCCCAGGCCTTGCCTGTCCATGCCATAGTACGCCACGCGCTGATACTGCGGGTGGTAGAGCAGAATATTCACCCGATCCGCCAGCGCGCCCTGCTTCGCCAGCTGCGTCAGGCAGTATGCGAGTGCCGGAAGATCGGGCTGTTGTAACAGGGTGCGCGTGATGTCGAATAACCCTTGCTGCCCGAGATCGCTCATCGGTGTGTATGGCATTTTGCTTATCCAGAACCAGGAGAACTAAACTACCCGTTTTTCCTCTTCTCCCTGAGGGAGAGGAGCGGGATGAAGAGGGGAGAACCGCGTCCGGTATTATTTGTCATATAAATTAAGCTTAAGTGTAGCCAGGAGAACCCTGCCGGTTCCTGGTTTACATCAACAAATGCGCGGCAGTGGCTCAGAATGCGGCAGATCGAGCGTTCTTTTGACGCCGTACAATCCCATCACCCGCACGCCTTTTCGCTCGACAACCTCACCAATAATCGCTGCATTTTGTCCGAGCGGATGCGCCTGTAGGGCGCTAAGAGCAGCCTCTGCCGCGTCACGACTTGCCGCAACAACCAGCTTGCCCTCATTGGCAAAGTTTAGCGCGTCGAGGCCCAGCAGTTCGCAAACGCCGCGCACCGCCGGATTAAGCGGCAGCTGGCTTTCGACGATGTCCATCCCGCAGCCGCTCATCGCCGCAAACTCATGTAGTACCGCGTTTACGCCGCCGCGCGTCGCGTCGCGCAGCGCTTTCACGCCCGGAATATTCACCAGCGGCGCGATAAGAGGCGCCAGCACCGCGCAGTCGCTGACAAGCGCACCTTCCAGCCCTAATGATTCACGCAGGTTAAGAATGGTCGCGCCGTGATCGCCCAGCGTTCCGCTGACAATCAGCACATCCCCCGCGCTTATCTGGTTTGCGCCCCAGCTAAGGTGCGCGGGGATCGCCCCGATACCCGCCGTGTTGATAAATATTTTATCCGCAGCGCCTCTCTGCACCACTTTGGTATCGCCCGTGACAATAGTGACGCCCGCTTCTTTTGCCGTGGCCGCCATGCTGGTGACAACGCGCTCCAGGGTGGTAAAGGACAGCCCTTCTTCGAGAATAAACCCACAGGATAGCCAGCGCGGCGTCGCACCGCTCACCGCCACATCGTTCGCCGTGCCGCAAACCGCAATTTTGCCGATATCGCCGCCGGGGAAAAACAGCGGGTCGATAACGTAGCTGTCGGTGGAAAACGCCAGACGGTCGCCGCAGGCGTTGAGTTCGGCAAGCGGCAGCCGCGCCTGATCTTCCTGCTCGGCAAGCCACGGATTATCAAAGACCTGCATAAAGAGATCGGCGATAAGCTGCTGCATCGCCTGGCCACCGCTGCCGTGGGCTAATTCTATGGTTTTCATGCTGTACATTCCTGACCGCGATACTGATACCAGGCGGCGCAGGCTCCCTCGGAGGAGACCATCAGCGCGCCGAAGGCGTTTTGTGGATTACAGGCTTTGCCAAACATCGGACACTGATGCGGCTTGCAGCGCCCGGTAAGCACGTCACCGCAGCGCGCGCGCGGATCGTCATAAACCTGCTGCGGTGCGGGTTTGAAATGTTCTTCCGCATCAAACTGGCGATAGTCTTCGGTAAGACGCACCCCGGATTCGCTGATGGTGCCAAGCCCACGCCACTCGGAGTCGCCTTGTATGGCGAAAACCTCGGCAATGGCACGACGCGCACGCAGATTGCCGTCGTCCGGCACCACGCGCCTGTACTGGTTTTCCACCGCGCTGTGCTGCTGAATTTTTTGTTCCACCAGCATCACCACGCCCTGCAATAAATCCAGTGGCTCAAAGCCCGCGACTACCAGCGGGCGCTGATACTGCGTAGCGATAAAATCGTATGCCGTCGTGCCGATGACCATGCTGACGTGGCCCGGTGCCAGAAACGCGTCAATACCGTTATCAGGCTCCTCGAGCAGGCTGCGCAGCGTAGGAATAAGCGTTATGTGCTGGCAGAAGAAGTAGAAATTATCCACGCCCTGCGCTTTAGCCTGCTGTAAAAGAATGGCGGTAGCAGGCATGGTGGTTTCAAACCCGAGGCCGAAAAACACCACCTTGCGCAGCGGATTTTCTTTTGCCAGCGTCAGCGCATCGAGCGGCGAATAGACCACCCTCACGTCCGCGCCGCGCGCTTTGGCCTGCATCAGCGAACCGTTTTTACCCGGCACGCGCATCGCGTCGCCAAAGGTGCAGAAAATGACTTCCGGATGAGCGGCTATTTCAATACAGGTATCGATGCGCCCCATCGGCAGGACGCAAACCGGGCAGCCAGGGCCATGAATAAACTCGATATTTTCCGGCAGCAGTTGATCGAGGCCAAACTTAAAGATGGCGTGCGTGTGCCCGCCGCAGACCTCCATGATGCGCAGCGGACGCCGGGCAGTACAGGACAGCTTGTGGGCTTTCTCGCGCAGCACGTCGATAAGCTGCATAACTTTTTCCGGCGCGCGGTATTCATCGACAAAACGCATCAGCCGCGATCCTCGCCATACAGTAACGCACCCACATCAGGCTCCACCTCAAACATATTTTGCAGCGCGTCGAGGGTATCGCGGGCCTCGGCCTCGTCGATAATGCTCATCGCAAAGCCCACATGCACCAGTACCCACTGGCCGATCTGCGCATCATTCACCAGGGCAAGATTCACTTCGCGTTTAATGCCGCACACGTCAACGAAGGCGCTGCCGTCCGCCAGACGTTCAACTATCTGACCCGGAATGCCTATACACATCGCTGTGCCTCCAGCCAGTCCAGCCACTTGTCCATGCCTTCGCCGCTGGTTGCGGAAACCAGCAGGATGGCAATATTCGGGTTCACCTGACGGGCGTAATCGAGGCACTTCTCCACGTCGAACTGCAGATACGGCAGCAGGTCGATTTTGTTGAGCAGCATCAGCGAGGCGGCGGCAAACATATGCGGATATTTCAGCGGCTTGTCTTCACCTTCGGTGACCGACAGCACGGCCACTTTATGACGCTCGCCCAGATCGAAACTCGCCGGGCAAACAAGGTTGCCGACGTTTTCAATAAACAGGATGCCGTTACGCTCAAGCGGCAGGCGCTGCATAGCGTCGCGAATCATCTGCGCGTCCAGGTGGCAGCCTTTACCAGTGTTCACCTGGATGGCCGGCGTGCCGGTGGCGCGAATGCGCGCCGCGTCGTTAATGGTCTGCTGATCGCCTTCGATAACCGCACAAGGAACATTGCCGTGCAGGCGTTTTAACGTTTCGGTCAGTAAAGTCGTTTTACCGGAGCCGGGGCTGGAGACCAGGTTCAGCACCAGCTGCCGCTGTTTAGCAAACTGTTCGCGGTTATACACCGCGAGCTGGTTGTTTTTATCCAGCACGTTTAGTTCGATTTCCAGCATGCGGCGCTGGGTCATGCCCGGTGCGTGCGTGCCCGCCGCGCCGTGACCATAATGCAGGTCGCCCTGTTCGTCGGCGGTCGGCGCAAATTTTACGCCGGTAATTTGCCGCAGCGGGCGGGCCGCCGGAGCAAACGGCGCGCTGCGAAACCCGGAATGCGGGTTGCGTTCGTCGCCTTCTATATACAGGTTGCCTTCAGCGCAACCGCAGGTACTACACATAACTACTCTCCTCCACTTCCAGACGCCTGATCTGCACGCCGTCATCCGACACCACGCGTAAGTTGCTGCCTGCGCACAGCGGACAGCGCCGCACCAGCGAGGATAAAAGCTGCACATGCTGCTGACAGTCATGACACCAGCATTCCGCTTCCTGCTGATGAATATGCAGCTGGCAGCCTTCGGCAAGCGTGTCGCGGCAAACCAGTTCGAAGCAGAACTCCAGCGCGCTCTTCTCTACGCAGGAGAACGCGCCTACTTCCAGCCAGACGCCGGTGACGCGTAGCGCGCCATGCCGCTTAGCCTGAGCCTCAATGAGTTCCAGCGCACGCTGGCAGAGGGTGATTTCGTGCATATTGCCTCCGGGGTATCTGCGACGGGTAATGCAAGGAGGATGCCAACAACGGGCAAGTTTTATCGTAGGGCGGGTAAACGAAGCGCTGACATCAACCCGTCAAACATGTCGAAATGACATGTCAACACCGGCGACCTCCGGCAGCAAAATCACTAAAAATCAATTAATACAACAAGATGAAAAACTGGCACGAAACGTGCTCTATGGGGGGAATCAGCACAAACAGAGTGAGTTAATAATGAACATTTGGGAACTGAGCGAAAAAGCCGAATACATTGCCGATAAGCACCAGCGTCTGCTCGCGCAGTGGCAAAATTACTGTAACACCCTGATTCAGGGCATCACCCTCTCGAAAGTCAGGCTGCATCATACCGTGGGCTGCAACCCGAACGACTCCCTGCGCTTCTTCCTCTTCGGCCATTTCGTCATCCAGGTTGCGCTGGCGGAAGGCTTCAACAGCCATACCATCGAGTACTACGTCGGCAAACGCGACAGTGAAGACAAAGTATTGATTGCTAAAGCCGTTATGGATGATGAAGGCCGTCTGGACGGTGGCATCAGCAACCGCAATCGTGAACTGGTGCTTGAGCACTACCTCGAAAAAATCCGTCCGGTTTACGACAGCCTGTACACCGCCGTACACGATGATGCGCCCGTTTCGCTGGTGCAGCTTCAGCATCAGGCGCTGGCCTGATCCCGCCGGGTGTCGAAAACTGTCGAAACGACAGCCTTCGGCACGGTTTCGTCAAAAATGATGATTGTCACCTGAGGAAGACCTGGTGAACCGTTTTGTAATCGCTGACCCCAAACTTTGCATGGGATGTCATACCTGTGAGGCGGCCTGCGCTGAAACGCACCGCCTGCACGGCCTGCAGTCCATGCCGCGTCTGAAAGTAATGCGCAACGCCACTGAATCGGCGCCGCAGATGTGCCACCACTGCGAAGACGCCCCCTGCGCCGGCGTTTGCCCGGTTAACGCCATTACCCGCGTTGACGGTGCCGTGCAGCTTAATGAAAGCCTGTGCGTAAGCTGCAAACTGTGCGGCATCGCCTGCCCGTTCGGCGCCATTGAATTTTCCGGCAGCCGCCCGATGCATATCCCGGCGAATGCCAATAGCCCGAAAGCGCCTCCGGCGCCGCCTGCCCCTGCTCGCGTCAGCACTCTGCTGGACTGGGTTCCCGGCGTGCGCGCCATCGCCGTGAAGTGTGATTTGTGCAGCTTTGATGAGGATGGTCCGGCGTGCGTGCGCACCTGCCCAACTAAAGCCCTGCGTGTGGTGGATAACAACGATCTCACCGCCGCCAATAAACGCAAACGCCAGCTTACCCTCGGCGCTTCTCTTGGCGATCTCACTTCGTTTACCCGCTCCGAGGCCAAAAAATGAGTGCTTTTGTTCTGATTCATTGGGCGCTGCTGGGCTTTCTGGCAAGCGCCGTTCTTGCAGCCGCCACCACCTTTTATAAGCCGCTGAGCGGATTTCTTAGCGGGCTTGGCGGCGCGATTAGCGCCGTGCTGACGCTGATGGCGGGTTTCGAAGCGCTAACCGGTTTAAACGGCGAGGCGCAAATCTGGCACTGGCAAATCCAGCTCAACGCGTTCAACGGCGTGTGGCTGGTCACCGTGGGCCTGTGCGGCCTGTTTATTTCCCTGTTTAACATCGACTGGCATCGTCACCAGACGGTGCGCGCCAACGGCTTCCTGCTGAATCTGGTGCTGGCGGCGGCGGTTGCCGCCCTGGTGGCAAACAACTTCGTCATGCTGGTGGCGATGGCAGAGATTATCTCGCTGGCGGGCTATTTCCTGACGGGTTGCGCGCGGTCCGGACAGCTCTGGTTTGCCCTGGGCCGTCTCGGCACCGTATTGCTGGCGATCGCCTGCTGGCTGCTGTGGAACCAGTACGGCACGCTCAACTACGGCGAACTGCATCAGATGCTGAACGGCACATCCGTCAGCGCCACCGTCTGGCTGCTTGGTCTGGTTGGTTTCGGCTTTTTGTCCGGGATTATTCCGCTGCACGGTTGGGTTCCGCAGGCGCACGCCAACGCTTCTGCGCCTGCCGCGGCGCTCTTCTCGGCGGTGATCCTGAAAATCGGCCTGTACGGCATCATGACCTTCTCGCTTATCAGCAACGCCGTTCCCCTCTGGTGGGGCGTGCTGGTGGTGGCGATCGGTATGGTAACGGCCTTTATTGGCGGCCTGTACGCGCTGATGGAGCACAACATCAACCGCCTGCTGGCTTATCACTCCCTTGAAAATATCGGCATTATTCTGCTCGGCCTGGGCTGCGGCCTGATGGGCGTTGCGCTCAGAGAACCTACGCTTGTGGCGCTGGGCATGGTCGGCGGCCTGTATCACCTGTTCAACCACAGCCTGTTCAAAACCACGCTGTTTTTGGGCGCGGGCGCGGTCTGGTTCCGCACCGGGCATCGCGATATCGAAAAACTCGGCGGCATCGGCAAACGCATGCCTTTGATTTCGCTCGCCATGCTGGTGGGGTTAATGGCAATGGCCGCGCTGCCGCCGCTGAACGGTTTTGCCGGTGAGTGGGTGATTTACCAGTCGTTCTTCCGTCTGGGCAGCCTGCCGCTGTTTGTTGGACGTTTCCTGGGGCCGCTGCTGGCCGTAGGACTGGCGATTACCGGCGCGCTGGCCGTGATGTGCATGGCAAAAGTCTATGGCGTCACGTTCCTTGGCGCGCCGCGCACGCCGGAGGCTGAAAATGCCACTTCCGCGCCGTGGCTGATGAATGCCAGCGTGGCAATCCTGGCGCTGTGCTGCGTGGCGGCCGGTGTGGCCGCTCCGTGGCTGCTGCCGCTGCTGCAACATGCCGTTCCGCTGCCGCTGCACACGGCACGCACCACCGTCTCACAGCCGATGATAACCCTGCTGCTGATAGCCTGCCCGCTGCTGCCTTTCATTCTGATGATGGTTTTCCGCGGCGACCGCTTGCCAAACCGCACTCGCGGTTCCGCATGGGTCTGCGGTTATGACCACGAGCAGGCGATGGTGATCACCGCCGGTGGATTTGCCCAGCCGGTCAAAGCCGCCTTTGCTCCGCTGCTTAAGCTGCGCAAGACCTTAAATCCGGTGCAATGGTTCCCGGGCTGGCAGGGCGACTGCCTGGCCGGAACCTTCCGCCGCCTGGCAATGATTGAACTGGCCGTGCTGCTGGTTGCGGTTATCGCTTAAGGAGCCTGAGATGACTACTTTTTACTTTGCAATAATTCAGGCGCTGGTGCTGTTTGCCGTTGCGCCGCTGCTGTCTGGTATCACTCGCGTCACCCGCGCCCGACTGCATAATCGTCGCGGGCCGGGCGTGATGCAGGAATACCGCGACCTGTTCAAACTGCTGGGCCGTCAGAGCGTGGCGCCTGCGGCCTCCGGCTGGGTGTTCCGCCTGATGCCGTTTGTGATGGTTGGCGTGATGCTGACCATCGCCACCGCGCTGCCCGTGGTCACCCTCGCCTCGCCGCTGCCGCCCCTGGGCGATCTCATCACGCTGATTTATCTGTTCGCCATCGCCCGCTTCTTCTTCGCCATTGCAGGCCTGGATACCGGCAGTCCGTTTACGGCGATCGGCGCCAGCCGTGAAGCCATGCTTGGCGTGCTGGTGGAGCCGATTCTGCTGCTCGGCCTGTGGGTTGCCGCCCAGGTGGCTGGCAGCACGCACATCAGCAATATCGCCGGCACGATTTATCACTGGCCGGTCGCCCACTCTCTGACGCTGCTGCTGGCGTTAGCCGCCTGCGCCTTCGCCACGTTTATCGAGATGGGCAAGCTGCCGTTCGATCTGGCCGAAGCGGAGCAGGAGCTCCAGGAAGGGCCGCTCACCGAATACAGCGGCGCGGGCTTTGCGGTGCTGAAATGGGGAATTTCCCTCAAGCAGCTCGTGGTATTGCAGATGTTTGTTGGCGTCTTCCTGCCGTGGGGCCAGATGAGCGAATTTAGCTGGGACGGCCTCGCTATCGCGCTGGTTCTGGCAGCGGTAAAGCTGGTGGCGGGCGTACTGATTATTGCGCTGTTTGAAAACAGCATGGCGCGCCTGCGCATGCTGGAAACCTCGCGCATTACCTGGGCCGGTTTTGGCTTTGCCTTTTTAGCCTTCGTCTCCTTGCTGGCGGCGTGATTTAAGAGAATTTATCCATGTCTGAAGAAAAAATTGGTCAACACTATCTCGCCGCATTACATCAGCAATTTCCGCATGCGGTAATCGACGAAGCCTGGCAGACCAAAGATCAAATTACCGTCACCGTGAAGCTCAACATGCTGCCGGAAGTGGTGGAATGGCTTTACTACCAGCAGGGCGGCTGGCTCTCCGTGCTGTTCGGCAACGATGAACGTCAGCTTTGCGGCAGCTACGCGGTCTATTACGTGCTGTCGATGGAAAGCGGCGTGAAATGCTGGATCACCGTGCGCGTGGAAGTGGATGCCGATAAACCTGAATTCCCGTCCGTTACGCCACGTGTGCCCGCCGCCGTATGGGGCGAACGCGAAGTGCGCGACATGTATGGCCTGCAGCCGGTTGGTCTGCCGGACGAACGTCGTCTGGTGCTGCCGGATGACTGGCCGGACGATCTTTATCCGCTGCGCAAAGACAGCATGGACTACCGTCAGCGCCCGGCGCCAACCAGCGACCAGGAAACCTACGAGTTCATCAACGAGCTGGGCACGAAAAAGAACAACGTGGTACCGATCGGCCCGCTGCACGTCACCTCCGATGAGCCGGGCCACTTCCGCCTGTTCGTCGACGGCGAAAATATTATCGATGCCGATTACCGCCTGTTCTACGTCCACCGTGGCATGGAAAAGCTGGCGGAAACCCGCATGGGCTACAACGAAGTCACCTTCCTGTCCGATCGCGTATGCGGTATCTGCGGCTTCGCCCACAGCACGGCGTACACCACCTCGGTTGAGAATGCGATGGGCATCGTGGTGCCGGAGCGCGCCCAGATGATCCGCTCGATTTTGCTGGAAGTGGAGCGTCTGCACAGCCACCTGCTGAACCTAGGCCTCGCCTGCCACTTTGTTGGTTTTGACTCCGGCTTTATGCAGTTCTTCCGCGTGCGTGAAATGTCCATGAAAATGGCGGAAATCCTCACCGGCGCACGTAAAACTTACGGTCTGAACCTGATCGGCGGCATTCGCCGCGATCTGCTCAAAGACGACATGATCCAGACCCGTCAGCTCGCCCAGCAGATGCGTCGCGAAGTGAAAGATCTGGTGGATATTCTGCTCAGCACGCCAAACATTGAGCAGCGTACCGTGGGGATTGGCCGCCTCGACCCGCAAATCGCCCGCGATTTCAGCAACGTTGGCCCGATGGTGCGCGCCAGCGGCCACGCCCGCGATACCCGCGCCGATCACCCGTTTGTCGGTTACGGCCTGCTGCCGATGGAAGTCCACAGCCTGGACGGCTGCGATGTGCTTTCGCGTTTGAAAGTGCGCATCAACGAAGTCTTCACCGCGCTGAATATGATCGATTTCGGGCTGGACAACCTGCCCGGCGGACCGCTTGCGGTGGAAGGCTTCACCTATATTCCAAACCGCTTCGCGCTGGGCTTCTCCGAGGCGCCGCGTGGAGATGATATTCACTGGAGCATGACCGGCGATAACCAGAAGCTGTACCGCTGGCGCTGCCGGGCCGCGACCTACGCCAACTGGCCGACGCTGCGCTACATGCTGCGCGGCAACACCGTTTCTGACGCGCCGCTGATTATCGGCAGCCTCGACCCTTGCTACTCCTGTACCGACCGCATGACGGTGGTGGACGTGCGCAAGCGCCAGACGAAAGTGGTGCCGTACAAAGAGCTTGAGCGCTACAGCATCGAGCGCACCAATTCGCCGTTGAAATAGCCGGGAGTCATCATGTTTAACTTCATTAAAAAAGCCATCAAAGGCGGCGTGGCTACCGAGTCATACCCGCTGCAACCGATAGCCGTGGATGCCAATTTTCGCGGCAAGCCGGAGCACAATCCGCAGCAGTGCATTGGCTGCGCGGCGTGCGTAAACGCCTGCCCGTCCAACGCGCTGAGCGTGGAAACCGATCTGGCCTGCGGACAACTGGCATGGACCTTCAACCTCGGACGCTGCATCTTCTGCGCGCGCTGTGAAGAAGTCTGCCCGACGGCAGCCATTACGCTGTCTCAGCAGTATGAGCTGGCGGTGTGGAATAAAGCGGATTTCCTGCAGCAGGCGCGTTTTGACCTGTGCAATTGCCGCGAATGCGGCAGGCCGTATGCGGTGCAAAAAGAGATCGACTACGCCATTGCGCTGCTGCAACACAACGGGGACAAACGTGCCGAATCGCATCGCGCCTCGTTTGAAACCTGCCCGGACTGCAAACGCCAGCAAGGTCTGGTGTCGTCTGACCGTATTAACTTTAGCCGCCAGATGAGAGAGGCCAGCTAATGAGCAACCTTTTAGGACCACGCGATCACAACGGCCTGCCGGTGCCGATGACGGTGGAAGAATCCATCGCCAGCATGAAGGCGTCGCTGCTAAAAAAAATTAAACGTTCCGCCTATGTCTACCGCGTGGACTGCGGCGGCTGTAACGGCTGCGAAATTGAAATTTTTGCCACCCTTTCGCCGCTGTTCGATGCCGAACGCTTCGGGATCAAAGTTGTTCCCTCTCCGCGCCATGCCGACATTTTACTGTTCACCGGTGCCGTCACTCGCGCGATGCGCTCTCCTGCTCTGCGCGCCTGGGAATCAGCGCCCGATCCAAAAATCTGCATCTCCTACGGCGCGTGCGGCAACAGCGGCGGCATCTTCCACGACCTGTACTGCGTGTGGGGCGGCACCGACAAAATCGTGCCGGTGGACGTGTATATTCCCGGCTGCCCGCCGACGCCTGCGGCAACGCTGTACGGTTTTGCGATGGCGCTTGGCCTGCTGGAGCAGAAAATTCACGCCCGTGAGGCCTGCGAACTGGACGCGCAGCCCGCGCAACTTCTGCATCCGGATATGGTTCAGCCGCTGCGCGTGCGCATCGACCGCGCCGCTCGCCGTCTGGCAGGCTATCGCTATGGCCGCCAGATTGCCGACAGCTATATGAACCACCTCACCGCAGGCGGCGACAACGTGCAGCAGTGGCTCGCCGCCGAGAACGATCCGCGTCTGAACGAGATTGTCGCTAACCTGGAAAGCCTGGTGCAGCAGGAGCGCGTGTAATGAGCGAATCGGTGGTGTTCTGCCAGCTCAGCCGCAAGTTCGTTGATGAAAACGACAACACGCCGGACGACGCGCAGCAGGTGGTCTATTACAGCCTGGCTATCGGCCACCACCTGGGCGTGATCGACTGCCTGAAAGAGAACCTGGTTTGTCCGTTTGCAGACTACCGGGCGTGGATCGCCACGCTGGAAGAAGGCAGCGAAGCGCGGCGCAAAATGGAAGGCGTGCCGCGCTATGGCGAAATCGTTATCGATCAGAGCCACGTCGTGCTGCTGGCAAAAGCCTTTGACGCGGCGAAAGCAGCCCAGACGCCAGCGCAGCAGCGCTGGAGCCAGGCGCTGCTCGACATGTTGCAGGCTATCCAACTTGAACCCGCCATCTACCTGATGGTCCGGAGGCGCTATGACTAACGTTTTACTCTGTGTCGGTAACAGCATGATGGGCGACGACGGCGCCGGGCCGCTGTTGGCGGAAAAGTGCCAGGCAGCCCCGCAGGGCGACTGGGTGGTGATCGATGGCGGCACCGCGCCTGAAAACGACGTGGTCGCCATTCGCGAACTGCGGCCAGAACGTTTGCTGCTGGTAGATGCCACGGATATGGGCCTGAATCCCGGCGAGATCCGCATTATCGATCCGGACGATATCGCCGAGATGTTTATGATGACCACCCACAATATGCCCCTCAACTACCTTATCGATCAGCTTAAAGAGGATACAGGCGAGGTGATCTTCCTCGGCATTCAGCCGGACATTGTGGGCTTCTATTATCCGATGACCGAAGCGGTGAGAGCGGCGGTAGAAACCGTTTACCAGCGCCTGGCCGGCTGGGAAGGCAAAGGCGGCTTTGCCGAACTGGAAGCGCCTGAGCTTTGCTGATTAACGGTAGATGGCGCTGCGCTTATCCTGCCCTACGAGGCTGGTTTTATATTTAGCCCGCAGGCTCCTTGTAGGGTGTGTAAGCGTTAGCGCCGTTCCCAAAAAGTAAAATTCTTTCTGCCATTTCCCCAAATGTCATCGTCATAAGTGTCGATGCCACTGTCAACTTGCCCCCTGGTCAATGCATAACGCATTGAATAACAGTAGGTTAAAAGCTGGCACGCTTTATGAATAGCAAAGCGCACAATAACAAATTCATCCCAGGAGTTTATGGTGAACCGTTTCATCATTGCTGATTCAAGCAAATGTATTGGCTGCCGCACCTGCGAAGTAGCCTGTGTCGTCTCCCATCAGGAAGAACAGGATTGCTCGCAGTTAACCCCGCAGGCTTTCCTGCCGCGCATTCACGTCATTAAAGGCGTAAACATTTCTACCGCCATGATGTGCCGCCAGTGTGAAGACGCACCCTGCGCGAACGTCTGCCCGAACGGCGCTATCAGCCGTGATGGAGGCTTTGTGAACGTGATGCAGGAACGCTGCATCGGCTGCAAAACCTGCGTTGTCGCCTGCCCTTACGGCGCGATGGAAGTCGTTGTGCGCCCGGTTGTGCGTAATAGCGGTGCGGGTCTGAACGTGATGGCCGAAAAGGCCGAGGCCAATAAGTGCGACCTCTGCCACCATCGCAAAGCAGGCCCGGCGTGTATGGAAGCCTGCCCAACCAACGCCATTATTTGCGTTGACCGCAACAAACTCGAACAGATGAGCGCCGAAAAGCGCCGCCGTGCCGCGTTCGATGCAACCTCATCTTTGATTTTCTAAATCAAGCATTTCAACTTTTAACAGGTCTGTTACTGATGAAAAAAATTACCAGCGTCTGCCCTTACTGCGGTGCGGGCTGCAAACTCAAACTGGTTGTTGATAATCATAAAATTATCCGTGCCGAAGCGGCTGACGGCATCACCAACCAGAACGAGCTTTGCCTGAAAGGCTATTACGGGTGGGATTTCCTCAACGACACCAGGCTGCTCACTCCCCGTCTGACCCAGCCGATGATCCGCTATGAAAAAGGCGGCAGGCTTCAGCCGGTAAGCTGGGATGAAGCCATTAGCTATACCGCAAATCGCCTGAAGGCCATTAAAGAACAATACGGACCGCGCGCCATAATGACTACCGGTTCGTCACGCGGTACGGGCAATGAAACCAACTATGTGATGCAAAAATTCGCGCGCGGCGTGCTCAACACCAATAACGTAGATTGCTGCGCGCGCGTCTGTCATGGGCCATCGGTAGCGGGTTTGCAGGTGACGCTGGGCAACGGGGCAATGAGCAACTCCATCGGCGATATAGAAAAGTCAAAGTGCCTGCTGGTGTTTGGCTACAACTGTGCCGATTCGCACCCGATCGTGGCGCGTCGCGTCATTAAAGCGAAGGAAAACGGCGCGAAAATTATCGTCTGCGATCCGCGCCGCATCGAAACCGCCCGCATTGCCGATCAGCATCTCCAGCTGAAAAACGGCTGCAATATGGCGCTGGTTAACGCCTTTGCTCACGTGCTGCTCGAAGAGAATCTCTATGACAAAGAGTACGTGGCGAAACATACCGAAGGCCTGGAAGCCTACCGTGAAAACGTTAAGGGCTATGCGCCGGAAGACATCGAGCATCTGACGGGCGTACCGGCCCGGCAGGTTCGTCAGGCGATGCGCACCTTCGCCGCCGCGCCATCCGCCACCATTATGTGGGGCATGGGCGTGACGCAGTTTGGCCAGGCGGTGGATGTGGTGAAAGGGCTGTCGAGCCTTGCGCTACTCACCGGCAACCTGGGACGGGAAAACGTCGGCGTGGGTCCGGTTCGCGGCCAGAACAACGTGCAGGGCGCGTGCGATATGGGCGTGCTGCCGAATCAGTTTCCCGGCTACCAGGAGGTGGTCGATCCTGAAGTCCGCGCCAGATTCGCCAAAGCCTGGGGCATCAGGGTGGAAGATATGGATGCCGAAGTCGGCGTGCGTATAACCGAAGTGCCGCACCTGGCGCTGGAAGGCAAAATCAAAGCCTACTACATCATGGGTGAAGACCCGTTACAGACCGAAGCAGATCTCGGCCTGGTACGCAGCGGCTTCGACGCGCTCGACTTCGTGGTGGTGCAGGACATCTTTATGACCAAAACCGCCGAAGCGGCGGACGTGCTGCTACCCGCGACGTCATGGGGAGAGCACGGCGGGGTCTTTACCTGCGCAGACCGCGGTTTCCAGCGTTTCGAAAAGGCCATCGAGCCGAAATATAACGTCAAACGCGACTGGGAAATCATCAGCCTGATCGCCCGTGCGATGGGCTATCCGATGCACTACGACAGCAACCAGCAGATCTGGGATGAGATGCGTGAACTTTGTCCCCTGTTCTACGGCGTAACCTACGAAAAAATGGGCGACATGGGCCATGTGCAGTGGCCGTGCCCGACGCTTGATCATCCGGGCACGCCGTATCTCTACAAAGACAGCAAGTTCGACACGCCAACGGGTAAAGGCCAGCTCTTTGCGGCCCCGTGGCGAGCGCCTGCGGAAGTGCCGGATGCGGACTATCCGCTGGTGCTGTGTACCGTCCGCGAAGTGGGCCACTATTCCTGCCGGTCGATGACCGGCAACTGCGCGGCATTGCAGACGCTGGCCGACGAGCCGGGCTTTGTGCAAATGCACCCTGAGGACGCGGCTCGCCTGGGCGTAAAAGATCGCCAGCTGGTATGGGTCAGCTCGCGTCGCGGCAAAGTGATCAGCCGCGCCGAGGTGAGCGAGCGCATTAATCAAGGCTCGGTTTATATGACCTATCAGTGGTGGATCGGCGCCTGTAACGAACTGACCCAGGACAATCTCGACCCGATTTCCAAAACGCCGGAAACGAAGTATTGCGCGGTTAACGTCAGCAATATTGCCGACCAGCAGTGGGCCGAGCACTACGCGCAGACGACCTATAACGATATGAAGGCACGTTTGCGCCAGGCTGTGGAGGCCTGACGGTGGATGGCGCTTACGCTTATTCCCGCTACAATCCAGCTTCTCCCAGGTCGGGTAAGCGCAGCGCCATCAGAAAATTGCAAATTTTTGGCAGATATTGTGAATTTTAACGGCGTAATGCTGCGCATTCGCGGCAAAGTGCAGGGTGTGGGCTTCCGGCCTTTCGTCTGGCAACTGGCCCTGCGGCTACAACTTACCGGCGATGTCTGTAACGATGGCGCAGGCGTTATCGTGCGCCTTGCCTCCGGCGCCGATGAGTTTATCAGCGAGCTTTATACCCACTGCCCGCCGCTGGCGCGCATTGATGACGTTGCATCTTCAGCCATACGCTGGGAAAAGCTTCCTGCTGACTTTACTATCCGGCAGAGCGATAGCGGCACGATGGACACGCAAATTGTGCCGGATGCGGCAACCTGCCCGGACTGCCTTCGCGAATTAAACGATCCCGCGGATCGCCGCTACCGCTACCCCTTTATCAACTGCACGCACTGCGGGCCCCGTTTCACCATCATCCACGGTATGCCGTATGACCGGCCTAAAACCGTGATGGCCGCCTTTCCTCTTTGCCCGGTCTGCGAGGCCGAATATCGCAATCCGATGGACCGGCGTTTTCACGCCCAGCCCGTAGCCTGCCCTGACTGCGGACCGCAGATTTTCTGGCAGCAAGGCGACCAGCACCTGGAGCGTGACGAGGCGTTGCAGGCGGCCGTTGCGGCGTTAAAAGCGGGGCAAATCGTGGCGATAAAAGGGCTGGGCGGATTCCATCTGGCGGTGGATGCATGCAATGACAATGCCGTCGAACGATTGCGGGTCCGCAAACACCGGCCTGCCAAACCGCTGGCGGTGATGCTGCCGACAAGCGCCGGTTTACCGCCGCAGATTACGGCCCGGTTAACTACGCCTGCCGCGCCTGTCGTACTGATGGATAAAGCTATTTTGCCACGCTTAAGCCAGGCTATCGCGCCGGGCCTTACGGAAATCGGCGTGATGCTGCCCGCCAACCCGCTACAGCATCTTCTTATGCAGGACTTTGGCGCGCCGCTGGTGATGACCTCCGGCAATCTGAACGGCAAACCTCCCGCGCTCACCAATGAGCAGGCGCTTACTGAGCTGGCAACTATCGCCGACGGCTGGCTGCTGACCAACCGCGATATCGTGCAGCGCATGGATGACTCCGTTATCCGTGCCGACGGAGAAATGCTGCGCCGGGCCAGAGGTTTTGTCCCCGACGCGCTGTCGCTGCCGCCCGGCTTTACCGGTTTACCACCGATTCTGGCCGTTGGCGCGGATTTAAAAAACACTTTCTGTCTGCTGCGCGGCGAGCAGGCGGTGCTCAGCCAGCATCTGGGCGATTTGTCCGAGGAAGGCGTTGAGCAGCAATGGCACCGGGCGCGTGAGCTGATATGTCAGACCTGGGATTTTACGCCTGAGCAGATCGTTATCGACGCCCATCCTGGCTATCAAAGCGCCAGGGCAGGACGCGAGATGGGGCTTCCCGTCAGTGAAGTTTTGCATCACCACGCCCACGCTGCGGCCTGCCTTGCCGAGCATGCCTGGCCGCTGGACGGCGGCGATGTGATAGCGCTGACGCTGGATGGCATTGGATATGGTCACAACCGGCAGCTGTGGGGCGGTGAGTGTCTGCGGGTCAACTATCAGCGGTGCGAACGCCTGGGCGGACTGCCTGCGGTAGCGTTGCCGGGCGGCGATCTTGCGGCGCGTCAGCCGTGGCGCAATCTCCTTGCCCACAGCCTGGCTTTTGTGCCGGACTGGCAGCACCGCCCGGAAACCGCCGTCGTTCGCCAGCAAAACTGGCAGCCGCTGGCAAAGGCGGTGGAGCGCGGGATCAACGCCCCACTTGCCTCATCAGCCGGAAGATTGTTCGATGCCGCAGCCTGCGCATTAGACTGCGCCCCGCGCCAGCAGAGCTACGAGGGAGAGGCCGCCTGCCTGTTTGAGGCGCTGGCGTCAGGGTGCGATGAATGTACGTATCCCGTCACCCTTCCGCTGAAAGAAGGCCAGCTTGATATGGCCACCTTCTGGCAGCAATGGCTTGCCTGGCGCGAACCCGCCCCCGCTCGCGCATGGGCTTTTCATGATGCGCTGGCAAAGGGCTTTGCCGACTTAGCCCGTTTTCATGCGCATAAACAGGGTATCAGAACGATTGCGTTCGGCGGCGGTGTTCTGCATAACAAGCTGATTCGACAACGTTTTAATCACCACCTTGCAGATTTTACTCTGCTCTTCCCGACACGGTTGCCTGCAGGCGACGGTGCCCTTTCTTACGGTCAGGCCATTGTTGCCGCCGCCCGTTTATTAACTGCTTTACAAGGATAAAAAGATGTTCGTGCGAGTTCTGCGTAATCAACCGCGCGCCGCAGCGCTGCTGGCGGTGCTGATTGTGGCCAACCTTGCCGCCTGGGGCTGGGCGCTGGTTTCCTTCCGGCACAGCACCGCGCTGATGGCGGCAAGCCTGCTGGCCTGGTGCTATGGGCTACGCCATGCGGTGGATGCCGACCATATTGCCGCCATCGATAACGTGACGCGCAAGATGATGCAGCAGGGCAAACGCCCGTTTGGGGTGGGCGCATGGTTCTCCCTCGGGCATTCCAGCATTGTCGTGCTGGCTTCTGTCGCCATTGCGGCCACCGCTGCCGCCTTTCAGCATAAGATGGCCTGGTTCCATGACGTCGGCGGCGCGATTGGCACGGCGGTCTCAGCCTGTTTCCTGCTGGCGATGGCGCTGGTGAACCTGGTGATTTTGCGCGGCGTATGGCGTAACTTTCGTCAGCTTAAACGTGGCCTGCCGCTGGATGCTGAAGCTTGCGACCTGCAGGGAGGCGGCCTGATGAGCTGGCTTTTCCACTCCACCTTCCGGCTTATCAGCAAGAGCTGGCACATGTATCTGGTGGGCTTTCTGTTTGGCCTCGGGTTTGATACCGCAACGGAAATTGGCGTGCTGGGTATTTCTGCCGCCAGCGCCTCCAGCGGGATGAGCATCTGGTCGATTCTGGTGTTCCCGGCGCTGTTTGCAAGCGGCATGGCGCTGGTCGATACCCTTGATAACGTCATTATGGTCGGCGCCTACGGCTGGGCCTTTAACAAGCCGCAGCGCAAGCTTTATTACAACATGACGATAACCGGCACGTCAGTGGTAATAGCGCTGTTTATCGGCGGGCTGGAGGCGCTGGGGCTGCTGGCGGAGAAATTTGACCTGCAAAACGGCGTCTGGCGCTGGGTTAACATGCTGAATGACAACCTCGGCAACGCGGGCTTTGTGGTCGTCGCGCTGTTTATCGTCTGCTGGGGCATTTCGATGCTGAACTACCGCTGGAAGGGGTACGACACTTTAGTTGTACGGTAAAAGCAGGGTGGGTGGCGTGCGCCATCCACCCTGTTGAGCGCTACTTAGCTTCCGCCCAGGCACGCTCAATCTCTTCGGCCAGAATCTTCACGCCCGCCTCTATTTTTTCCGGCTCCGGCACGTAGTTCATACGCATGCACTGGTGCGTGTGCGGCCAGGGTTTATCCAGCCCCGGGAAGAAGTAGTCGCCCGGCACCATCAGCACGCCGCGCTTTTTCAGGCGCTGGTAGAGCAATTCAGTCGTGATCGGTAAATCCTTAAACCACAGCCAGAGGAAAATCGCCCCTTCTGGTTTATGGATCAGGCAGCGTTCTGGCGACAAATAGCGGCGAATAACCGCGATAGTTTCCTGCACGCGCTGATAGTAAAACGGTTTGATGACGGTTTCAGACAGGCGCAGCAGATCGTTGCGTTTGATCATCTCCGTCGCCATCGCCGGCCCAATACCGCCGGGCGCGAGGCTGATAATGCCGTTCATATTGCTGATAGCAGAGATGATTTTTTCATTGGCGATGATAATGCCGCAGCGGCTGCCCGGCAGGCCGAGCTTCGACAGGCTCATGCACAGCACGATATTCGGATTCCACAGCGGACGCGCCTCGCTGAAGATAATGCCCGGGAACGGCACGCCATAGGCGTTATCAATCACCAGCGGGATACCGTGCTGGTGCGCCAGCGCATCAAGTTTAATCAGCTCTTCATCGGTGATGACGTTGCCCGTCGGGTTGGTTGGACGCGAGACGCAAATCATCCCGGTGTCTTCCCCGATGTGCAGATGCTCGAAATCGACGTGGTATTTAAACTGGCCTTCCGGCAGCAGCTCAATATTCGGCCGCGCCGAGACAAACAGGTCGTCTTCGAGGCCTGAATCGCCGTAGCCGATGTATTCCGGCGCCAGCGGGAAGAGCACTTTTTTAGTGCTGCCATCGGCATGGCGACCGGCAAAGAGATTAAATAAGTAGAAAAATGCGCTCTGACTGCCATTTGTCAGCGCAATATTCTGCGGTTCAATATCCCAACCTGATTCGGTGCGAAGCATACCGGCAAGCGCGTCGAGTAGCTCACTTTTCCCCTGCGGACCGTCGTAATTGCACAGCGCGTCAGCCATTTTCCCGCTCGCCAGCATGTCTGCCAGCAGGTTCTGGAAATATTCGTTCATCGCGGGTATCTGTGCCGGGTTACCGCCGCCGAGCATAATGGCGCCCGGCGTGCGTAAACCGTCGTTGAGGTCCTCCATCAGGCGTGTAATGCCTGCATGGCGGGTAAATTTGTCGCCGAAAAGTGAAAACGTCATAACGTAGATCTGTCGCTTACTGTCAAAAAGAGGCTAACCATAGCGCCGGAGATGACGCGGTGCAAACGCATTAAGGATAGCCTGCCATTGTCAATATGCTGCCCTGAGCGGAATGAATAGCATTAAATGCCGATCATTGATTCCCCGCCCAAACCACCATCACCTTATCGTCACCCGCCTGGCGGCTAAATCCATAACCCTCTTTCATACTCAACGTGTTCTGCTTGCCTGCGCCCACCGCCGGGTGGCGAGCGCGGAACTGGCTGATTTTTTCCCAGTGTGCGAGCGTGGCGGCGTTCTGGCGCCAGTTCATATCGGAGCGCGTGCCCTGCAGCGGGTCGGAGCCTGTCGGGCCAAACGGACGCTCCGTTTCATCGCCGTAGAAAATCTGCACCGCGCCGGGAGCCAGCAACAGAAGTTCTGCGGCCCGCTGTCCGCCCTCACGGAACAGGCGTGTATCATGCGAGGAAAGATAGCTAAGCACGTTGAAATCCTGCAATTTTTCAGCCATTTGCTGCCAGGTAATATCCATGTTCGACAGGCAGTCCGTGGCTTTCGCAGCCTGATCCTGATAATCAAAGTTGATCATCGCGTCAAAACCGCTGCGGTAGTAGTCGCTTTTCATCACCCCGTGCCCCCAGGATTCCCCCGTCATCCAGAACGGCGCATCGTCCATTTTTTTGTCCGGGTTAGCCTGTTTCCAGGCAGCCAGGGCCTCTACCGACTGGGCTTTCAGCTGTTTCCAGGCCGCTTTTTCAACGTGTTTGGCAGTATCGACACGGAAACCATCAATGCCGTAATCGCGCACCCACTGGCTAAGCCAGTGCGTCATATAATCGCGCACCGTGTAACCCGCAATCTCTTTGGCATTAGTGTCAGGCTTGTGGCGATAGAATACCGGCAGGCCTGCGGGCTGCATTGACTCGGTTTTCAAATCCGGCAGGAAGGCAAGCGACATAGTGAGATCGTCAAAGCCCGGATTGTCGTAATCGCCGATATCCGTGCGGATCCAGTTCTTGCCCCACCAGTTTTGCCAGGCGGTTTTATCGCTGAAGTTGATATAGTCATTAAAGGTGTGCCAGCTCTGGCCGGGGCCGGGTTTCCAGTCGGTCCAGTGTTTACCGAGCGTTTTGTTCAGTTCGTCGCCTTTGAGGTACATCGCGCCGAACTGGTATTCCTGCATATCCGCAAGCGTCGCGTAGCCGGCGTGGTTCATGACGATATCAAACAGGATGCGGATACCGCGCTTGTGGGCTTCGTCTACCAGCTTACGCAGATCGTCTTCGGTACCCATGTTGGCGTCAAGCTTCGTCCAGTCCATGGTGTAGTAGCCGTGATAGGCGTAGTGCGGAAAATCCCCTTTCGTGCCGCCGCCGACCCAGCCGTGAATTTGTTCCAGCGGGGAGCTAATCCACAGCGCGTTGACGCCGAGGTTTTGCAGATAGTCGAGTTTGCCGGTTAAACCGGCGAGATCGCCGCCGTGAAAAGTGGCTATCTCATCCATGCCGTCTTTATGGCGACCATAGCTGCTGTCGTTTGCGGGGTTACCGTTTTCAAAGCGGTCAGTTAAGACAAAATAGACCGTCGCGTTATGCCAGCTAAACGGCGCGGCTTTCTCTGTAGTCGCGCTTTCAAGCAACAGTAAGCCGTTGCTGTTTGCCGCCGGCATCATGGTTATCTGCCCTTGCTTCACCGTCGCCGTTTGCCCGCTGTAAAAATCGCGTACTGCACTTCCTTCCGGGAAGGTTTTGCTTACCTCTACGGTCAGCGGCTGACCATCCCATTTCGGACACTGGCGAGTCGCATCAACGGGCGCGGCTGTCGCGGTGCTTTTTACGCTCAACATAAGCGTCGGCGTGCCGCTGCGCATATCGATTTGCACCTGATAATTCCCTTCGCGGAAGAGTTTCCACTGTGGGGCTTCACCTTCACAGGGCTTAAGCGAGAGCATCTGATTGAGCTTAACGGTTTCAGCGGGCTGCCAGCAGACCCGGTCTTGCATCAGATTTAGCGGCAAAGTGCCTTTCGCAAGCTCAGATTCGCTCACAAAAACGCCAGACCTTTGTTCTTTAAAAGTATTCAGCCCCGTTGCCGACCAGTTGGCCAACGCGAGCCCCGGGAAAAGTAAAAACAGCAGAGGAATTTTTTTCATTTTTTTTATCCATGGGCAACTTTTAACCAGTGTGGCATTGTTTTCACGGGTGTTATTCATCCTCAAAAGGAGGTTATAAGGGAGGAGAAAGGAGGGTGAGTGATCGAAGTATCATTTTGCCAAAATATGCGATAACCCTCGCATATCACGATACTTTTCTTGTGCATAAGAAAATCATACGTGACATCGTTTCAGAATCGGATTATTTCTTTTAGGTGCCCTGGAACCTTATTTTTGGTAGTATTCGCGTTTACTTTCATCGATTCCTTTGACAATTAAGGCATACGAGACGCATCGATCCGCCCAGGAGACCCAATGATATCAACCCCAATCCGACGATTTGGGGCTGCGATACTTATGTTACTGACCTTCAGTTTTTCAACTGGGGTAATAGCAAGTAAACATGAGCCAAAATCGCATAAAGCCCATACCACCGTTAGCGCAAAAACGGTTAAAACAAAAAGCACCACGCTACACAGCAAAAAGACAGCAAGTAAGAAACTGGCAAGCAGTAAGAAAGAGTATTCTCGCAATAGTGAACTGGCATCTCTCCCTGATTTGCGAAAATACCCTTCCGGAACACCAAGGAAAAAAGCGTTTCTCCGGACGGTCATGCCATATATTACCAGTCAAAATGCTGCGATTACCGCCGATCGTAACTGGCTTGTGTCCAAGCAGTACGAACAGCGCTGGTCGCCGTCTGAACGCACACGCCTGAAAGGCATCACTCAGCGCTATAAGATCGCATGGAACGGCAACGCTAACCGCGTGCCGTGGAAACAGCTTATGGAAAAAGTCGACATCATCCCAACCAACATGGTGGCAACGATGGCGGCGGCGGAAAGCGGCTGGGGCACTTCTAAGCTTGCCCGCAGCAACAACAACCTGTTCGGTATGAAATGCGGCAGACGCCACTGCAACAGCGGCTCCGGTAAGGTGAGAGGCTATCAGCACTATAATTCAGTGAAAGAAGGCGTTAATGCATACGTCATCAACCTGAACACGCACCCGGCCTATAAATCTTTCCGTAAATCGCGTGCGCAGCTGCGTAAAGCCGATCAGGAAGTGACCGCCAGCAATATGATCCACAAGCTGAAAGGGTATTCGACAAGAGGTAATAGCTATAACAATTACCTGTTTGCGATGTATCAGAGCAACCAACGTTTAATGGCTGCGAACTGAATAAGTAATTAAAAAAGAAGTGTTAAAACAAAGTTAATAAAAAAAACATTATACGCCTTCACTCTGAAGGCGTTTTTTTTAATTAAACCAGGATCTCGCTGTAACGTTCCCGGTGCTCTTTTGGCGTGGCGTCATACTCTTTTTTAAACACAGAATAAAAATACTGTAGCGAAGGGTAACCGCACATCTGTGAAATTTCGTTTATCGACAGGGAAGTAGAAACCAGCAGGCTGCGCGCTTTCTCCAGCTTTTCCGCGTGGATAACCGCATGGATGGTTTCACCCACTTCTTCTTTGAATCGTTTTTCAAGGTTAGAGCGCGAAATGCCCACGGCATCCAGCACCTGCTCCACCTTAATACCCTTGCAGGCGTGATTACGGATGTAGTGCATCGCCTGAATCACCGCCGGATCGTGCAGGGAACGGTAATCCGTCGAGCGCCGCTCCACGACGCGCACCGGCGGCACCAGAACCCGCTGTAGCGGTAACGCTTCGTTATCCAGCAGACGATGCAGCAGCTTAGCCGCCTGGTATCCCATCTGTCGCGTGCCCTGCGCCACGGAAGATAATGCAACGCGGGACAAATAGCGCGTAAGCTCTTCGTTATCGATACCAATCACGCACAGCTTTTCCGGCACCGGAATATGCAGGTGCTCGCAGACCTGCAGCAGGTGGCGGGCCCTGGCATCGGTAACCGCAATAATTCCCGTTTGTGGCGGCAACGTTTGCACCCAGTCAGCCAGCCTGTTTTGCGCATGCTGCCAGTTCTCCGGGGCGGTCTCAATACCCTGATACACCACGCCACGGTATTTCTCTTCCGCAACCAGTTCGCGGAAGGCGTGCTCTCGCTCCACCGCCCAGCGTTTATTGCTGGAGCCCGGCAGGCCGTAAAAAGCAAAACGCTGCACGCCTTTCTCTTTCAAATGCAAAAAAGCGCTCTGTACGAGGGCGTAATTATCCGTTGCGATGTAGTGGACCGGCGGATAATGCTCGGGACGATGATACGATCCCCCCACGCCAACAATCGGCACTTCGGCCCCGTCGAGCAAGCCTTCAATTTCCGTATCGTCGAAATCCGCAATGACCCCGTCCCCCAGCCACTCCTTGATGTTGTCGATACGGGCGCGAAAATCCTCTTCAATAAAGATGTCCCATTCTGATTGAGACGCCTGCAAATATTCGCCAACGCCCTCAACGACCTGACGGTCGTAAGCTTTGTTGGCATTGAATAACAACGTAATGCGATGACGTTTCTCAAACATGCTAAAGCTTCCCAAAATCACCCTGTATTTGAATACCATAGCAACGGCAAAGCCGGGGAACCTTGCCCCGGCATTGTGATCGCTTGCACATTCTCACGCCCGACGTTTTGATGCCGAGTCCATCCATACCGCTAACAGCAAAATGGCCCCTTTGACGATGTACTGCCAGAACGTCGGAACGTCCATCATACTCATTCCGTTATCGAGCGAAGCCATAATAAATGCGCCCATCACCGCCCCGGCAACGCTACCGATGCCGCCCGCAAGGCTGGTGCCGCCAATAACGCACGCGGCGATGGCGTCCAGCTCGGCGATGTTCCCGGCGGAAGGGGAGCCGGCCCCGAGGCGTGAGCTGAGAATTAGCCCGGCTATCGCCACCATCAGCCCGTTAATGGCAAATACGGCAAGCTTGGTACGCTCAACGTTAATACCAGAAAGACGCGCTGCTTCGATGTTGCCGCCAATGGCGTAAATGCGACGACCAAAAGCGGTGCGGGTTGCCATAAACATGCCGGCGAGCAACAGCAGCGTCAGGATCAACACCGGCGTAGGAACGCCACGGTAATCATTAAGCAGCCAGACTGCACCCAGCACAATTACTGCGGTAATAGCCTGTCGCCCTACAACACTGGTGGATGCAGGCGTAACCAGCCCAAGCGCCTGACGACGTACGCGAAGCCGCCATTGCCAGGCGACAAACGCCATCAGCCCCAGCGCGCCGACGCCAAATCCAATGCCATCCGGCAGGTAACTTTGACCGATTTGCGACATAGCAGCGCTTGTTGGTGAAACCGTTGTGCCATTAGTGATGCCGATCAGCACACCGCGAAACGCGAGCATGCCCGCCAGCGTTACGATAAATGACGGCACTTTGCGATACGCCACCCACCAGCCGTTCCAGGCACCAAGCACCAGACCAAGCGCGAGCGTAACGACAATGGTGAGCGGCAGCGGCCAGCCCAGCCAGACATCGAAAATCGCCGCCACGCCGCCCAGCAGACCCATCATGGAGCCAACGGAGAGGTCAATTTCCGCAGAGATAATCACAAACACCATGCCCACCGCCAGAATCCCGGTGATGGCCGTCTGGCGCAGCAGGTTGGAGACGTTTCGCGCGCTCATATAGGCGCCATCCGTCATCCAGGTAAAAAACAATACGATCGCTACGATGGCGGCAATCATGACAAAAACTTGCAGGTTCAGCGCCTTCAGGCTCCCGACGGGGGAGGCAAGCGGCGCGGCAAGTTTCATTTCAGACGGGTTGCTTTTCGACATGATGGTCACTCCTCAGAGCAGCTTCCATGACCTGCTCCTGCGTCAGGTTGTGGTTAATCAGGTTGGCTTTGATACGCCCCTCGTGCATCACCAGTATCCGGTCGCTAAGACCCAGCACCTCGGGCAATTCAGAGGAGATAACAATCACGGCAATCCCTTGTTGTACCAGTTGATTAATAAGTTTGTAGATTTCGTATTTGGCACCAATATCAATGCCGCGCGTCGGCTCATCAAGAATAAGAATGCGCGGGTTAAGCAGCAGGCAGCGAGCGAGAATCGCCTTTTGCTGGTTACCGCCGCTCAGACGGCCAATCGCCAGCCCCGGCGACGACGTTTTAACCTTCAGGCGTTGAATAGACTGCAAAATGCAGTTTTGTTCTGCGGCATCGTCCAGGCTGGTCAACGCCCCGGAGAACTGTCCGAGCGACGCCAGCGTGATGTTCTGCCCCACCGCCATCACCGGCACGATACCGTCTCTTTTACGGTCTTCCGGCACCATGGCGATACCCTGGGCGATAGCCTGCTGGCAACTGGTGATTTTTACCGGTTTGTTGTCGATAAAAATCTCGCCCTCCGATTTGCCAGGCCAGACGCCGAACAGACACTGAACGGCCTCGGTACGACCGGCACCCACCAGTCCGGCAATGCCGAGAATTTCTCCTTTGCGCAGCGAAAACGAAATATCGTTAACGCGTTTAATATGCCGGTTGACCGGATGCCAGGCAGTGAGGTGCTCAACGCGCAGGATCTCCTCGCCCGTTTGATGCGGTTCATTCGGATAGAGCGCCGTAAGCTCGCGGCCTACCATCATGGTGATGATGTCGTCTTCGCTCATCTGTTCGGCATCGCGCGTGCCGATGGGCTGTCCGTCGCGGATAACGCAGATAGAATCAGAGATGGCTTTTACTTCGTTAAGCTTGTGAGAGATATAGATGCAGGCGATGCCGTGATCCTGCAGATCGCGAATGATCTTTAATAAGACTTCCGTTTCGCGCTCCGTTAGCGAAGCCGTGGGCTCATCCAGAATAAGCAGCCGCACCTGTTTGTTGAGCGCTTTTGCTATCTCAACCAGCTGCTGTTGCCCAAGCCCCAAATCGCCCACCCGTGTGTCCGGTGAAATATTCAGGTTCACCTGCGCCAGCAGTTTCTGACAGCGAAGCGTCATGCTGTCGTAGTCCAGCACGCCGTGGCGCGTTATCTCGGCACCGAGGAAAATGTTCTCAAGGATGGTGAGATGCTTCACCAACGCCAGTTCCTGGTGAATGATGGCGATGCCTTTACGCTCGGTGTCGCGAATGTGGCCTGCCTGAAGTTTTTCACCGGCAAACCAGATTTCCCCCTCATAGCTGCCCCAGGGGTAGATGCCGCACAGCACTTTCATCAGCGTCGATTTTCCGGAGCCGTTTTCGCCGCATAGCGACATCACTTCTCCGGCGTTGACCGACAGGCTGACGTTGTCCACCGCCTTTACCGCGCCAAAAGCCTTGGTGATGTTCTTCATTTCCAGCAAGTAAGGCATAACCCTTCCCCCGTCTGGCCTAAGGTTGCCGCCCGCAGCTCGCTACGGGCGATATGGGTCAGAGCTCGCTCTTTTTGTGGAAACCGTCTGCCACCACGGTGCTGTCGATATTGGCTTTATCCACTTCAATTGGCGTAAGCAGGCGGGATGGAACCGCTTTCAGGCCGTTATTAAGCGTGGCATCGGAGGCTGGCTGTTTACCTTCGCCTAATTCCACCGCAATTTCAGCGGCGGTATTTGCAAGCTTGGTGATTGGCTTATAAACCGTCATGGTTTGCGTACCGGCAATAATACGTTTCACGCCCGCAAGGTCTGCGTCCTGGCCGGAGATAGCTACTTTTCCCGCCAGCCCCTGCGCGCTTAATGCCTGGATAGCGCCGCCTGCGGTGGCGTCGTTGGAAGCCACAACAGCATCAATTTTGTTATTGTTCGCGGTCAGCGCATTTTCCATAATTTTCAGCGCGTTTTCAGGCAGCCAGCCGTCCGCCCACTGATCGCCTACCACTTTTATTTTCCCGCTATCGATATAGGGTTTTAAAACTTTCATCTGCCCGGCACGGAATAATTTTGCATTATTATCAACAGGCGAGCCGCCCATTAAGAAATAATTTCCCGCAGGGACCTTATCGACAATGCTCTGCGCCTGCAATTCGCCGACTTTTTCATTATCAAAGGAGATGTAATAATCGATATCCGCGTTATTAATCATGCGGTCATAGGCTAATACTTTAATGCCCTCACGTTTTGCTTCGGCCACCACGTTACTTAATACCTGGCCGTTGTAAGGAATAATAACCAGCACATCCACGCCACGGTTGATCATGTTTTCGATTTGCGACATCTGCGTTTCTTCATTGCCGTTGGCGGACTGAACAAATACCTCCGCGCCAAGCGATTCGGCTTTCTTAACAAAAATATCGCGGTCTTTCTGCCAGCGCTCAAGGCGCAGGTCATCAATGGCCATACCGATTTTTACTTCTTTAGCGATGCCGCTCACGCTGGTCAGGACCAGGGAGGCACATAATGTCAGTAAGAGGTTCTTAATCTTCATATTATTGTTACCTGTAGGGTGGTGATTATTCGGATTAAAGAATGGATTACATTTGCAGACGGAGGAATTGTTGACGCAGTTTGAAAATGCGGCAATTACAGATTTTTATCTTGCCGTTATGATTTTTGGTTTAATTGCCAATTTATGACGCAGATCTGCTTTTAAATTAGCCCGCTCATCAATTTGCATAATTTATGAAATAGCTGCGAAAGAGTTTCTTTGTATATTTTTCAGCGTTTTTTGCGAGGTGGCGCACGTTTGGGTATTCTCTGAAGGGCAGTGTGAAATAACGTAATTGAGCATCCGCCGGGGAAAATCCAGGATAAGTACATATTCGCCCGGCCGCTCGTTTTCCTGATTACGGAGTCCATTATGCAAGCTTATTTCGACCAACTTGAACGCGTACGTTTCGAAGGCCCTAAAAGCACCAATCCTCTGGCATTCCGCCATTACAATCCAGATGAACTGGTGCTTGGCAAACGTATGGAAGAGCATCTGCGCTTCGCCGCCTGTTACTGGCACACGTTCTGCTGGAACGGTGCGGATATGTTTGGCGTAGGCGCCTTTGAGCGGCCCTGGCAGCAGGCGGGAGACGCGCTGGCGTTGGCAAAACGTAAAGCCGACGTCGCCTTTGAATTCTTCCATAAGCTGAACGTGCCATATTACTGCTTCCACGATGTGGATGTCTCTCCGGAAGGCGCTTCGCTTAAAGAGTACAAGAATAATTTCGCGCACATGACCGAGCTGCTGGCGCAAAAACAGCAGGAAACCGGCGTGAAACTCCTGTGGGGTACGGCGAACTGCTTCACCCATCCTCGCTACGGTGCGGGCGCCGCCACCAATCCGGACCCGGAAGTCTTCTCCTGGGCGGCCTCTCAGGTTGTTTCAGCGATGAATGCAACCCACCAGTTGGGTGGCGAAAACTACGTCCTGTGGGGCGGCCGCGAAGGCTATGAATCCCTGCTGAATACCGATCTGCGCCAGGAGCGCGAGCAGATTGGCCGCTTTATGCAGATGGTGGTTGAGCACAAACACAAGATTGGCTTCCGCGGCACGCTGCTGATTGAGCCAAAACCACAGGAGCCAACCAAACACCAGTACGATTACGATGTCGCTACGGTTTACGGCTTCCTGAAACAGTTTGGTCTGGAAAAAGAGATCAAGGTGAACATCGAAGCGAACCACGCCACGCTTGCCGGTCATTCATTCCACCATGAAATCGCCAGCGCTATCGCCCTGGGCATCTTCGGCTCGGTGGACGCCAACCGCGGTGACCCGCAGCTGGGCTGGGATACCGACCAGTTCCCGAACAGCGTGGAAGAAAACGCGCTGGTGATGTACGAAATCCTCAAAGCGGGCGGCTTCTCCACCGGCGGCCTGAACTTTGACGCCAAAGTACGTCGTCAGAGCACCGACAAATATGACCTGTTCTACGGCCACATCGGCGCGATGGACGTCATGGCCCTGTCGCTGAAAATCGCCGCGCGCATGATTGAAGACGGCGAGCTGGATAAGCGCGTGGCGAAACGCTACGCCGGCTGGAATGGTGAACTAGGCCAGCAAATTCTGAAAGGGCAGATGTCGCTGACGCAGATTGCGCAGTACGCTGAACAGCATAATCTGGCGCCACAGCACCAGAGTGGCCATCAGGAACTGCTGGAAAACCTGGTGAACCACTACCTGTTCGACAAATAAGCCAGCCGTCTAAATCGTCATCATGCCCGCGCCACGACTCTCGTGGCGCGGTTATAAGGAGTGGTCACTATGTACATCGGAATCGATCTTGGTACGTCGGGTGTAAAAGCGATTCTGCTTAGCGAGCAGGGCGAGGTATTGGCATCGCGCACTGAACCGCTGAGCGTTTCACGCCCTCATCCGCTGTGGTCGGAACAGGATCCAGAGCACTGGTGGCAGGCAACGGACCGGGCGATGAAAGCGCTGGGCGAACAACATGCTCTCTCGGGCGTTAAAGCGCTGGGGATTGCCGGACAAATGCACGGCGCCACGCTGCTGGACAGCAAACAGCGCGTGCTCCGCCCGGCTATTTTATGGAACGACGGCCGCAGCGGCGAAGAGTGCGCCCTGCTGGAGGCCAACGTTGAGGATCCCCGCGGCATCACCGGCAACCTGATGATGCCGGGTTTTACCGCGCCAAAACTGCTGTGGGTCGAACGCCACGAGCCGGATATTTTTGCGCAAATCAACAAGGTGCTGCTGCCAAAAGACTACCTGCGCCTGCGCATGACGGGCGAGTTCGCAAGCGATATGTCCGATGCGGCGGGCACGATGTGGCTTGATGTCGAAAAACGCGACTGGAGCGACGCCATGCTCGACGCCTGTCGCCTGAGCCGCCAGCATATGCCGGAATTATTTGAAGGCTGCGAAATTACCGGCGTGTTGAAAGCAGACGTCGCGCAGGCATGGAAAATGCCTGCCGTCCCGGTGGTGGCAGGCGGCGGCGATAATGCCGCAGGGGCTGTTGGCGTGGGTATGGTGGATGTTGGGCAGGCCATGTTATCGCTTGGCACATCAGGCGTTTACTTCGCCGTCAGCGACGGATTCCGCAGCAGGCCAGAAAGCGCGGTACACAGCTTCTGCCATGCGCTGCCAAACCGCTGGCATTTAATGTCGGTGATGCTCAGCGCCGCTTCCTGTCTGGACTGGGCGGCAAAGCTCACCGGCCTGGGCACCGTTCCGGCGTTGCTGTCCGCCGCTGAACAGGCGAATGAAGATGCAGGCGTAATCTGGTTCCTGCCTTATCTTTCCGGCGAACGCACGCCGCACAACAACCCGCAGGCGAAAGGCGTATTCTTTGGCTTAACGCATCAGCATGGCCCGGCGGAACTGGCTCGCGCCGTGCTGGAAGGCGTGGGCTACGCGCTGGCGGACGGCATGGACGTAGTGCATGCGTGCGGCATCACGCCAAAAAGCGTCACCCTGATCGGCGGCGGCGCGCGCAGCCCTTACTGGCGACAAATGCTGGCGGATATCAGCGGGCAAACGCTGGATTATCGCACCGGCGGCGATGTCGGCCCGGCGCTTGGCGCGGCGCGGCTGGCGCAAATCGCCATGTCGCCCGGACAGTCGCTACAATCGCTGCTTCCACAGCTTAAGCTGGAACAGCAGCATCAGCCTGATATGGCGCGCCATCAGCGTTATGCCGGGCGTCGGCAGGTGTTTAATCAGATTTATCAGCAGCTTTTGCCGCTGATGTCGTAATTCATCCTCACCCCAGCCCTCTCCTGCCGGGAGAGGGCTGTTGTCCCGATCCACCCTCACCCTGTCCGTTTTTGGTCTTAGCAACCGCATCAACCCTTGTCACAATGGCTTCATACCCACCGACGAGGAGTCCGAAAATGTCCCGTTCCGCGCTTATCAATATCGATACGCAGCAATCCTTTTTGCACCGTGAGTACTGGCAGGAAGAGGATTTACCCGCTTTTCAGCAGGCGATCACAAGGTTGATTTCCGGCTGTCAGGAAACCGGCATTCCTGTGGTTGATATCTTTCATGTAGATGATGAAGGTCCGTTTTCTCAGGCTTCCGGTCATGTGAAAGCGATGCCGTTTTTGCACCATCAGGCAGATGTCACTTTTCGCAAGCATGTGCATAATGCGTTTACCGACACCGGCCTGGACCACTGGCTGCGCACGCGCGATATTAACCACCTGATAATCTGCGGCATTCGCACCGAACAGTGTTGCGAAACCACCACGCGCGTGGCATCGGATCTGGGCTATCGCGTTTCTTTTGTCAGCGAGGCCATGCTCACCTTTCCGATGCAGTGGAAAGGCGTTACGCTGGATGCCGCGACCCTGCGCCACCGGACTGAAACCGTGCTTGCCGGGCGTTTTGCGGAAATCCAAACCGTTGCCGAATGCCTGGAGTCTTTATCGTGAGTATTGGGGTCTGGTTCGTGGTCCTGCCTGGTGTGCTGTCGCTCGATCTTACGGGGCCTGCGGAAACGCTGGCCCTTGCCGGAGAGGCCTTTCACCTGCATTTCATCGGCCCGGACCCACAGGTAATAACCTCAATTGGTCTGAGCTTTGGCGGTATTGCACCGCTGCCGGAAAGCTTTCCACCCGGCAGCCTTCTGGTACTGCCGGGCGTGTGCGATTCCAGCCGCTTTTTCGATACGCCGCAGGCCGAAGCGGTGCGCCGCTGGCTCACCCGGCTGCAACCGCAGATCCACAGCCAGCAGCTTAATCTGATGTGCGTTTGTTCCGGCGCACTGCTGGCCGCCAAAGCCGGGTTAATGAACGGAATAGAGTGCACCACGCATCACGATGTGCTGGCAAGGTTACGCGCCGCCGCCCCCACCGCTCAGGTAAAAGATAACCGTATTTTTGTCGAGGACCGTGGCATCTGGACCAGCGCCGGGATCACCTCCGGGATTGATCTGTCGCTGCACCTGATTAATCGCTATTGCGGGCCGAAGGCCGCGCTGGACGTGGCTCGCGAGATGGTGGTGTGGTTTCGCCGCTCGGGCGACGATCCGCAGCTTTCACCCTGGCTGCGCTATCGCAACCATATTCATCCGGCGGTACATCGCGCCCAGAATTTGCTTTCTGCGGCACCCGAATCCACCTGGCGTGTGCAGGAGATTGCCGATAAAGTTCACGTCAGTTCACGCCATTTATCGCGTCTTTTTCAGCAGCATCTGGGAATATCGGTGCGGGATTATCTGGAGCAACTGCGGCTTGCGGTTGCCGAACAGCGTTTATTGCAGGGCAGCCGTATGGAGCAGGCTGCCGTGGCCGCAGGATTCTCCTCGCCACGCCAGCTCCACCGCGCCCGTGCCCGCAACGCTTAGCTCACCAGCTTGCGGGTATCGATACGCTGCAACCCCATCGACAGCAGTAAGCTACCGATCAGCGTTGCGCCGAAAATCCATAGAATATCCAGCACGGGCGAGCTTGTTATCTGGTAACCATGCGTGCGCAGGAAATGAATTATCAGCGCGTGAAAACCGTAAATTCCCAGCGAGTAACGCGAGATAAATGCCAGGCCCGGCAATGGCCGCGAGTTGAGGCAGTTCTTTACCAGAACCAGCAGGCTGATAGCGGCGATAAAGACCAGCGGCCCGCAGTAAACGTAGAAGGTGTCAGCAAAATTACCGTTTATTGCTAACTGGTTATGCGTACCCAATGCAATCGACATCACACAAAGCGCGAACAGCCCTCCAGCCAGCGCGCTTATCCAGCCCTTTTGCGTTTCCAGCATGCCAATCGCCCTGCCTAACAGGCCATAAAGCACGTAATAGAAGGTATCGCCGCGAATATAGAGGTTGATGGGCAGCCATTTTACGTTGCCCAGCGTTTGCGGCACGGTGTTCGGGTTAGCCATCACGCCCAGCAGGACCATCAGTCCAAGCACCACCATCGCATTGGTTTTTTTCACCTGAATGAGCGGTGAAAGCAGATAGATAACGATTATCGCGAAGAAAAACCACAGGTGATAAAAGACTGGTTTTTGCAGGATATAACGCAGCGAAAGCCCGGCGCTGATCGGCGTGAAAAGCTTGATATAGATAAGCGCTATCGCACTGTAAAAAAGCAGGCACAGGCCGATGCGCAGGAAATGGCGCTGCTTTGCGCTACGTTCGCCAAAAAACAGATAGCCGGAGATCATAAAAAATAACGGGACGCTGACGCGCGAGGCCGAATTCAGCACATTCGACAAATCCCAACTAAATGGAGTGACCAGGCTCGCATTCGTAATGTACCAGGATGTGGTATGGATCATCACCACCATCAGGCATGCGATGCCGCGCAGGTTGTCAATCCAGTTAATTTTTTGCTGCATTCGTTCCCCTGTAAAAATCTTAAACTATAAACCAGCCGCTTTTTCGCATTTGCAGAAAGCCTGTTGCTCGTAAATAGTGAATAACTACAACAATTTTAACGTACCGATAATCAATGATGATGCCAGAAAAGAAAAATAGCTGCTGGGCGCTGGCCCTCACTGCTTTCCTGTTAAGCGCTTGCAGTTCCAGTGAAACGCATCCCCAGTTTGCGCAGCAGGCACACCCGCCGGTGGTGCAAAGTGCCAAAATGGTGGACACCTGTAAACAAGAAGCGGCGCATCGCTATAACACCCGCGCTCAGCGGATAAGCGTGATTGACCTTGAGCAGTATCAGGGGAGTTTTGAGATAAAAGGCAGCACCACACGCCAGGAAGGATTTACCTGCTCCTTTGACGAAAGCGGCCAATTCTTACACCTTTCGACGATATAAAGCCGCAACCAAAGGCAAACCGCGCTTTTTTGCACGTGGATTCGGGCTGTATATCTTGCGGTCAACGGGTATACTGGCCGCTTCACTTTAAACCCACTCGAACGCGTGCGAAATCAACATGCAAAAGTTTGACACCAGGACCTTTCAAGGCCTGATCCTGACTTTACAGGATTACTGGGCCCGCCAGGGCTGCACCATTGTTCAACCTCTGGACATGGAAGTCGGCGCCGGCACCTCTCACCCAATGACCTGCCTGCGGGCTTTAGGGCCAGAACCGATGGCCACCGCGTATGTGCAGCCGTCCCGTCGTCCAACGGATGGCCGCTACGGTGAGAACCCGAACCGCTTACAGCACTACTATCAGTTCCAGGTGGTGATTAAGCCCTCTCCGGACAACATTCAGGAGCTCTACCTCGGGTCGCTTAAAGAGCTGGGTATGGATCCGACTATCCATGATATTCGCTTCGTAGAAGACAACTGGGAAAACCCGACGCTGGGCGCCTGGGGTCTGGGTTGGGAAGTGTGGCTCAACGGCATGGAAGTGACGCAGTTCACCTATTTCCAGCAGGTTGGCGGCCTGGAATGTAAGCCTGTCACCGGGGAAATCACCTACGGCTTAGAGCGCCTGGCGATGTATATCCAGGGCGTGGATAGCGTTTACGATCTGGTCTGGAGCGACGGTCCGCTGGGTAAAACCACCTACGGCGACGTCTTCCATCAGAACGAAGTTGAGCAATCAACCTATAACTTCGAACACGCCGATGTGGATTTCCTGTTCTCCTGCTTCGAGCAGTATGAGAAAGAGGCGCAGCACCTGCTGGCGCTGGAAAACCCGCTGCCGCTGCCCGCTTACGAACGCATTCTGAAAGCGGCGCACAGCTTTAACCTGCTGGATGCGCGTAAAGCCATCTCGGTTACCGAGCGTCAGCGCTACATTCTGCGTATTCGTACTCTGACCAAAGCCGTGGCCGAAGCCTATTACGCTTCCCGTGAAGCGCTTGGCTTCCCGATGTGCAATAAGAATAAATAACGAGGCAGGCATGTCTGAAAAAACTTTTCTGGTGGAGATCGGCACTGAAGAGCTGCCACCAAAAGCCCTGCGCAGCCTGGCGGAATCCTTTGCTGCGAACGTAACGGCGGAACTGGATGCGGCGAACGTCGCGCACGGTGAAGTGAAATGGTTTGCCGCGCCGCGCCGTCTGGCGCTGAAAATCGCTAATCTGGCCGCCTCTCAGCCCGATCGCGAAGTTGAAAAACGCGGCCCGGCTATTTCTGCTGCATTTGATGCCGAAGGCAAACCGAGCAAGGCCGCTGAAGGCTGGGCACGCGGTTGCGGCATCACCGTCAGCCAGGCTGAACGCCTGACAACCGACAAAGGCGAATGGCTGATGTACCGTGCACACGTTAAAGGCGAAAGCGTGCAAACGTTGCTGCCTGCGATGATTGCCACCGCGCTGACCAAACTGCCGATTCCAAAACTGATGCGCTGGGGCGCCAACGATACGCACTTCGTGCGTCCGGTCCACACCGTCACCCTGCTGCTGGGCGATGAAGTTATTCCGGCCACTATCCTGGGTATCGCGTCCGATCGTGTGATCCGCGGCCACCGCTTTATGGGCGAGCCGGAATTCACCATCGATAACGCCGACCAGTATCCGCAGATTCTGCTGGAGCGCGGCAAAGTAATCGCCGACTACGAACAGCGTAAAGCGGTCATCAAACAAGGCGCTGAAGAAGCAGCACGCAAAATCGGCGGCAATGCCGATCTGAGCGAAAGCCTGCTTGAAGAAGTGACCTCGCTGGTTGAATGGCCGGTGGTGTTGACGGCAAAATTCGAAGAGAAATTCCTCGCGGTGCCTGCAGAAGCGCTGGTCCATACCATGAAGGGCGACCAGAAATATTTCCCGGTGTATGCGAACGACGGCAAGCTGCTGCCAAACTTCATCTTCGTGGCGAACATCGAATCGAGAGATCCGCAGCAGATTATCTCCGGTAACGAGAAGGTTGTGCGCCCGCGTCTGGCGGATGCCGAATTCTTCTTTAATACCGACCGCAAAAAGCGTCTGGAAGATAACCTGCCGCGTCTGGAAACCGTGCTGTTCCAGAAACAGCTCGGCACGCTGCGCGATAAAACCAACCGCATCGAAGCGCTTTCTGGCTGGATTGCCGGGCAGATTGGCGCCGACGTGAATCACGCAACCCGTGCAGGCCTCCTGTCCAAATGCGACCTGATGACCAACATGGTGTTCGAGTTCACCGACACCCAGGGCGTGATGGGCATGCACTATGCGCGTCACGACGGTGAAGCTGAAGACGTGGCCGTTGCGCTGAACGAACAGTATCAGCCGCGTTTCGCGGGCGATGAGCTACCGTCTAATCTGGTGGCCTGCGCCGTGGCGATTGCCGACAAGATGGACACCCTCGCGGGCATCTTCGGTATCGGCCAGCATCCGAAAGGCGACAAAGATCCGTTTGCTCTACGTCGTGCCGCCCTTGGCGTGCTGCGCATCATCGTTGAGAAAAACCTGCCGCTCGATCTGCAAACCCTGACCGAAGAAGCCGTGCGCCTTTACGGCAGCAAGCTGACCAACGAAAAGGTTGTGGATGACGTTATCGACTTTATGCTGGGCCGTTTCCGCGCCTGGTATCAGGAAGAAGGCCACAGCGTGGATACCATCCAGGCCGTGCTGGCTCGCCGTCCGACCAAACCGGCAGATTTCGATGCGCGCATGAAGGCGGTCTCCCACTTCCGTAATCTGGAAGCGGCGGCGGCGCTGGCTGCGGCAAACAAACGCGTTTCCAACATCCTGGCGAAGTCAGACGAAACGTTGAACGACACCGTTCAAGCCTCCGTTCTGAAAGAAGCCGAGGAGATCCGCCTGGCAACGAACCTCGTTGTGCTGCGCGATAAGCTGGCGCCGTACTTCGCGGAAGGCCGCTATCAGGAAGCGCTGGAAGAGCTGGCTAACCTGCGCGAGCCGGTAGATGAGTTCTTCGATAAGGTGATGGTGAATGCAGAAGACAAAGAGCTGCGCATTAACCGCCTGACGCTGCTGTCCAAACTGCGTGAGTTGTTCCTGCAGGTAGCGGATATTTCCCTGCTGCAATAACCGCTTATGGTTCCTGAAAAACCCGCCGAAGCGGGTTTTTTTTCGCGCTTTTTTTACCGGAGGATCAGCGTACAACCAGCACCGAGCATTTTGCATGGCGTACTACCGCTGCGGCATTGGAGCCAAGCAGATAGGTAGACATGCTGGGTCGATGGGAAGCGAGGATAATCACGTCCGCATCAATGTCATCAGCCAGCTGAAGGATATGATCCTTTGGCGTACCGCTAAGCACGTGCTTAACCACCCGATCGTCAGGCAGGCTGAATTTAGCAATGATTTCGCTCAGCGCTTCCATGGCCGCCGCCTCCCTCTCTTTGGTATCCGGCGCAATCGAAGCGTAACCCAGGCCGTAAGAGGCAAAATAGGTATAGTCGGGGATAACCGCCAGGAAGTGGATCGTCGCATCGTCGAGCCTTGCGTACTCTTCCACATGAGGAATAACCTGCTGTGTCAGCGCCATTTCAGAAATATCAACAGGAACAAGTATTTTCCTGGACATATAACCTCCTTTTTCTTGCGAAGTAATAACCCTCTTTTAGTTATGGTTAAAATTTGCCGTTGTGTTAGTGATGCAGGTCTGATTTCCAGGCATTGTCGTTTCGGTTTGCGCAGATTCACTTTTATCCGCAACCCGGAAACAACAAACCCCGCGTCATTGAGCGGGGTTTTGGCTAAAGCATATGCAACATTATTCCATCAACTGTTTACTGAGTATGGGATTCGCCTGGATCAGGCGCATCAGCTTCAGTTCGGTACTGGAGGGTCTGATTCGTTTTGATTCCCACTCCTGCACCATCGACACACTGACACCCATCGCGCGAGCAAAATCATCGATTTTTAGTCCTGTACTCTTACGGAGTTGCTCGAATTCAGAAAACGCGCTGGGTTTTTGTTTCAGGGTTACCGTCTGTTGTTCGCTTTTAAAAACTATCTGCTCGAGACTGCTAAGCAATTCAATCATTGGATCTTTATATTCCATTGAGAACTCCTCATAAATCACACATTGACCTCGTGAAGGTTAAGAAGCCTCTTAAGCGTAGTCTGAAAAAAGCATGCTGATGATTCCCAGGATAATTATTTTTCCAAACCGCGTTTTTTATGCGTTTTGGGTGAGATCTTAAGCGTCATAATCAATTGAAAATCCCTGTATAAAGGGCTCTAAGTATAAGTTTGTAAATTGTTATGCATTTATTGCGCCAGCGGTGGGTATAACCCCAGCGCAGATTTTGTTCGTATCCTCAGGCTTTTTACGTCGTCTTATCCAGCCGCAAATAAACCCGCCCATTCCCGGGAAAGGGTATCTTGCGTGGACGGCCTGGACTATCATTAGCTACATTATCGCGTACGCGTACGTGCATTTGCATTGTTTGGTAAAAGGAGTAGAAAAGATGGCGACAGGTAAGTCCTGCTCTCGCTGGTTTGCGTCGCTTGCGGCGTTATTGATGGTGGTGAGTCTGAGCGGTTGCTTTGATAAAGAAGGCGATCAACGTAAGGCGTTTATCGATTTCCTGCAAAATACGGCGATGCGTAGCGGTGAACGTCTGCCCGCGCTGACTACCGATCAGAAAAAACAATTCGGTCCGCTGGTTTCTGACTACGCCGTTCTGTACGGCTTCTCCCAGCAGGTAAGCCAGGCGATGGACGCCGGCATGAAGCCGGTGGTCGACAGCGTGAACAGCATTCGTGTTCCACAGGATTATATGAATCAGCGTGACGCGCTGCGTCAGGCGAACGGCTCTCTGAACGTGCTGGGGCAGCAGGTGCAAAACGCCAAAATGCAGGCGGACAGCGCTCGTTCCACGCTCAAACAGCCAGACGACCTGAAAACCGTTTACGATCGTGTCTATCAAAAAGTAGTTACCGCACCGGCGGATGCTATGGCTCCGTTGATCCCGGCCGCACAAACCTTTACTCAGCAACTGGTTCAGGTGGGGGATTTTATCCAGCAGCAGGATACGCAGGTTAGCTTTACCGCAGGCGGTATCCAGTTCCCTACCTCCCAACAGGCCAGCCAGTACAATTCGCTGATAGGTCCGCTGGCGTCGCAGCATCAGGCATTTATGCAGGCTTATTCAAGCGCGCAAAACGCGATGCAATGATGGAACACCCCGTCGTAAGGCGGGGAAATTCTTTTAATAATCTGATAGTTAACCTCACCCCTCAGTACGAGTACAAATTTAGCATAAATTTGACTCCACCTGCCGCTGCTTATAAAATCATCATCATGATACTTTGATGAGATTCTCTTCATGCCAAAAACAATGTCCCAGAAGAGCGCGCGAGAAGGATTAAGCAATCCTGAACTTTTTGAAGGGGGCGTTTACATCACTAAAAATGGCGTGGCCGAGTTATTTGTTCAGACAGCCGCTGAACGTCAGGCTGAAGAGGCTGAAAGGATGCGCGAGCGCCAGGATAATGCTTTATTAAAACTTGTTATGAAGGCGAAGCAGGAGGCAGCGGAAGGGAAAATATTTACGCCTGAAGAAGCCCTGCAACAGCTCCGCGCAACCAGAAAATAACAGGAGAAAAGCGAAGTGAAGGAACAAACCATCACGCTCGCGGAAACAGCGGTAATAAGCCTCCATGATATTGAGTTTTTTAAGTCACAGTTTATCGGAGTTGAAGCTGCCGCGTCCTTCGTTGATGAGCTGCTGAGCCGGTCAATTTCTGTTATTTCCGCTGACCCCAAGCGATACAGATACAACGGAATTCTGGCCGACAAAGGCGTTCGGGTCCGCGAGTGGCTGGATGTCGAAAACGGCTACCGCTGTTTTTATGATGAATTAAATACATTTGAAATCATCATTTTACTTTATGCCAGCATGAAAGAAGATTTTGAGTCAGCCCTGTATCGACACAACGTTATTTATTAAATTATTTTTATAAAAATCAATATATTACCATCACAATGCACCTCCAGCCCTGCGGATGGCTGAAATAGTTCTTGTCATTACCTGGTTAAATATGCGTTAATGCCTTTATCGGTTTGACGTACAGACCTTTCAAGCAAAGCAGTCCTCCAGAAGTTATCGTAGATACCTTTCAAAGTGAGTTTCTCCTTTATCGCTTCAAAAATCTGTAAAGCATACCAATGCGCCGCAAGGCAAACTCTATTTAAAAGGTAATATCAATGTCTGCTAAAATGACTGGTCTGGTTAAGTGGTTCAACTCTGACAAAGGCTTCGGCTTCATCACTCCTGACGATGGCTCTAAAGATGTGTTCGTACACTTCTCTGCTATCCAGAACGATGGCTACAAGTCCCTGGACGAAGGCCAGAAAGTGTCTTTCACCATCGAAAGTGGTGCTAAAGGCCCAGCAGCTGGTAACGTAACCAGCCTGTAAGTTTTTCGCTTAATAGCAAAAATTCTAAAACCCGCCTCTGGCGGGTTTTTTCGTTCCCGGCGTTTGCAAATCCGCTACTTCCCGACCAGGCGCCGTGAGTTATTTTCAACCTTGCCTGAAATACGTCGTTTTTGCATGGTTCGTGTCCAGCTTGTGGAAAGCCCCGCCGCTGACAGCAGGCGATGGTACTGCTCATCATCAAACGGCATATGCCAGGCGATAGCTATCGCTTCAGCGACGCTTACCTCGCTCAGGCGGGAAACCAGCTCCAGCGGTGATTCTGTCGATACATTTCCTGCCATCACCACTCTGTACAGCCAGCCGCAGTAGCCTGATTGTTGCAGTAAAGCGGCCATATCGCTGATGCCAAAATGGTAGTTAAGCTTAAAACAGGGTGAACGCGGCTGCGTGACCTGAATCAGCGCATCGCCCCAGCGGAAGATATCGCCGATATAGACATTTTTTTCCGTCAGCCCGCAGGTCGAAAGGTTTTCGCCAAAAGCCGGCGCGTTAAACTGCTCTGCCTGTTCTGGGAACTCCCGCGCCCAATGGAGGTAATGTTCGCGAGGATAATGGCACAGGGCGCGATCGGGGCCGCCATGAATAACTTTCTCAGCCTGCTGGTCGCCTTCCAGACCGAGTTCGTTCAGCTTCAGCTCGCCATCCACCAGACACTTGCCGATAGCGCTTGGCCGACTGCCTTCATACTGACGAGTTTTGCCGATATAAACCTGTAGCGGATAGTGCATCTGCTCCTCCCTTGCAACAGACATAAAAAAAGCGAGCCATCAGGCTCGCCTCTCGTCAGTTGCAATGCAACTTATTTTTTAGAAGCGAAACGTGCAGCCGCTTCGTCCCAGTTCACAACTTCCCAGAACGCTTTGATGTAATCAGGACGTTTGTTCTGATACTTCAGGTAATAAGCGTGCTCCCACACGTCCAGGCCCACAATCGGGAAACCGGATGCGCCAGAAATCGCTTCGCCCATCAGCGGACTGTCCTGGTTTGCGGTAGAAACCACGGCCAGCTTGTCATCTTTAAGAACCAGCCACGCCCAGCCGGAGCCGAAACGAGTTGCAGCCGCTTTTTCAAATTCTTCTTTGAATTTGTCAACGCTGCCGAAATCGCGCTCGATGGCAGCTTTCAGGTCGCCCTGCAGGGTGGTGCCGGTTTTCAGGCCCTTCCAGAAGAAGCTGTGGTTAGCGTGGCCGCCCGCGTTGTTACGCAGAACGGTTTTCTTGTCCGCTGGCAGCTGATCCAGTTTAGCGATTAGCTCTTCAACCGGCAGGTTTGCAAACTCTGGCAGAGATTCCAGTGCCGCGTTAGCGTTGTTAACGTAGGCCTGGTGGTGTTTAGTGTGATGGATTTCCATCGTTTCTTTGTCGAAATGTGGTTCCAGGGCGTCGTAAGCGTAAGGCAGGGATGGCAGTGTATAACTCATGTTCATCATCTCCATTATGGTCGGGCGGCGCAAAAGCCGTTAACGCCGCGTAATCAGTTGGTTCATTATAGTTAATTAAATGATATTGAAAATGTTTATCAATGCCGTACTTTATGTATGGTTATAATTTTTGTTATCTCTTTGATTGAAATCGCAGTTTGCACCAGCAGCAGCGCTGCTGTTCAGCATTAAATGCTAAAGATGCAAAAATGTGAAACGCACTTTCAAAATCTTTCTCACAGCGCCACTTTTTCCCTCATCATGGCAATATCCACAAGGTGACGACCCGGCGAGGTCAGTATTTTCGCTAGACGAAAAACTATACTCATGATGAGGGAGTTATGAACATATTACGGACGGTGAGCGCTCTGCTGCTGTGCTGTTTACCCGCTCTGGCTTTTACGTCTCATGCCCAAACCGTTCTGCGCCTGGCTTACGCAGAAAACAGCCAGCCGGTTAAAGATGCTCTCCACTTTCTGGGAAATCAAATTGAAGAAAAAACCGCCGGTGAAGTAAAAGTGATCTATTTTCCCGACGCTCAGCTCGGCGGGGAGCGTGAACTGGTGGAGCTGACGCAGGTGGGCGTGGTGGACATCACCAAGGTGTCATCTGGCCTGATGGAAAGCTTCTCGTCGGTGTATGGCGTCTTTTCCCTGCCTTATCTTTTTGCCAATGTCGAAGAGTATTACAAAGTGATGGACAACCCTGCGGTCATGGAGTCTGTCTATCAGTCTACCGCGCCGCAGGGCTTTTTCGGTATCGGTTGGTATGACTCGGGGGCCCGTAACTTTTATATGAGTAAGGGGCCTGTTCGTAAGATAGAGGATCTGCACGGTAAAAAGATCCGCGTTATGCAGAGTGAAACCGCCATCCGCACGCTTAAGCTGCTGGGTGCATCACCTATCGCCATGAGCCAGGCGGAGGTCTATACCTCGCTTCAGCAGGGCATTCTCGATGGCGCTGAGAACAACGAATTTGCCCTGACCATCGCCCGCCACGGGGAAGTCGCCCGCTACTACACCTACGATATGCACACCCGCATTCCCGATATTTTGTTGATGAGCGCCCTGACGCTGGAAAAGCTGACGCCTGAGCAACAGGAGATTGTTAAGGAGGCGGTAAAAGCCTCCATCGAATTTGAGAAGGCCGCCTGGGATAAGGAAATCGAACAAACCCGGCGACAGGCGATCGAGAACTTTAACGTGGAGTTTTTCGATATCGATAAAAAACCGTTTCAGGACGCCGTACAGCCCATCTATGAGGGCTTAAAAGATAAGCCTGAGCTCTATGGGCTGTATCAGAAAATCCAGTCGGCCAAAGGCTAATCTCTCAGGAGGGGTAATGGATACGCTAAGAAAAATACTCGATCAGATCCTCGGCAGTATATGCTCCCTGCTACTGGCTGCCATGGTGTGTGTTGCCTGCTGGCAAGTCATAAGCCGTTATATTGTGGGTGTGCCAAGCACCACCACGGAGGAGCTGCTGCGCTTCTCGTTGGTATGGCTTTCAATGCTGGGAATGGCTTATGTGGCCGGTAAGAACCAGCATATCAGCCTGACGATTTTAGTGGATAAAGTGTCGCCCGCCATGCGCCGGTGGTGGATGATTGTTCTGCAGCTCACTTTCGCCGCCTTCTCCATTTGGGTGCTGATCATCGGCGGCCTGAAAATTTCCGCCATTTCCATGCTGCAAATCTCGCCCGCGCTGGGCATTCCCATGGGAAAAATCTACTACGCCCTGCCCGTGGCGGGCGTGCTGATCATCCTTTACAGCCTGATGAATATTCTGGACCTGCTTAAAGCGACGCATGCCAGTGATGATGCCAGCACGGTTATGGAGAACCAACATGATTGATCCTATCCTTGCCTCCGCAACGCTTGTGAGCGTATTCGTGTTGCTGCTTGCCATGGGCGCGCCCATAGGTATCTGTATCGTTATCGCCTCCGGCAGCACAATGATGCTGGCCTTGCCTTTTGATATCTCGATGTTTGCTACGGCGCAGAAAATGTTCTCAAGCCTGGACAGCTTTGCCTTACTGGCGGTGCCGTTCTTCGTGCTATCAGGGGTGATAATGAACAGCGGCGGGGTCGCCACGCGTTTGGTGAACTTCGCCAAGCTTTTCACAGGCAGGCTGCCGGGTTCGCTCTCTTACACTAATATCATGGGCAATATGATGTTTGGCGCTATCTCCGGCTCCGCTATCGCGGCCTCGACCTCTATCGGCGGCGTGATGGTGCCCATGAGCGCGAAGGAGGGGTACAGCCGTAGCTTTGCAGCGGCGGTGAATATCGCCTCCGCGCCCACCGGCATGCTGATCCCGCCCACTACCGCCTTCATTTTATATGCGCTGGCAAGCGGCGGCACGTCCATAGCAGCTCTGTTTGCCGGCGGCCTGGTCGCCGGGATTTTGTGGGGCGTGAGCTGTATGCTCGTCACTATGGTGGTGGCCAAACGGAACAACTACCGGGTCTTTTTTGCGCTGCAAAAAGGGGTGGCGCTGAAAGTTACCCTGGAAGCCGTCCCCAGCCTGCTGCTGATCGTTATCATCGTCGGCGGGATTGTGCAGGGGATTTTCACGGCTATTGAAGCCTCGGCCATTGCCGTCGCCTATACCCTGCTGTTAACGATGGTGCTTTATAAAACTATTCACATCAGGCAATTACCTGACATCCTGCTGCAAACCGTGGTAATGACGGGGATTATCATGTTCCTGCTGGCCACCTCTTCGGCCATGTCGTTCTCCATGTCGATAACCAATATTCCGGCGGCGCTGAGCAATCTCATCCTCGGCATATCCGATAACAAGCTAGTTATCCTGCTTGTCGTGACAATCTTCCTGCTGGTTATTGGCGCTTTTATGGATATCGGCCCCGCCATCCTGATTTTCACCCCAATCCTGCTGCCGATTATGGTGAAACTGGGCGTCGATCCGGTGCACTTTGGCATCCTGATGATTTACAACCTGGCGGTGGGGACGATAACCCCGCCGGTGGGAAGCGGATTGTATGTCGGGGCAAGCGTCGGGAAGGTGAAGGTGGAAGCGTTGATGAAACCGCTGGTGCCGTTTTATGTCGCCATTATCGCCATGCTGCTGGTCATTACCTACCTGCCTGAAATCACCCTGTTCTTGCCGCGTATGCTGGGCGTGATGTAATCCAAATCCTGCACTCGGGCTGCGGGTGCAGGACCTTCAGGTCACCAGATGGCGCTGCCGCCACTGGCTGGGGGTCATCTCCATTTCCCGTGTAAACACCACCGAAAAGTAGTTACTGTCCTCAAAGCCGCAGCGAGTTGCCACCTCGCTGATAAGATATTCCGTATGCCGGAGAAGATATTGCGCATGGCATATCCGCAGCTGACGTAAATACTGGTTAACGGTCATGCCCGTCTGCTGACGAAACTGCTGGCGCAGCGAGCGCTCATTACACTGGTTTTCAAGGCAAAACGCTTCCAGCACAAAATTGCGATCCAGATTGCCCGCCAGCGCGGCAATCAGCTTATCCAGCAGCGTTTCACTGCAGGTCACCGGCGACTGGTCTACGGCATAACGATGCCGGTGCAGGGCGATCAGCAGCTGCGCGAACAGGGTTTGCGTCAGGCAATGCGAAAAGGCCCCCCCGTTGCGGCTTTCTTGTTCAAGCTGGAGGATAATTTGCCTTACGGGATTCATGCCGCTGCTGCCAAGACGCCAGTAGGGCTGAAACGGCCCTTCCTCAAGACCCGGTATCAGCGATGTCCAGTCGGCATTGAGATTCAGCCGCTCCGGACAGTAGATAACGTTCTGTAAAACAAGGTCGTTTACCGAGGTGTAAGAGTGGCGATCCTGCGCACGTATATAGAAGAGATCGCCGCGCGTAATGCGATAAGGGCGATCGTTGAGGACGTGTAAGCCATTCCCGCGCCAGACAATAACCAGCTCGCAGAATTCATGGCTATGTTCGGCAAAAACATCCTGCGGATAACGATCGGCCACGGCCACGGCCTGCCCGGCAGTGGAGAAGAAATCAGATTTTCGCAGAATAAGCTGGCCGGCCACATTGTTGTCACTTTAAGCAGAGAACAATCCGCCATTATCCGTGTAAAGCGACTAAAAAAACGGTGACGCTCTTCTCGTTACTGAAGTTGGGTATCACGGCCCTGGCGGATATCGCGCGGTGACCAGCTAAACTCGCGCTTAAACAGGGTGGAGAAGTGGTTGCTGTCGCCAAAGCCGCATTCAAAGGCGATCTCCGTCACGCTCTGCTCGCCATGGCGCAATAAATGGCGGGCTCTGATCAGACGCAGGCGATTAAGGTAACGCTGTGGCGTCAGGCCCGTTTGCTGCTTTAGCTGGCGATGTAGCGTGCGCAGCGAAAGGGAGAATCTGTCGGCCAGCTGCTCCCAGTTAACCTCGCCGGCAAAGTTATCCTCCAGCCACATCATCAACTGATTAAGCTGCATATCATTCTCTTTGCCGCTCTCATTCAGGCTGCTTTTACGCAGCAGCACCAGCAGCTGCATAAACAGCACTTCGCGGCTGGCGATAGCGTGAATACTGTCATCGTCGTGTTTCACCATCTGATCGATCAGAGGGCGGGCCTGCTGCAACACCGATTGATTAATGCGCCAGTGTGACGGGTAGTGCCCCCCGGCTTCCTGCGGCAATAATTTTTCCAGCCCGGAAATAAACTGAAAAGCCTGCGGGGAGCGATACAGCACGTTCGTCAGACAAAGGTTCTCCGTATGCTCGTACAAATGGCGGTCATGATCGCGAACAAAGCACACCATTCCCCTGCTGAGCGTATGCGGAAACCCGTTGAAGACATGGACCCCGCTGCCGTTTTCGACGAGCACGATTTCATAAAAATCATGGTCGTGCTCGGGAAAAGCTGACTGGGGGGCGCGTGGTTCAATCGCGACAGAAGCATGACCAGAGCTGAAGAAGTCAAAGCCGTGTAGTTGTGCCATTCTCACTCGCTCAATCGATATGGTGAGCTCAGAGCATAGAGAACGCGCAGGCGTCGCACCTTAAATTTTTGACAGTAAAAAAGGCAAATACTGCATGATTTTCAAGAAACCAAAGTATTAACACAGAAATGCCTACGGGATCACATTCGCTCAGCCTGTTCGTCGGTTGATGACCGCCATTAAAATAGTCCTGCCCGGCGGAGAAACATTCTCAGCCGGACTATATCGCAAATAAAATAATACTCGAGACGTTTTCATAGTAGGTTCACTTACATTCAACACAATAAAAATAAGCAATAAACCGTCTAAAACCCCGACCAAAAAATTAAATGCTAAGCAACAAAGCTTCAACACTTTTAATAGCTTATTAAAAAATGGTCCGCAATTTAAAAGTAAGCCAGCTGATTCTTATACTTAAAAAAAGAATATTACTTACCAATTATCATCCTGCAAGTCAGTGAGGAATAAAAGCGTTATTTCAACTTACGCCTGCTGCTTTTTTTACTTTTACAAAGCGTGAACTGACACATACCCATCTTTATCTTATTGCCAACCTGAATAGTTGGTTGTCATTCCCACAAAGGTGAAATCCGCGAGCAATTTATAAAATTTCCGGTAACTGTCGTTATAAGGAACTCCACCATGACATTTCGCCACTGTGCCGCTGTTGATGTAGGTGCATCAAGCGGGCGTGTAATAGTAGCGCGTTACGACTGCGGGCAGCGTACGCTTGAGCTGCGCGAAATCTACCGTTTCGTCAACAGCCTGCAGAATGTGGGTGGTGCCATTACCTGGAATCTGGACGTGCTGGAGCACGAAATCCGTACCGGCCTGCAAAAAGCCTGCGATGAAGGCATCGCTGTCGACAGCATCGGTATCGATACCTGGGGCGTGGATTTTGTGCTGATTGACCGCGATGGCAACCGCGTCGGCCTGCCGGTTTCGTATCGCGACACCCGCACCGATGGCGTAATGGAAATTGCGATCAATGAGTTAGGCCGTGAAGAAATTTATCGCCGCACCGGCATCCAGTTCCTGCCTTTCAATACGCTTTACCAGCTGCGCGCCCTGCGCGAGCAGCAACCAGAGCTGCTCGATAAAGTCGAGCATGCGCTGCTGATCCCGGACTACTTCTGCTACCGCTTAACCGGCGTGTTGAACTGGGAATATACCAACGCCACCACGACGCAACTCATCAATATCAACAGCGACAGCTGGGATGAAACGCTGCTCAACTGGGCCGGGGTGCCGCGTAAATGGTTTGGCACGCCGACGCACCCGGGTAACGTTATCGGTGAGTGGATTTGCCGTGAAGGCAACAAAATTCCGGTCGTTTCCGTCGCCACCCATGACACCGCAAGCGCGGTATTAGGCGCGCCGCTGCAGGACAAAGATGCCGCTTACCTTTCGTCCGGCACCTGGTCTTTGATGGGCATTGAAAGCAAAACGCCTTATGCGACAGACAAAGCGCTGGCCGCTAACATCACCAACGAAGGCGGGGCGGAAGGCCGCTACCGGGTGCTGAAAAATATCATGGGGCTGTGGCTGCTGCAGCGCGTAACCAAAGAGCTGGCGATTATCGATCTGACAGATTTAATCGCCCGCACGCGGCAGATCCCCGCCTGTAAATTTGTGATAAATCCCAACGACGAGCGCTTCATTAATCCCGAAAGCATGAGCCGCGAAATTCAGGCCGCGTGCCGGGAAACTCACCAGCCCGTTCCGCTGACGGACGCCGAGCTGGCGCGCTGTATTTTCGACAGCCTGGCGTTGCTGTACGCGCAGACGCTTCAGGAGCTGGCCGGGTTACGCGGTCGCCCGGTTAGCTGCTTACATATCGTCGGCGGCGGCAGCCAGAACGCCCTGCTAAACCAGCTTTGCGCCGATGCCTGCGGCGTGCCGGTGCTGGCCGGGCCGGTGGAAGCCTCCACGCTCGGCAATATCGGCTGCCAGCTGATGGCGCTGGACGAAATCACCGACGTTGACGAATTCCGCAAAATCGTCGCCGACAGCTACCAGCTCACCTCTTTTACCCCACAAACAGACAGTGAAATTGCGCATTTTATGGCGCAGTTCCCGCATAACCGTCAAACCTGTAAGGAGTTTTGCGCATGACCACCTCTATCGATCAAGCCTGGGAACTGGCTAAGCAGCGCTTTGCCGCCGTGGGCGTAGATGCCGAAGCTGCATTGCGTCAGCTCGACCGCCTGCCGGTTTCCATGCATTGCTGGCAGGGCGATGACGTCGCCGGGTTTGAAAATCCGGAAGGCACCCTGAGCGGTGGGATCCAGGCTACCGGAAACTATCCGGGCAAAGCGCGCAATGCGAGCGAACTTCGCGCCGATCTGGAGCAGGCGTTAAGCCTGATCCCCGGGCCAAAGCGACTGAATCTGCACGCCATTTATCTTGAATCCGATACCCCGGTTTCCCGCGATAAAATCAAACCGGAACACTTCAAAAACTGGGTCGAATGGGCAAAAGCCAACCGGCTGGGTCTGGATTTCAACCCTTCCTGCTTCTCGCATCCGCTGAGCGCGGACGGTTTTACCCTCTCCCACGTCGACGATAAAACTCGCCAGTTCTGGATTGACCACGTGAAGGCCAGCCGCAAAGTTTCCGCATACTTTGGCGAGCAGCTCGGTACGCCGTCGGTGATGAACATCTGGGTCCCGGATGGTATGAAAGATATCACCGTTGACCGCCTGGCCCCGCGCCAGCGTCTGCTGAACGCGCTCGACGAAGTGATGAGCGAGAAGCTAAACCCGGCGCACCACATCGACGCGGTGGAAAGCAAGCTGTTCGGCATCGGTGCCGAGAGCTACACCGTAGGCTCCAACGAGTTCTATTTTGGTTACGCCACCAGCCGCCAGACCGCGCTGTGCCTTGACGCCGGTCACTTCCATCCCACCGAAGTTATCTCCGACAAAATCTCCAGCGCCATGCTCTATGTGCCGCGCCTGCTGCTGCACGTCAGCCGCCCGGTACGCTGGGACAGCGACCATGTGGTGCTGCTGGACGATGAAACCCAGGCGATTGCCAGCGAAATCATCCGCCACGACCTGTTCGATCGCGTACATATCGGCCTCGACTTCTTTGATGCCTCCATCAACCGCATCGCGGCGTGGGTTATCGGCACGCGCAACATGAAAAAAGCCCTGCTGCGCGCTCTGCTGGAGCCAACCGAAACCCTGCGCCAGCTTGAAAATGAAGGCGACTACACCGCGCGCCTGGCGCTGCTGGAAGAGCAGAAGTGTCTGCCGTGGCAGGCTGTCTGGGAGATGTACTGCCAGCGCAACGACGTTCCGGCCGATGCGCAGTGGCTGGATAACGTGCGCGGCTACGAGAAAGACGTGCTGAGCCAGCGTGGCTGACAAATTACCGGTGGATGGCGCTTCGCTTATCCACCCTGCAAACAACTAACAAACGTAGGGCGGATAAGCGGCAGCGCCCTCCGTCAGATAAAGAACAGGAACACAAGACTATGCAGAACATCCTTAACGCCTGGTTTGTCGAAGGCATGATCAAAGCGACCAGCGATGCCTGGCTGAAAGGCTGGGACGAGCGCAACGGCGGCAATATTACAATGCGCCTGAACGAAGCCGATATCACGCCTTTCCAGGCCGATTTTCATACCGCGCCGCGCTATATCGCGTTAAGCCAGCCGATGCCGGATCTTGCCAATACGGCGTTTATCGTTACCGGCTCCGGCAAGTTCTTCCGCAACGTTCAACTCGATCCGGCCGCAAATATTGGCGTGGTAAAAGTGGACAGTTCTGGTGCGGGATACCACATTTTGTGGGGGCTTGAAAACGAAGCGGTGCCAACGTCTGAGCTCGCGTCGCACTTCCAGTCACATTGCGTGCGCATGAAAGTGACCGACGGTCGCGATCGCGTGATTATGCATTGCCACGCCACCAACCTGATTGCCCTGACTTACGTGCTGGAGAACGATACCGACATCATTACCCGCAAACTGTGGGAAGGCAGCACCGAGTGCCTGGTAGTGTTCCCGGACGGGGTAGGCATCCTGCCATGGATGGTGCCGGGTACCGATGAAATTGGTACAGCGACCGCAGGCGAGATGCAAAAACACTCGCTGGTGCTGTGGCCGTTCCACGGCGTATTCGGCAGCGGCCCGACGCTCGACGAAGCCTTTGGCCTTATCGATACCGCCGAGAAGTCTGCTGAAGTGTTAGTGAAAGTCATCTCGATGGGCGGTATGAAACAGACCATCAGCCGTGACGAACTTATCGCGCTTGGTAAGCGTTTTGGCGTGACGCCATTAGCCAGTGCTTTAGAGCTGTAAGCCGTAAACACAGGGCGGACCACCGCCCTGTGAAAACAATAAAAACCTGCAAACTGACCCTACATGTGGAGTACAAGCAATGAAAATTAAAGCAATATTAGGTTGTACACTCACCGTTGCCGCACTGGCGTTGTCCGGTTCCGCCCTTGCCGAAGTGAAAATCGCCCTGGTGGCAAAATCGCTCGGCAATGGTTTCTTTGAAGCAGCGAACGTGGGGGCTCAGGAGGCCGCCAAAGAGCTGGGTGATGTAAAAGTTATCTATACCGGCCCAACCACCACTACCGCAGAAGCACAGATCGAAGTGCTGAATGGCCTGATCGCTCAGGGCGTGGACGCCATCGCTATTTCCGCCAACGACCCGGACGCCGTAGTGCCGGTACTCAAAAAAGCCATGCAGCGCGGCATTAAAGTCGTCTCCTGGGATTCCGGCGTTGCCAAAGAGGGCCGTCAGATCCATCTCAATCCATCCAATAACGCGCTGATTGGCGAAACCAACGTTAAGCTTGCCGCCGACGCGCTCAAGGCAATGAACGTTGAGAAAGGCGATGTCGCTATTCTGAGCGCAACACCTACCTCCACCAACCAGAATATCTGGATTGCGGAGATGAAAAAGGTGCTGCCGAAGTACCCGTCCGTTAATCTGGTGACCGTGGCTTACGGCGACGATCTCTCCGATAAAAGCTACCGCGAAACTGTGGGCCTGCTGAAGTCGTATCCCGATCTGAAAGTTATCGTGTCTCCCTCCTCCGTCGGCATCGTTGCCGCCGCTCAGGCGGTGAAAGATCAGGGCAAAATCGGCAAGGTTTACGTAACCGGCCTGGGCCTGCCGTCTGAAATGGCGGGCGCTATCAAATCCGGCGCGTCGAAAAGCTTCGCCATCTGGAACCCTATCGATCTGGGTTATGCGGCCACTTACCTGGCGGATGACTTAGTCAAAGGCAGCGCCACCAAAACCGAAGCCAGCATGGGCAAATTAGGTAAAGTAAAACTGGATACCGACGGCAGCGGCGCAATGGCCGAGCCGTTTGTTTATGACGCCAGCAACATCGATAAATTCTCCAAAATCTTCTGAGCAATGTCCGGCGGGTAGTGCTTCGCTTACCCGCCCTACGTACCAAATTGTAGGGTGGATAAGCGCAAGCCGCTTTCCACCACTTTTTGCATTCTGGAGGGGGAATTTTAGATGAGCACCACGATACCTCTGCTGTCACTCAAGGGCATCACCAAAGTATTTCCCGGCGTGCGTGCCCTTGAAAACGTTCACCTCGATTTATGGCCCGGCAAAGTGACCGCGCTGATCGGGGAAAACGGCGCGGGCAAATCGACGCTGGTCAAAGTCATGACCGGTATTTATCAGCCTGAAGAAGGCGAACTGCTTTATAAGGCGATCCCGATAACGCTGCCCCATCCCGAAGCGGCGCACAAAGTCGGTATCACGGCGATCCATCAGGAAACGGTGCTGTTTGACGAGCTGACGGTGACCGAAAATATTTTCGTTGGCCACTATCTCTGCCGCGGCCCGTTTAAAAAACTCGACTGGCCCGCCATGCATCAGCAGGCCCGGGAGATCCTCACTCGCCTTGAAGTGCAAATCAATCCGCGCGCCACGCTTAAAACGCTGAGCATCGCCCAGCGCCATATGGTGGCTATTGCCCGCGCGCTCTCGTTTGAAGCCCAGGTGGTGATTCTGGATGAACCCACCGCCGCGCTGTCGCAGCACGAGATCGTCGAGTTTTACCAAATCGTCGAGCGCCTTAAACGCGAAGGCAAAGCTATCCTGTTTATCTCCCATAAGTTCGATGAAATTTTTGCCATTGCCGATCACTACACCGTCCTGCGCGACGGCGTTTATATCGGCTCCGGGCAAATCAGCGACATCACCGAAGACCGCATGGTGACCATGATGGTCGGGCGAGAGATCAGCCATGCCTGGCCGAAAACCGTCTGTGAATTGGGCGAGACCGTGCTGGAAGTGAAAGATCTTTGCCATCCAACAGAGTTTGCCCATATCAATTTCACCTTACGCAAAGGGGAGATCCTCGGCTTCTACGGCCTGGTGGGCGCCGGGCGAACCGAGCTGATGCAGGCGCTGTCTGGCGTGTCACGTCCAGGCCAGGGCGAGATCCGCTTAAACGGCAAAACCGTGCAGTTCAGCCAGCCCGCCGACGCCATCAAAGCCGGGATTGTTTGCGTGCCGGAAGAGCGGCAGAAGCAGGGGGCGATTATCGAACTGCCCATCAGCCAGAATATCAGCCTGCCGCAGCTTGGCCGTCTTAATCCGAACGGCGTACTTAACGAAGCCCGCGAATGGGCGCTGGCGGACGAATACGCTAAGCGGCTGCAGGTGAAGGCCTTTAGCTGGCGGCAAAAAGTTGAAACGCTTTCCGGCGGCAATCAGCAGAAAGTGGTGATCGGCAAATGGCTGGCGACCCAGCCTGACGTCATCATTCTCGATGAGCCGACTAAGGGCATTGATATCGGCTCCAAGGCTGCGGTGCATCAGTTTATGTCCGAACTGGTAAGCCTGGGGCTGGCGGTAATTATGGTGTCGTCAGAGCTGCCGGAAGTGATGGGCATGGCCGACAGGATCATCGTCATGCATGAGGGGCTGATGGTGGCGGAGTACAACGCCGGCGAAGCCAGCGCGGAGATGATTGTCAGCGCCGCCAGCGGCGCGGGCGAGGAGGCGGCATAATGTGGCAAAAACTGCTTAAACACCGTGAAGCCCTGCTCGCCGGGGTTATTTTACTGATGGTGCTGGCTATCGGCAGCCGGGTGCCTTCGTTTCTGGCGCCTGGCAACTTGGTAGAGATTTTTAACGATACCTCCATCCTTATCATTCTGGCGCTCGGCCAGATGATGGTGCTGCTTACCAAAGGCATCGATCTTTCGATGGCGGCTAACCTTGCGCTGACCGGGATGATTGTCGCCCTGCTTAACTTCCACCACCCGGAAATTTCCGTCGGTATTCTGCTGGTTATCGCCACCCTGCTCGGCCTGCTGATGGGCATTATTAACGGACTGCTGGTCTGGAAGCTCGGCATTCCGGCGATTGTGGTGACGCTTGGCACCATGAGCATCTACCGCGGCATCATTTTTCTGCTCTCAAACGGCGGCTGGATCAACGCCCACCAGATGAGCGGTGACTTCCTTGCGCTGCCGCGTACCTCCCTGCTGGGCATGCCGCTGTTAAGCTGGTGCGCCGTTGCAGCCCTGCTGCTTGTGGGTTATTTCCTGCGCTACAGCCGCACCGGACGCGCCATGTACACCGCAGGCGGCAACGCGACGGCCGCCTATTATACGGGCATCAACGCCGGGAAAATGCAGTTCATCAGCTTCAGCCTGAGCGGCGCGCTGGCAGGGTTCTGCGGCTATCTGTGGATTTCGCGTTTTGCCGTTGCCTATGTGGACGTGGCTAACGGTTTTGAACTGCAAATCGTCGCCGCCTGCGTCATTGGCGGGATAAGCACCATGGGCGGCATTGGCCGCGTGCTGGGCTGTTTGCTGGGCGCGCTGTTCCTCGGCGTGATTAACAACGCGCTGCCGGTAATTGGCATATCGCCGTTCTGGCAGATGGCCATTTCCGGCGGCGTGATTGTCATCGCCGTGCTGCTGAACGAACGCGGCAACAAACGCAAAGGACGGCTAATTCTGCGCGATACAGCGCTTTGTGCACAAAAAGAAGCGGTGAAACCATGAATAAGACGCTGATCTCTGAGCAAAGGCCTGCCGTGGCCCAACCGGAGCCGTTGTTTAAGCGCCTGCTGTGCTGGGAAAGTTTCCTGCTCGCGGTAACGCTTGCGGTATTTGTCGCCAACGCGCTGGCTTCGCCGTACTTCCTCAATCTCTGGAACCTGTCGGACGCCACCTTTAACTTTACCGAGAAAGCGATCATCGTGCTGCCGATGGCGATGCTGATTATCGCCCGGGAAATCGATCTTTCCGTCGCCTCGACCATCGCGCTCAGCTCAACGGTAATGGGCTTCTGCGCCCAGGCGGGCATCGATACGCCACTGCTGGTTTGCGTGGGGCTTGGGGTGGGCTTGCTGTGCGGATTATTCAACGGCTGGCTGGTGACGCGCTTTAACCTCTCGTCCATCGTCATCACCATCGGCACCATGAGCCTTTATCGCGGCATAACCTACATCCTGCTGGGCGACCAGGCGCTCAATACCTGGCCGGAGAGCTTTGCCTGGTTCGGCCAGGGCTACGTGTGGGGTGCGCTGTCGTTCGAGTTTGCGCTGTTTATCGTGCTGGCTGGCGTATTCGCCTTCCTGCTGCACAAAACCAACTTTGGCCGTCGCACCTACGCCATCGGCAACAACCCGACCGGCGCGTGGTATTCCGGCATCAACGTGAAGCGCCATAACATGATTTTGTTTGTGCTGGTCGGCGTTATGGCCGGGCTTGCGGCAGTGCTGTTGACTTCGCGCCTGGGCAGCACGCGACCAACGATTGCGATGGGCTGGGAGCTGAGCGTTGTCACCATGGCGGTGCTGGGCGGCGTAAACATTCTTGGCGGTTCCGGCAGCATGACCGGCGTGATTATCGCCGCGTTCCTGATGGGGCTGGTGACGTTTGGCCTGAGCCTGCTGAACGTGCCGGGCATCGTAATGTCGATTATCGTCGGCGCGATGCTGATTACCGTGATTTCACTGCCGATTATTACGCGCCGGATTTTGCAACGCAAAGGTTGAGCTTTCCCCTTCTCCTGAGGAAGGGGGACAGGAAGTCAAAAAGAATTTGAAACAGCAATATTAAGGAGAATAGCAATGAGCTTTATGTTGGCCTTACCAAAAATCAGCCTTCATGGCGCGGGAGCAATCGGCGATATGGTTAAGCTTATCGCCGGGAAAAACTGGGGCAAAGCGCTGATTGTCACCGACGGGCAGCTGGTGAAAATGGGCCTGCTGGACAGCCTGTTTACCGCCCTGGACGTACATCAACTCTCGTATGAGCTGTTTGACGACGTCTTCCCGAACCCGACCGAAGAGCTGGTGCAAAAAGGTTATGCCTTTTATCAGGCAGCAGATTGCGACTTTATTATCGCCTTCGGCGGCGGCAGCCCGATTGATACCGCCAAAGCGATTAAAATCCTTACGGCAAACCCGGGCCCGTCAACCGCCTATTCTGGCGTGGGCAAAGTCGTGAACGCGGGTGTCCCGCTGGTGGCGATTAACACCACGGCAGGCACCGCGGCGGAAATGACCAGCAACGCCGTCATTATCGACTCGCAGCGCCAGGTGAAAGAAGTCATTATCGATGCAAACATCATCCCGGATATCGCCGTAGACGATGCGAGCGTTATGCTCGACATTCCGGCTGACGTCACCGCCGCCACCGGTATGGATGCACTAACGCACGCCATCGAAGCCTATGTTTCCGTGGGCGCGCACCCGCTGACCGATGCCAACGCGCTGGAAGCTATCCGCCTGATTAGCCAGTGGCTGCCGATAGCCGTCGACGACGGCCACAACCTTGAAGCGCGTGAAATGATGGCCTACGGGCAATATCTGGCAGGCATGGCGTTTAACAGCGCGGGGCTTGGCCTGGTTCATGCTCTGGCGCACCAGCCGGGCGCAACACACAACCTGCCGCACGGCGTGTGTAACGCCATTCTGCTGCCGGTTATCGAAGCTTTTAACCGGCCGCAGGCCGTGGCGCGTTTTGCCAGAGTGGCGAATGCCATGGGCGTGAATATTCAGGGCATGAGTGAAGATCGAGCCAGCCTGAAAGCGATCGAAGCGATCCGCCTGTTATCGGCCCGCGTCGGTATTCCGGCGGGCTTCAGCCAGCTTGGCGTACAAACGTCGGATATCGAAGGCTGGCTTGATAAAGCGCTGGCCGACCCATGCGCGCCGTGTAACCCACGCACCGCCAGCCGTGAAGAGGTGCGAGAGCTCTATCTGGAGGCGTTATGATCCGCAAAGCTTTTGTCATGCAGGTAAACCCTGATGCTCACGAAGAATATCAGCGCCGCCATACGCCAATCTGGCCGGAGCTGGAGGCGGTACTTAAACAGCACGGTGCCCATCACTATGCTATTTATCTTGATGAGCAGCGCAATCTTCTTTTTGCCACCGTAGAGATTGAATCCGAAGCCCGCTGGGACGCGGTGGCGCAAACGGAAATCTGCCAGCGCTGGTGGAAGCACATGAGCGACATCATGCCGAGTAATGCGGATAACAGCCCGGTGAGCGCGGAGCTTAAAGAAGTGTTCTATCTGGAGTAATTCTCTGTTTGTCCTCCTCTGGCTGTGAGGAGGACAAAATTTCCGACGGTGGATAATGCCGGCCCGTAAAGGTTGCCTGCTGCAAGCGTAAAAAGATCGCGGATTTTTTGATAAAAGCGCAATTCTGAAGAGCGAATATCGCGGATACGCTCCAGCAGCTCGTCAAAGTAATCCCACCTGGGATTTTTCAGGCGTTCGTCATCCATGATGAAACCTTTGAGCATATACTCGCCCAGAGTCCGGGTCGCCCACTGGCGGAACTGCGTTGCCCGGGGGGAGCGCACGCGGTAGCCTACAGCAAGAATTATCGGCAAAATAATTGGTGAGTTCAAACAAAAGCCCGATGAGTTGCTTTTCCTCACTCTCACTAATGGAAAAATTGTGGTCTTAAGGATTTGCGCAAGCGTCAGGCAGTGCAACGATCGTTCCATGTATCGCGGTAGATAACGTTGCCTTCCGTGTAATTCCAGGTAATCGCCTCATAACGTAATTCGAGCGTTTCCAGATGAGTGCTGCTCAGGCCGTTGGGGGAAAGATACGGCGAAACCGTCGTAATCTTGACGTTTTCCAGGATGATATTGAAATACTCAGACTCCACGCCTGATTCAACAATGCGGTACATCTTGATGATGGCTTTTTTCAGGGTACGATTTTCACACACGGCGCGGTACAGCACGGGCGTGGTCTGATCGAACTCTTTTACTACCACGATTGGGCGATGAACACGCGTGCCGGTGAGTTTGCCCCAGTTCGGATCAACGGGAATGGTCACGCCGTGGGAGAATGATTTTAATTCGATGGAGCCTGAACGCAGCGGCATTACACAACTGCCAACAATCGGCGAGCCGTTTTCATCATCAAGCCATAAATGTGCGGGTGTAGACATACAATTTCCTTATTATTGAGATTTAACTATTCATGATTGCCGGGTATTTACCATTTCACGTAACGGGCAAATATATATATGACAAATATGGCGAACAATCCTATAGGCCAGACTGGACTATGAGGAAAGAAATGCGCCTGCACTAATGCGAATATGATGATGCAAAGCGGAGGGCCATACAATGAAAATAATTGCTGACAAAGCCACAGAAATATTTTTTTGATGAATACCATTCATGACTACCTAATCATCCGGGTGATGATATCTGCGTCTGATGCCAATTGAGCCTTAAGCTTTCCAGCTCGCGCAAAAAACATTACCATTTCACGTAACGGGCAAATATATATATGACAAATATGGCAAACAACGGCACAAACCAAAGTGGGACATCAGGAAAAAAATTGATCTGCACTAATGCGTATGTGATCACTATTGCCTGAGGGGCGTATAGCCCAACTAAGGACTTAAACACCCGCTTAAAAAACCTTTTGATAAGATTCATCATAGTTATCGAATCATCCTGGTGATCATATCTGCTATGGCAACATCCGATGCCTGCTGTGCCTGAAGCGCACCAGTGCGCTCAAACAATGGCTCTATCAGGAAGTACATCATTTCCAGTTCCTGAGCGTATAGTGAGGCGTAATAGGCCGGATAGATAAAATGAAGTCGATTGGCGCTATCTGCTGCCTTCTGGACGATGCCATACAGGCCAGCGACCGTCACCACCGTGCCAGCCGCACGTCCCGCTAAAATACTCATATCAAGTTTAAGATTCATGCCGATAGCGACGGATGTAGCGGTAGCTAAAATGAATCCTGCTTTGGTTAAAGAACTGGCGGCAATGTGAACGTTAACGGCCATAAGCAATTGCTTAATGTGCTCCAACTGCTGCGTTGTTTTATATTTTAGTAATTCCTCAAAGTAGATTTTGAACATGTCATAGACCACATCTCCGTGCCGAAGAAGTCGATAAACACCATTCCTGAATCTAATATCTTCTATTTTCTGCTGCCGGCAGACGTCCTGGTATTCATCAGTAAAGCAGGATGTGTAATACAGCGCGCGTTTAGCTCCCGCCCCTATTGTTTCGATCTGATTTGATACCGCCTTTCCGACGCCCGTTAAAGCGCGGTCGAGCTTTAACGCGAGGATTTTATTGGACTGTAAATAACTGATGACTTCACTGTTGTAGTACATAGCCGCTTCTTGCTAATTTTAATTAAGTCCGGGTGGAAGTGTAAGCGTTTTATATTGGCGAGTAAATAAGCAATCAGAGATGCGTTTGGGATGGAGGTTTGCCGAGCGGCCAAAATAAATGAAGCGCGCCGGTCCTTGTACGGCAGAAGAATTGTTTAATCAGTGGCGATATATCACCTGGAGAATATTCTGATTTTCTCTGTCACCAATATTCTCGCTGTTATTTTTCAGAATTATCCGCCCACACAGAATATGGCGGGCGGCACCATAGCCTTCAAAATAGATCAATTAAAGCGCAGCATCCTCCAGCGCCTTATGAATCACCATTGAAAGCTCTTTGACGTCAAACTTCGCTACGTAGCCGTTCGCACCTACTTTGCGCACGTGATCTTCGTTGGCGCTGCCCGACAAAGAGGAGTGAATCACCACCGGGATCTTTTTTAACGTCGCGTCGCTTTTAATATTACGCGTCAGGGTAAAACCATCCATTTCCGGCATTTCAATATCGGTTAACACCATACCGATGCGATCGGTGATGGGCTGGTCTGCGGCTTTGGCTTCTGCAGCGATGACTTTGATTTTCTCCCAGGCCTCAAGCCCTGTCGAATGCATGATCGCCGGGATACCCATACCTTTCAGGCCTTGTTCCAGCATCAGGCGGGCGACTTTTGAATCTTCCGCAACAATCGCTACCGCACCCGGTTTCAGGGTATAGGTCTTCTCTTCGATGGCGGTGACATCTACATCGCGCCCGGCAGGGATAATGTCGTAGAGGATCTGCTCAACGTCGAGCACCAGCGCCAGCTCATCTTTATATTCGTCGTTGTCCAGCGAGGCGATGCTGGTAATGTTACGGCTGTTGACTCCCGCTTCGGCAGCGTGAACCTGGCTCCAGTCCAGACGAATAATGTTTTCTACCGACTCCACCGCAAAAGCCTGCGTGCTGCGGGCATATTCGGTTATCAATAAAAGATTCAGGCCCGTCTCAGGGGTGCAGCCGGTCACCGCTGGCAGGTCGATGACCGGAATAATCTGGTCACGAATATTCGCCATGCCCAACAGCGGGGATTCCATGCCAGCCGCACGATTGATTTTCGGCATCGGCACGATTTCACGCAGCTTAAAGACGTTAATGCCATACAGCTCAGACTTATCGGCGTGCTGCCCTTTCCCTAACCGGAACAACAACAGTTCAAGCTTGTTGGACAACGCGAGGTTAGACCTCTCATCGATATCTTTTTGAAAACTATCCATTTTAACCTCGAATGATAACCCGGCGGGTTATGTCGCCCCTTTATGGGTGCCTTGTATAAGTTATCGGCAGAACGAGAAAAAAATAGAGTCGGATTGGCTAAATGTTTTAAATCAGATGGAATGCTCCCGGTCAGACGCTCAGGCAATTCGTAGCGCTTGCTGTGGAATTTCCAGCTTGTCCCCTAGCCATTTCAGCAAACTTTGTCTATCCAGCGGATTGCTCTGATCTACGGTATAAACGGGTCCCAGCGCCATGGGCTGCGCGCTGTCTGCAAGTCTCAGCAGTTCCGGCAGATACTCTTCACCGGGATGGCCGGGCCGTCGCATATCAAGCCGTTGCGCATAGCGTGCTGCCGCAAGATGGCCCGGGATCCGGTTCCAGACTTCCAGCGCCATCGAGACGCCCGCCTGTTCCAGATAGTGCTCAAGCGCTGCTTTTGGCTGGAAGCCAAACCAGGCATCGATAAGAAATACGCACTGGGCCGGGCTGTCTGCCACTATTGACCAAATCACCTCGTAAGCAGCGCAGCCCAGACGGCGGTTAAACGGCCTGTCTATTTCATCGAACTGCGCCATAAAAGGTTCTTTGATACCGTCGATTGTCAGCACCGGCAGCGCAAAATGTTCGGACAAAAGGTGGGCGACGGTGCTTTTACCTGAGGCCGGGACGCCGTTCACAAGTACCACTTTCTTCCCCTGTGTTCGCGAAGTCTTGCTCATAATATTGCGATCACCTCTTCCTTATCTTTTGCCAGGCGCAGCTTCGCCATGACGTCATCATCACCCAACAAATTCACAATGGCGCGAATGCCCTCTTCGATGTGGCCGTTGCTGTCCCTTGCTGCAAACATAATAACAATATCGGCCTTGTCGCTATCGGCAAACGCAATCGGCTTATCAAGCAAGACCAGGCTAAAGCAATTTTTAATTACGCCGCATTCCGGGCGGGCATGGGGCATGGCGATGCCCTCTTCAAAAACGTAATATGCGCCATGCTCCAGAGTATTATTAATCACTGCCTGCTGATAGGAGGGCAGAATATAGCCATTATCAACCAGCGGCTGAGCCGCCAGTTGAATCACCTTTTGCCAGTCCGTTTCGCGCACGCCGACCTGAATCGCCTGTGCTTCAATTAATAACCCTTTAATGGCCATAATGGCTCCTTAAATAGTCCTGCGGATAGTATTTCGCAATTCATCAATTTTTATAAATAAGGCATCGATATGTTGACGGTGCGTTTTACTCTTCGCAAAAACCTGTAACGCCTGGTTATAGCGCAACATTAAAGCTTTCTGTGTTTCGCCATTATGGGGATTGTCCGTTAGTGTATTTTCCAGCGCCGTTAATTCAGCAGCAAGCTGTTCGGCCTGATTATCATATTGCGCCGTATCTGAATGATCGTTGTGGAAAAACCTTTTTAAAGATCCAAACATAACTGTCTCCCGCCCCGACGATTGCCACGCAACCAGGGTTACATTAAAGAGTAAAGGATAACGCTGCGGTTATTTAAATAATGCGATCTTTTCGATTAATACAGCAGCTACCGCATCATTTGCCGGAATCAAAAATTTACGCACGCTGTCGTTCACTTTGCCTTTCCCGAAAGTTTCTTTGCAATGCCCGACCCACTGCACGTTCATTTCGGTGCCGACGTTCACCTTGTCGATACCTCCCGCTACGGCGCGACGCATATCTTCATCGCTAACCCCCGTACCGCCATGCAGCACCAGTGGGGTTTTAGTGACTTCGCTGATATCCGCCAGGCGCTGATGCTGGATTTGCGCTTTTCCGGTATACAGGCCGTGTACCGTACCCACAGAGACCGCCAGCATGTCCACACCGGTTTCATCCACAAAGCGTTTGGCATCTTCCGTGGTAGTAAAGCAGATGTCCTCCATCGCCACCGCTTTGCCATCTTCCGAACCGCCAATCGCACCCAGTTCTGCCTCTACGGAAATATTTCGCGGGCGGGCAATATCAATCACCTTGCGGGTATTGGCGATGTTCTCGTCCATATCCAGATGCGAACCGTCATACATTACTGAACTAAACCCGGCGTCAATCGCCGTTTTAATTGATTCAATGTCCGAGCAGTGATCCAGATGTAAACAGGTCGGAACCTGCTGGCTTTCGGATAAAGAACGAATGGAATCCGCCAGCAAACGATAACCCAGATATTCCGCCGTCCCGGTTGAAATCTGGATCATTAATGGGCTGTTAGTAGCTTTAGCGGCTTTAAAATAAGCGGGCAACATCTCAAGGCAATGTAAATTAAAAGAGCCCACCGCTTTAAAATTGCGTTCTTTTGCTACCTGCAATAACGTCGGGAAGTTATAGAGACTCATGTACTTTTTCCTCTTGAGGTTTGGTTGATTTGCCATTTACGAACCAGGCGATAAGCGCCACGAACAGGATGAATACGCCGACAAATGTCCAGTTATTCTGGAAGACGTGCCCCAAAATCAGACCGCTGCTGATCACATCGGAATCGCTAAAGGTCACGCCTGTAAAGCCATAGCTCTCCAGCATTGGCACCAGGATAGCGGGCAGGAAGGTAATAAACAGGCCATGTACCACGCCGCCGATAATCGCGCCGCGTCTACCGCCCATTGCGTTTCCGAAAATTCCTGCGGTGCCGCCGGCAAAGAAGTTGGTTAGCAAACCGGGCAGGATCATCGCAAGGCCAAACATCGGGAAGACAATCATGCCGATGATGGAACCTGCGGTAGTGGCAAGGAAGCCAACAATTACGGCATTCGGGGCATACGGGAAGAGCACCGGACAGTCCAGGGCTGGTTTAGCGTCTGGTACAATGCGCATCGCAATGCCGCGGAAGGCGGGCACCAGTTCATTAAGCAGCAAACGCACGCCGCTATAGAGCACGAACACCCCGGCGACAAACTGAATAGCCTGCATAAAGGCAAACATCAGGTAGTTCACGCCGTTGGCATACTGCCCTATGTATTCCGGGCCTGCTGCCAGCGCCGGGATTAAGTACATCGGGATCATCACCACGGCCATGGAAAGGTAGGTGTCCTGCAGGAACTTAAAGTTATCCGGTAAGACCAGATCTTCGGTGGACTTCGAACCTTTACCCACTACCTTCGCCACTGCCGCCTGCACCAGATAGCCGATGGTACAAAAGTGGCCCAGCGCAACATCATCGGAACCGGTAATGCGGCGTACCACGGGCTGAGCAAGGGCAGGCATCAGCACCGCCATAATTCCACCAAAAATCCCGCCGGTCAGAATCAATGGCAGCCCGGTAAGCCCGGCTTTATAGCCGATAACCGCGCCAATGGTCGCCATCCACAGCAAAGCCTGCCCGGTAAGGAAGATGTATTTAAACGGCGTAATGCGGGCGATGATGATATTGACGATAAATATCACCATCAAGGTAAGCGCCACTTCGGAGCCCAGCTCACGGTTTGCCAGCCCCGCAATTGCCGCCACATCGGTGATGTAGCCCTTCATGCCGAAGCCGTGGGTGAAGATGTCATTCAGGAAGGTGAGCGTATCAACAATAATATTGATCCCCGCCATCATGATTAAAAAGCCCAGCAGCGTTTTAAAGGTGCCCTCCGCAACTTTGCCTTTCGATTTTTTTTGCAGTAAAAGACCGAGCATGGCGATAAAGGCAATCAGTATTGATGCCTGTCCCAGCAGGTCTTTAACAATAAAGTTAATGATGCTATTCATGGTCGAATACCTTCATATTGCGGGCTTTTAAAAAGGCGACAATCTTTTGTTCGATTTCGTCTTTATCGGTGAGCTTATGCAGCACAATAACCCGTTTAATTTCTTCTTCGCTGGCATCCGCCGTTAAAATATCGGCGAAAGTTTTTTGCGTTAAGATAATATCCGATTTAAAGGCACCCGCTTCGGAGACCGTGGTATGGTCTATCTCTGCCGGGATCTCTAATTTTTTAAGCACCGCTTTCGCCGTCATTTCAATGGCAAAACTGGAACCTAAACCGCAGCCACATACACAAAGAATTTTAAGCATTGAAAATCTCCTCAAATAATATTGAGCTGCTTCGCTAATTTATAATGATGCCCTTCGGTGTCGACGAGGCGTTTTTGCATACTGATTAAATCTATAGGGATCGGTTTGTTACTCGAATTAATAATAATTGCTTTATTTCTCATGCCGGACTGGATACAACGTACTACTTCGCCTGCCATAATAGCGCCCTGATAGATTTCCTCGCAGGTTGGGTCGCCATTGCGCAGGCTATAACCAATAATTGACTTACGAATACGCACGCCAATTTTCGGTTCGAGCTGTTTAATCATGGTATCTATCGCCCCCTGAAAACCGGGGGAATACTCTTTGGTGTAGCCTTCGGAACAAAGGATCACGACGCTGTTTTGCATTTCAAGCCGGGCGCTTATTTTAGCGGCAAACTCGTTTAATCCTTGCTGACATTCAGGGATCAGCGCAAAGTCAGCGTTACTTTTAATGGCGGATTGCAGGGTCAACTCACCGCAATACCCACCCAGTAATTCCACCATAAATACGCGCCCCGGCAGCGCACGGCCCGTGTTGCGCAGCTTGGCTACCTCTTTAATAACCTGCTCGCAGGCGGTGGAAAATCCGATGGTGTAGTCGCTGCCATAAACGTCGTTGTCAATGGTCATCCCCACGCCGAAGCAATTCACACCATATTCACTAAGGTTATGCAGAAACTGTAACGAGCCGTCGCCGCCCGCCATAATAAGCACATCAACATGCAGGGTTTTTAGCTGCTTAGCGATAATTTCATATTCACTGCCTGTTAATTTGCGGTTAGTCCGGCCTGAGGACATAACTGGAATAGCGGCGACGGAAAAATCCACTAAATCGCGCAGGGAAATAGCCTGGTGTTTATTCTGCAATAAGCCCGGAATGCCCCCGTTAAAGAGAACAATTTCTGCCTGAGCCAGTCTGCAAACCTGAAAAACGAAGTTATTTACTCCGGTGACATCGCCGCCGCTAATTACCATGCCGATTCTCATGACGCTTGCCTCGTTTACTTTTCCTTGCAGACATTTTTCCCTTTAAACAAGCCTTAAATTTGCAAGCGATATCACAAAAATGGGATTAATCAGATACGGAGGATTATTGACAAGGGTATTTCACCAATGAAATTTGTGATGTATATCACGTATTAACCTTCTATAAATCCTGATAGAAAGAGAAAAAAATATCCTGTATTTCAAGGGATTAATATGAATGGTTAAAAAATAAAATTCGCCAGCGTGTTTTGGGGTTTAATGCACAAAATCAGGCTTTCAAAAATGTGACTATTCGCGCATTTTTTGCGGGTAAAGGAGGGATGCGCAATTAATGCAAGCATTGCTGAGTGGATGAGATCACGCTCCATTCACCTCGTAATGGGTTACCGTGAAGGTTTGCACAAATAGTAAACGCTTTTATGCTCTGGTTAACATAGAGGATTAAAAAGAGCCCTGGAATATCTATTATGGAACAACGAGTGGCATCTCTTTCCAGTGATCTGAAGGTGATAATATGACCGGACGGGATGATGCTTTACCCTATGAAGATACGCCCCAGGCCGGTTAAATATTAGCGCCAGCCTATATCTTTTTGCCCGCTAGCGTAGCCGCCCCGGATGCGTATAAACAGTCGCACGACCCGGGCGACTAAAACCTACCAGCGTCAGGTTGCAACGGTGCGCCACTTCAACTGCCAGCGTCGTTGCCGCTGAGACGGCAAACAGGATCTCAACGCCGCACTGGGCGGATTTTTGCACCATTTCATAGCTGGCTCGGCTTGAAACTAATGCCGCGCCTTTCTGCCAGCCCTGCCGTGCACGAGCACCCAGCATTTTATCCAGCGCCACGTGGCGGCCAATGTCTTCTTTGCCGTCCATAATCTCGCCCTGCTCATTTAACCACAGCGCCGCGTGCGTGCAGCCGGTAAGTTCACCAATGGGTTGATACTTGCGCATTTGCCCAAGCGCCGCATCCAGAAAATTCAGGTCAAAGGTTTGTCTAAAAGGTAACGGTGAAACCGGACGCCCCACATCGTTGAGTTGCTCAACGCCGCAAACGCCGCAGCCGGTGCGTCCGGCAAGTGAACGACGGCGCTCTTTTAGCCCCGCAAAGCGACGGCTGGACAGCTCAATTTGCACTTCCATGCCGTTGCAGGCCAGCACCACATCAATGCCAAAAATATCCGCAGGGGAGCTAATAATCCCTTCAGATAAGGAGAAGCCGATGGCGAAAAGGTCCAGATTGTCAGGCGTTGCCATCATCACAACGTGGGAAATGCCGTTATAAACCAGCGCGACCGGCACCTCTTCAGCAACCCAGTCCGTTTTGGCCATCGCCAGATCGCCACGCTGCCACAGATTGACAGAACGCGAACCCGTGATGCCCGTAACAATTTTTTTGTTATTTTGGTCAGATTTATTCACTTTGCATTAACCAGATAAGAACAGCCCTAATACCAATGTGGTATCCTTTCCGCATTATCCCTCCCGGAAGGAGGGTGATAACCAGGTTCAGGGTTCGATTGTGAACCTTTGCGGCGAGCACCGCAAAAATAAACCTATAAGTCATGTGAAAAATGTCGAAACAGGAGCGATCCATGCAGGTCAGCAGAAGACAGTTCTTTAAGATCTGTGCTGGCGGTATGGCAGGAACCACGGCAGCGGCACTGGGTTTTGCCCCCGGCGTTGCGCTTGCGGAAACACGGCAATATAAATTGCTGCGCACCCGTGAAACCCGTAATACCTGTACATACTGTTCCGTTGGTTGCGGGCTATTGATGTATAGCCTTGGCGACGGCGCGAAAAATGCCAAAGCATCAATCTTCCATATCGAAGGCGATCCGGACCATCCGGTTAACCGTGGCGCACTTTGTCCTAAAGGCGCAGGCCTTGTGGACTTCATCCACAGCGAAAGCCGCCTTAAATTCCCCTCTTACCGCGCCCCCGGCTCAGATAAGTGGGAACAAATCAGTTGGGAAACGGCGTTCGACCGTATCGCTAAGCTGATGAAAGAAGACCGCGATGCTAATTTCATTGCCCAAAACGACCAGGGAACCACGGTTAACCGCTGGCTCTCCACCGGCATGCTGTGCGCATCCGCCTCCAGTAACGAAACCGGCTATTTAACCCAGAAATTTTCCCGCGCCCTCGGCATGTTAGCCGTGGATAACCAGGCGCGTGTCTGACACGGACCAACGGTAGCAAGTCTTGCTCCAACATTTGGTCGCGGTGCGATGACCAACCACTGGGTTGATATTAAAAACGCCAATCTCGTCGTGGTAATGGGTGGGAACGCGGCAGAAGCGCATCCGGTGGGATTCCGCTGGGCGATGGAAGCCAAAATCCATAACGGCGCGAAGCTGATTGTTATCGATCCCCGCTTTACGCGAACCGCTTCGGTGGCGGATTTCTATACCCCGATTCGTTCCGGTACCGACATTGCTTTCCTGTCGGGCGTGCTGCTGTATCTCATTAACAACAATAAATTCAACCGCGAGTACGTCGAGGCCTATACCAACTCCAGTCTGATTGTGCGCGAGGATTTCAGTTTTGATGAAGGCTTGTTCTCCGGCTACGACGCGCAAACCCGTAAATACGATAAAACTTCCTGGCACTACGAGCTGGACGAGCGTGGCTTCGCTAAACGCGACCTGACGCTGCAACATCCACGCTGCGTATGGAACCTGCTCAAAGAGCACGTCTCGCGCTATACGCCAGAGGTGGTATCGAACATTTGCGGCACCCCGCAGGCGGACTTCCTGCAGGTCTGCGAATACATTGCTGAAACCAGCGTGAAAGACAAAACCGCGTCGTTCCTCTACGCGCTGGGCTGGACACAACACTCCGTGGGCGCACAGAACATCCGCACCATGGCGATGATCCAGCTGCTGCTCGGCAATATGGGCATGGCGGGCGGCGGTGTGAATGCCCTGCGCGGTCACTCCAACATCCAGGGACTGACCGATCTGGGCCTGCTGTCCCAGAGCCTGACGGGATATATGACCCTGCCGAACGATAGCCAGGCCGATATCCAGACATACCTTGAAGCCAACACGCCGAAACCGCTGCTGGAAGGCCAGGTCAACTACTGGAGTAACTACCCGAAATTCTTCGTCTCGATGATGAAAGCCTTCTTTGGCGACAAAGCGACGGCGGAGAACAACTGGGGCTACGACTGGCTGCCGAAGTGGGATAAGGGCTACGACGTCCTGCAATATTTCGAGATGATGAGCCAGGGCAAAGTGAACGGCTATATCTGCCAGGGCTTTAATCCGGTGGCGTCGTTCCCGAATAAAAACAAGGTGGTCGCCTCCCTGTCGAAGCTGAAGTACCTGATCACTATCGACCCGCTGAACACCGAAACCTCGAACTTCTGGCAGCACCACGGCGAGATAAACGATGTCGATCCATCGCAAATCCAGACCGAGGTATTCCGTCTGCCATCCACCTGCTTTGCGGAAGAGAACGGCTCCATCGTCAACTCCGGCCGCTGGCTACAGTGGCACTGGAAAGGCGCGGATGCCCCGGGAGAAGCGCTGAACGACGGCGAAATCCTGGCCGGGATCTTCACCCGTCTGCGCCACATGTATCTGCGTGAAGGCGGCACGGTGCCGGAGCCGGTGCTGAATATGTCCTGGAACTACCTGACGCCGAATAATCCTTTGCCGGAAGAGGTGGCCATGGAGAGCAACGGTAAGGCGCTGGAAGATGTGCTTGACCCGGCCTCCGGCGCGGTGCTGGTGAAAAAAGGTCAACAGATCAGCTCCTTTGCACAGCTTCGCGATGACGGCACCACCTCGAGCGGCTGCTGGATCTTCGCCGGGAGCTGGACGCCGGACGGCAACCAGATGGCGCGCCGTGATAACGCCGATCCGTCCGGTCTGGGTAATACGCTGGGCTGGGCCTGGGCGTGGCCGCTTAACCGCCGCATTCTCTATAACCGCGCTTCCGCAGACCCGCAGGGCAAACCGTGGGATGAAAAACGCCGCCTGATTTCCTGGGATGGCGCGAAGTGGGGCGGCGCAGATATTGCGGACTACAGCACCGCCGCCCCGGGTTCCGATGTCGGGCCGTTTATCATGCAGCCGGAGGGCCTGGGCCGCCTGTTTGCGATCGACAAAATGGCCGAAGGGCCGTTCCCGGAACACTACGAGCCGTTTGAAACGCCGCTGGGCACCAACCCGCTGCACCCGAACGTGGTCTCCAACCCGGCCGCCCGCGTCTTTAAGGATGACCTGGCGGCGATGGGCAAGGCTGACAAGTTCCCGTATGTCGGCACCACCTATCGTCTGACGGAGCACTTCCACTACTGGACCAAGCACGCGCTGCTAAACGCCATCGCGCAGCCGGAGCAGTTTGTGGAGATTGGCGAGAAGCTTGCTAACTCCCTCGGCATCGTTCAGGGCGATACGGTGAAGGTCTCTTCTAACCGGGGCTTTATCAAGGCCAAAGCGGTAGTGACCAAGCGTATCCGCCAGCTTGACGTTGACGGCAAGAAGGTGGACACCATCGGCATACCGATCCACTGGGGCTACGAGGGCGTGGCGAAGAAAGGCTTTCTTGCCAACACCCTGACGCCGTTTGTCGGCGATGCCAACACGCAAACGCCGGAGTTTAAGGCGTTCCTGGTCAATGTGGAAAAGGTGTAACGGAGACGAGCTATGGCTTATCAATCGCAGGACATTATTCGTCGTTCCGCGACTAACGGTTTCACCCCCGCGCCGCAGGCGCGGGAGCATCAGGAAGAGGTCGCCAAGCTTATCGACGTCACCACCTGCATCGGCTGTAAGGCCTGTCAGGTGGCGTGTTCTGAGTGGAACGACATTCGTGACGAGGTGGGGCACAACGTCGGGGTGTACGATAACCCGGCGGACCTGACCGCCAAATCCTGGACCGTGATGCGCTTCTCTGAAGTGGAACAGAACGACAAACTGGAGTGGCTGATTCGTAAAGATGGCTGCATGCACTGCGCGGACCCCGGCTGTCTGAAGGCGTGCCCGGCAGAAGGCGCGATCATTCAGTACGCCAACGGCATCGTCGACTTCCAGTCCGAGCAGTGCATCGGCTGCGGCTACTGCATCGCAGGCTGCCCGTTCGACGTACCGCGCCTGAACCCGGAGGACAACCGCGTCTACAAATGTACGCTATGTGTAGACCGTGTCGTGGTGGGCCAGGAACCAGCCTGCGTGAAAACCTGCCCGACAGGGGCGATTCATTTCGGTTCGAAAGACGACATGAAAACCCTGGCCGGCGAACGTGTGGCGGAGCTAAAAACGCGCGGCTACGACAACGCCGGGCTGTACGATCCGGCGGGGGTTGGCGGCACGCACGTGATGTATGTGCTACACCACGCCGACAAGCCGACGCTGTACCACGGCCTGCCGGAGAACCCGTCCATCAGCCCAACGGTGAAATTCTGGAAAGGCGTCTGGAAACCGCTGGCCGCTATCGGCTTTGCGGCAACCTTCGCCGCCAGCGTATTCCACTACGTTGGGGTCGGCCCGAACCGTGCCGAAGAGGAGGACGATAACCTGCACCATGACGACGACGAGGTGCGCAAACCATGAAAAAACAAGTGACCATTCAGCGCTACAGCGCGTCTGAACGCATCAATCACTGGGTCACCGCTTTCTGCTTCGTGCTGGCGGCGGTGAGCGGGCTGGGCTTTTTCTTCCCGTCCTTTAACTGGTTGATGCATATTCTGGGCACGCCGCAGCTGGCGCGTATTCTTCACCCCTTTGTCGGGGTGGTGATGTTTGCCTCGTTTATCATCATGTTCTTCCGCTACTGGCGCCAGAATCTCATCAACCGGGATGACATCTTCTGGGCGAAGAATATTCGCAAGGTGATCGTCAACGAAGAAGTGGGCGACGTCGGGCGGAATAACTTCGGCCAGAAAGGCGTGTTCTGGGCGGCGATTAGCCTGTTGGTGCTGTTGCTGGTCAGCGGCGTGGTTATCTGGCGGCCTTACTTTGCGCCAGCGTTCCCCATTCCGGTGATCCGCGCCGCCCTGATGGTGCACTCCTTCGCCGCCGTGGCGCTGATTGTGGTGATCATGGTGCATATTTACTCTGCGCTATGGGTGAAAGGCTCGATCACCGCGATGGTGGAAGGCTGGGTCACGACCACATGGGCAAAGAAACACCACCCGAAATGGTATCGTGCCATACGTCAGAAAGAGAAAAATAACCTATGAGTGGCTGACAGACGGCCGCTGACTGCTTCCGCAGCGGGGAACCTAACTGCCCCGCTGCGTAACGCTTCATTTTGTCTTGCCGAGCTCCACATAGCTCATATCACCCACCGTTTCGACAATCAGCTTACGATCGTCGGTAAAGCGAATCTTTGTGACGCTGGCGTTTTGCAGCGGCTGCTTTAGCTTTTTATAGCCCAGTTCATTAAGCAATGTCGCTATCGCCATGCCATGCGATACCACCAGGATATTACGTTTCTCTTTACCCTGAGATTCCTCGGCCATGGCCGTGATACCGCGCATCATCCGGTCGGCAACGGTACGGTAATTTTCCGCCGTGCCGCTGGGGTCCGCTCCGGCGACGGCGTCGATCAAATCTGCCATCGAGGTTTTACCGGCGACAAAGCTTTTCATCAGTAAGGCATCGGAATCAAAACCAGCATATTTTGCGGCGGCTCCCCACATATTGGGATCGAGATCTCCCTCAAAACTTCCGAAGCCCACCTCTCTGATCTCTTTACGCTCGTTTATCGCCAGGGGCTTAATCCCGCCGTCCACGATAAGCCTGGCAGTTTCTCTTGCTCGCCCGGCATCGCTGGAATAGACCGCGGCAAAATCAACGTCCTTCAGACCCTTTCCTAATTGTCTGGCAACTTCAACGCCTGCCGGGGTTAAGGGCGTGTCGGCCCAGCCCTGCGCGCGGTGCACCGTATTAAACATAGTTTTGCCATGGCGCGTAAGATAGAGGGTGACGTCGGCGGCAAAGGACTGGGTAACACTCAGCAGCAGGCATAAGCAGGCCAGCCAGCAATATATTTTCTTCATTATCTGAAACCTCTAGTTAAATAAAAAATTAAAACAGAGAGAATCTGTAATCAATGACAATTTCGGAGGCCAGGCTCGGCGAGCGCATATATTTCCCGGCAGCGGTCAGCGTAGGGGTGGCATGGATGTTTTTATAGCCCCATCCGTAACCAACATTGAAAAATACTGACAAATTTTTAAGTAATGTGCTATCCGGCGTCCAGATACCTATTAACGCCACCTCGCCTGAACGCACAAGATTGTCTTTATATTTAAACTGACCGTAATTCCATTGCATGCCGCTGGTAAAATTGCGATTTACCTGATACTGACTATAAAGCACCAGCGCCGTTTCACCATGCCGCGTATAGTCCGTACCTGCTGAGGTTAAGGCATTAAAGCGCCCGCGTGTATTTTTGGCGATATGACGATTATAAAGCCCCACGCCTCCGTCTTTACGGGCCTGGGTATACCCGGCGGCCAGCCTGAATAACCAGTCATTATTCTTCCACTGCGCCTCACCAACGTAGTGCCAGGCCTGATTATCAAAATCCTTTTTGCTGGCTGACATACTTTTATAGTCTTCCAGCGCCTGACTGCCGTATATTTGCGATGCCAACGTCCACTGCGGCGCGGGATACCAGGCTAATTCCGCCACATGACGACGCAGGTAATTTTTTGCTTCGCCATAACCATAAAACAAACTGGCCTGGCTGTTTTTCCAGCCCAGTCCGCCCGTAACTATACTGGCGATATTCTTTTTATCTGCGGTCTGAAAATGCGTTTTTTCTGGCGAATCCCTGTTAATGCCCCGGGTGACCCTGCCGAGTTGCAGGACAACGTCATCATGCACAAACGAGCCGCTATAGCCTAAGTAACTGTTTTTACCAAGCCTTGTGGAGGTTGTCAGTACGCCGAAATTTTTCAGCTCCTGCCAGCCGCCTTTCGCCTCCATCCCAAACGACGGCTCACCAACTTTCACCTTGATGTAGCGCTGCCCGAATCTGTCGAACCCCTTAGCGTTATTTTTATCCATTCCCTGCCCGTCGTTATAAAGCACAGAGCGGGTGGAGAAATAGTCGCTGGCCGCAAGCTTAAAGATTTTGCTGTAGCTTGCATCAAAACCCAGGGTGTCCCAGAGATAACCGGATTTAAAATTCAACGTTGCGCCCTGGCCCCAGGCATTATGTACGGCTTTGGGCTGAGCGGCGTCTTCTTTTAAATACTTCCACTGATTGCGCAGCGATAAATCCATGTGGGAAGCCGCGATAAAATCATTAAAAAAATGCGTATCCGATCTATCAGTGTCCTGCGCTGTCGCATTAAATGAACCAAGTATTGCTATAAGTACCATCCCGCGTAATGAGGGCGTGGTGGGGCGGTGATTATTGCCGCGTGTGTTACAGGTCCCGTCTCCATTCGTTAATGGAACGATTAGTTTTATCCGTTTCATTATATTTCCTTGTCTTAAATGCAAAAAAAAACCTAAATCACCGCAACGCTGCTACAGCAGTTGCAATGATTTAGGTTTTGCCCTTAGGGGTCGCAATCCATTTATCGGAGCTGACTATATCCAATATCGACGCATGCGCAAATAATAAACAATGCTCTTTGTGATCCATTACGCAAATTAATTACCCGGCGGATAATTAATAAATGAAGCTGTAAAAAGAAACATTACTTACTCTGAAAATAAATTATTTACAGCGTATTAACTGAAGGAATAAATATCCGCTAAAGCTTTACGCTGGTGTCCGGCGAGGGCAGACAACCCGCCGCAGCATCCCCTCAAGCGCGGCGAGCCGGCCTGCATATAAGTCACGCATTTTTTACCGCCCACAGAGGAATTGCGGTTATCATACCCTTACTTACACTGCTTGCTTTACGCTACGCAGTACCTGCCTGACACGCTCCGGCAGATAATTCTATGACCAGACGGCTGCATGCACACCGTCGTAACAGGAAAACCGATCGGAATGAGCATTCGCATAATCCCGCAGGACCAGCTGGAGAAGAGCGATAAACGCACGGCAGAAACCATCCCGCCGTTATTGTTCCCCAGGCTGAAGAACCTCTACAACCGCCGTGCAGAGCGTCTGCGTGAGCTGGCAACCGACAATCCGCTGGGTGACTTCCTGCGTTTTGCCGCGCTTATCGCCCACGCGCAGGAAGTGGTGCTGTATGACCATCCTTTGCAAATGGACTTAACCGCGCTGATTCAGAAATCCGCCGAGACCGGTAAGCCGCCGCTGGATATCCACGTGCTGCCGCGCGATCCCCACTGGCAGCGCCTGCTGCATTCGCTGATTGCCGAACTGAAGCCGGAAATGAGCGGCCAGGCGCTGGCGGTTATCGAAAATCTGGAAAAAGCGTCAACGCATGAGCTCGAAGAGATGGCCGCCGCGCTGTTCAACGCGGATTTTGCGCAGGTTTCCAGCGATAAAGCGCCATTCATCTGGGCCGCGCTGTCGCTCTACTGGGCGCAAATGGCAAGCCTCATTCCGGGCAAAGCGAAAGCGGAATACGGCGAACAGCGCCAGTTCTGCCCGGTTTGTGGTTCGATGCCGGTTTCCAGTATCGTGCAGATTGGCGGCACCAGCGGTCTGCGCTATCTGCACTGCAATCTGTGCGAAACCGAATGGCACGTGGTGCGCGTGAAATGCAGCAACTGCGAGCAAACCCGCGATTTGAACTACTGGTCGCTGGACAGCGAACAGTCGGCGATTAAAGCGGAAAGCTGCGGCGACTGCGGCACCTATCTGAAGATCCTGTATCAGGAAAAAGATGCCAAAGTAGAAGCCGTGGCGGACGATTTAGCCTCGCTGGTGCTGGATGCGCGTATGGAGCAGGAAGGCTTTGCCCGCAGCTCCATCAACCCTTTCCTGTTCCCGGGTGAAGGGGAATAAACCCCCATGCTATTCCAGTCAGGTTAAGCTGGCCGGAAACGAAGCGCCACCCGCTATTCCCGGTGAGATTTCGGGAATGCGGGATGGCTTCCGGAATGGCTATTTTGAGGGCGTTCTGGCGGGAAAAATCAGTCTTTCTTCATCATCTGCACAATTTCGTTATTGTTGATCTGCCGCTCGTTGCCCTGCTGATCGGTGTAACGAGTCATCCCCGTGTCTTTATCCACTTCTGGTTTGCCCTGGGTGACAATCATTTCACCTGTTTTAGTGGACATCACATAATCGCTGGAACAGGCGGTAACGGACAGCGCAACGCCAACAAGCAGAACGGCGGCGAATAATTTGTTCATGATGGTAAATCCCCTTTTGAATGTGTGGGTGATTGTACCCGCCGGATGCACAACAGAATGTTAATGTGTATTGCGAGGGATTAGGGAAACGGGTTTTGCTGGATGACGCTAACGCTTATTCACCCTGGTTCGCATCTGTTCCGGGCGGGTAAGCGCAAGCGCCACCCGCCAGCAGATTTTATAACTCGATAACCAGACACGACTCCGCAGAATCCGGCGTGATCACCACGCCCTGCTCGCTTGTGGTGTTCTTGCCCTGCTTCACGCTCTGCACATCGCTGATATTACGCAGGCACAGGGTCCAGTCTTTTGCCTGGCCTTCACCCTGCACGGTCAGCGTGTTGCCTTCACGACGTACCTTCAGCGTGAAAATTACCGTTCCGTCTGCCGCCGGGACTTCGCACAGCGCTTCGCGGCCATCGTCCAGGTTAAATAGCTGGAAGGCAGCGCCTTCGTGCCATGCGTAATCCGGCTTCTGGTCGTTATTTCCCAGCGCTAACAGCGTATTGTCACGTACATAGACCGGCAGGCTCAGGAAGTCATGCTGCTGTTTATGCCAGCGGCTGCCCTGCGCCTGGTGATTGCTGAACAGGTGCGTCCAGCGGCCTTCCGGCAGATAAAACTGCACGTCTCCCGCTTCGCTGAATACCGGTGCAACCATCACCGAGTCGCCCAGCATGTACTGACGGTCCAGGTAATCGCAGCCCGGATCGTCCGAGAACTCCAGCATCATGGCGCGCATCATCGGCGTGCCGAACTCGGCTGCCAGCGCCGCCTGGCGGTACAGATACGGCATCATGCGCGATTTCCACTGCGTGAAATGGCGCACCACGTCGCAGGCTTCGTCGTCGTAAGACCACGGCACACGGTAAGATTTGCTGCCGTGCAGACGACTGTGGCTGGAGAGCAGCCCGAACGCGCACCAGCGTTTGTAGACGTGGGCGGGCGCGGTGTTTTCGAAGCCGCCGATATCGTGACTCCAGAACCCGAAGCCGGACATCCCCAGCGACAGGCCGCCGCGCAGGCTTTCCGCCATCGATTCGTAGTTGGCGTAGCAGTCGCCGCCCCAGTGAACCGGGAACTGCTGCGCCCCCACGGACGCCGAGCGGGCGAACAATACCGCCTCTTCTTCGCCCAGCTCCTGTTTGAGCACGTTCCACACCAGTTCGTTGTAGATGAAGGCATAGTGGTTATGCATTTTCTGCGGATCGCTGCCGTCATGCCAGACGACATCGGTGGGGATGCGCTCGCCGAAGTCAGTTTTAAAGCAGTCCACGCCCATGCGCACCAGACGTTTCAGGTGTCCGGCATACCACTCACAAGCCTGCGGGTTGGTGAAATCGACAATCGCCTGCCCCGGCTGCCATTTATCCCACTGCCACACCGCGCCGTTCGGACGTTTAAGCAGATAACCTTTCTCCATGCCTTCACGGAACAGCGGAGATTTCTGGCCGATGTAGGGGTTGATCCACACGCAGATTTTCAGGCCGCGCGCCTTCAGGCGTTTGAGCATGCCTTCCGGGTCCGGGAAGGTCGCCGGGTCCCACTCAAAATCGCACCACTGGAAGGCTTTCATCCAGAAGCAGTCGAAGTGGAAGACGTGCAGCGGCAGGTTGCGCTCCGCCATGCCGTCGATAAAGCTGTTGACCGTCGCTTCGTCGTAATTGGTGGTGAACGAGGTGGTGAGCCACAGGCCGAATGACCAGGCTGGCGGCAGCGCCGGGCGGCCCGTGAAGCGGGTGTATTTATCGAGCACCGCTTTTGGCGTCGGGCCGTCGATAACGAAGTATTCGAGATACTCGCCTTCCACGCTGAACTGCACCTTAGAGACTTTCTCAGACCCTACTTCAAAGGAGACGCATTCCGGGTGATTTACCAGCACACCGTAACCGCGGTTGGTGAGGTAGAACGGGATGTTTTTGTAGGACTGCTCGGTGCTGGTGCCGCCGTCGCGGTTCCAGGTTTCTACCGTCTGACCATTCTTCACCAGCGCGGTAAAGCGCTCGCCCAGGCCGTAAACCGTTTCGCCCACGCCCAAATCAAGGCGTTCAAACACATGCGTGCTGCCGGTATTGGCATCCTGAACGTAGCCGTTATTTTTGAAAGCGCTGCCGGTGATGCGCACGCCGTCGCGCAGAAAATCCAGCGCCCAGCTAACGCCTTTGGTGACGCGCACGCTCAGGTTGCCGCTTTTCAGCTCGGCAAATTCGGCGGTGTTTTGCATCTCCACTTTCACATCACTCAGCACGTTCAGCGGATAGTGCGGGCCATTATTAACCGCGCCCTGGAAGTGCTCAATGCGCACGCCGACAATGCCTTCCTGTGGAGAGAAGAAGCGCAGCGTAAACAGCGGCGTATCAAGCTGCCCTGCACGCTCGCTGACATCCTTCGTCCCGGCGTACACCACCATTTCATTACCGCTAAGTTCTGCGTCGAACACCTGAATCGGGTGAATCAACGCAAGCCCAGGCTGGATAAGCCAGTTACCGTCACTAATTTTCATTACCTAATCCTCTACTGCTGAAATTCTTTCGATACGGGAGTTTTTTCAAATCCTTGCTGGTTGCGGCGCACGCCTGCCGCCAGTTCGCCGAGGATCTTCTTCAGGAACGGCGTGTTCAGGGTGTAGTAGCGTTTGGCGACCACGGCGCTAATCAGGTAGCAGATGCCGGGCACGATGGTGAAGAGCGCAACGATGATGCTGAGGGTGGCGCTGTTTTGCGTCGCGGCACCGGCATCGTAACCGCCGCCTGCCAGCATCCAGCCAATCAGCGCGCCGCCGATAGCCAGGCCGAGCTTTAGCACGAACAGCGTGCCCGCAAAGCTGATGCCGGTAAGGCGTTTACCGTTGGTCCACTCGCCGTAGTCCACGGTGTCGGACATCATTACCCACTGGATTGGCGTCACTAACTGATGCAGTACGCCAATCGCAAAGATGAAGATAAACATGGTGACCACGGAACTCATCGGCACGAAGAACATGGCAACGCTGAGCACCGCAAGGGCGGCGTTGGTCCACCAGAATACGCTGACTTTGCATTTCCAGTCGGTGAGCGGCTTGGCGGCGGCGCTGCCGATAAGGTTGCCGACGCAGTAGGTGGTGAGGAACGCGGTGAACAACAGCGGGGAGCCCATGATCCAGGTGACGTAATACATCATCGCCCCGCCGCGGATACAGACTGCCATGATGTTCAGAATGGTGAGGATGCCAACGATGCGCCACTGGTCGTTCTGCCAGATATCGCGCAGGTCTTCACGGGCGGAGGTGGTGCTCGGCGGCGCTTCCACTCGCTCTTTGGTAGTGAAGAAACAGGTCGCCAGCATAATGAACGCCACCACCGACAGCACGCCAATGCTTGCCTGGAAGCCAAAGGCCTTATCCTCACCGCCCAGCAGGTTAACCAGCGGCATCATCAGCACGGTGGAGAGCATGCCGCCCGCCGTGGCCAACACAAAGCGCCAGGACTGCAGGGAGATACGCTGCGTTGGGTCGTTGGTAATTACGCCGCCCAGCGCGCAGTAAGGAATGTTGACCACGGTGTACATCAGGGTCAGCAGCGTGTAGGTGATGGCCGCGTAAATCATTTTGCCGTGCAGGCTGAAATCGGGCGTGCTGTAAGCAAACACGCAGACGATACCGAACGGAATGGCGCCAAAGAAAAGCCACGGACGGAATTTTCCCCAGCGGCTGCGGGTACGGTCGGCAATCAGCCCCATGCACGGGTCGGAAATCGCATCCAGCGCACGGGCCAGCAGGAACATGGTGCCGACGAACCCGGCAGGAATGCCGAAGATATCGGTGTAAAAGAACATCATGTACATCATGACGTTATCAAAAACGATATGGCTGGCGGCATCGCCCAGGCCATAGCCAAACTTTTCCTTTGCGGAAAGCACCTGACTTGTCATCTCTACGATCCTCGACCTTGCGGCGTTAACTTTTTGATATCTTCCGTTTTAGTGCATTGGACGAGGAGCAGGAATTCTGTTTTCTGGTTATCAGGTTACGTTTCTTGATAACTGTGAGCCGGGTCGCTCTCTTAGCAGGCTAAGAAACGAGAAGCGACTGGTTTATGAGCGAAATAGTTGATTTGGCGAAGGGTTATAGCGGAATGATTGAGGAAAGGGGAAAGCATTGTTTGGCGTAATCCTAAAACCCGGTATAATCCGCCCCGCCTCCATGTAGCAATCGAGGCTGGGAAGATCGTCGTCTCCGGTGAGGCGGCTGGACTTCAACTCCAGTTGGTGCCGCCAGCGGTGCCGGGCAGGTTCGACTCCTGTGATCTTCCGCCAAAATCCTTCCATATCTATCCGGGGATAGCCTAAAAAAGCCTTTATTTTCAATATTAATTTGAAATTACCCATCCATAACAATCCGACAAGTTCTCCCTGAATCCATGAAAAATACGTATAGTGATGTGTATAGATTTTTTATACGCATTTTTGATTTATACACATGGCGCTGACAGACATACAAATCAAACGAGCAAAGCCCCCAAGACAAACCCTACACATTGAACGACGGGCAAGACCTGTCATTACTTATCAATCCAGATGGCTCGAAGGGATGGCGTTTCCGCTTTCGCTTTGCTGGTAAAGTGCGGCAAAGATGCGGCGAGGTTTATCGCTATGCGATTATAACTGGCTTCCGTATTGACCTGTGGGATTGATCGCCATCAACGCATCGTTCAGATCACCGCTCATTCTGGAAAGGGAAGCTTTCGGGCGCAGCATCGCTGCTATTTGTTGCGAACAGGCTAGATCAGGAGAAAAGAAAAAGATGCAGGAAACTGTATTTGGGATTTGAAGAATTTATTTACTAATAAAATCAGTTAATAACAGAGGTGTGATATGGCACCATTTCCATAATTGGTAGGAATGTTTGTTGATGCCTGGATACCACCAAAATAGAAGATCGACTGCTGGAGAATGGTGGAAAAATCTTCAGATCAAGCAACCATCAAGCAAATTGCAGAACGGATAAGATTCTATCCTTTTGTTTTCAATAATGAAAATATAAATCACGCTTACAATCAGGAGTCATAATCAAGCAACCATCAAGCAAATCCCCCACTACGCCCAGAATGGGATGTAGCGCATTGCCTTGGTTCCTACTGATGAATCATATTGTTTGATACGACCTTCTTTCATTGCTTCCTTGATGATACGGCTAATCATTGCGCTGTTTTTTTCATCAACACCAAACCTTTCCCGCAGTGTGGTGTTGTTCATTGGCACCTTTTCAAGGTATTTCAATACACAATGAAGGTAAGTCGCTCTGACTTTTTCCTCATTATCCACATCCTTAAAATCACGATGAGCAAACAAAGTGACTTTCGTATGCTCCTGATAAACTTCAAACTGCGGGGCGGGAAGCTGATAAACCTCAGTTTCAATAACAACTTTATCGATGCCGCTTCCCCGCTCTTCACAGATCCCCATCCTGCGCATGAGAGAGGCTATTCTTTCATTACGGCTTCGCGGAGGAGAATCAAGAAGGCGATCAATCGCCACTAAGGGTATGCCAGGATTTGAAATTTCCATGCGGTCGGCGAACAACTCAAGCATTGGCCCCGTCCCGCCGATGTTGAAATCCTGATGAATCAGCGAGTTGGCAACAACTTCTCTTATAGACAGTTCAGGATACATTCTTACTTCGCTGCGAAAAGCCTTACCAATTACTTCATTTGATGGCAAAAGGTTATTAATATAATCAATTAAACCTTCAAAACCGACGGCATAACCTTTATGGCCTTGTAATTCCTTTACCGTTTTAAAACGATTATTTGCATCGTACTGGATTAAACGAATAGCTTTGCGGGACAAATTTTTAAAGGTGTCTAATTCTCGTGCAAAAAGTATTGCACCAAGATTTGTAATATCCCAGGACCCCGCATCATTTCTCTCAACCACAAAATCCTTTGCAAGGTAATCCATTATAGAATCTTTGTTTTCTGGTAACGGCTGAGATAAGAGCGAGAAGAACGATGGGTAGTCGATTAACTGCAACACCTCATCAATAGAGCACTTGTCCCGTGCTACACGGTATTCCCAGGGTTTCCGATCAAAGACACGCCAGAGAGCACGTTCTTTTTCTGGATGTTTACCCAGCGGTTTTTTATAAGAGCCAATACGAATAAATCCTGTTCCTGAAAAACGCACAGGGGTATGGCAATTTGCATCTATCTCCAGAATGACAACGGCATCATTCTCAGGTGACGAAAATTCATGGAATGTAAAATCAATCTTTGGTTCCAGACCCTGCAATAGCCAGCTTTCCAGCTCCTGCTGTTTATGCTTAGCCAGAAACGGTTTGAAATCAGTACCGATTATAGAATGAGTCTCATCATCAACACCCCATACCATATAGGCCGTTGGCTTTCCAAGCAAAGCAGCCGAATTTGCCAGTGCCGAGATATATTCTCCAAGTTCTTCTGGTTTTATTGCATTATGCTTAAATTCTGCCCACTCAGTTTCTTTCGGCAATGAAACCAGCTCTTTCAGCAAAGAACGCAAACCGACCTCCTCTATAGAAACAGTCATTTAAGCACCGAATAATAGTTATACCCGACTACAAGGATATGGCTTTAGACTGCCCATAGCAATGTTCCACATCACATCGTCTGATTCTGAGGACAGCCAGTGAAAAGTAAGTTCGATGAACGCCCTGGATACCCCTGCTGACATAGCCTGACATTCAAGGATGCTGTTGATATTGCGGCTAAAGATAGCATGTATAGGAATGTGTATATAAAACCAGAGCCATAATAATGAAAATTCTTATAATCCTTTACTGAAAGCCAGCTATCAGGAGATTTCTTTTCATCTGCAATTGCAAATTGCTCGGCAAGTTTTTTATTCACTTTTGTATTTTCGAGTAATGTGACTTTAGTTTTATTTCTTTGCAGAGTATGGATATCGATCCTCATATTTTTCTCCATGGTATCCATCATGCCGATATCTATAGCCGATTCAGGAGTAATGCATGGGTTCGTTTTGACCTCAGCAGCTAATGATGCATCTGCGAGAAACAAAAAAATAATAACAAAATAACTGCTTTTTTAATATAAAATCAATCACCCCTTGCTCTCTTCCTATTCCCAAAATTGAGAGCAAGATTCATTCTTTCATGTAACAAAACTACATGTGACATGGCTTACAATTTTTACCTGCATCACAATTTATAGTGTTATCACTGGCAGAATGGCGCATTAATCATCACGGAACCAATTAACCATGTAACAAAAAAACAGCGACCTTTGAGCCTGTAACGCGGGTTTTAAATATCCCCGCGTGCGGTGGGGTAAATAATCTCCTTTTATCTTCGTTAGCATCGGTCTTAATGGCCTGTGTTTGATCATGACTGCGCAATAAGTGAGGTAGGTTTATGTCTGCTGGTGCAAAAGAAAAGCAGAGCGCTTACGAAAAGCTGAGCCTGAGAGAAAAGGTCGGCTACGGCATGGGTGATGCCGGCTCCTGTATGATATGGAGCGTACTGGCGCTCTATCTGACCTGGTTTTACACCGACGTCTATGGCCTGGCACCCGGCATCGTCGGTACGCTATTTTTAGTCATCCGTATTTTTGATGCCTTTAGCGATCCGATCATGGGGGCGATTTGCGATCGTACCAAAAGCCGCTGGGGCAAGTTTCGTCCGTGGCTACTGTGGATGGCGCTGCCCTTTGGTCTGGGTGCAATTGCGATGTTTACCACGCCAGATCTGAGCATGAACGGTAAAATCATTTATGCCTGGGTTACCTATCTGATTATGTCGCTTATCTATACGGCGATAAATATTCCCTACTGCTCGGTCGCGGGAGTTATTACGCTCAATCAGAAAGAGCGTATGGGCTGCCTGTCGTGGCGTTTTTTCCTGAACGGTCTGGCAACCCTTATCATCTCTTCCACTATCCTGCCTCTGACCGACTGGCTGGGCAATGGCAACCGGGCTTCTGGTTTCCAGATGACGATGATGATCATGGGCGGGGCCGCCACCTTAATGTTCCTGTTCTGCTTCTCCAGCATTAAGGAACGCGTCGTTTCGGTTAAAGCTAACGACTCATTGATGCGGGATCTGAAAGACATCGCCAAAAATGATCAGTGGCTGCTGATGATCTTCATCACCTTCCTTAATGTCTTCCCGGCATTTATTCGCGGGGCGGTCACCATCTATTACGCCACCTATGTGATGCAGGCCTCCATCGGCTTTATTACCTTCTTTATGGCTCTTGGCGTCGCCTGCAATATGCTGGGCAGCGTTATTGCTAAACCGCTTACCGATCGCTTCGATAAGATTAAACTGTTCCGTATTATCAACGTTATTCTGGGTATCCTGTCGTTCGCGCTGTGGTTTGTTGATCCGGCATCGCTCACGCCACTGCTGACGCTGTTTATCGTCATCAACATTCTGCATTTAATCCAGTCAGGCCCCATCCTGTGGGCTATGATGTCCGATGTGGATGACTACGGCGACTGGAAATTCGGCAAGCGTCTGACCGGCATCTCCTTCGCAGGCAATCTGTTTATGCTGAAAATGGGGCTGGCAGTGGCCGGGGCGATTGTCGCGTGGGTCCTCTCCTTTACCGGCTATATCGCCAATAAGCCAGACCAGAACCCGGAGACGATCCAGGGAATTATTATTATGTTCTCGCTGCTGCCTATGGTGAGTTATTTCATCAGTGCGTTTATGGCGCGCTATTTTAAACTCAATAATAACTTCCTGGAAAAAATCAAAGTCGATCTTGCTAAGCGTGAATTGCAAAACGATCGGCATGAGTTGCAGGAACATAGCGACACCCCTGATATTCAACCCACACATTAATTTCGCAATAAAAGAGACGCGGCCATACGGCAGGCCGCTGCTCGTCTGCACATAATTTTTAGAGGAGGAGTAATAAATGGCGAGTGAAAATTATTACGATGTCACAGAGTGGCATGTTGGCAATCCGTATCAGGATATTGGCGAAGTGATCAATACTATTATTGCCGATATTAAAAACCGACAAACGCAGACAGATATTAATGACGGCGGTAAACCAGGCGCAGTTATCTATATCCCACCGGGGGACTACCACTTAACCACTCAGGTGGTGATTGATATTAGCTATCTTAAAATCGTAGGTTCCGGTCACGGTTTTACCTCTTCGAGTATTCGCTTTAATACCCCGGAGAGCGACTGGCAGCGCTGGCATGAAGTGTGGCCGGGCGGCAGCCGCATCCTGGTGGATATCGCTCCCCAGCCGGGAGAAGAGGAGTCTCAGGGTGCCGCCTTTTACGTTAAGCGGGATGGAGAGCCACGCATAAGCTCAGTAGAATTCGCCGACTTCTGCATCGACGGCTTGCACTTTGTGGCTGATAACGCCGGCCATAACGATCCCGAAAACAGCTACGTTAACGGCAAAACCGGGATCTATATTGCCAGCGCTCAGGATTCATTCCGCATCACGGGAATGGGAATCGTCTATCTGGAGCACGGCGTAACTATCTACAATGCGGATGCGCTCTCCATCCACGATAATTTTATCGCCGAGTGCGGCAACTGTATTGAACTGCGCGGCGCAGGCCAGGCATCAAAAATCACCGATAATTTGATGGGTGCCGGATATAAAGGCTATACCATTTACGCGCAAAACTTTGGCGGTCTGCTGGTGACGGCAAACAATATTTTCCCCCGCGGGTCCAGCAGCGTTCACTTTTCCGGCGTAGTGCGCTCTACCATCACCAGCAACAGATTCCATTCATTTTATCCGGGCATGCTGGTACTGGAGAATACCTGTTCGGAAAACCTGATTTCCGCCAACCATTTCTTACGCGATCGTGAACCCTGGACACCAATGCAGGGATACGATAATGGCTTAGATGATTCATATGGCCTGATCTCTATCAGCGGCGATAATAACTCGGTTATTTCCAACCATATTTCTGAAAATATCGACAGGCAATATCTTAAACCTGCCGGGGTAAAACCCATTATTATCCGTATTGTCGCGGGTAAAGGTAATTATATTGCCAGCAATAATATTGTTGCCACTACTGAAGCCTCAACTATTCAGGCCGTAACCACACACTCCTGCTTTGATGCACAGGTGGGCGCTTTGCTGACTGTCGATACGTTAATACCGCTTGAGGTAACAACGGTGCAGATAGAGGAGGCATCACAACACAATATTGTTCTGGATTCAGGAAATGATGCGCAGGTGAATATGGACCGAGCGGTAAATGCGTTCCGGGCCACACCCGCGCCAGGACTGTAACTACCTTCTGATTTTCATCAATATCGAAAGTGGGTGTCTTAATGGCACCCCTCTTTCTTTGTATTCTTAGTATCTGGGATATAAAAATGAAAATAACCTATCTGGCGCTGGCCATCAGCGTCCTGCTTCCCTCTGGTTTGATGGCAGCCCCAACGAATACCTCCACGGTTGAGCAGCGTCTCGCCCAGCTGGAGCAACGATTAATCCATGCTGAGCGGCGTGCGAGTGATGCTGAGGCGCAGATCCAGCGCCTCAGGCAGCAGCAGCTCGTTCAGGAACAACCCGCGGCAACGACAAAAACAGCATCCATCGAACCGGTTACGCCCGGCAGCGCCCCTGCGAAACTGACACTTTCAGGCTATGGCGATATCAAAATGTATGGCGACGTGGAATTCAATATGGATGCGGCAAGCAAGACCGGTAGCCTGACGTCGGTAAAAACCACGAGCGATAAGCGCTGGGCACCGGGCAATAAAGAGCGTTGGGATATTAATGGCCGTATCCTGCTGGGGTTCGATGGTATCCGCAAAATGGATAACGGTGATTTCGCCGGTTTCTCCGCGCAGCCGCTGGCCGATATGAGCGGTAAAATGAATATTGATGATGCGCTGTTTTTCTTTGGCCGCGAAGATGACTGGAAGGTGAAGGTCGGGCGTTTCGAAGCCTACGATATGTTCCCGCTCAATCAGGACACCTTTATTGAATACTCCGGTAATACCGCCAACGATCTCTACAGCGATGGTTACGGCTATATTTACATGATGAAAGAGGGGCGAGGACGCAGCAACGGCGGCAATTTCCTGGTGAGTAAAACGCTGGGTGACTGGTACGTCGAACTTAACAGCCTGGTGGAAGATGGCAGCACGCTGTTCCAGGATTCGGGTTATCACGGCAATACGCTGGAGAATAAAAAGAATGTCGCCTACCTGCGCCCGATTATTGCCTGGAGCAGGGGCCGGTTCTCCACCGCCGTGGCAATGGAAAAGAATATTGTGAATAACGCCTACGGTTATTACGCAAACGGCAATAACTGGGTCGATCAGTCCGATCGTACCGGCTATGGCTGGACGATAAGCTGGAACGGGCAGAAAACCGATCCTGAAGAAGGCGTCGTGACGAATCTTAACGTGGCCTATATGGATGCCTCGGATGAAAAAGATTTCACGGCGGGGATTAATTCCCTGTGGCGCCGTTTTGAGTTGGGTTATATCTACGCCCATAACAACATCGACAGGTTCAACGCTACTGATGCCACTTGCAACGACAGCTGCTGGATAGCTAACGAGGGTAATTATGATATCCACACTCTTCACGCCTCATACCTGATCCCGAACATCATGAATATGAAAAACTTCAACATCTATCTGGGAGCTTACGCCTCCTGGATAGAAGCGAATCCCAATCGGGGCGACAAGCACGAAGATTCCCGCTACGGTACCCGCCTGCGCTTCAAATACTTATTCTGAAATAAAAATGGCCCGCGCTCTGCGGGCCTCTCTGACTTAAACGCGATTTTCTACTCAACCAGTTCCGCTAAAGTGGGAATGGCATCGATGGCACCAAAGCGTGTACAGGTCAGTGCCCCGACTTTATTGGCCCAGGCGACATCCGTGACGAATTCGTCACAGGTTATCGCCCCGGCGGGCCGCTGCATAAACCGGCATAGCAGCGCCCCGACGAAGGCATCCCCGGCTCCCGTCGAATCGACAGATTTTACCGCGACGGAAGGCACCTGCCTCTGTTCGCCATCCCGGTGGCTGGCCCAGGTTCCCCGGCTGCCGAGCGTAATGCTGATAAAAGTCGCCCCCCGATCGTGCAGATAGCGGCAGCCCTGGGTCAGATCGGCATGTCCGGTTATCAGCGCCAGTTCCTCTTCGCTCATCTTGATCACATCAGCCATCTCCAGGAATGGCTCACAGCGGCGGATAAACTCCGCCTCGTTCCCGCCCCACAGCCCGCTGCGAAAATTGGGATCGAAGGAGAGCATGATGCCCTGCTCTTTTGCTTGTCGCGCCACGGCGCTGTAGGTCTGATGCAGCTCGCCGTCCAGTAAACCGGTGGCGGCGCCGAGATGAACAATCCCGCTGTCGTTGAGAAAATCTGCCGGCAGGCGCTGCTGCGCCAGACGGCCATCGGCCCCCCGGCAGAATACAAAGTCGCGCTCGCCATCGTGCTGGATGCCCACAAAAGCGAGCGTCGTTGGCGCATGGCTGTCGCGAATAATCAGCGAGGTGTCTAAGGATTCACGACGCAGCGTCTGGATCAGAAACTCACCGAAAGGATCGTCCCCGACCTGGGCGGCCAGCCGGGCCTTGCCACCCAGACGGGCAATGGCCACCGCAACGTTCGCGGGCGCGCCTCCGGCTTTTTTAAGGAAGTTTTCTCCCTTTACCAGCCCCTGAGCGATATCGGTACACACGAAGTCAATTAGCAGCTCGCCCAGACAGATAATGTTCTGCCCTTGTCTGTTTATCCCCATCGTTATTGCCCCCAGACGCTGCGATAGTGTGTCAATTTAGCCGCCGTTATCTTCGCCGACGGGTTATATTCCAGCGCGATCGCCTGACAGGCGCTGATATGGAAATAGCGCCGCGTACCGCACTGGCTGCCCTGATTAGCGAAGACCTCCACAATACCGGCATCAAAGAACAGCTCGATATCCTTCAGCGCGTCGAGAGGAGCGCAATACTGCCCGTCATCGTGGCCATCAGCCCGGAGCCCAAGCACGCCGTCAGCGTAGCAAAGCTCGACTTGCTCACCGCTTTCATCCTGTAATACCACACGCAGCCGGGAAAGCCCCTCGCCCTGTAGCGTCACGGAAAATGCGCGTCGCGCGTCAACCGGGAGCCGCAGCTGCCCGGCGTGAAGGTGCTCCGTTTGTCGAATGATGCAGGCCTCCGGCGGCAGCACGGGTTGCATACAAAGTACCCCGGCGCTATTGAGCGTAAATCGACGCGGTAGGGACATCTCCCCGTTGTAGCATGAAGCCGCGGTTTTTTTGCTGGCCCAGTTATAGAGCCAGGCAAAGCCCAGCGTCTCCTGCCCGTCGCGGAAGGTCTGTAACGCATAGAAATCAGTGCCGAAATCCAGGGTCTGCAACGGCTTATCATCGGGAATAAAACGGCCATCGCTGAACTCGCCGGTCAGGGCATAGAGCAGATTATGGCGTCCGGTTTGGGGTTCGGTATAGCCCACGATCCCCATGATTAATACCCATTTCCCGCCAGCCTGGAAAAAATCCGGGCACTCCACGCAACGTCCACCGTGCTGCCTGAAATGGGCATCCGCCCGATAGAGCAAATGGTCGAAACTCCACTCATCACCATTTGTCGATGTGAAAAGCAGCACGGCGGGATCGGTATCCACCGAGGCGCCAAGCAGCATCAGGTAGCTATTTTTTTCGTTATCAAACCAGACTTTCGGATCGCGGAAATCGCAGTCCACCCCCGCAGGCAGGTCGCTTAGCACCTGTTTGACTGATTCGGGCTTATCGAGCCAGCGGTCCGGCCTGGCACACTTTTGTACCTCCCGGTATCCGGCATAGAGATCGTAAGCAGGCAGCCGTTCGGTAAAGAAGAAGCGGGTGCTGCCGTCGCGCTCCTGAAAGGCGGTGCCGGAGAACGCGCCGCCGGTTGCGCCCAGCGCCTCGAGATTCTGCTCCGGCTGTAAAAACAGCGGGTAGTGCCGCCAGTGGTAGAGATCTTCACTGGCGGCATGCCCCCAGTGCATTGGCCCCCATTCGGTGCTGTGCGGATGGTATTGATAGAAAAGATGATATGTCCCGTCAATTTTACACAGGCCGTTCGGGTCATTCATCCAGTTGATAAAGGGTGAGAAATGGAGAACCGGACGTAGCGGCTCCTGCCCATACCAGGCGCCCAGCTCCCCACTGCCTACCGGGCGTAGCGCCTGGTCATCACCGACTAAAAAGGTCACCCCTTCCCTGGATAAGTTTTCCGGCTGCCAGGAGTAAAATAATGAGATATCCGCCGCGTCGTCATCCCATTCAATCTCCAGCGGCCCATCAGTATAGTGGGTATAGGTAAAGTACTGATAATAGTCAGCGGCCTGTTTTACGGCATAAAATATTTTTCCCTTGGCTGAGAATTGTAATAAAACGGTATTACAAACGTTTTTTTCCTTTAGCCAAAAATCAAAACGTGTGCCTGATGTGACAGGCAGAATTAAATTTCTCATGGAAATTACTCTTTCAGATCATGAAGGTAAAATGATTTTTCGATGCAGGCATCTCCTCTGCGGCATGCCCCGGAGTGAATCAAACTGCTGAGCTAAACGCCACGTCAGGCGCTACATTGTTGTCACTGTCATTCCCAGACTACTCTCGCGAATAATCAGCCTGGTGGTTAAGGCGATGGAATCAATATGCTCTTTCTTTTCCGTACTATTTATTAGCTCAAAAGCGAGCTTTCCCATTTCAGTAATGGGTTGGGCGATACTAGTGATATTCATCATTTGCGCAATAATGGTATTATCGAAGCTGGCAATAGCTATATCTTCTGGGATATTAACGCCCCGGCGACGGAGATGTTCGATAATATAACTCGCGGCCACATCGTTATAGATAAACAGGCAATTTAATTTATCCTCCTGGGTGAGGATGTTATCGACAATATTATCCAGGGAGTGAATATGTCCCCGATTATTTTCGCCGTCACCTTTGGGTATCCAGTAGCTGTGCTGTTTCTCTACCTGATAACCATGGCTAAGGGCTTTTTTACAATAGGCCGACATCTTCCTGTTATCTACGCCATCTTGGCCGATAAAGCCAAAGCGGGTGCGACCGGTATCAATAAAGTGTTCGGCTATCGTCTCCGCTCCGCGCTCCTGGTTGTTGGAGACCGAATTAAAGAAGCGGGAGGATTGTGTCACCACGGCGGTATTAATGCCTGTCGCCTGCAACCACCCTGAGAGCGACGATTCCGCCTCGGTGGGCACCCAAATCAGCGCCTCTATCCCCATCCCGGCCAGCGCTCTGACCAGTTGCCGATCCTGAAACGGCTGATTCTGGTGAGTCTTAACCAGAATCGTCTTTCCTACGTAGCGGGCCTCCTCTTCGAGTGAGGCCAACAGCTCGCAGAAATGCGGGTTGATGAGATTGGGCACCACCACGCCAATCAGCCCGGAGCACTTGCCGCTAAGCTGGACGGCGTTTCTGTTGGGAACGTAGCAGAGAAAGTCCATCGCCGCATGTACCGCCCGGCGGGTGTCCGCCGTAACGCTGGGATGGTTGTTAATCACCCGGGATACGGTGGCGGTGGAAACGCCCGCCCTGGTTGCTACATCTCTGATCGAAGCCATGGATAATGTCACCGGTTACATGCGTTACATCAATAACTGACAGTGTAAAAACAGCGCTCGCCAAAAAATGTCGGGTAGATCTCATGTTGTATCGTTACAAAGATTTAAGATCTGGATCACAGATTTAGCAGGGAGGGTATTAATACCGGACTTTGTGGCCATCTGTACGCCGCGCTTTGTTCGGACCGATACAGAATTAATGATGATCGGCGGTGATGCGACGCACGAGATTCAATGAGTATGGTTTAGGGCGACGATCTTGTTTAAGTATGGGCGTCCTCAACTCGACCCTCTCCTACAGGAGAGGGTGAAAGATCCAGGAAATTCTGCAAAGAACCACATAGTCCGAAAATAGTCTCGTTTCTCTGCCGCTTACATCGGCGGCGTCAGCCCATCTTTACCAGCCGAAATACCGCGTGCCACAATCTCTCCTTTCTCGTCTTTCATCGCAAACAGCACTACTTTGGTTCCGGGCTTTAACAGCGACCTGTTGCCGGGCTCAATCAGCACTACCGGCACATCGTCAGGCACGATAACCGTCTTTTCTTTGTCTTTGTATTTCACCGTCATCGTGCGGCCGTTGCTGTCCACCAGCTTGCCGACGGTGCCGTTGGTCATAGTGTTTACGTTGCCGTCCGCAGATTCAAAAGGGTTAAATCCTTCGCCAGAGCCACGTAAAGCTGGCGCAAAGACATGGACTTCCAGCGCCTTTAACGTGCCGTCAGCCTGCTGCACGGCGGCGGTGCCAATAAAACTATCAGGCTTGATATCGCTCATCTTCGCCTGGCTTACGCCATTTACTTTTGTGTTATCGGTAAGCCCGACCGAGAGCTTTTCACCCTGCCGCGTGGTGATTTGCAATGTGTCGCCATTTAACGCGTCAATGGTGCCGCGCGTGGGTTTAATCACGTTATTGGTCGGGGCCGCCGCCGCCACAAAACTCACCAACAGCACACTTAGCAACAGGGCGGGAAAACGAGGCTTGATCATGTTTCTCTCCGGGATTCAATCGGTATGAAGGGCACGAATAATTATCCGTGATACGCTACGCATTCTCAGACAGGGATCCACCGCATCAACACACAGTTGGGCAATAATGGTGATTCTCTCCCGTTGTTGTACGCCGTTTCAGGAAGAATTATGGCTTATAAATACGCTATCGCCCTGCTTGTCCCGCTTCTTATTATCGGCTGCGCCACGTCTGATACCTCAGGTTACGACGGGCATCGCACCCATACCCCGGAAGTGGACGAAACTTTTATCCGCACGCCGCATCCCGACCCGTACTACAACAAAGAGTATATGAGTCAGGATCAACGTCGGGCGATAAGCGAACAGCTCCGCGCAAACAGGCTTGAAGCGAGAGGACGAAGGGATAACAGCACCGACAGCGGAGATGGTTTCGGGCAGCCGGTGCCACGCGGCTTTTAACTGAGGGAAAGCATGGATACGCAATATCGCTGGCTCAATGAACCGCAGAACTGGTCGCTGGATGAGCAAGTATTGTCCGTGGTGACGGACCATAATACGGATTTCTGGCAAAAGACCTGGTACGGATTCGAGCGCTTTTCGGGTCATATCTTTGCGCGGGAAGTCACGGGCGATTTCACCTTTCAGGTCCGCATAAGAGCGGATTTCACCACGCTCTACGATCAGGCCGGCATCATGTTTATGGCTGATGAAAAGCACTGGTTAAAAGCCGGTATCGAATTTAACGACGACGCGCCGGCGATCGGTAGCGTGTTGACGCTTGGCCATTCTGACTGGGCAACCGGCGTTTTTCCCGGTGAGACAAAGGAATTCTGGATGAGGCTTACCCGCAAAAAAGAGAGCCTGCGTCTGCAGTATTCAACGGATGGCCAGCAATGGCCGCTTCTGCGCTTATCCTTCTTTCCTGAAAGGGAGAAATGCACCGTTGGCGTGATGTGCTGCACGCCGGAACGCGGCGGCCTGGCGGTACAGTTCGATAATATGCGGCTAACTCCCGCGCTGGACAAAGCCCTGCACGACCTTACGTGAAGCAAATAGAATATGGATAATCACCGGGCTTAGCGTAATTACAGCAGCGCAACGGTAAATATCGTCACGCTCAAAAACTTTGCCGCACAGTGTCCAACCCTCAACCATTTTTACAGCAAGGCGTGCGGAAAACAAAAAAACCCGCTGGTGAGGCGGGTTTTTTGTTTTTGCTACGTTATGGCTTTTACTGCTTCGCACACCACGTAATCTCAACACCCGAAATATACGACGAAACCCGCGGCGGCGCAAATGATTGCCGCTATTTTGAGCAAAAGTTATATTTTCATTCTGCGAAGCCGTTCTCATTCACAATAAACAACTGTTTATTTATACAGTACTATTGCTATACTGTTGACGTTGATGATGTTGTGTTCCGAGGCCGCACTTCGCCGCGCAATTCAAGTCCTGGCTGAAACGGGTGGTGCCGTCAGTGCCTTAACCTCTGAGGGGCGCACCATGTAATCTCAACAAACTCAGCCAGTTACAGGCAGCGGGAAGGTAAGCTGGCTGAACGTGCTCCTGGTGCCAGGAGAAAGCGTATGAGCTGGATGGAAATCGCACTCGCGTTTCTGAAACTCATGGTTGCGCTACTGCAACTGCTTGAAGTCATCATGAAATACGTTAAGTAATTCGGCTTCAGGTCGCACCAAAGGGAGGCGGGTAACCGCCTCCCTTTAACATTCAAAAAGCCAAAGGATGCCTGTAGCTTCGGGGCGTTGAGGAGTGTTCAAGGTAACGTTCAGTCGCTATCCAGTCGGATAGCTTTGTATAAAAGTCGATAAGCAGGCCAGACAATTCAGCCACTCGTTCATCAGCCGCTGGGTTTGTCTCCGCAGTTTCCATGCCCATCCGCAGTTGTTCACCGTTTGCCAGCGCATAGAACATCTTTGACAGAGAGAAATAGTTTTCCCGGATAGTAAACGGAAAATCTTTGGCGACAAGCCTGCTAAAAGAGTTGTGGTAAGCGTCTTTGATCCTTATTGCTATCGGCCTGTCGCTGCTCATTATCAACAAACACTCTGCCAATATTTTGCGTGCATTCACCATTCTTTCCATAAACATCCAGCTCCGGTATTGCGCAAAGATTAAACGTAATGTTCAAAGGCGTTAAACAGCCCTGTCAGATTATTGACATGAAATTTATGATAAATACTTCTTCGGTGATGGCTTATTGTCTTCCCGCTCAGGGAAACGTAGCGTGATATTTCTTTATTATTTTTACCCGAAATAATATAGGGCAGCAGCGAGGTTTCCTTTTTCGTTAAATTTTTTTCTTTTTCAATATGATACCAGCGCATGTTTTTTGTAATGACAATCGGCTGCGTTCCACGGGCAAAATTTTCCAGGCATGAGGTAAGCTTGCGGATGGATGTCACACAATCAATGGTAAAATCAGATACGGCATTAATTAATATATTATCGATGATATTTTCAAAACAGGCCTCGCGAGTGATCAGAACAATATAACTTGCAGGGTATTTGTTTTTATAATCCAGTAAGGAGACCAGTTGCTGGATATCAGGTTGTCCATAATCCACCACTACCGCTTTCGCCTGGCTAAGTACTTTCTCGCTGAGGGAAGAGATATCGCAAGAGAAAATCACCTGCGAAAAAGACAGATGCTCTTTTTTTACCTGTTCAACAAGTATATTAAATCCTTGTTTGAAATACCTACACGACGTTAACACAACGATCATCGTCCCTAACCTTATGAGAAGGATCCACAACATTAATATTTACTGATAAAAAAGTAAAATGGCAATTAAGATAAAGGATCAATCTTATAAGATTATTCTTAGCCAGCACTGGATAAATAGTGCTGTCACTGGCCGGAAAATATTAAATCCATACAAAAACAAAACATTAAAATAAACCTTAAGAGTTATCCCCGCTGCCGGGAAACTGTCTTACAGCATTATAACCATACAGTTGTTACCTTTATAAACGTTACAAGGTGTTATGGAATGTATTTAAAGGTTTACCGGTGAAGCGAAAAACAATATTTCCTCTCTGTGCAATGCCGGTACTTATGACGCTTTTAATGTGAAATGTTAAGGAGTCTGATATGGAAATTAAATTCCAGATGACCAAAATAGCAACGAGCGTGGGTTTGGTGTTAGGGAGTAGCTTGCTCGTTCCTGCAATGGCGTTTGCCAATACCTGTGTTAATTATAGCGATGCCGGAACATGCGGCCTGATTGAGAACAGGATGGGCGACGGCATATCAAACAACCCGACGGCCTGGTACTTCACCTCTCCAACACAGGATGCGGCTATCAATGCCAATGCAACCCGGCAAAATATTTACTTTGGCGCCGGTAATGCTATCCGCAACGCAACTGACGTGCAAAGTCTGCTGGTAAATGGCGCGAACCTCGATGGCTATTACATTAACACCAGTAAAAATGGCACGGCAAATATCACCCTGGCGAATAACGCCTCCGTTGACTGGCTGGAATCTGGTGGCGCAACGACAACCAATATCGTTGTGGATAACTCCACGCTAAACGGCGCGCAGGCAAGCATAAATTATGACCAGAAAGCGCCGAATGCGATAACAGGCACCTTTAGCAAAAACTATGCGAGAGGCTATGCTGTTTACCAGACCATGAATAGCACCGGCAATCAAAAAATAGACATTATTAACGGCAGTACGGTTAAAGGCCGCATCGCGACAGGCGGCGCCGGAAGCAATGCTGTTACCATTGAAAACAGCCAGGTAAAGCCTGGGAGCATCATTATTAGCGGCACCGTTGACGCTACCGGCGACAATACCGTTAATATCAAAAACAGTACCATCGACACCACGGATGCCGTGGCGTCAAATAAAAGCGCGATTCAAATCAACTACGGTAAAAATATTCAGCTTAACGTTTCCGACAGTAATATTACTGGTGACACAAACTTAAACGGTGCTAATTCCAAAAAAGTTTCCACCAGTACTAATGCTTTAGTGAGCGGCTCCACTTTAACGGGCGACCTTAACTTTATCCAGGCCGCGCAGACGGCGTTAGAGATTACCCAAAGTACGCTTACAGGCTCCATTAACGCCAGCGCCAGAACCGGCGATATCAGCATGAAACTCACCGACAGCCAGATTGACGGTGATATCAATCTGAGTAAGGACGATCCGAGTAAAGGCAATGCGCAAAGTGCAGAGGTGCTGCTGGATAACACCAGCGTAGGCGGCCATATCTACGGCCGGGATAACAGTACGCTAACCCTCGCCAGCTCCATGGCAAGCTTCGACGGCGCAAAATTCAGCGGATTCAACACGCTGAATGTTTCAGGCCAGACCAATCTCACCGGTGGCTTTACTGACGATAACGTTGGCAACGCCCTTCAGGTCAACGGCGGCGAACTGGTTGCTCCCGTACAGCTCTCGGTTGGCAAACTGACCTTCAGCGGCAGCAAAGTCATTGCCGATACCCTGGCGCTGAGCGATGCCGCCTCGTTAGAGCTGAACAGCCAAAGCCTGCTCCAGACCAGTTCCAGCCAGTTGTTCAACAGCGAGACAGATACCGACTCGCCGACTGGACTCAATGAAACTGCCTCACGAATGACCTTCAGCGACAGTACGCTCGCCTTAACGGACGAGACCTATCAACTGTCGTATGTAAAAGCTCTCCATGACATGCTGGACACCACCAGGAACAACAAATTGTTAATGATGGGGACTTTACTGGATGGCGAGCAGGCTAGCGGTACCGCATCCGTCGTAGATGTCGCTGCAACAGGCGCTGTGCTGGCGAATGTTCAGGTTGTCGCCGATAAAAACGCACTCTTTATCGGTACAAAGGCTTCTGCAGAAAATGCCATCGCGGTGGATAACGGCTTTGGAGCGGCGCAGCTTCATTTTACCGGTGAAGGTAACCCTTCTGTCGTTATTGGCAACGGTCAGGCATTAACCCTTACCGGGGCACTGGGTGGCTCGCTAATTGATGTAGCCGGTGCCCCTGACGCGGTGGCTAATATTACCGTTGCTGACAAAGGCGCACTCAACCTGGGAACTCGCGCAACAGGCGACACCACCAGCACGCTGCGTGGCATCGTTAACGTTGCCGGTGATGGGCAGATGCACGTCATTGCGGGCGACCATACCATCACATCCGGAGGATCAGCAGCAGGCGTTATCAGCAGCGGCGAGCTGACCATCCATGACAGCGCAACCCTGCATTCAGACGTGGCGCTTCAGAATCAGGGCCAGCTTACCGTTAACGGTACCCTGGATGCGAACAGCCTTACCGCAAGCGAGGCGGCGCAAATCTTTGTCGGGAACGACGATACTGCTGGCGCGTTAATCGCGAATAGTGTGGATCTGCAGGGCGCACGGATGTTTATCGACCCTGACTGGAGCAGTACCCCAACGATTGACCAGGCATCTAAAGTTGTCCTGGGCGGCAACGAGGTTAACGGCCGCCTGACCGCAGGGCGTAACTCTTTATTAGTGCTGGGGGATACCTCAGCCGATGCGGCTCTCAATGCCTTCTCCGCAAGCGGCCTGAATTGGGCCAGCGACGGCGTGACCGCAGCCCTGGCTATCAGTGCGCCACAGTACCTTAGCGCGACAGGCGGCGGATTACGGATTGACGGCTCGCTGACCAGTAGCTCCGCCGATCGTGACGCAACCGCAAACCAGGCGGAGTTTGGCAGCAACTCGCTGCTGATGGTGAACGCGGCGGAGACCACCGGTAATAACGCAGCCCTTAACGCCACCGGCGGTACGCTGAAAGTTGCCGATTCCGCAGCGCTCTATGTCGCCGACGCTAAAGCCAACAACACCTATACGATTGCGCAGGGCTTTACCGATGTGCAAAGAGAAGCAAACGGCTGGCAGGGTAGCAATCTGATCCTGAACAAACTGCTGGATGCCAGCACGCAGGAAAACAATGGCAGCGTCACCGTCACAACTACTGCAAAAGATGCGCAGAAAATCCTGCCGGGTGTAGCCACTGCAAATGCTTTAAACAGTATGATCAACAGCGCAGCCAACTCGCTCACCAGTCCGTATGCCGGTATTCGTTTTCTGTCTCAGGCCATTGAAAGCCCGGAGGCGCAGATAAGCCAGGTGGTCAACGCCATTAACAGCGCGGCGCAAATGGCGGTTGCAGGCGGCGTGCAAAACAGCACGCTTGCCACCGGTATGGCAGCGGTAGATGCCATTCTCGACAGAAACTCTGCCGCTAACCACGCCATGCAAAAAGATGACAAAGACGCCAGCGTATGGGTGCATGCCCTGTACGGCAACCAGCGTAGCCGTGATTTTACCGCAGGTAACATGGACTATGGCTACAACAGCAACTTCTACGGCATCATGCTGGGCGGGGACAAAGCCTATGATACTTCCGCGGGCGTCATGCGCAGCGGGGCGGCGTTCCACGCGGGTAACGGTAAAACCAACTCAACCGGTGATGTTAACTCAACCCACAATGACTTTACCTTCTGGGGCGTTTCACTCTATCAAAACTGGTCACGCGATGGATTCAACGTCACGGCAGACGCCGGCTTCAGCGCCAGCAATAACGACCTGAACCAGAACCTGCCCGGCTGGATGAACTTTGGCGATAAGCTAAAAGGCTCTGTGGATTCACAACTGCTCACCGTTGGCGTCACCGGAGAATACCTCATCAGCACGCCGGTGATGGATATCATCCCGCATGTGGGTGCACGCTATAACCAGCTGACCACCAAAGCGTTTGATACCAAAACCGACAGTAACGAAACGCTGTTCAAAACGGAAAAAGAAAGACAGAACATCTGGCAGTTCCCGGCGGGGGTGAAGCTGAATAAAACCTTTGCGCTGGATTCTGGATGGGCGCTGAGTACCCAGGCAGACGTGGCGGTTATCACCTCAACGGGCAATACCAACATCAACAGCAAAGTCCGTACAACCGGCATCAGCGCGACGGATACGATCTTTGCTGACAACGTAGTGGATAAAACCTCTTTCAACGGCCAGCTCGGCGTGAAACTTCAGAAAGGGGCAAGCACATGGGGCGTGGGATACAACCTGAACGCTTCTGAACATAACACCGGTCAAACTGTCATTGCGACCTACAAATTAACTTTCTGATCTACTTCACCGCATGTCGCAAGGCATGCGGTTTTTTGCTGGCAACAAAAATTGCCGTCCCGTCTTTCCACCCTGCCGTTTTCTCACGCGCCTAAAAAGCGTCACGACTTAGGGCTCAGTGGCTATCTTGTGGTAGATTCCTCTCGATTTTAATTTATAGCCAGTTTCATTCACTGATAAACAGCGAATATCACCAAGAAAAACTCTGAGACGATGAAAAAGTTAGCCAGTATCCACCTGCTGATGATGTTAATCCTGCTGGTTGCCGTCGGGCAGATGACCCAGACCATCTACATTCCCTCGATCCCTGATATGGCGCACACGTTTGGCGTGCGCGACGGTGCGATTCAGCAGGTGATGGCGGCCTATCTGCTGACCTACGGCGTATCACAGCTTTTCTATGGGCCGATTTCAGATCGTATTGGCCGCCGCCCGGTGATCCTTGCGGGGATGGCGATATTTATCCTTGCCACGCTCTGGGCGTTATTCACTACCAGCCTGCCTGTGCTGGTGATAGCCAGCGCCCTGCAGGGGATGGGAACGGGCGTTGCAGGAGTTATGGCGCGAACTATGCCGCGCGATCTCTATGAAGGCGGTGATTTACGTTATGCCAACAGCCTGTTGAACATGGGGATTCTGGTCAGCCCGCTGCTGGCGCCGGTTATTGGCGGCATGCTCGATTCAGTGTGGGGCTGGCGCGCCTGCTATGGCTTCCTGCTTGTGCTTTGCGTTATCGTCGCCCTGTGCATGCTGCGCTGGCTGCCGGAAACCCGTCCCGTTCAGGCCAGGCCTCAGCGTTTAGTGGCGAGTTATAAAACGCTGCTCGGCAGCGGTTCGTTTAATTGTTATTTGCTGATGCTGGTTGGCGGCCTTGCGGGCGTAGCGGTATTTGAAGCTTGCTCCGGCGTACTGATGGGCGGCGTGCTGGGGCTAAACGGCGTAGTGGTCAGCATTCTGTTTATTCTGCCGATCCCGGCGGCATTTTTTGGCTCCTGGTACGCAGGTCGCCAGAACGCGCGCTTCTCAACGCTTATGTGGCAGGCGGTGCTGAGCTGTCTGTTGGCGGGGATTTTGATGTGGCTGCCGGGCTGGTTTGGCGTGATGAATATCTGGACGCTGATCGTGCCCGCCGCCCTGTTCTTCTTCGGGGCCGGGATGCTGTTTCCGCTGGCGACCAGCGGCGCGATGGAGCCGTTTCCGTTCCTGGCGGGCACGGCCGGAGCGCTGGTTGGCGGTCTGCAAAACATCGGTTCCGGTGCAATCGCGTGGTTTTCCGCCCTGCTGCCGCAAACCGGGCAGTTCAGCCTCGGCATGCTGATGACGGCGATGGGCGTGCTAATTCTGTTCTGCTGGCTGCCGCTTGCGCATAAGTTCCAGCGGCATGGTGAAGCGGTTTAACGTTTTTTCCCTTTCCCGAAAAGGGAAAGGGGTAAGTTAAAGCACCTTACTTAAAAACTCTTTCGTACGCGGGTTAGTCGGCGCGGTAAACAACTGCGAAGGCGGCCCCTGCTCCTGAATCACGCCCTGATCGATAAATACCACCCGGTCTGCCACTTCACGGGCAAAGCCCATTTCATGGGTGACGATAACCATCGTCATGCCTTCCAGCGCCAGCTGTTTCATCACCGCCAGCACTTCGCCCACCAGCTCCGGATCCAGCGCGGAGGTCGGCTCATCAAAGAGAATGATAGAGGGTTCCATCGCCAGCGCTCGCGCGATTGCCACGCGCTGCTGCTGCCCGCCGGAAAGGCTTGCTGGCCAGGCATTGGTTTTGTCCGTCAGCCCAACTTTGTGCAGCAGCTTTTCCGCTCGCGATACCGCATCAGCTTTTGACAGCCCTTTGAGCGACATTGGCGCCATAATTAAGTTTTCGAGCACGGTCATATGCGGGAACAGGTTGAAGCGCTGGAACACCATGCCCACGCCTTCGCGCAGCGTGTTCAGCCTGGTTTTGGGATCGTGGACCGCAAATCCGTTCACCACTACTTCGCCGCCATCCGGTTTTTCCAGCGCGTTCAGGCAGCGCAGAAAGGTACTTTTCCCCGAGCCAGATGGCCCAATAACGCACACCACTTCCTGCGGCGCGATGTCGCAGGAGATGCCGCGCAGCACATGGGTTTTGCCAAAATTTTTCTGTAAGTCCTTAACGTGAATCACTTTTGCCAAACCTCTTTTCCATGTGTTGCACCAGCAGCGAGAGCAGGAACGTCAGCACCCAGTAAACCAGCGAGATAGTCAGGTAGGGTTCCCAGTAGGTCGCGTAAGCGCCGGAAACGGTACGCGCGGCATAAGCCAGATCGGCCAGGCCAATCGCCGAAGCCAGCGAGGAATCTTTCACAATCGCGATGGCGTTATTGCCCAGCGGCGGCAGGATACGGCGGAACGCCTGCGGCAAAATCACTTTGCGCATCGTTTTGCCCCAGCCCATGCCCAGCGCGCGCGAGGCCTCCATCTGACCTTTGTCGATAGACTGAATACCCGCCCGGAAAATCTCGGAAACGTAAGCCCCGGCGTTAAGCGTGATAGCAACGACACACGAGAGAAACGCGCCGTATTCGGAACGCAGCTCACGGGCAAAATCCATCGACATCAGGCCGCTGGTGACCAGGATGCCGTCACGCGGATTGATGAACAGCGGCACCAGCGCAAAGTGTACAACCATGATCTGCACAAACAACGGCGTGCCGCGAAAAGCGCTGACGTAAACCCGTACCGGCCACTGGACGGCGTAGCGCAGCACATGTTTCCACGGGCCATCTTCGGCATGCGCCATACGGCCAAGCCCCAGTAGCAGGCCCCAGGTGGTGCCTAAAATTACGCAAATGATGGTGCATTTGATGGTCATAAGCGCGCCCTGCATAAACAGCGGCGCGTATTCTGAGATTATCTCCCAGCGAAATCCGGTCATACCTGTCCTTGTTGGGGCCGGGCGGCCCCGAGTCATACGAAATTATTCAGCGGGGAGAGTTGGAACGTTGCTGTCAAACCAGGTGGTATAGATCTTCGCGTAGGTCCCGTCCGCAATGATTTTCTTCAGGCCTGCATTGATTTTACCCAGTAACTGTTGGTTATCTTTCGCGACGGCGATACCAAAATACTGGCGCTCAAATTTGGCATCGGATACCGTTTTCAGGGCTTTTTCAGGATGGGATTTGATGTAGTACTTAATGACGCCCACATCGCCCACAGCGGCATCGATACCATCTTCGGCCAGCTCCTGAAGCATCAGCGGCGTGTTATCAAAACGCTTGATATCGGTGCTGTTTTTACCCAGCGTGTCGGAAACCACGATGTCGCCCGCGCTGGAGTTAACCACGCCGACTTTTTTACCTTTCAGGGTATTAATGGCATCTACTCTGGAGTCTGTCGGCACCACGATGGACTGCTCTGCCGGGAAATAAGGCACGGAGAAAGCAACCATCGCTTTACGCTTGTCGGTGATGGTAATACCAGAAATGATGATGTCGCGATCGCCTGAGTTCAGCGTGGCAAAAATCCCTTCCCACGGCGTGTTCACCAGCTTGATATCAAAACCTTCCGCTTTGGCGACGGCTTTAATGATATCAATATCAAACCCTTCGAGCTGCTTCTGGCTGTTTTCAAACTCAAACGGGCGATATGTGCCGCCGGAGCCGACCACGTAGGTTTGCTGTGCGGCATATGCACAGGAGAGAACGGAGCAGGCCATACACCCGGCGAAAATAGCTGTTTTAACTAACGTTCTGATCATGTTGCGCTCCGATAGATTATCTATTTATGCATTTAATTTGCATAAAAATACATAATTTGACGAAGTGCGGCAACTGAAAATTACCGCAAGGCTCAGCTTTTACACTGCGGTTTCAGGATCGCATCCAGCAGCGGCTGCATTTCCGGCCGCCATGCTCCTTCTTCACCGTCGTAAAATTTGCTGTCTTTATTCACCGCATAGGGAAGATGTTTTTTCTGCAGTTCACAGGCGACAAACGTGGCGAAAGCGATTTGCTGTGCGGCGGGCGTGTTTTTGACTATTTCGCCCACTGACCACGCGCCCACCCAGCTACTGTGCCCGGATTTTTGCTGCCAGCGCAGAACGCTGTTGATGCGTGCACGAATGGCGGCTTTTTCCGCTGTCGTCCCCGTCGTCCAGCCTTTTTTGCCGTTGACCGCCACCGGCCCGTACGGGAACAGATGCCAGTCGACCAGTATTGGCGCGTGGTTTTGCTCCGGCCATTTCAGGCTGTCGGGCCGGGTATAAACAGGCGGAGCGATAAAGATCATGCGCTGCGGACTGATTTTATGAATGGTCTTCGTGGCTTTCTCATAAAGCGCGTTGAGCTGCGTATGGTTTAGTTTTTCGGCGGGTTCATAGAGAATATCGAACCCAAGCTGCGGGCTGCTTTGCGCAAAATAGCCCGCCACGGCGCTCCACCAGGCTACGATTTTATCTTCGCTTGCCGCCCCCGCCTGATAACTGATAATCGGCACAACGTGATATTGCTGACAGGCCTCAACGATTTTTTGCAGATGAACCAGGCGCTGATGCGTAGGCTCGCCCGCCACGCGAATGCGAACGTGCCCGATGCCACGCTGCTGAAAATCCTTCACCGCCAGCGGATCGAACTCACGAATACCGCGTTCGGTAATCGCCCAGTCGACGATCATCCCCACGCCTAACTGGCTGGCATAAGTTTGCGGGGTTAACGCAGGCGGCGTTGACGCCAGGGCGCTCACGCTTATGCACAGCGCTGCCACAACGACGATCGGCTTCAGCATTGTCCTGTAACTTTCTGATGAAGGGAGGAAACCTACTATTTAGCATGGTTTACGCAAAGCGAGGAGCGCGGATTGAAATAAAACGTAACCGGTTGAATATCACCGTTTCAACAGGCCCATCAGTGCTGCAGGTGAGTGACGCAGCGCCAATAGATCACGCATTACAAACCTCCCGACATTGCCACAATTTGCCGCACATGCGCCGCCGCAAACAGCAAAGCGAGGCAGCAGACTGCCAGCGCGATAAGCAATTTGGCGCGCATGGTATGTTTATCCGCAAAATCGCTGACGGCGATATCCATCAGGTTACGCTGGCGGGCATAGCGATAGATAACCACCGCCACGGCGGCCAGCACGATAAAAGCTATCCAGAAAAACATACCGGCGTGATGCCAGCTATGACGTAGCGCAAGGGCGAGCAGTGCGCCGTATCCCAGAAGCGTGCGAAACCATGCCAGAGACGTACGCTCGGGCTGCAGGCCTGGATCGACGCTGCGCCGCTGCATACGGCTATCCGGCATAGACCACCATCAGCATTACGGCAGCGGCAATAATAACCATCACCAGGCTGATAACCTGCAGGCTGCGGGTATAGGGCAGATCCTGTTTCAGACGCATCGCTTTTTCATTGCGCAGCCAGCGCAGGTAGCCATAAACCGCCAGCATGCCGGCAAACAAACACAGCAGCAGCGCAATGGTTTCACGAATCATTGGCGTGGCGAGATCGGGTGCGAGCTGATCAAGCCCGACACCAGCGGCCAGAAAGCCCAGCGCGGTGCGGATCCACGCCAGAAAGGTTCGTTCGTTAGCAAGCGAAAAGCGGTAGTCTGGCGCTTCGCCTACTTTGGCTATTTTCATCAGGCATCCTTTTAGTATTGCCCCTCACCCCAGCCCTCTCCCCAAAGAGGCGAGGGTTAGAATAAGGGGAACCCCGTTAAAACTTCTGCTTTTTCTCTTCTACCTTAACACCCTGAGTCGGCATACCGGTGTCGTAATCCCGCACCACTGGCGAGTAATCGTCTTCCGGGCGTGGGCGGAATGCGCCCATCCAGCGCGGCTTCGCTTCTTTGCGCCACGGGCGGCACGACCACTGATAGGTGCGGAACGGATCGCGGATTTTATCCATATAGTCCATTAACCGATCGTGCAGCATATTACGAGTATCAGCGTAGCGCGGATCGTCAATCAGGTTGTGCATTTCGTCCGGGTCGTTTTGCCTGTCGTACAGCTCATCGCTGGTAAACAGGTTGAGCACCAGCTTGAAACGATTGGTTACCCAGCCGCGTACCGGGATAAAGCCGCCGAAGCTGTCATGCTCGATTTCATAGCGGTTAAACTCCACCATCACGCCGCGCTCGTCCCCGATCTCAAAGATACTTTCGCCCGGCAGAATGTCCGGCTTGTGAATACCCGCAAGCTTCATCAGCGTTGGCAGCACGTCGACATGGCTGACCGGCGTATCCACCTGCGCAGGCGCCGCCTGCCCGGCTGGCGGACGGAAAATCAGCGGGATACGAGTGATGTCATCATACATCGCCGCGCCCTTACTGATGAGCCTGTGCGCGCCCATCATCTCGCCATGATCGGAGGTATAGACCACCCACGTATTTTCCCGCTGTTCCGGCGTAAGCGCATTTACCACGCGGCCAATTTCGTCATCGACAAAATCGTTACATGCGAAATAGAGCGGATGGTGGTAGCGTCCGTCAGCACCCACCGGAGACGGCATCGCCTCAGCCCATAAACGATGATGCTCCGGCTTGGTGGCTAAATCATCAAACGCCTTCTCGCCGAGGTTGTAATGAAAATCTTCATACTTTTCAAGATACTCAACCGGGCAGGTAAACGGATGGTGCGGCTCATCATAGGAGATGACCATCAGGAAAGGTTCATCCTGGCGCTGCGGCTGGGCAAGAAAATCAATGGCGCGATTGCTGATGCGGTGCGCCCAGGTGAAGGTTTTATCGATAGCGTTCTCCACCAGGTCTTCCACGCTGTTTAAGCCGTTGCGCCACAGGCCGATCTCTTTTTCTGTCAATTCTGCGAGGTAATTCGCACCGTCAAACCAGTAATCCTCATCCCACTCCGGCGGGCAGACGCCGGTGCCGAAGTAGTCATGCCCGTCCAGATGCCACTTGCCGATGTAGCAGGTTTTATAACCCGCATCCTTGAAGTAGCGCCCCATGGTGGAGATGTTTTTGCCCGGTGCAACGTTGTTTGTCCACGGCCCGGACTGGTTCGAATAGATACCGGTGAACAGGCCGGCACGCGCCGGCGTACAAACCGGGGCGCAGGTATAGGCCGAGTTAAAGCGGATGCCTTCTTCGGCCAGGCTATCGATATTGTTGGTATTGAGCGGCTTGCCGCTGTAGCAGCCCACCATATTAGTGGCCTGGGTATCGGTCATAATAAACAGGATATTAGGGCGTTCCATTACTTATCCTCAGGTGCGGAAGAATAGACAACATGGGAAGCCTGGCGCTGCCGCCAGCTACTGTAGATGAGATAAACCACTACCGCCGCGACAATCGCGTAGCTCGCGATGGTGAGAAAGCGCGTCTGATAACCGCCAAACTGCGCAAGCCCGGCGTAAACGCCAATCATGGCGAACAGTACGCCTACCGAAGCGATTTTGGCGTTGCGCCACGGCACCATATCCACAGCAAAGGCATCCTGGAATTTGAACGGTGTGGCGCGGGGCTTCACAAAGCCGATAGCCAGCATCAACAACACGTTGACGCAGAAGGTGAAGAACAGCACGTAGAGGAAATGGAAGTTAAACGACACCAGATAGTTGATGACGATATAGCTACAAATGCCGAACAGCAGCGCGGCTTTCGCGGCAACCGCCGGAATGCGCGGAAAGAAGAAGCCCATGATCACGATAGTCACCAGCGGCACGTTGTAAATGCCGTTGAGCTGCTTCATCCAGCTGTACAGCCCTTCCGGCGCGTAGGCGATCCACGGCGCAACCAGCACGGAAACCAACGCAATCGCCAACCCGAACTTGCGCCCGACGCTCACCAGTTGTTCAGATGATGCATTCTGATTAATGATGCGGTTATAAATACCGAGGCTGAATAAGGTGCTGGCGCTGTTCAGAAAGCCGTTAAACGTACTGATGATGGCACCAAACAACACCGCGCCGAAGAAGCCCACCAGCGGCAGCGGCATCACTTTGTTGACCAGCGCCGGGTACGCCATGTCGTTTTTCGGTAGATCCTGGAAAAGATGGAAGGCGATCAGGCCCGGCAGCACCAGAATCAGCGGGTCGAGCATTTTCAGTACCGCCGTTAACAGCGCGCCTTTCTGCCCTTCGGCGAGGCTTTTCGAAGCCAGGGTACGCTGCACAATTCCCTGGTTGGTGCACCAGTAGAAGGTGTTCACCAGAATCAGACCGGTAAGCGCCGCGCCAATCGGAACGGGGTCGTTACTGCCGCCGATAGAGGTGAGCTTTTCGCTGTGTACCGTGGTGAGCTGTTCGATGCCGCGCAGCACGTTGCCGCCGCCCATCGCCATCAGGCCAAAAACCGGCACCATCAGGCCACCGACAACCAGCCCGATACCGTTAATTACGTCAGCAACCGCGATGGCTCGCAGGCCACCCACAACGGCATAGGCAATGCCTGCAAGCCCCAGCAGGACAACCATCACCCAGATTGCCGCGCCCTGGGAAATACCCAGCGATTCACCCACGTGGAACAGACTGTTTAGCGCCAGCGCGCCGGAGTACAGCACAATCGGCAGAAAGCAGATGCCGGTGGCGATCAGGAAGCAGCAGTCCACGATGATACGCGTGGTCTTGTCATAGCGCTCCTCGATAAAATCCGGAATAGTGGCGATGCCGCGCTGCAGATACTTTGGCAGGAAAATCAACGCCAGGAAGATAAGTGGAATGGCTGAAATCACTTCCCACGCCATCACCGACATCCCGCTACGGTACGCCTGCCCGCTCAGCCCCACCAACTGTTCGGTGGAGAGGTTCGTCAGCATCAGGGATGCGGCAATCACCGGGGCTTTCAGGGAGCGCCCGGCAAGAAAATAACCCTGCTGTGAACCCGTATCCGCTTTACGCAACTTCCACCAGGTAATTAACGCCACCAGAAGGGTGAAAGCGAAGAAGCTCACAATTTGTTGAATATTCATCTCACTGCCCTTATTTATGATTATGTCCCGGCGCGTTGTTATCTGTAGGGTAATTACGCTTGCTACGGGTCATAGGCTGTTTAAGATATGCATTGTTAACCGTCGCGGTAAAAATCTGCTAAGTTCACACCGCCCGGAATGAGCATCTAACGCTTGCGGAGAATATAAATGAATGGAAAAACCGATCTCTGCGATGTAAAAAACGAAACAACTTACAATATCCCGCTGGTTATTGATGAAAATGTGATCTCAAGCGGGATATCCCTTATCTCGCTATGGCATACGCTGGCCGATGAAAGCTACCAGGTTGTCTGGCCGCGCGATAAAAAGAAACCGCTGATTGAAAATTCATGGATAGTGGTATACACGCTGCAGGGCTGCGGGAAGATCACCCTAAGAGACAATTCAAAGATCACCCTGAATGGCAACTGCGTTATATTCTTAAAACCCACGGATATAAAATCTTACCACTGCGAAGGTTTAATTTGGGAGCAATACTGGATGGAGTTTATTCCTACCGGTGCGATGAAAATTCCCTTATCACAGCAGGCAATAATTTATAACGGCGATATTTTTAACAAAGAACTGAGCGAAATTACGGCGTTAATCACCAGCGATGAAGCATTAAATAAAAATCTTGCCGTCGCGTTTATTACCAAACTTATTTACCAGTGGGTGTGCCTGATTGTGCAAACCGGCACCAAAGATAAGCAGCTGATGCAGATAGAAAAATTGCTTTCAGCTATTCATACCGATATCCAGAAACGCTGGACGGTATCAGAGATGGCGGAGTGGATGCAGTGCAGCGAGCAGTATCTGCGGCGTTTATTTCTGAAGTACACGGGAAAAACGCCGAAAGAGTTTTATCTGGATGCACGTCTGGAGCTGGCGCTGTCGTTATTAAGGCAGGGAAATTATAGCGTAAGCCAGGTGGCGGATACCCTGAACTTCTTCGATTCGTTTCATTTCAGCAAGGCGTTTAAGCAGAAGTTTGGCTATGCGCCTTCTGGGGTGAAAAAGGTTGGGTGAGGCCTGCTCTCCTCACCCGTCCAGCTTTATTTCAGCTCAGGCCAGTAACCTTTATTCGCCTCAATCAAATCATCAAGGATCGCTTTGGCAACCGACGCACTCGGCACGGTTTTTGACAGCGTAATCGCCTGCCACAGTTTCTGGTATGAACGATGCTCCCAGGCATCCACCACCAGTTTTTCTACCGCAACCTGCTGGCTCATTAATCCCTTCTGGAAGTGTGGAATATTGCCTACCACAAGAGGTTCTGGGCCACTTTTGCCGACCAGGCAAGGGATTTCAACCATCGCTTCCGGGTCAAAATTATTGATGGCACCATTATTTGGCACAATCAGCAGCATGCGCTCCTGAGTGTTAAAGGCGATGGCGGCAGCCAGATCGACGATGTAGGAAGCATGCTCGTCAATTTCCAGCTCTCCGGCGGAAGACTTCCCGGCCTGGATGATGGCATGGCAGGAACCGAATACATTTTTTTCACGGTGATCCATTACCTCATTGGCACGCGTACGCTCGGGGTTAGAGTGCTCCACCACGTAGTCCGGGAACAGGTAATACTTGAGATAGGTATTCGGAAAAGTATCCGGATCCAGCGCCCAGACATCTTTCGCCTTCGCGAAAGTATCATTCCAACTGGCTTCTACACCGTGCTCTTCTGCTGGCGGAACATAGCCAACCTTAGCAACGTGTTCGCGGATCTTCGGCATCAAATCGTTGCCCTCCAGGTCCTCAACAGATGTCCACCAGCCGAAGTGGTTTAGCCCGTAATAACGCACGCGCATTTCTTTACGGTCTTTCAGGCCGGCGATTTGCGCCATGCGGCTTTCGATGCCGATAGGCATATCGCAGATATTGAGGATTTTCGCCGTCGGGCGCAGGCGGCGGGTCGCTTCCGCCACAATCGCCGCCGGGTTGGAGTAATTTAGCATCCAGGCATTCGGTGAATATTGCTGCATATAATCAACAAGCTCTAATACGCCGCCAATGGAACGCATACCGTAGGCAATCCCGCCAGGCCCACAGGTTTCCTGTCCCACCACGCCGTGACGAAGAGGGATTTTTTCGTCCTTCTCACGCATCGGATATTTGCCTACACGAATGTGCGCCATCACAAAATCCACATCGGTAAACGCTGCTTTCGGGTCCGTGGTGTAGCTGAATTCAATATCCGGTGCCTGCTCTTTCAGGATGACTTTGCACGCCTCGGCGATGGTTTCCTGACGCACGCCATCATTATCGTAGAATTTCAGGGCCCGCAGCGGGAAACGGTGCTGGTTCGCCAGCAACATCAAAACGATACCAGGAGTAAAGGTGCTACCGCCACCGGCTACGACTACAGAGAATTTTTTCATGATACTGCCTCCGTCATGGATTTAAGTTCGCTCGAAGAAGTGTCTTTCATCAGGGTTTCAATCTGGTCACGGACCTGCGGGACGTGCAGACCCACAATCACCTGAATACCGTTGCCGCGTCGCACCACCCCGTGGGCGCCCAGCGCTTTGAAAATGTCGTCACTTTGCGTCATCGCCATGTCAGCCAGGGTGATACGTAAGCGGGTCGCGCAATTATTTACGCTGAGGATATTGCCGGTACCGCCCAGCGCTTCGAGGAAGCCTGCAGCCTGGCCTTGTCTGGTTTCTTTGGTGGCCACAGCGATTGTTTGCTTGCGGGATGCCTTGTAATCCGCTTTGCTGTAGAGCTTAACTTCGCTCTCTTCACGGCCCGGCGTTTTCAGGTTGAAATGCAGGATCAGCGTGCGGAACACCATGAAATAGATGCCAGTGAAGATGACGCCGATACCAATCTGGGTAAATACCATCGAGGCGTGGTTATGGAACATCGGGATCCAGTTTTGCGGCAGGAACTGGTCGAGCAGACCGCCGCCCATATTGCCCACCACGCCGCACATGTACATCACCGTCGCCATGGTGGCGGCAAGGAAAGCATGTACCGCAAACAGGACCGGCGAGATAAACAAGAAGGTAAATTCCAGCGGTTCGGTTATCCCAACCAGTACGGCGGTAAGCGTGGCGGGGATCAGCAGGCCTGCCACTTTCACGCGGTTTTCTGGCGCAGAGGTCGCATAAAGGGCAAGTGCAATCCCCACGCAGCCAAACACTTTAGCGTTGCCGTGCATAGCGAACCCACCTTCCGGGAACAACGTTTTCAGCGGCAGCGTGCTCTGGCTGAATTCCTGCAGGTGCTGCGCCCAGTAGACCTGAATACCCCCTTCCACCGCCGCCGGGCCAAAGATAAACGGACCGTAGATAAAGTGATGCAGGCCGGTTGGGATGAGGATGCGCTCAAGGAAGGTATAAACCCACACGCCCAGCGAACCGGCGCTGCGCAGGAATTCCTGTAAGGATTCAATGCCCATCTGCACCTTGGGCCAGCCAAACAGCGTGAGCCAGGCACAGGGGATCATGGCGAAGAACGCGACAATCACCACAAACGAACTGCCCTGGAAGATGCCCAGAAATACCGGGAGTTGTTTTTCGAAATAGCGGTTGTGAATGGCGGTGACAAACCCGGAGATAATGATTGCGCCGATGATGCTGGTATCAAGAGTCTTTATTCCGGCAATCATGGTTAAGCCGGTGCCAGCTACCGGATCGACGCTGAAATCGACACCGAAGTAATGGCCCCAGGTCATACCCATCGAATTGATAAAGTAGTTCCAGGTAAGGAAGCTAACCAGTACGGCTAAGCAAGCCCGGCCCTGGGCCTGTTTAGCAAGGCCAATCGGCAAACCGACGGCAAAGATCAACGGCATGTTACGGAATACCGTCCAGCCGCCCTCTTCAATAATGTGGACAATTTGCGCAAATAAGTTATCGGGTGCGGTTAGCGCTTCACCGACAAACATCGGATTGCGCAGCATAATGGCGATGCCTACTACGATCCCGGCAAACGGAAACAACAGCACCGGGGTAAACATTGCGCCACCAAAACGTTGTATTTGACTGAGCATTTTTAAATCCTCACGTAACAACCTGTAGGGGGAGTGACCTTCTTTTTCTCACGCTGGTCTGAGACTGAGAGTAGGGAGACGTGGACGACTTATCTTTGTCCGCCGTACCGATTCGTGATCGCTTTCATGGTTTTTGTTTGGGTTAAGTTGTCTACTTTTTAAGAGGAACATGTACAGCATTTTTCTGTCCCGTGTATCGGATTAGCGGTACTGTTAAATAATCATATAAAATCAATACTTTAATATATGAAATAAAGGTTTATTAAGCGCAGCGCGAAGCCACTAAGAGGTCTACAGGTGATCTATAAATCTATCGCCGATCGTTTACGTATCCGGCTTAATTCTGCGGATTACAGTATTGGCAGCCCGCTGCCTGCGGAAATTCGTCTGGCAGAAGAGTTTGGCGTTTCGCGCATGACCATTCGCAAGGCGGTTGATCTGCTGGTGAGCTGGGGGTTGGTGGTGCGCCGTCACGGCAGTGGAACCTATGTGGCAAAAAAAGATGTGCACCACGAAACCACTAATCTGACCGGTTTTGTCGAGATAATGCGCACCCAGGGGAAGGAGGTGGTGAGTGAGGTTCTGGAATTTGTGGTGATGCCCGCGCCACCGGCCATCGCCAGCCAGTTGCGCATTAATATTGATGAACGGATCTACTACTCGCGCCGCGTGCGCGTGGTAGACGGCAAGCCGCTGATGGTGGAAGACAGCTATATGCCGGTGAAGTTATTCCGTAATTTATCCGTGGCGCATCTTGAGGGCTCGAAATTCAGCTATATCGAGGATGAGTGCCATATTATTGTGTGCGGTAACTATGAAAGTCTGACGCCTGTGCTGGCCGACCGCAAGATGGCGAAACTATTGAATATCAACGAGCTGACGCCGATTCTGCGCATCACCTCCCTCTCCTACAGCGACAGCGGTGATTTCATAAATTATTCGGTGATGTTCAGAAACGCCAGTGAATACCAGGTGGATTACCATTTGCGGCGCGAGCATGTAAAGGCTTAGGAGATGGCGTTTTTACTCATCAGTTAGCATAATACCTAAACGTTTAGCCATTTCCCTGATTTTATAGATAATTGCATTGTTATCAAATAATCCTGTTGACGCTTTCAACACGGCCAAATCTTCATTCTTTACCCGACTACCAAAGAAAATATAGGCGTCGCTATCATCATGCTGGCGTGATTTCCACACGTAGCCGTCTACGTCTTTATTCTGATCGTATATCGCTTTTGCCCATTGCCGGGTCTGCGCGTAAACAAGCCGGTCGCTTAAGATGAATAATTCTCCTTTTCATTCTTCTCCATTGCTCACTCTCCGTACCTCATATTCTGCGGCCTGAATAACATTTGCAGGGTGAGTGAGCAGCATCTCTTTTGGTGCTTTACCTGCTAACAGAGGGTTGGACGTGGCAAACCATTCCGCCAGCCCCCAGGAAGATTTATGGTTAGCAAAAGTATCCAGTATTACCTTCATAACGCGCAGAGGTCGGCAACTTTCATCTAATCCATAACGGGGATAGACATGGCCCGTGCCGCGTTTTATGACGGAAAATATTTTCCCGGCGGATTTCCATTTTGTTGGCTGTGCAGAAACGTTTTTAGTGGAGTAACCACCTAATGCAGCAATCTGGCTGGTGGTTAACCATCCTTCATCCGTCAGCTTATCCCTTTCATTCGCTAACGCTACTTCATCAATAACCGAAGTTTGAAAGGCGTGCTTCTTCATATCAGCATAGTTACGAGTAACCTGATACACAGCACCCGGTTCCTGACACCCTTCCGCATCGTGGCCTGTGCTCTGGTTTTCATTTTTAAAAAACGCATGGCGGTAGAGTTCTAAAAAGGTTTCAAAACCGTCATCAGACTCAATTGAGTTCTGCTGCTTTTTTAACTCTTCAGCAGCCTGAAGCAAATTCATAAGCTGGGCCTGGATATCGTCTAAGTCAGGCGCTTCGCCACGTAAAACTAATTGCATGGTGATGCCTTTCACTTTCTCAATTCTGCCGGTAAATTTATCCAGCGGATTGGGTAAAAGCAGGTGTCGCTCAGAGGAGTCAGGGAAGAGAAGTCTTCCCTCAGATTGCTGACAAAGGAGGAAAAAGCGTGGTTTTTCCTCCTTTATGGTTATCAGCCGAAAATCAATGAATTGATTTTCCTTATTTTTTAAATGACGGCACCCTTTAGTTTTGTGACCCCGGGAGGGTTGTCATCAGTTTCAGGGAAGAGAGTTCTTCCCTGTTAATGGGCTACATCACTCCCCAGAAAATCACCGCCAGCAGCTGCGGCGTGATAATGCGCAGGAACATCACCAGCGGGTAAACGGTAGCGTAGGAGAGCGCCGCGGCGCCGCTTGTGGCATGTAAACCGTTGGCGAAGGCCAGCGCTGGGGGATCGGTCATCGAACCTGCCAGCATGCCGCACAGCGTCAGATAGTTCATCCTGGCGAATATCCGCGCCAGCAGGCCGGTGGTGATAAGCGGGATGGCGGTGATAAGAATGCCGTAGCCAATCCAGCTCACGCCGTCACCGTGCAGCAGCGTGCCGATAAAATCTCCGCCGGATTTAAGACCGACGACCGCCAGGAACAGCACGATGCCCAACTCGCGCAAAGCAAGGTTCGCGCTGGGCGGCATAAACCAGTACAGCTTGCCGATGCTGCCGATACGCCCGAGGATAATCGCCATAATCAGCGGTCCGCCCGCCAACCCCAGCCGCAGCGCCACCGGGAAACCCGGAATAAACACCGGAATCGACCCCAGCAGCACGCCCAGCCCGATGCCGATAAATACCGGCAGCATCTGTACCTGCTGGAGTTTTTGCTGCGCGTTCCCCACTTCATTGGCAACGGCTTCAATCGACTCCGGGCGGCCTACCAGGTTGAGAATATCGCCAAATTGCAGGCTGGCGTTGCTGCTTGCCACCAGCTCTATCCCGGCCCGGTTAAGGCGCGAAATAACCACGTCATATTTTTGCTTCAGATGCAGGTCGCGAATTTTTTTGCCGAGTACTTTTTCGTTCGTCACCACCACGCGTTCGACGCGTAAATCGGTGCCGCGCGTAGAAAGCGACGTATCGACCTGCTGGCCTATCACCAGCAGCGCTTTATGGAGCTCCTGTTCCATGCCGACAAGATGCAGCAGGTCGCCGGTCTGGATAGTCGTGCCCGGCGAAGGCACCATCAGCAGTTCACCGCGTTTCAGGCGTGAGCAGATGATTTCGTCGCTGTTGAGGATCGGCACATCCTGAATTGGCAAACCGTGCAGATTCGGGTTCGCCACGCAGATATTTATCGTGTGCAACTGGGTATGGCTATGCCCGTTGCTGACATCAAACTGCCGCGCTTCATGGTCGACGTTGATGCGAAAAGCCATGCGCACAAGCCACATGCTGAGCAGAATGCCGCAGATGCCAAACGGATAGGCCATCGCATAGCTCATGCCCATCTGATTGACGAGATCCACAGGCGTGCCCAGATCGGTGAGGATTTGCTGGCCCGCGCCCAGCGCGGGCGTGTTAGTGACGGCGCCTGAGAAAATCCCCAGCACCACCGGTAGCGGCACATCGAAAATTTTGTAGATAAGCGCGGTTACCGCCGCGCCAGTTGCCACAATCAGAATGGCGAACAGGTTAAGGCGCAGCCCGGACACGCGCAGAGAAGAGAAGAACCCCGGCCCCACCTGAATGCCGATGGTATAGACGAAGAGAATCAGGCCAAATTCCTGAATAAAATGCAGCATATCGCCGTTCAGACTAATGCCAGCCTGGTTCACGAAGTGGCCAACGATAATGCCGCCGAAAAGTACGCCTCCAATGCCAAAACCAACGCCGCGGATTTTGATATTGCCAATCCATAAGCCTATGACCGCCACCAGCGCAAGCATGCTGACGGTTAACGCTATTCCACTCATGATTCTTTCCTTGTGAATAACATTATTATTTACAGGGATTCTCTCAGAGCGGCAGAGCGCTTAATGGGGTGCAGAGCACAAAAAAGCCCCCATTTTTGGGGGCTTAAGGAAGGAAGTAGACTTAACCTTCTAACGCAGGGCGTTCCGCGTTAATCGCGATACGCTGCGGCGCTATCTCTTCCGGGATTTCGCGCACCAGATCAATGTGCAGCAGCCCGTTGGTGAAGCTCGCGCCGGAAACATGCATATGCTCGGCCAGCGTGAAGCTCAGGCTGAATGGCTGAATGGTCAGCCCCTGATGAAGCCAGTTAATCTCTTTCTCTGGCTTCACCGGCGTGCCTTTAACGTTCAGCCGTGTGCCTTCCAGTTCAATAGCCAGGTCTTCCTGACGGAAACCGGCCAGCGCAAGGGTGATGCGGTAATGATTGTCATCGCCTTTTTCAATGTTATAAGGCGGGAAGCTCTGGCTTTCGTTGGCGGTTTGCAGGGCGCTGGCCAGTTTGTCAAAACCAATCCATTGACGCAGCAGAGGTGATACATCGTAATTACGCATAAGTTTTCTCCTTCGTTGAAGCGAGTTAATACCTGGCAATATGCGAATTGCCATTAGCTCCCTGTCGGCGAGCCGGATGTCAGGGGCCGCGGTGGACGGCCCGAAGATAATTAATTTATTTCGATACGACGTGGTTTCATCGACTCGGGGATAACACGCTCGAGATCGATATAAAGCAGGCCATTTACCAGATTGGCGCCACGAATGTGGATATTTTCAGCCAGCTGGAATTTGCGTTCGAAATTCCGCTCGGCAATGCCCTGATAAAGGTAAGTGCGTTCTGGCTGTTCATCCGCGTGGGCACCTTTTACCACCAGCAAATTATCCTGAGCGGTAATGTCCAGTTCGCTTTGGGCAAAACCCGCCACGGCAATCGCAATGCGATAGTTATTTTCGTCGACCAGTTCAACGTTATACGGAGGATAGCCGCCGTTGCTTTGGCTTTGATTATTTTCAAGCAGGTTGAACAGGCGATCGAAACCAATGGCTGAACGATAAAGCGGGGTTAAATCGAAATTACGCATAAATAAAAACTCCTGAAATCAGCGAGGATTATATTAGCCTTCCATCATGGACAGGCCGGGATGACAGAGCACCCTTCCGGCGTACTCTTATGGTCACGTTCTTAAAATGGAGCCGAAGCTACCTTTTTCAAGGCGAACCAAAGGAAATTTTTTGCGGCTTTGGTGGTCAGTACATAGACTGAAAAAGGAAGTAAATCGGAGTTATCTGCGACAGCCGCCACAGAGCGGTGAGTTCAAAATATTTTTTCTCTGCACCAGTGCTATAACCACCGTGCAGCCTGGCCCAAAGAGGGTCGTTTAAACTGAACATGGCCGTGATGATGAAAAGCTATCTTCCAAAAATGATTTTGAGCAGTGGATTGCTTGTAATAAGTGGTTGTTCAAGCGTAATGACCCATACCGGCGGACAAGAGGGTTACTATCCGGGTACTCGCGCCAGCTATAAAATGCTGGCCGACAGTGAGACCAGCTGGGGGTATAAGCCCTTCGTGGCGCTTGATATGCCTTTCACGGCGGTAATGGATACCGTGCTGTTACCCTGGGATATGTTGCGCACCGATAAATCAGTCAAATCCCGGGTAGAAGCCAGCGAGAGCAAAAATTTGGCTATCAATTCCGTCATCCCGCCAGCCCACTGATCAACAGCCCGTCTGCGTGATAAAAATCTGCCGGAAACCACTCACATCCTGCATCCATGCGATACTTTTTCCATCAGGGGAAAAGACTATCGCATCAGCAGAAGGCGCGTCAGGGCACGGTTGCGTGAGTGGAATGATTTCCCCGCTTTGCGCATCGCACAACACCACCTGATTCCCGAGGACAAAGCCCAGAAACTTTCCGCATGGATGCCAGTTAAAGGCAGACTGAATGTCCGTTTCCACCTGGGTTAGCTGTTGTGGTTCGCCGCCGTCTGGCGAAGTCAGCCACATCTGCACCACGCCGTTTTCATCTTTCATCAGGAAAGCCAGTTTGCTGCCGTCGGGATTGCTGCGCACCCAGTGTCGCGGCTGGCTGACCAGCCCCGGAAAACGGCGCTGATGCGTAAACGTCAGGCGTCGTTGCCGTACGCAGGCAGGCGGCGCCGGAGGCGTGGTTTCCGTGCCTTCCAGCGGTTCAGCCCCTGCCGTACGCCAGGCCGTTTCGTCATCCGGTAGATCGACAATAAACAGCTCCGGTACTTTTTCACCGCTTGCAGAAAGCGTATCGCCGATAAAGGCCAGCGCCCAGCGTTGCTGGCTGCCATCCGGCTTGCGGTAGCCTTTATCGCCAACCCAGCCTTCTTCACAGGCACGGTTGATCTCGTCGCTGCCCGGCTGAGGCGAGGCCGTTGTCCGGCTGACCAGCACGCAATAATGGCTGCCGTCGTATTCACGCGGATGCTGCTTAGCGATATTTACCGGGCCATATGGCAGCGCCACGCCCACGTTGCGTAAATCCTGCGCCGCATCGTATTCATGCATGACATGATCGTTGTAGGTAAAGCTCAGGCGCGTTCCGTCCGGGCTCCAGACGTGCACGTGGCTGCCGCCGCGCAAAGCTCCTGGAGTAAATGGCGCGGTGATGTCCATCGCATCCAGATTGTTTGCCGCTCCGCTTTCCACCACCACGCCGCGGCGATGGTGAAAGTCGTATTGCCAGCTTTCGTCCGGGTTTTCCGGGCCGTGAATAAAAACATAGCGCTCGGGGGAAACAGGATTCACCGTGACCACGCCAACGTGCGCGCCTTCTGGCGCCTGATAAACCACTTCGAACTGGCCGGTCTGAACGTTGACTCGTTCGATAGTTTTACCGGTAAAGGAAGCGCCGGAAGGGCGGACGTCAAAGGCGATCCACTGGCTGTCGGGCGTCCAGATGTTGATATTGGTGAGCTGGTGATTGCGCGGTGCGAAAGTGAGTTGTTTAGACACGATTTTACCCTGAAGCGTTAGACGCCTCAGGGTAAAACAAAGGCGTGTTTTAACCCATACTCATAACAAATTTAATGTGAGGAAAAGATGAAAAATACTCGCCAAAAAATAAAAAGGAAAATCGAATTAGCGATTTTCGGCTGCTAACTACAAAGAAGGAAAAACCATGCTTTTTCCTTCTTTGTCAGCGATTTTTAGCCTACTCTTTCTACTTTACCGACCAGCAGAATGTAGGAAAGTGCTCCCAGCAGCGCCACCGCCGAGATATAAACCAGCGCCGGGGCAAAACCGTAGCTCTGCGCCAGATAGCCAATCACCAGTGGAACGGTGATGCCGCCCAGCCCGCCGACAAAGTTAAATACCCCACCGGTCAGGCCAATCAAACGCATCGGCGCAAGGGACGAAACCAGCGACCAGGTGATAGACGCAAAACCGTTACCAAAGAAGGCGATGGCCATTAACGTCATGATCCATACCGGGTCGTTGGTGTAGTTTGCGCCCATGATGCAGGTGGAGATCAGCAGCCCGCAGATAATAGGCGTTTTACGCGCAATCCCCAACGAATAGCCTTTGCGTACCAGTCTGTCAGCAACCCAGCCGGAGAGCAGTACGCCGAAGAACGCAGCAAGGAAAGGTACGGTAGTCATGAAGCCAGCTTTCAGGGCTGTAATACCTTTTTCCTGAGTGAGGTAGTTCGGGAACCAGGTCAGGAAGAACCACAGCGTAGAGGTCACCGCGAACTGACCGAGATAAACACCCACCAGCTTGCGATGGAATACCAGCTTCCAGTCGCCCGCCGTCATCGGGACACGTTTTTTCTTCTCCGATGGCGCATCGCCATCCACCAGCCCGCCGCCGTCGCGAATATACTCCAGCTCCGCTTTATTAATGCCTTTGCTGGCGCGCGGGGACTGATAAACCTTAATCCAGATAAAGGACCAGACAATGCCGATGCCGCCGGTGACGATAAACACCCAGTGCCAGCTGAGCAGCTCCTGAATCCAGATCAGCAGCGGGGTGAGGAATGCCAGGCCCACAAACTGCCCGGAGGTATAGAAGCCCACGGCGGAAGCACGTTCATGCTCCGGGAACCAGCTTGTCACCATGCGGTTGTTGGTCGGGAAGGCCGGGGCTTCGAAAATGCCGGTGATCGCACGCAGGCCAACCAGCGACATTAATCCTGTCGCAAATCCCTGGCAGAGGGTGGCAACGGACCAGCCAAAAATGGCAATGAAATAGGTCACCCGCGAGCCGATGCGGTCGAGGAACCAGCCGCCGGGGATCTGGCACAACGTATAGAGCCAGGCAAAAGCCGAGAAGATATAGCCCATCTCACTTTTGGAAATACCAAACTCTTCCTGAATATGCGCCGATGCCACCGCAAGGTTGGCTCGGTCGACATAGCAAATAACCACCGTAATGAAGATCATAACCAAAGTTAAATAACGGCGGCGCGTAGGTTTTGCAGCAGTTACAGAAATATCCATAACATCTGTCTCCGGTAATGGGCATGGCTTTACCCGCCACCATGCCCTGTTTAATACAGAGGGTGTTTTATCTTTAATATTTTTCGCAGGGCTTTACTGAATCTTAATAACTACCATTCTGCAACGGCACCGTCCGGATAACGCCATAATGGGTTTCGCCAGTCAGTGACATTTTTACTGCGTTCAATCACCTGCTCTTCGTCAATTTCCACGCCGAGGCCTGGCTTCATTAACGGCAGGAAGTGACCGCCATCCATTTTGAAGTCGTCTTTGTTTTTCACAAAGTCGAGCAGTTCTGCGCCTTTGTTATAATGAATACCCATACTTTGCTCCTGGAATACCGCGTTGCGGGAAACAAAGTCGATATGCAAACAGGCGGCAAGCGCAATCGGGCCAAGTGGACAGTGCGGTGCAAGAGCAACGTCATAAGCCTCTGCCATACCGGCAATTTTATAGCATTCGGTAATACCGCCAGCATGGGAGAGGTCCGGCTGAAGGATAGCCAGCCCGCCTGCTTCCAGCACGCGCTTGAACTCAAAGCGTGAGAACATGCGCTCACCGGCAGCGATAGGAATATGGGTCTGCGCAGCCAGCCGCGGATAGTATTCCGCCTGTTCCGCCAGCACCGGCTCTTCAATAAACAGCGGGCGATATTGCTCCAGCTCTTTAATCAGCACCTTCGCCATTGGCGCGCTGACGCGGCCATGGAAATCCAGGCCAAATTCAATTTCATTGCCGAACGCTTCGCGAATCTGCGCCACGGTATTAACCGCCGCATCAACCTTGCGGGAATTATCAATTACTCCCATCTCTTCACAGCCGTTTAATTTAAAGGTATCAAAGCCAATATTACGCAGGGATGTAATACCGTCGATAACTTCTGCCGGACGATCGCCGCCAACCCAGCTATAGGCTTTAATTTTATCGCGAACCAGTCCGCCCATTAATTGCCATACGGGCGCATTCAGGACCTTACCTTTAATATCCCACAGCGCCTGATCGATACCGGCAATCGCACTCATTAAAATTGGGCCGCCGCGATAAAAACCGCCGCGGTACATTACCTGCCATAAATCGTTAATACGTGCAGGATCCTGCCCGATTAAATATTCGCTTAATTCGTGAACCGCTGCTTCTACGCTTTTAGCTCGCCCTTCAATCACCGGCTCGCCCCAGCCGACAATACCTTCATCGGTTTCAATTTTCAGGAACATCCAGCGCGGGGGTAAACGGTAAGTCGTAAGCTTAGTGATTTTCATGATTGCACTGCCTCCTGATACGCTTTAACAAATGCTTTTGCTTTCTCAATGGTGCGCGCCACAGGTTGCCCGGCACGGTATAAATCGCTGCCAAGCCCGGCACCGACACAGCCAGCTTTTAGCCAGAGCGCTAGATTTTCAGGCGTGACGCCGCCAACCGCAAAGACAGGAACATCCGCAGGCAGCACCGCTTTCAGGGCTTTGATGTAGTCCGGGCCAAAAGAGGAGGACGGGAAAATTTTCAGCGCCTGAGCGCCCGCGTCCAGCGCGCTAAAGGCTTCAGAAGCCGTGGCGCAGCCCGCGCATACCGTCATGCCGCTTGCGACTGCCCGGCGGATCACTGCCGGCTGCGTATTAGGCGTGACGACCAGTTTGCCGCCCATTCCGGCCAGTTCATCCACCTGCTCCGGCTTGAGCACCGTTCCGGCACCGATCAACGCCCGGCTGCCAAATTCTCGCACCATCGCCGGGATGCTTTGCTGCCAGTCCGGCGAGTTAAGAGGGATTTCAATCGCATCAAATCCCGCATCCAGCAGCGCCGCAACGTGCTCATGCGCTTCGTCGGGGGTGATGCCGCGTAGGATCGCGATTAAGGGAAGGTTAGTTTGCCACTGCATTTGCAATACTCCTTATTCCTGCCTGGAATGCCTCGTCGCCGTCCAGCACGTTCGCCTGGTAGCCCAGTAACGACAGCGCGGTGACATAGCGCTGGCTTAACGATGGAGTGGCAACAAGGGTGACGGACTGCCGGGGGCTTAGCGCGTAATGGCGAGTCATGGTTGCCACTTCGTTGCCAATCAACAGTCCGGAAAGAAAATCGCTCACTTCGTTACGGGGCAGCTCGCCCAGAACGTGCGCTGCCCGTATTTCAAATAAACGAGGCAGCAAAGCGTTATCGTTAATGCCGCGCTCAAGCCCGGCGGAGAAAGCGCTCTGACTCGCGATCTGTTCCGGCAGGCCTGCGCCTACCAGCGAGTGATTAAGCAGAATATGGTGTAGTTCACCGGTCATCACCGTGCGGAAATCCTGCACCGTGCGCTCGTCAGCCTGTACCCATTTGCAGTGGGTGCCAGGCATAATGTAAAGCGGCGCCGGGCTGAGGGATTTCGCACCAAGAAGCTGCGTTTCTTCGCCGCGCATGACGTTGCAGTTGTCATCGCTCTGCACGCTAAGACCGGGAATAATCCACACGTTGTCCAGCACCGGCGTAAGCTGCTGGCTGAAGCTTGCGAACGGTGCCGGGCAGGGCAGATAGGGGGCGATTTTCCAGCCGGCGTTACTGCCCACCATGCCAGCCATCAGGACCGGCGTATTTTCACCGCGCCAGCCCGCAGTAATGTCATCAAACACCGCCTGCGGGGATTTGCCGTTCAGCCGGGTCACCCCTGCCGTAGCCTGTCGACGGTCAACGCAGACGCCGTGCTGGTAATGCCAGGCGCGAAGGTTGGTCGATCCCCAGTCAATAGCGATGTAGCCTGATGTCATGTGATCTCCTTTAGTCGTTTGGTGGAGCTGGCGATCATCGTCTGCGCCGCCTGCTCCGCAGCCTGGCTGTCCTGATGGCGTATCGCATCAAACAGCGCTTTATGTTCGGTGAGCGTCTTCGGCATGTTGGCCTCATCGCCCATCCAGGTGCGTTCAAAGACGGCGCGCTGGAGCGAACTTATCGCCACGCTTAACTGCTGGAGCACCGGGTTATGTACCGATTCCAGCACCGCCTCGTGATAGCGAATATCCGCTTCATTAAAGGCATCCCGATCCTGGTTGTGGACCACCATGTCGTTAAGCGCCGCTTCAATTTTTGCCAGATCGCTTGAGGTTGCGCGTTCCGCCGCCCATCGGGCAATCGCCGGTTCAACCAGGTTACGCACTTCGCTCATCGCGCTAATCAGGCGCGGGTCGTAGTCGTTTTCCAGCACCCACTGCAGCACCTCGGTATCGAGGTAATTCCACTGATTGCGCGGGACGACAAACGCACCACGATAGCGTTTCATCTCAATCAGCCGCTTCGCCATCAGCGAGCGAAAAACTTCCCGGATGATATTGCGCGACGTTTCAAATTCATCGCACAGCTCAGCTTCTGCCGGAAGTGCCGCACCGGGCGTGTATTTGCCGCCAACGATCTGTTTGCCCAGCGTCACGATAATGCGGTCGGTCTTGGTCATGATTACTCCTGTAATAAAAGTGGGAATAACCACTACTTTACCGTGAGTGCTGAAAATCACCGCTATTTTGCAGTACAAATGTGAGGCGCATGCCATTGCTGACCCGAGACACTGTAGTACAATCAATATGTGTTGTACTACAATGTGGATCACAAAATGGACGATGGACGTTAAGAAAGGGATAAAAAAACCCCGGCGGTTCGCCAGGGTTATGATGACCGGGGAAGGAGCTTAGTTCAGAACAAACTTCTCAATGGCATACGCCACGCCATCTTCAAGGTTGGATTTGGTAACGAAGTTGCTGACTTCTTTCACTTTATCGATAGCGTTCCCCATCGCAACGCCCATGCCGGCGTATTCCAGCATCGCAATGTCGTTTTCCTGATCGCCCAGCGTCATCACCTCTTCCTGCCTGATACCCAGCGATTCAGCCAGCGCCTTCACGCCCGTGCCTTTGTTTACACGCTTGTCGAGAATCTCAAGGAAGTACGGCGAGCTTTTCAGCAGCGTATAACGCTCGTGTACCTCGTCCGGGATTCGGGCGATGGCTTTATCCAGAATCACCGGATCGTCGATCATCATTACTTTCAGGTACTGCCCGTTTTTATCCATCTTTTCCGGCTCGCAGAATACCAGCGGGATATTGGCGATAAAGGATTCATGGACGGTGTAATAGCTGATATCACGGTTGGCGGTATAGAGCGTATGGCGGTCGAGCGCGTGGAAGTGAGAACCCACCTCACGGGAAAGCTGTTCCAGATAAAGGTAGTCATCGTAGCTCAAAGCGGTTTGCGCAACGGTGCTGCCGTCGTGCGCTTTCTGCACCAGCGCGCCGTTATAGGTGATGCAGTAGTCGTTCGGCCTGTCCATGTGCAGCTCTTTAAGGTAGCTCTCAACGCCTGCAAAAGGACGCCCGGTGCACAGCACTACGTTGACGCCGCGTTCGCGAGCGGCGGCAATGGCATTTTTAACAGCAGGGGAAATAGTGTGGTCCGGCAGCAGCAGGGTGCCGTCCATATCAATCGCAATAAGTTTAATAGGCATGGTAGCTTCTGAAGTAATGAGTTTATTTCATGCTAACGCGATTCCGCGCACAAAAATAGAGCTACGTTTCGTCTGAAACAGGTCCCTTTTCGATAAAAAACGCCACCCGCAGGTGGCGTAACAGGCTAGCTGAAGAATTTATCACGCAGCATGTGATACCCCCTGGTCAGCAGATCCTCTTCATCATGTCTGACCTCGCCTTCAGGCGAAAGCGTATCGACTATTTTTGGGAATTGCTCTGAGAGCAGAATGGCGGCACTTCCCACATCAATACCGAGTTTTTCAGCAAGGTTGCTGATTGCCGGCGTGCCCAGCACGTCCTGTATCTGTTCAGGATTAACGCTTTGGTTGTGCGCGCCACTCAGCCACGAGTTAACAACTTCGCCAAAGCCCTTTTGCCGGAACTGCTCAAGTATTGCCTGGATGCCGCCCTGCTCATTTATCCAGCTGAGAATGATTTTGAATTTTCCGGCATCGCCTCTCCCCATCATGCCGGTAACCTGATCGAATAGACCCATGATCGTGTCCTCTTGCAACTACGACGTATGCTCTAAAAGTGTATGCCACCGGGGGGATTTAGCGCGGAAAACAGGGGAAATAGCTGGTGGGCAGGCGCCCACCAGCAGGGACAGCTTTAGATATCGATGTTCGCCGCTTTCAGGGCGTTTTCTTCGATAAAGGCGCGGCGCGGTTCAACGGCGTCGCCCATCAGGGTGGTGAACAGCTGATCGGCTGCAATCGCATCTTTCACGGTCACGCGCAGCATGCGACGGCTTTCCGGGTCCATAGTGGTTTCCCAGAGCTGATCCGGGTTCATTTCGCCCAGACCTTTGTAGCGCTGAATAGAAAGCCCGCGACGGGACTCTTTCACCAGCCACTCCAGCGCCTGTTCGAAGCTGGCAATCGGCTGACGGCGTTCGCCACGTTCGATAAACGCATCTTCTTCGATAAGGCCACGCAGCTTCTCGCCGAGCGCGCAAAGACGGCGGTATTCGCCACCTACCACAAACTCATGCTCCAGCGGGTAGTCGGTATCGACGCCGTGGGTACGCACGCGAATCACCGGCTCGAAAATGTTCAGCTCGCGGTTTTCACGCACGACGGAGTTCCAGGTGCTGCCGTGCTGCTCTTTTTCGTTCAATGTATTAACCAGCGTGGAAACCCAGTCGGTCACTTTGCTTTCGTCTGCCAGATCGGCTTCTACAAGCGTTGGATGATAAACCAGATTGGTCAGCAGGTTACGTGGATAGCGGCGTTCCATGCGGCCAATCATTTTCTGGGCAGCATTGTACTCAGACACCAGTTTTTCCAGCGCTTCGCCAGCCAGGGCTGGCGCGTGGGCATTGGCGTGCAGCGTTGCGCCGTCCAGAGCGATAGAGATCTGATACTGATCCATCGCTTCGTCATCTTTGATGTACTGCTCCTGCTTGCCTTTCTTCACTTTGTAAAGCGGCGGCTGGGCGATGTACACGTGGCCACGCTCAACGATTTCCGGCATCTGACGGTAGAAGAAGGTCAGCAGCAGGGTACGGATGTGTGAACCATCGACATCCGCATCCGTCATGATGATGATGCTGTGGTAGCGCAGCTTGTCCGGGTTGTATTCATCACGGCCAATGCCGCAGCCCAGCGCGGTGATAAGCGTTGCCACTTCCTGAGAGGCGAGCATTTTGTCAAAGCGCGCTTTCTCAACGTTGAGGATTTTACCCTTCAGCGGCAGGATCGCCTGGTTCTTACGGTTACGCCCCTGTTTTGCAGAGCCGCCCGCAGAGTCCCCTTCCACAAGGTACAGTTCGGAGTGAGCCGGGTCGCGTTCCTGACAGTCCGCCAGTTTGCCCGGCAGGCCTGCCAGGTCCAGCGCGCCTTTACGGCGAGTCATTTCACGCGCGCGACGCGCCGCTTCACGGGCACGAGCCGCATCGATAATTTTGCCCACGACGATTTTCGCGTCAGATGGGTTTTCCAGCAGGTATTCTGCCAGCAGTTCGTTCATCTGCTGCTCAACCGCGGATTTCACTTCAGAGGAAACCAGCTTGTCTTTGGTCTGAGAAGAGAATTTCGGGTCCGGCACTTTAACGGAAACTACGGCAATCAGGCCTTCACGGGCATCGTCGCCGGTGGCGCTGACTTTCGCTTTTTTGCTGTAGCCTTCTTTATCCATGTACGCGTTCAGGGTACGCGTCATTGCCGCGCGGAAACCGGCCAGGTGAGTACCACCGTCGCGCTGCGGAATGTTGTTGGTAAAGCAGTAGATGTTTTCCTGGAAACCATCGTTCCACTGCAGCGCCACTTCCACGCCGATGCCATCTTTTTCCGTGCTGAAGTAGAACACGGTTGGGTGAATCGGAGTTTTGTTTTTGTTGAGATATTCAACAAATGCGCGGATACCGCCTTCGTAATGGAAGTGGTCCTGGCGGCCATCGCGTTTGTCGATCAGGCGAATGGAGACGCCGGAGTTCAGGAACGACAGCTCACGCAGGCGCTTTGCCAGGATATCGTATTCAAATTCAACCACGTTGGTGAAGGTTTCATGGCTTGGCCAGAAACGTACCAGCGTGCCGGTAACATCAGTATCGCCAGTCACCGCCAGCGGCGACTGCGGCACGCCATGCACGTAAGTCTGCTGATGGATTTTGCCTTCACGGCGAATCAGCAGTTCCAGTTTCTGGGAGAGGGCGTTAACGACCGAAACACCTACGCCGTGCAGACCGCCGGAGACTTTATAGGAGTTGTCATCGAATTTACCGCCTGCGTGCAGAACGGTCATGATAACTTCCGCCGCGGACACGCCCTCTTCCGGGTGGATACCGGTAGGGATACCACGGCCATCATCCGTTACGGAAACGGAGTTATCGGCATGGATGGTGACAACGATATCTTTACAGTGGCCAGCAAGAGCTTCGTCGATAGCGTTATCCACGACCTCAAATACCATGTGGTGCAGACCGGTGCCGTCGTCCGTATCGCCGATATACATGCCCGGGCGCTTACGTACCGCATCCAGCCCCTTAAGGACTTTGATACTGGAGGAGTCATAAGAATTCGACATCAACGTTTCTCGCTCATTTATTCTTGGGTTAATCCGCTATTTTACCCTGATCCACGACGAACATCTTTGAATTTTTGTCCGCCATATCCATCACATGCTCAGCGCTTATCGCACTGACGAAAACCTGTGATTCCGTGGCCTTTAACCGGCTGGCTAACAGACCACGACGTGCATCATCAAGTTCAGAGGCAAAATCATCTATCAGATACAGGCAACGCCGCCCGTTCTGTCGGGTGAGAAACTCACCCTGCGCCAGTCTTAAGGCGCACATCAGTAGCTTAAGCTGTCCGCGAGAGAGGGTATCCTCAACGGGCGCGCCATCGGCACGAATTCGAAAATCAGCTTTGTGGGGGCCATGAGCGGTATAGGTCAGCATGCGATCGCGTTCGAAGCTGCGTTCCAGTACCTCACCGTAATCGCTCTCTTTTTCCCAGCCGCGCTGGAAAGAGAAACTCAGTGAGAACTCCGGCAAAAATTGTGCGCAGGTATCGGCCATGTCATCCGCAATGGCGGCGCTGTATTCAGCGCGCCAGCGGCTGATTTGTTCGGCCAGAGGAATAAGTTCTTTATCCCACGGGCGTAGCTGCGCGTAGCGTGTCACCTGGCGCAACGCGGCATTGCGTTGCTTAAGCAGGCGCTTGAGGTTGCTCCAGGCGACAAAAAAGCCCGGTTCGTTATGAAAACAGCCCCAGTCAAGGAAAGCTCTACGGTATTTGGGGCCGCCGTTGAGCAAAGTAAACCCCTCAGGGGTAATCAATTGCATCGGCATCAGCAGCGCCAGTTCCGCCACTTTGTGGCCATCGCTGCCGTCGATACGCACTTTGCTCTCGCCCGCCCGGTCTTTTGTCAGGCCGACGGAGGTTTCCCTTTCGCCATCCTGTAACCGCCCGTGCAACACAAAAGCGTCCTGTTCATGGCGAATAACGCGCTCGATTTTCACGCTGCGAAAAGCGCGGCCGTGCCCAAGGGTATAAATCGCCTCAAGCACGCTGGTTTTACCGCTACCGTTGGCGCCGACCAGGAAGTTAAAACCGGGACAGAGCGCCAGATCGGCGTTTTCAATATTACGAAAATCTTTAATTAACAGCCGGGTGAGCGACATCTACAGTCTCATTGGCATCACAACATAGGCCGCCGCCTGAGAAGCCGCATCTTCAATCTGCACGCTGGAAACGGAGTCGGTCAGCAGGATACGTACGTTTTCGCACTTCAGCGCGTTAAGCACATCCAGCACGTAGCTGACGTTAAAGCCGATTTCCAAATCAGCACCGTCGTAGGAAACGTCCAGAATTTCTTCTGCTTCTTCCTGCTCCGGGTTGTTAGCGGTGATTTTTATCTGGTTCTGGCTGACATACAGGCGCACGCCGCGGAATTTCTCATTCGAGAGGATCGCCGCGCGGGCAAATGCCTGCTTGAGCAGATCGCAACCGGCATCAAGATGTTTATCCGGGTTCTTCGGCAGTACGCGGCGATAATCAGGGAAACGGCCATCAACCAGCTTAGAGGTGAAGATAAAATCACCGACATGCGCACGGATGTTGTTGCTGCCGATTTGCACGCGCAGAGGAGTATCGCCACCGTCCAGCATACGCATCAGCTCAATCACACCTTTACGCGGTACGATCACCGAATGGTTTGGCAGCGCCTGACCAATCGGCATTGAGCAAACGGCAAGACGGTGCCCGTCGGTGGCAACGGTACGCAGCTCTTCCCCTTCGGTTTCAAACAGCATGCCGTTGAGGTAATAGCGTACATCCTGATGCGCCATAGAAAACTGCGTGGCTTCGATCAGGCGTTTCATGGTCGCCTGGGGGAGCGTGAATTCAACTTCGCTCTGCCAGTCGTCCAGGTTCGGGAAATCTGTCGCCGGCAGGGTGGACAGCGAGAAACGGCTGCGCCCGGAGCGTACCAGCATGCGGTCGCCCTCAAGCTGCACGGCGATTTCAGCGCCTTCCGGCAGACCACGGCAAATGTCGAAGAATTTGCGGGCGGGCACGGTGGTTGCGCCCGGCTCATGCGGCTGCACCAGCGCCACGCGCGCGACCATCTCCATTTCCAGATCGGTCCCGGTTAAAGAGAGCGCGCCCTCCGCGACCTGCAACAGCAGGTTGCCGAGAATCGGTAACGTTGGACGGCCACCCAGCGGGCCACTCACCTGTTGCAGCGGTTTTAATAAAGTTTCACGTTCAACGGTAAATTTCATAGCGTCACGAAGATAATGTTCTGATTAGGTTGGAGAAATCTTCTTTGATGTCGTGGCTTTCTTCACGCAGCTGTTCGATTTTACGGCAGGCGTGCAGCACGGTGGTATGGTCGCGGCCACCAAAGGCATCGCCGATTTCCGGCAGGCTATGGTTCGTCAGCTCTTTTGCCAGTGCCATCGCCATCTGACGCGGGCGAGCAACGGAGCGGGAGCGACGTTTAGAAAGCAGATCGGCAATCTTAATTTTATAGTACTCGGCCACCGTTTTCTGGATATTGTCGATGGTGACGAGCTTCTCCTGCAGCGCCAGCAGATCGCGCAGCGCTTCACGCACGAAGTCGATGGTAATGGCGCGTCCAGTAAAGTTGGCGTTGGCAATCACACGGTTCAGTGCCCCTTCCAGCTCGCGTACGTTGGAGCGAAGGCGCTTGGCAATAAAGAAGGCCACTTCACCCGGCAGGCGAATGTCATTTTCGTCGGCTTTCTTCATCAGGATCGCCACGCGTGTTTCCAGCTCAGGCGGTTCGATCGCGACGGTCAGCCCCCAGCCGAAGCGGGATTTCAGACGATCCTCAACGCCGTTGATCTCTTTTGGATAACGATCGGAGGTGAGGATAATCTGTTGGTTACCTTCCAGCAGAGCGTTGAAGGTATGGAAGAATTCTTCCTGTGAACGCTCTTTATTGGCAAAGAACTGAATGTCATCGATAAGCAGCGCATCAACCGAGCGGTAGTAACGCTTGAACTCTTCAATGGCGTTGTTCTGCAGCGCCTTAACCATGTCCTGAACGAAGCGCTCGGAGTGCATATACACCACTTTGGCATTCGGCTTACGGGCAATGATGCCGTTCCCCACCGCATGTAACAGGTGAGTTTTACCTAAGCCGGTGCCGCCATAGAGGAACAGAGGGTTGTACGCGCCGCCTGGGTTATCGGCCACCTGACGCGCCGCCGCGCGAGCCAGCTGGTTCGACTTACCTTCAACGAAGTTATCAAAGGTGTGCTTCAGGTTAACGTTAGAGCGGTAAGATTGCGCTGCGGGCGCCGGAAGGTTGTCCCAGCTTGGACGCATCGGCGCTGCCGCTCGTGCCGTTTGCGCAGGCGCTGCGGTAGCTACAGCCTGTTGATTCAGGGTCTGGCTGACGGGTTTACTGCCTACTTCAAAGCGCAGTAACGGCGCATCGCTGCCGCAAAAATCGTTGAGCAATCCGTTGATGTTATTGAGGTACTTATCCCTTACCCAATCGAGCACAAACCGGTTTGGCGCATAAAGGGCCAGCGTGTTATCACTCAGTTCCGCCTGTAGGGGGCGTATCCACATACTGAATTCTGTGGCTGGTAACTCATCCTGCAATCGGGCAAGACACTGCTGCCAAAGCGAAAGTGACACGGCGGACTCCACTCGAACAAAGTCGATAAAAAGACGAAGACTGAAAGTTTTACATTCATGATTGTTGACACACGCCGACTCTCCCGCATGGGATCCCGATACGGGAAGCGTGCGAACCGCTATCTGCGGTTTACCCTCAATGTGAACGATCTCGGATCACGATCGGGACCGCGGATCATAGCCTAAAGCGCGGCAGAGATCTTCTGTTTCTCACAGTTTCTTCCCGATTTATCCACAGGACAGTTTTGAGCTGTCTAAGTGTAAACGATCCTGGCGGGCGTGCTGCGGTTTACGCTCTCATATTGAAAAATTTCATGCCCGCCGCAAAAAATTGACTGAATAGATCTAACGAAGATCCCCAACGATCCTTGCGCTTTAATCGGCAGGCCGTATAATTCCCCACCCGTCGCATACCGTCACTGTGTTTGACCTGACAGATCCCGAACATTTTTAGGGTCAGAAAAGGGATTCAGGCGCGGGAAATAAGGAAAGAGAATTGACTCCGGAGTGTACAATTATTACAATCCGGCCTCTTTAATCAGCCACACTGAGGCGTAGGTCTTCTGCAGTTTCTGCAGGACGTTATGCTAACCCAGTGAAATTTATCCAAGTTTAGGTAGAAATCGCCATGAAACGCACTTTTCAACCGTCCGTACTGAAGCGCAACCGTTCTCACGGCTTCCGTGCTCGTATGGCAACTAAAAATGGTCGTCAGGTTCTGGCACGTCGTCGTGCTAAAGGCCGTTCTCGTCTGACCGTTTCTAAGTAATAAAAGCTAACCCCTGAGTGGTTAAGCTCGCATTTCCCAGGGAGTTACGCTTGTTAACTCCCACTCATTTCACTTTCGTCTTCCAGCAGCCTCAAAGAGCCGGCACGCCGCAAATCACCATCCTCGGCCGCCTGAATTCGCTGGGGCATCCCCGCATCGGTCTTACCGTCGCTAAGAAAAACGTCAAACGCGCGCATGAACGCAATCGGATTAAACGTCTGACGCGTGAAAGCTTTCGTTTGCGTCAGCACGAACTGCCTGCAATGGATTTCGTGGTAGTGGCTAAGAAAGGAGTGGGTGACCTGGATAACCGGGCTTTATCGGAAGCATTGGAAAAATTATGGCGCCGTCACTGTCGCCTGTCTCAAGGCTCCTGATTGGCCTGATCAAGGTCTATCAGCGCCTTATAAGCCCGCTTCTTGGGCCGCATTGCCGTTTCACGCCGACCTGTTCTCACTACGGAATTGAGGCATTGCGCAGGTTTGGGGTGCTAAAAGGCAGTTGGTTGACGGTGAAACGCGTATTAAAATGCCACCCTTTAAACCCCGGGGGAGACGATCCCGTCCCACCTGGACCAATTGATACCAGAGAACACTAACGATGGATTCGCAACGCAATCTCTTTCTCATCGCTTTGTTGTTCGTGTCTTTCATGATCTGGCAAGCCTGGGAGCAGGACCACGCTCCGCAACCTCAGGCGCAACAGACCACGCAGACTACGACCACCGCAGCGGGTAATGCCGCAAGCCAGGGCGTGCCGGCCAGTGGCCAGGGAAAAAACATCACGGTTAAAACTGACGTCCTCGAGCTTTCCATCAACACCCGCGGTGGTGATGTTGAGCAGGCGCTGCTGTTGACCTATCCGAAAGAGCTCAAATCAACCGAGCCATTCCAGTTGCTGGAAACAACGCCACAGTTTGTCTATCAGGCACAAAGCGGTCTGACCGGACGTGATGGCCCGGATAACCCAGCGAACGGCCCACGTCCGTTGTATAACGTTGATAGCGATACCTTCGTCATGGCCGATGGCCAGAACGAGCTGGTGATCCCTTTGACCTATACCGACGCGGCGGGCAACGTCTTCACTAAGTCCTTCACCTTAAAACGCGGCGAGTTTGCGGTAAGCGTGGATTACAACGTGAAGAACACCGGTGGGAAACCGCTGGAGCTGGCGACCTTTGGACAGCTCAAGCAGTCCATCAATCTGCCGACTCATCGTGATACCGGAAGCAATAACTTTGCGTTGCATACCTTCCGCGGTGCTGCATACTCCACGCCAGATGCGAAATACGAAAAATATAAATTCGATAACATCGCAGACGGTGAGAACCTGAACATCAATGCCAACAACGGCTGGGTGGCGATGCTGCAGCAATATTTTGCCACGGCATGGGTTCCGCATAATCAGGGCACCAACAACTTCTATACCACCAAACTGAACAACGACGTGGCGGCTATCGGTTATAAATCCGCACCGCAGTTGGTTCAGCCAGGCCAGACCGCGCAACTGGGCAGCACCCTGTGGGTTGGTCCGGAAATTCAGGACAAAATGGCAGCCGTGGCGCCACACCTTGACCTGACGGTGGATTACGGCTGGCTGTGGTTTATCTCTCAGCCGCTGTTCAAACTGCTGAAGTTTATCCACAGCTTTATCGGTAACTGGGGCTTCTCCATTATCGTTATCACCTTTATCGTTCGTGGCATCATGTACCCGCTGACCAAAGCGCAGTACACCTCGATGGCGAAAATGCGTATGTTGCAGCCAAAACTGGCGGCCATGCGTGAGCGTATCGGTGACGACAAACAGCGCCAGAGTCAGGAAATGATGGCGCTGTATAAGGCTGAGAAGGTTAACCCGCTGGGTGGCTGCCTCCCGCTGGTTATCCAGATGCCAATCTTCCTGGCCTTGTATTACATGCTGATGGGTTCCGTTGAGCTGCGCCATGCGCCGTTCGCCCTGTGGATCCATGACCTGTCCGCACAGGACCCGTACTACATCCTGCCGATCCTGATGGGTGTCACGATGTTCTTCATTCAGAAGATGTCGCCGACCACAGTGACCGACCCGATGCAGCAGAAGATCATGACCTTTATGCCGGTCATCTTCACGGTGTTCTTCCTGTGGTTCCCGTCAGGTCTGGTGCTGTACTATATCGTCAGTAACCTGGTGACCATCATTCAGCAGCAGCTCATTTATCGCGGTCTGGAAAAACGTGGCTTGCACAGCCGCGACAAGAAAAAGACCTGATAGCGATTAAGTGAAGTTCATGCACACGGAAGGCGGTCAATTGACCGCCTTCTTTTTTTAGAGAGAAACTATGAGCCATAACGAGACAATCGTTGCCCAGGCGACGCCGCCGGGACGTGGTGGGGTCGGTATCCTGCGCGTCTCAGGCCTTCATGCGCGCGACGTAGCGCAGGCTATTCTGGGCAAGCTTCCAAAGCCACGCCACGCCGACTACCTGCCGTTTCGCGATAGCGACGAAAGCACCCTGGATCAGGGGATTGCGCTGTGGTTCCCCGGCCCAAACTCCTTTACCGGTGAAGATGTGCTGGAGCTGCAGGGCCACGGCGGCCCGGTCATTCTCGACCTGCTGTTAAAGCGCATTCTGGCCATTCCCGGCGTGCGCATCGCCAGACCCGGCGAGTTCTCGGAACGCGCCTTCCTCAACGATAAGCTGGATCTGGCGCAGGCTGAAGCCATTGCCGATTTAATTGACGCCAGCTCAGAGCAGGCCGCCCGCTCAGCGTTAAACTCGCTGCAGGGCGCGTTTTCGGCTCGCGTAAATCATCTGGTGGAAGCGCTGACGCATCTGCGTATTTACGTTGAAGCCGCCATTGATTTCCCCGATGAAGAAATCGACTTCCTTTCAGACGGTAAAATCGAAGCGCAGCTTAATCAGGTCATTAACGATCTGGATGCCGTGCGTGCGGAAGCGCGCCAGGGAAGCCTGCTGCGCGAAGGGATGAAGGTAGTCATTGCCGGACGCCCAAACGCCGGTAAATCGAGCCTGCTGAATGCCCTTGCGGGCCGTGAAGCTGCGATTGTTACGGATATCGCCGGAACAACCCGCGATGTGCTGCGCGAACACATTCATATCGACGGTATGCCGCTGCATATCATCGATACCGCGGGCCTGCGCGAAGCAAGCGACGAAGTTGAGCGCATTGGTATCGAACGCGCGTGGAACGAAATTGAACAGGCTGACCGCGTGCTGTTTATGGTCGATGGCACAACGACCAACGCCACCGACCCGGCTGCAATCTGGCCAGATTTTATCGCCCGTCTGCCGGAGCGTTTGCCGATTACCGTGGTGCGCAACAAAGCGGACGTTACCGGCGAGACGCTGGGCCTCAGCGATGTGAATGGTCACTCACTTGTCCGCCTCTCCGCGCGTACCGGCGAAGGCGTGGAGGTGCTGCGCGATCATCTGAAACAGAGCATGGGCTTTGAAACCAATATGGAAGGCGGTTTCCTGGCGCGTCGCCGTCACCTGCAGGCGCTGGAACAGGCGGCTACCCATCTCCAGCAGGGCAAGGCCCAGTTGCTGGGCGCGTGGGCCGGAGAATTACTGGCGGAAGAGCTGCGCCTCTCGCAGCAGAGCCTGAGTGAAATCACCGGCGAATTTACCTCTGATGATTTGCTGGGCCGCATTTTCTCCAGCTTCTGTATCGGCAAGTAATTCAAAAAAGTAAGCGTATGCTCACTTTGCAACCGTCCCGCAATGCATCCGCGTTGCGGGATTTTTTTGCCCCTTTCTGAGGGACTTTTACAGCCTCATTTCGTGCGTTTGATGAGGAAAAATTCTACAATCGTTGCTGGTGTCCCTGTGACCATTATCATGGAGCGAAAAATGGCAACGCATTTTGCACGATGGACAATCAACCCAACCTGTCCGCTTTCATCCCGTCTGGATGAAGAGTGTCTTAGCTTCGCAAAGAGCCTTCCGGAACGTCGCCGGGCGCGATTTCTGGCCTCCCGTACGCTGCTGGCCGAACTTTTCTTTATGCTTTATGGCATAAAACAGTTGCCCAAAATCGTCACTACCGTGGCGGGAAGACCGCATTTTGCCGACCGCACGCTTGCGGATTTCAGCATCGCTTATGCCGGGAATAGCGTGGGCGTACTGGTAACAACGGAAGGGCGATGCGGTCTTGATATGGAACTGCCGCGTTCATTTGGCGTGCTTCCTTCAGCTTTTCCCGCCCCCGCTTTCAGCAGTAACGAATCGACATGGATAAACAACCAGAACGATGCCGTTGAAGCCCGCGCTCAGTTACTTACGCTGCGTCAGAGCGTGTTTAAGGTTACCGGCAGCGACGAAGCGCTGCAGCTGATCCCCGGCGCTGGCCGCTTACGCGTGATGAACCAATCGCATATTGAAGCGCTAAGCGATGTGGAAGACGTTCTGGTCTGGGCCTGTACCGTTTCCCCCGCGATTGAAAAACTAAGCCTGTGGGAGTTTGCCGAGCCGCAGGCATGGCGCAGCCTGAAAGACGTTCCGTCTCGTCGTAGCGATCCGGACGGGCGCATCATACGCTTTACCAGCCAGCCTTATGAGAAAGCCTGATTTCCCAATCGATCTTTCCTGAACGTCCTGACCAAAAGGGGTATGTATGTCCGACACGTTAAAGATAGTTACGTTACTGGGTAGCCTGCGCAAAGGTTCATTCAACGCCATGGTCGCCCGTACGCTGCCGAAAATCGCCCCGGCAGGCATGAGTATTGAGGCACTTCCGACCATCGCCGATATTCCCCTGTACGACGCGGATATGCAGCAGGAAGAAGGTTTTCCGCACTCCGTAGAAGCAATCGCTGAGCAAATCCGCAACGCGGACGGCGTGATCATCGTGACGCCAGAGTACAACTACTCGGTGCCGGGTGGCCTGAAGAACGCTATCGACTGGTTATCACGCCTTCCTGAGCAGCCGCTGGCGGGCAAGCCCGTGCTGATTCAAACCAGCTCAATGGGCGCGATTGGCGGCGCTCGCTGCCAGTATCATCTGCGCCAGATTCTGGTCTTCCTGGACGCGATGGTGATGAACAAGCCGGAGTTTATGGGCGGAGTTATTCAGAACAAAGTGGATACGCAAACGGGAGAAGTGGCCGATCAAAGCACGCTCGATCATCTTACCGGGCAGCTAACGGCATTTGGGGATTATATTCAGCGGGTAAAAAACTAAGACAGGCTATTTCGCTGGAAGGTGGATAAGCGCAAGCGCCATCCACCTTTCCCTACGGCGGGTGGCGCGTTGCTTACCCGCCCTACAAATTATCTCAGTCGATAAACGCAATCTTCAGAATGAACAGCAGCGCCACAACGATCACGCACGGGCTGAGTTCACGCCAGCGGCCTGTTCCCAGCTTCATCACGCAGTAAGAGATAAAGCCAAGCGCAATACCTTCGGTAATCGAGAAGCTGAACGGCATCATAACGGCGGTCACAAAGGCGGGAACCGCTTCGGTCAGATCGTCCCACTTCACACGCGACAGGCTGGATGTCATCAGGACGCCGACGTAAATCAGCGCGCCTGCGGCGGCGTAAGCAGGCACCATGCCAGCCAGCGGTGACAGGAAGATAACCAGCAGGAACAGCAGACCAACGATCACCGCAGTCAGACCGGTACGGCCGCCCACAGAGACGCCGGAAGAGCTTTCGATATAAGCGGTAACGGAAGATGTGCCGATAAACGACCCCGCAACGGAAGAGATGCTGTCAACGTACAGCGCCTGCTTCATGCGCGGGAACTTACCTTTTTCATCCGTCAGCCCGGCTTTGTCCGTCACGCCAATCAGCGTACCGGAGGAGTCGAACAGGTTTACCAGCATGAAAGAGAAAATCACGCCCGCCAGGCCGATATTCAGCGAACCGGCTAAATCTACCTGACCCACAACGGACATGACGCTCGGCGGCGTTGAAACAATGCCGCTGTAGTGCACATCGCCCAGCATCCAGCCCAGCAGCGTAGTCACAACGATGGAGACCAGCACGGCGGCATGGATGTTACGGGAAGCCAGGATCGCGATAATAAAGAAGCCCAGCGCGCCCAGCAGCACGCTGTGCGAAGTCAGGTTGCCGATGCTCACTAAGGTGTCTTTGTTCGCCACGATAATACCGGCGTTTTTCAGACCCATCATGCCGATAAACAGGCCGATACCGCTGGTGATGCCCACACGCAGGCTCATGGGAATATTAGCGATCATCCAGTAGCGCACGCGGAAAATGGTCAGCAGCAGCAGGCCGACGGCGCCCCAGAAGATAGCTCCCATGCCTACCTGCCATGACAGGCCCATCGCGCCAACAACCACAAAGGCGAAGAAGGCGTTCAGACCCATTGCCGGAGCCAGTGCCACGGGCAGATTGGCGAAAATCCCCATCAGGATGCTCCCCAGGGCGGCAATTAAGCAGGTGGTGACAAAGACGGCCTGGGTATCCATACCAGCAGCGCCAAGGATCTGTGGGTTGACGAAGACGATATACACCATCGTCAGGAAGGTGGTGAGGCCGGCGATCGCTTCGGTGCGTGCCGTGGTGCCGTGCTCGCGCAGTTTAAACACGCGCTCAAGCAGCCCCGGATTTGCAGCCGGAGTAGATTGTGGTTGGCTCATTAGTCTTGTTTCCGAACATGAGAGGGAAAAATCCGTCGTTATCCTATACCAAAACCCCGCAAAGTTGACGGTCGAAATGGACTTTTTTTCATTCAAGTTATTTATACGGCAACGATTGCGTACCACCTTTATTGCGCAAATTGGGTAAGATGGTGCTTCACTTTTAGAAAAGGAAGCGGCATGTCCCGGATAGATGCGGTGTTCTTCGACTGCGATGGCACGCTGGTCGACAGTGAAGTAATTTGCTCCAGAGCCTACGTACATATGTTTGCGCAATACGGTATCGAGCTTGCGCTTGAGGAGGTTCATAAGACCTTCAAGGGCATTAAGCTTTACGAAATCATCGATACCATCAGCCAGCAGTATGGTGTGAGCCTGTCCAGAACCGAGCTTGAGCCCGTTTATCGCGCCGAGGTCGCAAGACTCTTCGACAGCGAACTGCAGGAGATTGTGGGCGCAGCGGCGCTGATTGAACGGATAAAAGTCCCGATGTGTATCGTTTCCAACGGGCCGGTCAGCAAAATGCAGCATTCACTGGGCAAAACAGGCATGCTCGACCATTTCCCGGACAAACTGTACAGCGGCTACGATATTCAGCGCTGGAAGCCGGACCCGGCGTTAATGCTTCACGCGGCCGATAAAATGCAGGTGGAGGTGAAAAACTGCGTGCTGGTGGATGATTCTATGGCAGGCGCGCAGTCAGGCATCGCGGCGGGAATGGAAGTTTTCTATTTTTGCGCCGATCCGCATAACCTGCCGATCGATCATCCAAAAGTCACGCCTTTTACCGATCTGGCGCAGTTGCCGGAGCTGTGGCAGGCGCGCGGCTGGGATATTACGCGTTAAAATTAACGCCAGCTTGCTGGCGTTCTTAAATCACTCTTTGGGATCTTTACCCGCCAGCAGCTTATCCAGCTCGTCGCCGCCCACGTGACGGAAATCCTGTCCTTTCACGAAGTAGAAGATAAATTCGCAGATATTCTGGCAGCGGTCGCCGATTCGCTCGATAGAGCGCGCGCAGAACAGCGCGGTTAACACGCTTGGAATAGTACGTGAATCTTCCATCATATAGGTCATCAACTGACGCACGATGCCTTCATATTCCTGGTCGACTTTCTTATCTTCACGGTAAATACGTACGGCTTCATCCAGATCCATACGCGCGAACGCATCCAGCACGTCGTGCAGCATTTGCACCGTGTGGCGGCCCAGCGATTCCAGGCTGACCAGCAACGGCTGATGCTGCTGGGAAAACTTCTCCAGCGCCGTGCGGCAGATTTTATCCGCCACGTCACCGATACGTTCCAGTTCGGAAATGGTCTTGATGATCGCCATCACCAGACGCAGGTCGCTGGCGGTTGGCTGGCGCTTGGCGATGATGCGCACGCAGGCTTCATCAATGGCCACTTCCATCATGTTGACCTTCTGGTCGCCGTCAATGACGCGTTTCGCCAGTTCGCCATCCTGGTTGTGCATCGCCGTGATGGCGTCGGAGAGCTGTTGTTCCACCAGCCCGCCCATGGTCATCACCTGAGTACGAATGTGTTCCAGCTCAGCGTTAAACTGGCCTGAAATGTGTTTGTTGAGATTGAGGCTATCCATCGTGTTCTCCAAATCAACCGTAGCGGCCAGTTATGTAATCTTCGGTCTGCTTTTTAGCAGGCGTGGTAAACAGCGTGTCGGTTTCGCTAAATTCAATCAGCTCGCCTAAGTACATAAACGCTGTATGGTCGGAACAACGCGCCGCCTGCTGCATATTGTGGGTAACGATCACCACGGTGTAATCCTGTTTCAGCTCGGTAATCAGCTCTTCAATACGCCCGGTAGAGATCGGATCAAGGGCTGAGCACGGCTCATCAAGCAGCAGCACGTCCGGACGGATGGCAATGCCGCGCGCAATGCACAGACGCTGCTGCTGGCCACCGGAGAGACTGTATCCGCTCTGGTGCAGTTTATCTTTGGTTTCATTCCATAATGCGGCTTTGGTCAACGCCCACTGCACACGCTCGTCCATGTCGCTGCGCGAGAGCTTTTCAAACAGGCGCACGCCAAAGGCAATATTGTCGTAAATCGACATCGGGAACGGCGTTGGCTTCTGGAACACCATACCCACTTTGGCACGCAGCAGCGCGATATCCTGGCTATGGGTGAGGATGTTCTCACCGTCCAGCAGGATTTCACCTTCGGCGCGCTGCTCCGGGTAGAGCGAGTACATTTTGTTAAAGGTGCGCAGCAGGGTGGATTTGCCGCAGCCCGACGGCCCGATAAACGCGGTAACCTGGTTCTTCGCGATATCCAGATTGATGTTTTTCAGGGCATGGAACTTCCCGTAGAAGAAGTTCAAATCGCGAACCTGAATTTTGCCCGGGGCAGTATCAACCATACTCATCTGTTTCTTTCTCTCCATCCGGCGCCGCTGATGCCGCGCCGTAAAATTTAACCGTGTTTACTCTTCGAGAAAATCACACGCGCCAGAATATTCAACAGCAGAACGCACAGGGTAATAATCAGTACCCCGGCCCAGGCCAGCTGTTGCCATTCGGCAAACGGGCTCATGGCGAATTTGAAAATCGTTACCGGCAGGTTAGCCAGCGGCTGCATCATGTCCGTGCTCCAGAACTGGTTCGAGAGCGACGTAAACAGCAGCGGGGCGGTTTCACCAGCGATACGCGCAATTGCCAGCAACACCCCGGTGATAATCCCGGAAATGGAGGCCTTGAGCGTGATAGCCGAAATCATTTTCCACTTTGGCGTACCCAGCGCATAAGCCGCTTCGCGCAGGCTGTCCGGCACCAGTTTCATCATGTTTTCGGTGGTTCGAATCACAATCGGGATCTGCAGCAGCGCCAGCGCAATCACCCCGGCCCAGCCGGAGAAGTGCTGCATCTTCGCCACCACCACGGTGTAAACGAACAGGCCAACTACAATCGATGGCGCGGAAAGCAGGATGTCGTTGATAAAGCGAATGACTTCCGCCAGCCAGGATTTACGGCCGTACTCGGCCAGATAAATCCCGGCCATAATGCCAAGCGGCGTACCGAAAACCGTCGCCCACAGAATTAACAGGCCGCTGCCCGCCAGGGCGTTTGCCAGCCCGCCACCGGCCGTATTCGGCGGCGGCGTCATTTCGGTAAACAGCGCAAGGGACATCCCGTCGATGCCACGCGTAACCGTTGAGAAGAGGATCCACACCAGCCAGAACAAACCGAACGCCATGGTGCCCATCGAGAGCGTCAGGGCGATGCGGTTCTTCATGCGACGACGCGCCTGCATCTTGCGGCGAGATTCTGCCAGCTGAGCGTTAGCCTGCATTTCCATCGTAGTCATGAACGCGTCCCCTCGTTCTTCGCCAGGCGCATAATCATGAACTTAGAGATCGCCAGTACGATAAAGGTGATAACAAACAGGATCAGGCCAAGCTCCATCAGCGCGGCGGTATGCAGGCCAGATTCCGCTTCGGCAAATTCATTCGCCAGCGCGGAGGTGATGCTGTTGCCCGGCATATAAAGCGAAGCGTTATCGAGCTGGTAGGTGTTACCGATGATAAAGGTCACCGCCATCGTTTCACCGAGCGCGCGGCCAAGGCCGAGCATCACGCCGCCAATCACCCCATTTTTGGTGAACGGCAGAACGATACGCCAGATAACTTCCCAGGTGGTGCAGCCGATGCCGTAGGCCGACTCTTTCATCATCACCGGAGTTTGTTCGAAGACATCGCGCATAACGGAGGCGATGTAAGGAATAATCATGATGGCCAGGATCACGCCCGCGGCGAGAATACCGATACCAAACGCCGGGCCGGAGAACAGCGCGCCGACAACAGGCACAGAAGAAAGCACATTACCCACCGGCTCCTGGAAGTAAGTCGCAAACAGCGGAGCAAAGATAAACAAGCCCCACATGCCGTAAACGATACTCGGAATAGCGGCTAACAGCTCAATGGCGATGCCTAACGGGCGCTTCAGCCAGCCCGGTGCCAGCTCCGTTAAAAACAGCGCGATACCAAAGCTTACCGGTACGGCAATCAGCAGCGCAATGAACGAGGTGACCAGCGTGCCGTAAATCGGCACCAGCGCACCGTAGATGTCGTTAGGGGCATCCCACTCTTTGGTCCACAGGAACGAGAAGCCAAACTTCTGGATACTTGGCCAGGAGGAAATAATCAGGGAGATGATGATGCCGCCCAGCAGCAATAGCACAATCAGCGCAGCCAGTCTTACCAGCGCGCTGAAAATCATATCGCCTTGCTTGCCTGGGGCTTTGAACATCGGCTTACTCACAGCCATAGCTTACTCTTTGTCGTGTTGGGTTTACCCGGAGTAAGGTAACCTTTACTCCGGGTTTTATCATCCAGGCTTCTATAAATTAATACAGCGCTTTACCGGAGCTGTCTTTCACATTGGTCTTCCAGGCGGCACGAACCTGCTCAACCACCGCATCCGGCAGGGAGGCATAATCCAGGTCGTTAGCCTGTTTTGCTCCCTCTTTGTATGCCCAGTCGAAGAACTTCAGCACTTCTGCGCCCTGCTCTGGGTTCTTCTGCTCTTTATGCACCACGATGAAGGTGGTAGAGGTGATTGGCCATGCCTCGTCGCCTTTCTGGTTTGTCAGATCCTGAGCGAAGGATTTGCTCCAGTCAGCGCCTTTAGCCGCATTGGCAAAGTTTGCTTCCGAAGGCGCAACCGGTTTGCCATCGGCAGAAACCAGTTTGGTGTAAGCAAGGTTGTTTTGCTTAGCATAGGCATACTCGACATAACCAATTGAGCCTGGCAGACGCTGGACAAATGCCGCGATACCGTCGTTACCCTTGCCGCCCAGGCCGGTTGGCCAGTTAACGGTGGAGCCGGCGCCAATTTTAGATTTCCACTCTTCATTTACTTTCGCCAGATAGCTGGTGAAGACAAACGAGGTACCGGAACCGTCAGCGCGACGCACAACGGCGATATTCTGCTGTGGCAACTTCATGCCCGGGTTGAGTTTAGCGATGGCCTCGTCATCCCATTTTTTGATTTTGCCCAGGTAGATATCACCCAGAGTTTTCCCGTCGAGCACCAGCTCACCGGATTTCACACCGGGCAGGTTAACGGCCAGAACAACGCCGCCGATCACGGTTGGGAACTGGAACAGACCTTCCTGCGCCAGTTTGTCATCGGCCAGAGGGGCATCAGACGCACCGAAATCTACGGTATTAGCAATAATCTGTTTAACGCCACCGGAGGAGCCGATACCCTGGTAGTTTACTTTGTTACCAGTTGATTTTTGGTAGGTATCTGCCCATTTGGCATACACCGGCGCAGGGAAGGTTGCACCGGCACCGGTCAGGCTTGCGGCAGCATTCACGCCGAAAGCGCTCAGGGATAAGGTCGCGGCGACAACAGTTGCGACGGTGGTACGCATAACTTTCATAATGTCTCCTGCAGAGGTGATAAACGTAATTCGTTGTTAAATCGTTACAGGAGAGAAAATAGGACAGTTTGGTGACAGTTAAATGTACGAAGTATGACAGTTTTATGACCGTCTTCCGCATCTCGATGACTTAAGCGAAATATCTCAGATAAGAATATATAAATCAGAAGGTTGTGATTTTTCAGTAGCAATAAAAAAAGCTGCCCGAAGGCAGCTTCTGAAACATAGCGGGAGCTAAAACTTACTCAACGGTTACCGATTTTGCGAGGTTGCGCGGCTGATCCACATCGGTGCCTTTAATCAGCGCCACGTGGTAAGAGAGCAGCTGCAACGGCACGGTGTAGAAGATAGGGGCAATAACGTCTTCCACGTGCGGCATTTCGATAATGTGCATATTATCGCTGCTGGTAAAGCCTGCATCATGATCGGCGAAGACATACAGCTGGCCACCGCGGGCGCGGACTTCTTCGATATTGGATTTCAGTTTTTCCAGCAGTTCGTTGTTTGGCGCCACAACGATAACCGGCATATCCGCGTCAATCAGCGCCAGCGGGCCATGTTTCAGCTCGCCTGCCGCGTAGGCTTCCGCGTGGATATAAGAGATCTCTTTGAGCTTCAGCGCGCCTTCCATCGCGATCGGATATTGATCGCCACGGCCTAAGAACAGCGCATGATGCTTGTCGGAGAAATCTTCCGCAAGCGCTTCGATGCGTTTATCCTGGGAAAGCATCTGCTCAATACGGCTTGGCAGCGCCTGCAGGCCATGCACGATGTCGTGCTCAATCTGCGCATCGGCGCCCTTCAGGCGGCTCAGCTTAGCCACCAGCATCAGCAGAACGGTCAACTGCGTGGTGAAGGCTTTGGTGGAGGCCACGCCGATTTCGGTGCCGGCATTGGTCATCAGCGCCAGATCTGATTCGCGCACAAGGGAAGAGCCCGGCACGTTACAAATCGCCAGCGACCCCAGGTAACCCAGCTCTTTGGACAGACGCAGCGCCGCCAGGGTGTCCGCCGTTTCGCCAGACTGGGAAAGGGTGATCATCAGGCTATTGCGACGCACCGCAGATTTGCGATAGCGGAATTCTGAAGCAATTTCCACGTCACAAGGCACGCCCGCCAGCGACTCGAACCAGTAGCGAGAAACCATCCCGGAGTTGTACGAGGTGCCGCATGCCACAATCTGGATATGCTCAACCTGAGACAACATTTCGTTGGCCGTTGAGCCAAGCTCGGTCAAATCTACTTCGCCATGGCTGATGCGCCCGGCCAGCGTGTTTTTGATAGCGTTTGGCTGCTCGTAGATCTCTTTTTGCATGTAGTGACGATAAATGCCTTTGTCGCCCGCGTCATACTGCAAATTAGATTCGATGTCCGGACGCTGAACCTGTTCGCCCAGGGTGTCGAATACGGTGACGGAGCGGCGGGTTACTTCCGCGATATCACCTTCTTCGAGGAAGATAAAGCGGCGGGTTACCGGCAACAGCGCAAGCTGGTCAGAGGCAATAAAGTTTTCACCCATGCCCAGACCGATAACCATCGGGCTACCGGAACGCGCGGCCAGCAGCACGCCTGGGTTACGCGTATCCATAATCACCGTACCGTATGCACCGCGCAGCTGAGGAATGGTGCGTAACACCGCTTCACGCAGCGTACCGCCCTGCTCCAGCTCCCAGTGCACTAAGTGAGCAATCACTTCGGTGTCGGTCTGTGAAACAAACCGGTAGCCGCGAGCCTGTAATGCTTCACGCAGCGGTTCGTGGTTTTCGATAATGCCGTTGTGCACGACCACGATATGGGAGGATACATGGGGGTGGGCGTTAACTTCAGAAGGTTCGCCGTGAGTTGCCCAACGGGTATGAGCGATACCGGTTCCGCCATGCAGCGCGGTTTCTTCTGCGGCTTCAGCCAGCTTCTGTACTTTCCCCAGACGACGCAGACGAGTCATATGACCCTGTTCGTCTACCACCGCAAGTCCCGCAGAATCATAACCACGGTATTCCAGACGACGTAACCCTTCGAGAAGGATTTCAGCAATATCACGTTGCGCGACCGCGCCAACAATTCCACACATAGTAGTTAATTCCTGATAATGGCGTTTTCGCCATATGTTGTCGCTGACCTGTATTTCCCGGTTACCGGGGCCCCGAGCCTTGTAGAGAGTGGGGTTATAGTTTGGTACTGCCGCGGGGCGGGCTATTTTCGAGAACAGCCTTCACCCCAGCCTCTCCCGAAAGAGAGGTAAATCTGATTACTTTTTCTTCAGCGGACGCTGCCAGCCCCGAATATGGGACTGTTTTACGCGGCTGACAACTAATTCATTTTCAGCAACGTCACGCGTTACGGTAGTGCCTGCGCCAATGGTGACGCCACTCGCCACGGTGACCGGCGCTACTAACTGCGTGTCAGAACCGACAAACACATCATCGCCGATGATGGTTTTGTGTTTATTAGCACCGTCGTAGTTGCAGGTAATGGTGCCCGCGCCGATGTTTACGTTATCGCCAATTTCGGCATCGCCCAGGTAGCTCAGATGACCCGCTTTCGAACCTTTGCCCAGACGCGCTTTTTTCATTTCGACGAAATTGCCGACGTGCGCGCCTTCCGCCAGTTCGGCACCCGGGCGCAGACGCGCGAACGGACCGATTGTGCAGGCAGCCGCAAGCCGGGAGTCTTCCACGACGGAATAAGGGCTGATTTCGCTATCGTCGCCAATTACACAGTTTTTAAGCACGCAGCCGGTGCCGATTTTGACGCGATGGCCTAACGTGACGTTGCCTTCGATAATCACATTAGTATCGATTTCTACATCACGCCCGTGGTTCAGTACGCCGCGCAGGTCGAAGCGTTGCGGATCGCGCAGCATGACGCCTGCCAACAACAGTTTGTCTGCCTGTTCGGTCTGGTAGACGCGCTCAAGACGGGAGAGCTGCAGACGGTTGTTCACGCCTTCCACTTCACTCAATCTGTCTGGATGCACCGCGGTGATTTCGCGGCCTTGCTGATACGCCAGAGCGATGATATCGGTGATATAGAATTCACCCTGGGCGTTGTTATTATCCAGCTTGCCCAGCCAGCGCTTCAGATCTGTGCCATTGGCGATCAAAATGCCGGTGTTGATTTCGTTGATTTTGCGCTGCTCATCCGTGGCATCTTTGTGCTCCACAATCCCGACAACGGTGCCATTTTCACGGGCAATACGGCCATAACCGGTTGGATCATCGAGTTTTACGGTAAGCAGACCGATGCCGCCCTGCGGTTTAGCCTCACGCAGGCGTTGTAACGTTTCAACAGAGATCAGCGGCACGTCGCCGTACAACATCAGGATGTCTTCATCATCCGCAAAGAACGGGGCTGCCTGCTGCATTGCGTGGCCGGTACCCAACTGCTCTGCCTGCAGCACCCAGTTCAGTGAGCCATCGCTAAGCGTTTGTTTAAGCAGCTCGCCGCCGTGACCGTAAACCAGATGCACGCGCTGAGCGCCTAAATTATTAGCCGCATCAATCACATGCTGCACCATTGGTTTCCCGGCAAGGGTATGCAGTACCTTCGGAAGGTCGGAATACATGCGGGTTCCTTTGCCTGCGGCAAGGATTACCACGCTCATCGCACTGTTTGACATACGCGTCCTGACTTTAAATTGTGAGAGAAGTAAAACGATTTCTTGTTGAAAATTCTACATATTTTGCATCTAAAAACACACTGGTGGAAATTTACCCGGCCAGACGGCTTTTCTACACGCTCAGCGCTCAAGTTTAAGTGGATTCAGGCTAAATATGTACATCCATTCGACTGATATTAAGCCATCTGTCTGGATTGCGGCTTCTTTTCAATGCGGAATAAAGATGCCGCCTGCCACAGCTGGTTTGTTTTAAAAATAATCGTTTGTGACAAGCATAATAGAAACGCTGTTTCATTTTTATACATAATGACGTCAACCATTAATAAGGAGAATAACATGGCGTCAAAAATACCTCTGGTCCTTACCCTTTGCAGCGCTGCTTTTGTCCTGCCTGCAGCCGCACAGCAGTTTGTCTGGCATGCCATCACGTTTGGACAATCTACCGATGTTAACTTTTCTTCCAATGTACTGCCCGAAAAGGTGGGCGTAAATAACGCTGTCATCGACGGAAAAATAGTCAAGCAAGGGGATGAAGCCGATCTTTCCAGACCTGTCACCATTGAAAGCCGTGGTGGAAAAATAGCGAACTCTCATGACGGTCTGACCTACTTCTATACAGCTTTACCTGCCAGTGAGAACTTTGTATTACAGGCAACGGTGACCGTCGACCAGTTTGGCCCTGAAAACGGGGCAAAGCCTGCCGCGCAGGAGGGGGCGGGATTGCTCGTTCGTGATGTGCTGGGCATCCCACGTCAGGAAGTGCTTAAAGAAGGCTATGAAGAATTTCCTGCCGCATCGAATATGGTTATGAACGCCATCATAACTCAGGATAAAAAAGATGCGCTGCGGATAAAAATGCAGGCTATTTCCCGCGAAGGTATTACGCATCCCTGGGGAAATACGGGCTCTGCTATCACGCGCAAAAACTATCAGGAAGAGATCGATCTGAGCAAAACGCCGACTTTCCGCATGAAAATGGAGAGAACCAACGAAGGATTTATCACCTCCTGGGCACCAGCGGGTAGCGATGCGTGGATTTCGGAGCGGGTTAAACGAGCCGATAGCATCGCCGTGCAGGATAAGAAGCAATACTACATAGGGTTCTTTGCATCCCGTAACGCGAAAATTACCGTCAGTGACGCATCGCTGGTCACAACCCCTGCAAAAACCGTTACCTCAGCGCCTTTCGAGGCAAAAGAGTGGCCGGTAAAAATGCAAATAGCTTCGCCAGGAAAAAGTATCACCAGCCAGTATGTCGTTCAGGCGCGCGCCAACTACGATGGCACGTTTACGGTACGCCAGGATGAGGTTGTGATCGGCCAGAATACCCCCGTCAAAGCTGGCGAACTGCTTGCCTTGCCCACGGCGCTAAAAGAAACAAACCACTTCACCGTAACGTTCACTCCCACAGCCGGTAAAGATCGTACTCCAGTTAACCATGCGTTCGCCGTTGAACGACTCAGTACGGTTAAAGGCCAGACGCTGTATGCGGCGCCAGAGGGCAAAGCCAGTAACAACGGCTCGCAAAGTTCACCCCTGGAGCTTGCCAGCGCCGTAATGCTTGTCCCGCCCGGAGGAAAAATCGTCCTGAGCAGCGGCGATTATTCACAGACAACTATCCCGATAACCGCCAGCGGTCTGAAAGGTAAAGTAAAAAGGCTGGAAGCTGCAGGCAAAGCGGTGATCCACGGCTTAACGCTCGATGGCAATTACTGGCATCTACAAGGGATCGAAATCACTGACAAAAGCCTGCGTGTGCAGGGCAGCCATAACCTTATTGAAAACGTTATCGCTTATAAAAATGACGATACGGGGATTCAGATTTCCTCTCCGGCTGATGTCGGACGCCCATTATGGGCAAGCTTTAACCGCGTAGTGAACGCAGAATCTTTCAGTAATGAAGACCCGGGAAAAATTAACGCAGATGGTTTTGCCGTAAAAATGCGCGCAGGGGAGGGTAACAGGCTGGAAGGGTGCTATTCCCACGACAATATCGATGACGGTTTCGACCTGTTTAACAAGATTGAAGACGGGGCCAACGGCGTTGTGGTGATCGAGAACTCAATTGCCAGAAATAACACCAGCAACGGTTTCAAGCTGGGTGGGGAAGGGCAGCCGGTTGCACATGAAATCCATAGCAGCATCGCCATTGGTAACCACCTCGATGGCTTTACCGATAACTTTAACCCGGGTGCGCTGGTAGTGGCCGGTAACGTGGCTGTCGATAACCAACGCTTTAACTACATCTTCCGGCCGGACCCTTACGGTAGCGTAGAAACGCAGGGGAAATTTACCGACAACCTCTCTCTGCGCAGCCAGCAAGGTAAATACGACGACGCGGTGACAGGGCATGTGGACGACAGTAACTATTTTATCCATGAGGGCAAAACGGAAAACGCGCAGGGCAAGCGATTAAGCACCAAAGATTATCAGACGTTGTCACTGCCGCAACCTTTACAGCGCAACGCTGACGGGACGTTCAACACCGGTGATTTCCTGAACGAGCAATAGTTGAGGTAAAAAAAATGCCAGCCAGATTTCTGGCTGGCATTTGTCTTTCAAGCAGGTAGTTACATCGCTTTTCTGGTTAATTCGATAACGCGCAGTTTCGCGATCGCTTTCGCCAGTTCAGCTGAAGCCTGAGCGTAGTCCACATCACCGTGGGAGCTGTGAATGTGCTCTTCCGCTTTACGTTTCGCTTCCAGGGCTCGCGACTCGTCGAGATCCTGGCCGCGAATTGCGGTATCAGCCAGCACGGTAACCGTGCCAGGCTGCACTTCCAACACACCACCGGACAGATAGATATACTCCTCTTGTCCGTGCTGTTTCACGATGCGGATCATACCAGGCTTAATGGCGGTGAGCAGCGGGGCGTGACCCGGGTAAATACCCAGCTCACCTTCGATGCCCGTTACCTGGATCTTTTCGACCAGACCGGAGAACATTTGTTGCTCCGCGCTGACGACGTCCAGGTGGTAAGTCATTGCCATATCACCCTCCGATTAAGGCGTTAAAGTTTTTTAGCTTTCTCAACGGCTTCGTCGATAGAGCCAACCATGTAGAACGCCTGCTCTGGCAGATGGTCGTATTCACCGTCCATGATGCCTTTAAAGCCACGGATGGTGTCTTTGAGCGACACGTACTTGCCTGGAGAACCGGTAAAGACTTCTGCCACGAAGAACGGCTGAGACAGGAAGCGCTGGATCTTACGCGCACGTGCTACAACCAGTTTATCTTCTTCGGACAGTTCATCCATACCGAGGATGGCGATGATGTCTTTCAGTTCCTGGTAACGTTGCAGGATAGACTGCACGCCACGCGCGGTGTCGTAGTGTTCCTGACCCACAACCAGTGGATCCAACTGACGGCTGGTGGAGTCCAGCGGGTCAACTGCCGGGTAGATACCCAGAGAAGCGATCTGACGGCTCAGTACCACGGTTGCATCTAAGTGAGCAAAGGTGGTGGCTGGAGATGGGTCAGTTAAGTCATCCGCAGGTACGTATACCGCTTGTACAGAAGTGATGGAGCCGGTTTTGGTGGAAGTAATACGCTCCTGCAAAACACCCATCTCTTCTGCAAGCGTAGGCTGATAACCTACCGCAGAAGGCATACGACCCAGCAGCGCAGATACTTCTGTACCGGCCAGGGTATAACGGTAGATGTTATCAACGAACAGCAGAACGTCACGGCCTTCATCACGGAATTTCTCCGCCATGGTCAGACCGGTCAGTGCAACGCGCAGACGGTTACCCGGTGGCTCGTTCATCTGGCCATACACAAGGGATACTTTGTCGATAACGTTGGAGTCGGTCATTTCGTGGTAGAAATCGTTACCCTCACGAGTACGTTCACCCACGCCTGCAAACACAGAGTAACCGGAGTGCTCGATCGCGATGTTACGGATAAGCTCCATCATGTTTACAGTTTTACCTACGCCCGCACCACCGAACAGACCGACTTTACCGCCCTTAGCGAACGGACACATCAGGTCGATAACTTTGATGCCGGTTTCCAGCAGATCCTGGGAGCTTGCCAGCTCTTCGTAGCTTGGCGCAGCGCGGTGGATAGCCCAACGCTCTTCTTCGCCAATCTCGCCTTTCATGTCGATTGGGTCACCCAATACGTTCATGATACGGCCCAGCGTTGCTTTACCTACCGGTACTTCGATTGGGTGATCGAGGTTGGTTACTACCAGACCGCGACGCAGGCCATCAGAAGAACCCATGGCGATGGTACGAACCACGCCACCACCGAGCTGTTGCTGAACTTCCAGCACCAGACGGTCTTCACCGTTTGTAACCTCGAGGGCGTCGTACACTTTTGGTACGGCATCCTGAGGGAACTCGACGTCCACCACGGCGCCGATTACCTGGATAATCTTTCCAGTAGCCATCTTGTTGAATCCTCTACGTAATTCGTAAACCTGGTTATACCGCGGATGCGCCACCGACGATTTCGGTGAGTTCCTGAGTAATGCTGGCCTGACGAGCTTTGTTGTATACCAACTGCAGCTCTTTAATCAGGCTGCCGCCATTGTCGGTAGCGGCTTTCATCGCCACCATTCGTGCGGCCTGCTCGCTGGCCAGGTTTTCTACGACGCCCTGATAAACCTGAGATTCCACATAACGACGCAGCAGGGTATCCAGCAGCGCTTTAGGATCAGGTTCATACAGATAATCCCAGGATTTCTTTTTCAATTCGCCATCTTCTGCTGGCGGTAACGGCAGCAGCTGGGTGATTGTCGGAACCTGAGACATAGTGTTTATAAATTTGTTGCTGACAACATACAGCTTGTCCAGACGGCCTTCATCGTAGGCCTGCAACATCACTTTCACCGGGCCAATCAACTCGGACAGGGAAGGGTTATCGCCCATACCGGTCACCTGAGCAACAACATTGCCACCCACGGAGTTGAAGAAAGAGACGCCTTTGGAGCCGATCATCGCGATTTCGCTCTGAACGCCTTTATCGGACCATCCTTTCATGTCAGCCAGCAGCTTTTTGAACAGGTTAATGTTCAAGCCACCGCACAGACCACGGTCAGTGGACACCACCAGGTAGCCCACGCGTTTAACTTCGCGTTCATCCAGGTATGGGTGTTTGTATTCAAGATTACCCAGAGCAAGGTGGCCAATCACTTTACGCATGGTGTTAGCGTAAGGACGGCTGGCTGCCATGCGTTCCTGCGATTTACGCATTTTGGACGCGGCGACCATTTCCATCGCTTTGGTGATCTTCTGCGTGTTCTGGACGCTTGCGATCTTACTACGTATCTCTTTTGCGCCGGCCATGAGCTTCTCCTCAATGCCTTGCGGCTTGCCCTAAGACAAGCCGCCAGACTTTACCAGGACTGAGTTGCTTTGAAGGAATCGAGGATGCCTTTCAGCTTGCCTTCGATTTCGTCGTTATAGCCACCAGATTGGTTGATTTCTTGCATCAGCGGAGCATGGTCACGGTCAACGTAAGCCATCAGAGCGGCTTCGAAGCTACCGATTTTAGCCAGTTCCACATCTTCGAGGTAACCACGTTCAGCAGCGAACAGAACCAGAGACTGGTGCGCAACGGACATCGGCGCATACTGTTTCTGTTTCAGCAGTTCGGTCACTTTCTGACCGTGGCTCAGCTGTTTACGGGTCGCATCGTCAAGGTCGGATGCAAACTGAGAGAACGCTGCAAGTTCACGGTACTGTGCCAGCGCGGTACGGATACCACCGGACAGTTTTTTCATGATCTTGGTCTGAGCTGCACCACCAACACGGGATACGGAAATACCCGGGTTAACCGCAGGACGAATACCGGCGTTAAACAGGTTGGATTCCAGGAAGATCTGACCATCGGTAATGGAAATTACGTTGGTCGGAACGAACGCGGAAACGTCGCCAGCCTGCGTTTCGATGATTGGAAGCGCAGTCAGAGAACCTGTTTTACCTTTCACTTCGCCTTTGGTGAATGCTTCAACGTATTCAGCGTTGACACGCGCAGCACGTTCCAGCAGACGGGAGTGGAGATAGAAAACGTCGCCCGGATAAGCTTCACGACCTGGTGGACGACGAAGCAGCAGGGAGATCTGACGGTAAGCAACAGCCTGTTTAGACAGATCGTCATAAACGATCAGCGCATCTTCACCGCGGTCACGGAAATATTCACCCATTGCGCAACCGGAGTACGGTGCCAGGTATTGCAGTGCAGCAGATTCTGATGCAGTTGCAACAACAACGATGGTGTTTTCCAGTGCGCCGTGCTCTTCCAGTTTACGCACCACGTTGGAGATGGTGGACGCTTTCTGGCCGATGGCAACATAGATACATTTGATGCCGGAATCACGCTGGTTGATGATGGCATCGATCGCCAGCGCGGTTTTACCGGTCTGACGGTCGCCGATAACCAGCTCACGCTGACCACGGCCGATTGGAATCATGGCATCAACAGACTTATAGCCGGTCTGAACCGGCTGGTCTACGGACTGACGCTCGATTACGCCCGGTGCAATCGCTTCAACGGCCGAGAAGCCGTCGTGCTCAAGCGGACCTTTACCGTCGATTGGCGCACCCAGGGTGTTCACCACGCGGCCCAGCAGGCCACGACCGACAGGAACTTCAAGGATACGACCGGTACACTTAACCTTCATGCCTTCGGCAAGGTCAGCGTACGGGCCCATTACTACCGCACCTACAGAGTCGCGCTCGAGGTTCAGTGCAATGGCGTAACGGTTACCCGGCAGGGAAATCATCTCACCCTGCATCACATCGGCCAGGCCGTGTACGCGGATGATACCGTCACTTACGGAAACAATAGTACCTTCGTTGTGAGCTTCGCTCACTACATTGAACTGAGCAATGCGCTGCTTGATCAGTTCGCTGATTTCGGTGGAATTCAGTTGCATGCTCCAGTCCCCTTAAGACTGCAAGACGTCTGTCAGGCGATCAAGACGGCCGCGTACGCTACCATCAATGACCATATCACCCGCACGGATGATGACACCTGCCATTACAGACTTATCAATTTTGCAATTCAGCTTCACTTTGCGTGACAGACGTTTTTCCATCGCGGCGCTGATTTTCGAGAGCTGTGCTTCACTCAGTGCGCTGGCGGAAGTCACTTCGACTTCAACCGTGGCCTCCCGGGCTGCACGCAGTTGCACGAATTGCTCAAGAACATCAGGAAGAACCTTCAGACGCCCGTTTTCAGCCATCACCCGAATCAGGTTCTGGCCGTTGGCGTCGAGCTGGTCACCACAGATAGTAATAAACGACTCAGAGAGCGTTTCCGAAGCCAATGCTCCGGAGAGTAGCTCTGCCATTTCTTCGTTTTTAGACACCTCGGCGGCGAAAGCCAGCATATTCTGCCAGTTATCGACGCTCTGGTGTTCGACGGCAAAGTCAAAAGCTGCTTTGGCGTAGGGGCGAGCTACAGTAACAAATTCAGACATCAGCCCCTCCCTCCTTACAGTTCAGCGACCAGTTTATCAACGATGTCGCTGTTAGCAGCTTCATCCACGGAACGTTCAATGATCTTCTCGGCACCGGCGATAGCCAGCAGAGCAACCTGCTTACGCAATTCTTCGCGAGCGCGTTTACGCTCTGCGTCGATTTCTGCCTGAGCCTGTGCGACGATTTTGTTGCGTTCCTGCTCTGCCTCGGTTTTAGCTTCTTCAACGATTTGAGCACGGCGTTTGTTCGCCTGCTCAATAATCACCTGAGCTTCTGCTTTGGCTTTTTTCAGCTGGTCGGTCGCGCTGGCCTTTGCAAGGTCAAGGTCCTTATGTGCACGTTCTGCAGAAGCGAGGCCGTCAGCAATTTCTTTTTGACGTTTCTCGATGGCTGCCATTAACGGCGGCCATACATACTTCATGCAGAACAGAACAAACAGGACAAACGCGATGGCCTGGCCGAGGATTGTTGCGTTAAGATTCACAGCACAATGCCTCTTTGTTAGTTAACGTTCTGATATTGCTTGGTATCTTAAGCAAAGCTCACTACGCGACGGCGAACATCACGTACAGACCCAGACCAACAGCGATCATCGGGATTGCATCTACCAGACCCATAACGATAAAGAACTGAGTACGCAGCAGAGGAATCAGATCAGGTTGACGCGCAGCGCCTTCCAGGAATTTGCCCCCGAGGATGCCGATACCGATCGCAGCACCGATTGCCGCCAGACCCATCATCACAGCGGCAGCCATGTACAGCAGATCCATATTCAGGTTTTCCATGACAGTCTCCAGTTTGTTTCAGTTAAAACGCAGTAGTGGTAAGTAAAATCAATGCTCTTCGGACGCCATCGACAGATAGACAATCGTCAGAACCATGAAGATGAAGGCTTGCAGCGTAATGATCAGGATGTGGAAAATGGCCCATGGCACATTCAGAATCCACTGTGACCACCACGGCAACAGACCAGCAATCAGAATGAAAATCAGCTCACCGGCATACATGTTGCCGAAAAGTCGCAGACCCAGTGATACAGGTTTGGACAGCAGGCTTACCCCTTCAAGGATTAAGTTGACAGGAATAAATGCCCAGTGATTGAACGGCTGCAGCGTCAGCTCTTTCGTGAAGCCGCCTATGCCTTTCATTTTGATGCTGTAGAACAGAATAAGGATGAATACGCCAAGCGCCATGGACAGGGTAATGTTCACGTCCGCAGACGGCACCACACGCAAGGCAGGCAGGCCAAAGACGTGCTCACCGATGTACGGCAGCAAATCGATTGGCAGCAGATCCATCAGGTTCATCAGGAACACCCAGACGAAAATCGTCAGGGCCAGCGGAGCGATAACCTTGCTTTTGCCATGGTACATGTCTTTCACGCTGCCATGCACAAAGCCGATAATCAGCTCAACGGCTGTCTGAAATTTACCCGGAACGCCGCTGGTAGCGGTTTTAGCAACCTTGCGGAAGATAACCAGGAACAAGAGACCCAGGACCACTGAGAAGAACATGGAGTCAATATTGAGCGTCCAGAAGGTGGCCGGGGGATTATGCGGATCCACCAGCGAGAAAGTACGCAGGTCCAACTGAAGGTTGTTCAGGTGGTGGCCTATATACTCCTGCGGTGTAGAGATTTCTCCTGCAGACATGATGCCTCTTACCCTTTGTTGTTAATTACAGCTGGTGCGAGTATCTGCACAACCAGCACCGAAACCCACGTCACTATCAGCGGTAAAACTACCGCCTTAAAAACCGCCAGCGCCACCACCAGAATGATAAAACTCGCAACCACCTTTAACACTTCACCGATGGCGAATGTCCAGGCCACACGGCCTTTAGCAGGTGTATGCGCCTGATGACGCCAGGCAAAAATCATAAATACTATGTTCGGCAGCCAGGCTGCCAGACCTCCGCTAACCGCAGAAGCGCCCCACGAGGGGTCTTTGAGGCAAAACAGCAATCCGATTGCTATCACTGCCAGAAGCTGGATGAACAGAAGCTTACGGGCCATGTTCCAACTCATGAGCGACACTGACATTAGGTTTCTTACTCCTGCTCCCTTAGAGGTACGTCGCGTGTCGTATAAAACTGTCTTTACGGCTCAGAGTCAAGCCTCAAAAAGCGAGCAAATTATACGGTGCGGCCCCGTGATTTCAAACAATAAGTAGCAAAAAGGTGAACAAATGTTTAAATAATTTTCTGCACGCTTCTTTTTCCACTTTTGATGAAACCCGGACATTTCTGGAAATGGGGTAAATAAGCCAATTTACCGCGCAATAAAGCGTGCCCTCGATCACATATTAGAGATCTCACATCCTGGATGCATTTGTCTGTCTCTTAAAGTGCTAATTTCATCTTACTAATAAATAAGATGATTATGGCCTACTCTTTTGAAAATAAGGCGCAACACTTCAAAAACCTTTTATTGACATCCTTGTCAAAATTTTAACAACTCACGCGTCCCTTCTCTCTGTGAATTTTTAGCAGGTTTATATTTTCAAGGTTGACTATTTTCAGGGTTAGCAATGCCGTTAAAGTTAAAAATCAGGAAAATTTTTGTTGTCATTAAGTTAAATGTCACCAGAAATGTCGCCGCAGGCCTTTGGCATTTTTAACGTCGATAAAACATAGTTTTTCCAGAATTTTTTTGATAAAGATTAAGTTCTGTTGGGCTTAATAATCACCAGATGACGCTCGCCATCAAGCGCAGGTACCTGCAGGCGAATAATCTCTTCTACGCTACATGCCTCCGGCAACACCGCAATCTCATCATCCGGGCGCAACCCTTTGAGCGCATAGAAACGGCCGTTTTCCGCCGGAAGATGGTGACACCAGCTCACCATATCCGTCAGGGAAGCGAATGCACGGCTAATGACGCCGTCAAACCCGGGTTCGGCAGGGAATGCTTCCACACGGCTTTGAACCGGCGTGATGTTCTCAAGATGCAGCTCATGCTGAACCTGACGCAGGAAGCGCACTCGCTTGCCTAAGCTATCGAGCAGGGTGAAATGCGCGTCCGGACGGACGATAGCCAGCGGAATCCCCGGCAGGCCAGGCCCCGTGCCTACATCAATAAAGCGCGTTCCTTGTAAATGCGGTTCAACAACGATGCTGTCGAGAATATGCCGAACCAGCATTTCTTCAGGATCGCGTACCGAAGTCAGGTTATACGCTTTGTTCCATTTGTGGAGCAGCTCAACATAACCCACCAGCTGTTGCTGCTGCTTTTCAGGAAGCGTAATGCCTGCGTTATCCAGCAGGCGAGATAATTTATTAAGCACGATCGTCACAATCCATCAAAAAAAGGGGCCAGGAAATCCTGACCCGTTATCGACTATTTTCAGGCGCTGCGGCGCAGCAACCCTTGTTTTTTTAGCCAGACAAGCAAAATAGAAATCGCCGCAGGCGTGATGCCTGAAATGCGCGATGCCTGGCCGATAGAGACAGGTTTATGATCGTTGAGCTTGGCGATCACTTCGTTAGAAAGCCCGCTCACCTGACGATAATCCAGCGTAGCCGGCAGCACGGTGTTCTCATTACGCTGCTGCTTGTCGATTTCATCCTGCTGACGCGCGATATAACCTTCGTACTTAACCTGAATCTCTACCTGTTCGGCAGACTGTTGATCTTCAAGCCCTGGCGCGAATGCTGAAAGCTGCATCATATCGGCATAGGTCATTTCCGGGCGACGCAGTAAATCTTCGCCGTTAGCTTCACGTGAGAGCGGCGCGCTCAGTTTGGCGTTAACTTCTTCGACCTGCGGTGAGTGCGGGTGCAGCCAGATATCTTTCAGGCGCTGACGTTCACGCTCAATGTTTTCCAGTTTCTCGTTGAAACGCGCCCAGCGCTCGTCATCCACCAGGCCCATTTCGCGGCCAGCGGCGGTTAAACGCAGGTCGGCGTTATCTTCGCGCAGCATCAGGCGATATTCAGCTCGTGAAGTAAACATGCGGTACGGCTCTTTAGTACCCAGGGTACAAAGATCGTCCACCAGCACGCCAAGATATGCCTGATCGCGACGCGGCGCCCAGCCTTCTTTCTCGGCAGAGTAGCGTCCAGCGTTCAGACCAGCCAGCAGACCTTGTGCTGCGGCTTCTTCATAACCGGTCGTGCCGTTAATCTGGCCTGCAAAGAACAGACCCTGAATATATTTACTTTCCAGCGTAGGTTTCAGATCGCGTGGATCGAAGAAGTCGTACTCAATGGCGTAACCCGGACGAACGATCTTCGCGTTCTCCATGCCCTGCATAGAGCGGACGATCTGCATCTGTACGTCAAACGGCAGGCTGGTGGAGATGCCGTTTGGATAAATTTCGTTGCTGGTCAGGCCTTCTGGCTCAAGGAAGATTTGATGCTGGTTGCGATCGGCAAAACGCATCACTTTATCTTCGATGGACGGGCAGTAACGAGGACCAATCCCTTCGATAACGCCCGCATACATTGGGCTGCGATCGAGGTTATTACGAATAACGTCGTGCGTTTTTTCGTTGGTGTAGGTGATGTAGCACGGCACCTGCGCCGGATGCTGATTCACGTTCCCCATGAACGAGAATACCGGTATTGGGTTATCGCCGTTCTGCTGCGCAAGCACGCTGAAATCGATAGTACGGGCGTCAATACGCGGAGGCGTGCCTGTTTTCAGGCGGCTGACGCGCAGCGGCAGTTCACGAAGACGACGTGAAAGCGGGATAGACGGCGGATCGCCTGCCCGGCCGCCGCTGTAATTGTCCAGCCCAATATGAATTTTGCCATCCAGGAATGTCCCCACGGTCAGCACAACGGCTTTCGCACGGAACTTCAGCCCCATTTGGGTTACCGCACCGACAACACGATCGTTTTCCACAATCAGATCTTCAACCGCCTGCTGGAAGATCATCAGGTTGGGTTGGTTCTCAAGGGCAGTACGAACGGCCTGCCGGTATAACACACGGTCTGCCTGAGCACGGGTAGCCCGAACCGCAGGGCCTTTGCTGGCGTTTAGTATCCTAAACTGAATGCCGGCATGATCGATCGCTTTCGCCATCAATCCGCCCAGTGCGTCCACTTCCTTAACCAGATGTCCCTTGCCAATACCGCCGATCGCCGGGTTACAGGACATCTGTCCCAGCGTGTCGATATTGTGTGTCAGAAGAAGAGTCTGTTGACCCATTCGGGCTGCGGCCATCGCGGCCTCGGTGCCCGCATGACCCCCGCCAATGATGATGACGTCAAAAGGATCTGGATAAAACATGGTAACTGCCTCGTGGTTAAACGGGAGGGTGACTGATTCCCGGGTTGGCGATTCTACTCAACTTTAGTCGATGGAGAAAGTCCCGGGATCCTCGCTAATTAAAAGAAGATCTTTTTATTTAAAGATCTCTTTATTATGATCTCTTATTAGGATCGCCCTGTGCTGTGGATAACCGTTTTTAAGCTAAAGAGATCAAGAGATTGGGATAGATCGTTTGCTGTGAATGATCGGTGATCCCACGCCGTATAAGCTGGGATCAAAAACGAGGGTTATACACAACTCAAAAAGTGAACAGCAGTTGTTCTTTGGATAACTACCGCTTATTACGAGCTTTTAAGCATAGTTATACACAGAAGAAAGTGCGATCTTTACAAATCCTGGAGTAAATCTTTCCAGGATCCGACCCAAACTTCGGCTGGATCTTCAGGAATGTCATGATCGAGGATGTTCACTTTCAATAAAGAGCCCACTCGTTTTGCTCCGCAATCGCTCAGCAGGGCATCTATTTTTTCGATAGCGCCGCAAAAAGTGTCATATTCGCGGCTACCAATGCCCACTGCGCCATAGCGAACGTTGCTCAGATCCGGGTGTTCTTCCTTTATTGCATCGTAAAGCGGCTGCAGGTTCTCCGGCAGATCGCCTGCGCCATGCGTGGAGGAGACAATCAGCCATACTCCGCTGGTTTGCAGATCTTCAAGCAGCGGCCCATGCAGCGTTTCGGTAGCGAAACCAGCTTCATCGAGCTTCTCAGCTAAATGTTCAGCCACATATTCGGCACTGCCAAGCGTACTGCCACTAATCAGAGTAATGTCTGCCATTGCGATCCCGCCTTTACAAGTCGTGACGTATTGTACGCTGTGTAAGGCCTGCGATCTACCTGTGGATAATATGGGTATTACATTCAGGCCTCAGGGCTTGATCGTCCGCATAATCGGGTTCTGCAGGGAGATCAGCGTCTCGGTGGACTGAATTTCATCAATTGTTTGGATCTTGTTGATAAGTACCTGTTGCAGAGCATCTATGGAGCGGCACATCACCTTAATAAAGATGCTGTAATGCCCGGTGGTGTAGTAGGCCTCGGTCACTTCTTCGAGGCTTTCCAGTTTTGCCAGCGCCGAGGGATAATCTTTAGCGCTCTTTAAAATAATGCCGATGAAACAGCAAACGTCATAGCCCAGTTGTTTGGGGTTAACATCGATGCGCGCGCCGGTGATTATCCCGGCCTGCTTCATCTTCTCTACGCGTACATGGATCGTGCCCGGGCTTACGCCAAATTGTTTGGCCAGTTCGGCATAGGCCGTACGCGCATTGGCCATCAGCGCGTCAAGGATGCCGCGATCCAGATTGTCGATTTGATAATTATCCATCACTTTTTCCTATGATTAATCACGAATATCTAATTTTTATAGCCTTAAATTAACCGATTAAAAAGAGGATGGCCTTTTTTATTATTGATTATTGAATGTTGGGTGCTTTCTGTTGCTTAATCACCGGTATTGAAACAACACAACGAAAGAGAAGAGCCATGAAAACCGCCTACGTCGCTAAACAACGCCAGATTAGTTTTGTGAAATCCCATTTCTCCCGCCAGCTTGAAGAAAAATTGGGTCTGATTGAAGTTCAGGCACCGATTCTTAGCCGCGTGGGTGATGGTACACAGGACAACCTGTCCGGCTGTGAGAAAGCGGTGCAGGTGAAGGTGAAAACCCTGCCTGAGGCGCAGTTTGAAGTGGTGCATTCACTGGCCAAATGGAAAAGAAAAACGCTCGGCCAGCATGACTTCAGCGCGGGCGAGGGGCTTTACACGCACATGAAAGCCCTGCGCCCCGACGAAGATCGCCTGACCCCAATCCACTCCGTCTATGTGGATCAGTGGGACTGGGAACGCGTCATGGGTGACGGTGAACGTCACCTGGGCACGCTGAAACAGACGGTGGAAAGCATCTGGGCGGCAATGAAAGCTACGGAAGCCGCGGTCAGCGAGCAGTACGGGCTGGCGCCGTTCCTGCCGGAGCACATTCACTTTGTGCACAGCGAAGCGCTGCTGCAGCGCTTCCCGGACCTGGATGCCAAAGGTCGTGAACGCGCCATCGCTAAAGAACTGGGCGCAGTGTTCCTGATTGGTATCGGCGGCAAACTGGCGGACGGTAAACGTCATGACGTGCGCGCCCCGGATTATGATGACTGGTCAACCCGCAGCGAAGGCAGTTTCTCTGGCCTGAACGGCGATATTCTGGTGTGGAACCCGGTACTGGAAGATGCGTTTGAGCTTTCCTCTATGGGGATCCGCGTGGATGCAGAAGCGCTGAAACGCCAGCTGGCGACAACCGGTGATGAAGATCGCCTGCAGCTCGAATGGCATCAGTCGTTATTGCAGGGTGAAATGCCGCAGACTATCGGCGGCGGCATTGGGCAGTCACGCCTGACCATGCTGCTGCTGCAGCAGCCACACATCGGCCAGGTGCAGTGTGGGGTATGGCCTGCTGAAGTTCAGGCTAAAGTTGAGGCTCTGCTGTAAGTCTTAACGTTGCCAGCGTCGCAGCAGGCGGCTACGCATTCCGGTATCAAAGCGCCAGATATGATCGAAAATGCGCATGATGCCGGGTTTGCCATGTCCTGACATGGCCACAGCATGAAACCGATGCTGATGAGCCTGCTGTAACCCTTTCACCTTATTGATGACATCGTCCGGCAGCCGCTGGGCGATAAAATCTGAAATAACCACCGCGTCGGCATCGAACCATTCGCTGCCCTGCATTCTCTCGACTATTGCACGAAAACAGCTTGCCAGATCGGTGCCGCCACGAAAACGCTGGCTGAGGAAACGGATCGCCTGCTCAATGCCGTCGCGCCCGCAAACCTCGTAGCGAACCACTTCGCTGGAGAACAGCATAATGAAGCAGCGACGGTTATCGGCAAGCGCTATGCGCATGAGGGCAAGGCAGAACGCCTTGGCGCACTGTTCATTGAACCCGCCCATTGAGCCGGACGTGTCGACACAGACGATAAACGGGCCGCGAGGCAGCCGATCAAAATCCTGATGGGCAACGGGACGCTCAACGACTTTCTCACACCAGGCGTCGCCGTGCAGGCGATAAGTCAGCAGCTGCTTCTCCACCAGCCTGCGGTAGAACTCAAACTCCAGTTCGGTGATGCCAAGCGTCGCCAGTTCTGGCGGCAGCAGACGCAGAATATCGTCGCTGCGCTGCAGACCGTCTACCTGTTCAGGCACCGTGGCCGGCTCGCGCACCATTATGCGCCAGCTTTCCATGGGAGAATCTTTTCGCGGCACGGCCTTAGCCTCTTTCGAGCGCCCGAGTTGCTCGGCAAGCTTCATTAATTCAGGCTGGCTGGCAAGAAACTCGCCGTACTGCACGATTAACTGGTAGTCGCCGCGCTTAAGCGCCCCGGCGCTCATATCCCACAGCCGGCTGGCTGCGTTATCGTTTTCTGACAACACGGGTTCCAGCTGGCCGCTTAACGCCAGACGAGCCTGCACTTCTGCCAGCAACCGATCGCGCTCGTCTTCAAGCAGCTGTTGATTTAGCGAAGTTGCCTGAACCACCAGGCTCAGACGCCAGCGCTGCAGAAACAGGGTTTGCTGTGCCGGGGTAAAGTGAGGATGTTCTGCCACCAGCGCCTGTGCTTGCCCAAAGAAGGGAGAGTTGACGCGCTTTAACAGCGCCAGTATTTCAGGCTGCTTTACAATAAGCTGGCTGGTGGTGAGCAGTTGGCTTTCCTGATAACACAGCACCTCGCTTGCCAGCTCCGGCGGCACTTTCGTGTCGTGGATCCTGGCCTTAAGCAGCTCTCGCCAGCGCGGGATATCCTGCGTGACAGCATTTTTAAGCCGGGGGAATTTTTCAAAGAAGATCGCCAGCTGGGGCGCTGCCAGTAAAGTCAGTATTATCTCTTCTACCAATTCTCCTTCACTGATAGCCAGAATGACGTCGAGCGTCTCCAGGCTCAGCATTATTGCTGGGCCTCTTTGATCTGCGCGGCGACATCCTGCAGGCTGGCTTCGATCTTGCCCAGCCAGTCCTGGTGGATAAACAGACATTTTTGCCGATCGTTAAAACGCTCATGCTGCTGGTGAAGAGAGGCTTCAAGATCGTCGAATTGTTGTTTGATCTCATCCGGCATACCCTGCTGCTGTTTGCCCGGCATCACAAGCCTGGTTCCCTGCAGGCTGACATCTCTGATAACCAGATGCTGTGTGGCGTCTACTTCCAGATTCAGCGCCTGGGCAAAACCGATGCCGTTAAGCTTCCCGCGAATTTCCCCGCCTTTTACCAGCCACTGCGCCAGCGCCTCGCGGTTTATCGCAACGTGGATGACTTCTATATCATGCAGTTTCAGCGGCTGCTGAAGCAGCAATGTCAGGGATTCCCCGGTGAGATAGTCGGGAAGCTGGTAGTGTGGGCGACGGTTAAACATTCCGCCCTGTTTGCTTACGGTGATGGCGTCCCGGTCGCTATGCTGCTGTTGCGCCTGGATGCGGCGCTGTACGATAGTCCCGAGCTTGCTGAGCATCGCGTGCTGCTGCCAGGCCTTCCCGGTCATCAATATTTCCAGCTGCTGCTGCATCAGGTTCATGGCGGCCGTGTCGTGCCACAGGCAGTCTTTTAACAGAATAAGATCGATGGGCGCGACTGCGTTCCGGCCGCTGAAAAAGGCGCTGGCCTGCAACAGGCGAATCGCCTTTTTCCAGCGTCGGTCGGAAACATAAGGCGCACCCGTCAGCTCATCAAGCTGCTGGCGCAGGGTGAATATCAGTTCAAAGACATCATCAGGCAGAGCGACTTTGCCGATTTCCTGCTGCCAGGCGAAATACTCTTCGTCACTCACCTGCAGGCTTTCCGCCACGGGATTTTCGTTTTCATCCTGCTGGCTGACGAGCATGGAGCGGAAATTACCCTTCTCCTGCACCTTATCGAGCCACAGGCGAATCAGCATGCGATCGTATAAGGCTTCGAGGCTGCTGTCGGCTTCGGGGAGTTCATTGGAGGCGGCCACCAGCAGACGCATCGGGATTTTCGCTTCGCTGGCCCCGTTTCTGAAGCGGCGTTCATTGATGGCGGTAAGTAAGGTGTTAAGAATGGCCGGCCCCGCCTTCCAGATCTCATCGAGAAAGACAATTTCCGCTTCCGGCAGATAGCCGGCGGTGAGACGCTCATAGCGCCCCTCATCTTTCAGCGCCTGGATAGACAGCGGCCCGAAGACTTCTTCCGGTGTGGAAAAGCGCGTCATCAGATATTCAAAAGCACGGGCGTGCCTGAAGGCAAACTTAAGGCGGCGAGCAATGAGGCTCTTTGCTATGCCCGGCGGCCCTAATAAAAAAACGCTTTCCCCGCTCAGCGCCGCCAGCAGGCAAAGCCGAATGGCGTGTTGGCGTTCAAAAAGTCCTTTTTCAAGCGCCTGGCTGAGTCGTGAAATTCTTTCCGCCAATAAATGTGATTGAGCCATAATTAGCTTTGCGTCCTTACGTGGTTATCGCTGTGCGGGAAGGCGAGTATATCGCTTCTGCATAAGCCCGTTAACGGATTGATGAACTCACCTTTTTTCTCTGACCTAAGTTAAGCCATTTGCATTTAAGGATACGATTTCCGCCATTATCGTGCATACTGTGCGCCTTTTTGTGGGCCAAGGGACTAAGCACACGCTTTCAGGATTCCAACAAAAGATTAGTCTATGAGCGCTGATAATAAACAATCATTGCCGGCGATTACGCTGGCTGCAATTGGTGTAGTGTACGGGGATATTGGTACCAGCCCGCTTTATACCCTCCGTGAATGTCTGTCCGGCCAGTTCGGGTTCGGTGTTGAACGTGAAGCCGTATTCGGTTTTTTATCTTTGATTTTCTGGCTGCTGATCCTGGTCGTCTCCGTTAAATACCTTACTTTTGTCATGCGGGCGGACAACGCCGGTGAAGGCGGGATTTTAACGCTGATGTCTCTGGCGGGGCGTAATACTTCAGCAAGAATGACCTCGGTGCTGGTGATCATGGGGTTGATCGGCGGCAGCTTCTTTTATGGTGAGGTAGTGATAACCCCGGCGATATCGGTGATGTCGGCCATTGAGGGGCTTGAAATAGCCGCGCCGCAGCTTGATACCTATATCGTTCCGCTGTCGATAATCGTACTGACGCTGCTGTTCATTATTCAGAAACACGGCACGGGCATGGTGGGCAAGCTGTTCGCTCCGGTGATGCTGCTCTGGTTCCTGGTGCTGGCCGTGCTGGGCGCACGCAGTATCCTTGCTAATCCGGAGGTGCTTCAGGCGCTAAACCCGGCATGGGCTGTGCATTTCTTCCTGGAATATAAAACGGTTTCGTTCTTTGCGCTTGGCGCAGTCGTGCTTTCGATTACCGGCGTGGAAGCGCTGTATGCGGATATGGGCCACTTCGGCAAGCTTCCGATCCGCATTGCGTGGTTTACCGTGGTGCTGCCATCGCTGGTGCTGAATTACTTTGGCCAGGGCGCGCTGCTGCTGAAAACGCCGGAGGCAATCAAAAATCCCTTCTTCCTGCTGGCACCCGACTGGGCGCTTATTCCGCTGATGATTCTGGCTACGCTCGCTACGGTTATCGCTTCTCAGGCGGTTATCTCCGGCGTCTTCTCTTTGACGCGCCAGGCGGTTCGTCTGGGCTATCTGTCGCCAATGCGCATTATCCACACCTCGGAAATGGAATCCGGGCAGATTTACGTTCCGGCTATTAACTGGATCCTCTATATCTCCGTGGTGATTGTGATTGTCAGCTTCGAACACTCCAGCAACCTGGCGGCGGCCTACGGGATTGCGGTAACCGGCACTATGGTGCTGACTTCTATCCTCTCATGCACCGTGGCGCGCAAAAACTGGCACTGGAACAAGCTTGCCGTCCTGCTGATGGGCGTGGGCTTCCTGTGTATCGATATCCCGCTGTTCTCGGCAAACGTCATCAAAATATTCTCCGGCGGTTGGCTCCCGCTCTGTCTGGCTCTGGTGATGTTTATTATCATGACCACCTGGAAGAGCGAACGTTTTCGCCTGCTCAGGCGCATGCATGAACACGGTAACTCTCTGGAAGCGATGATCGTATCACTGGAAAAATCGCCGCCGGTACGCGTACCGGGCACAGCGGTATATATGTCTCGTGCGCTAAACGTCATTCCTTTTGCGATGCTGCATAATCTGAAGCACAACAAAGTGCTGCACGAACGAGTGGTGCTCCTGACGCTGCGAACAGAGGATGCGCCTTACGTTCATAACGTGAAGCGCGTTGCTATCGAGCAGCTTTCGCCAACCTTCTGGCGTGTGGTGGCGAGCTACGGCTGGCGTGAAACGCCAAACGTGGAGGAGATTTTCCACCGCTGCGGTCTGGAAGGATTAAGCTGCAGAATGTCGGAGACCTCTTTCTTTATGTCCCACGAGTCGCTGATCATCGGCAAACGGCCATGGTATCTTCGTCTGCGCGGCAAGCTGTTCCTCGCGCTCCAGCGCAATGCCTTGCGAGCGCCGGACCAGTTTGAGATCCCGCCAAACAGGGTTATCGAACTGGGAACCCAGGTCGAGATTTAACGCCAGCGCCTCTTCGAAAGAAGAGGCGTTTTTGTTGGTGGAGAGATACCCGGGATGACTTTCGGGTTTTGGCGTCTCCGGGAAGCAAATCCCGGCATTTCCCCTGATAACAGGCAGTCGAAGTTGATGCTTTGATTGTGCGCGCTCTCAATTTTCGTCTTCATGTCAGGGATGCGCGAAACGTTTCGATGACGATCACATTTTCATAACCTCACGGTTGTTTTTCCACCGCTACATTTCTTACACTCCGGATCAGCGAAACGTTTCGCTAGTGGAGTAAGAAAATGAAGAAAGGTACCGTTCTCAACGCTGATATCTCGTCCGTTATTTCTCGTCTTGGCCACACCGACACGCTGGTGATTGCCGATGCCGGTCTGCCAATTCCGCGCGGTACGCAGCGTATTGATTTGGCCCTGACTCACGGCGTGCCGGCTTTTATGCAGGTCGTTGATGTCGTAACGCAAGAGATGCAGGTTGAATCCGCGATCCTCGCTCAGGAAATTCAACAACATAATCCTCAGCTCCACGAAACGTTGCTCAAACACATCGAGCAACTGCAACAACACCAGGGAAACACCATTGCTGTTCGCTATATCAGTCATGAACAGTTCAAGCAGTACACCGCTGAGGCACATGCGGTTATTCGCAGCGGGGAGTGTTCCCCGTATGCGAATATCATTCTCTGTGCCGGCGTAACTTTCTGAGGCCGGCATGGAACCGTTACTGCAGTTAAAAGGGATCGATAAATCTTTCCCGGGCGTAAAAGCTCTTTCCGGTGCCGCGCTGAACGTTTATCCGGGACGCGTAATGGCGTTGGTGGGTGAAAACGGCGCGGGCAAATCCACGATGATGAAAGTGTTAACCGGCATTTATCAACGCGATGCCGGTTCGCTGTTGTGGCTGGGCCAGGAAACTATCTTTAACGGCCCGAAATCCTCACAGGAAGCGGGCATCGGCATTATTCATCAGGAGCTCAACCTGATCCCGCAGCTCAGCATTGCGGAAAACATCTTCCTTGGACGTGAATTCGTGAACCGCTTCGGCAGCATCGAATGGAAAAAGATGTATGCCGAGGCGGATAAGCTACTGGCGAAGCTGAATCTGCGTTTTAACAGCCAGCGGCTGGTGGGCGACTTGTCGATTGGCGATCAGCAAATGGTTGAGATAGCCAAGGTGCTGAGCTTTGAATCGAAAGTCATCGTTATGGATGAACCCACCGATGCGCTGACCGATACCGAAACAGACTCTCTGTTCCGCGTTATCCGCGAGCTGAAAGCGCAGGGGCGCGGCATCGTCTATATCTCCCATCGCATGAAAGAGATTTTCGAAATCTGCGATGACGTAACGGTCTTCCGCGACGGGCAGTTTATTGCCGAACGCGAGGTGGAGACGCTCACCGAAGATTCGCTGATCGAAATGATGGTTGGGCGCAAGCTTGAGGACCAGTATCCGCGACTGGATAAAGAACCGGGCGAAGTTCTTCTGCGTGTCGATAATCTCTCCGGGCCTGGCGTGGATGATGTCAGCTTCACCTTACGTAAAGGTGAAATACTTGGCGTTGCCGGGCTGATGGGCGCAGGCCGCACAGAATTAATGAAAGTGCTTTACGGCGCGCTGCCGCGTACCGGCGGCTATGTGGCGCTTGATGGCCGGGAAGTGGTGGCGCGCTCCCCACAGGATGGCCTGGCGAACGGCATCGTTTACATCTCCGAAGACCGTAAGCGTGACGGGCTGGTGCTTGGTATGTCGGTCAAAGAAAACATGTCGCTTACCGCGCTGCGCTATTTCAGCCACAACGTCGGAAGCCTGAGGCATAAAGACGAGCAGCAGGCCGTGCAGGACTTTGTCCGTCTGTTCAACGTCAAAACCCCTTCGATTGAGCAGCCGATTGGCCTGCTTTCCGGCGGTAACCAACAAAAGGTTGCCATTGCACGCGGGCTGATGACACGCCCAAAAGTACTGATTCTTGATGAACCGACCCGTGGCGTCGATGTTGGGGCGAAGAAAGAGATTTATCAGCTAATTAACCAGTTTAAAGCCGATGGGCTAAGCATCATCCTCGTGTCGTCAGAAATGCCGGAAGTGCTGGGGATGAGCGATCGCATTATGGTGATGCATGAAGGCCATCTCGGTGGGGTGTTTACCCGTGAAGAGGCCACCCAGGAAACCTTGATGGCGGCGGCCGTCGGTAAGCTAAATCGCGTGAATCAGGAGTCTGTATAAATGAGCACCCAGTCTGTTTCGTCCCGTCGCTGGTTCACAAAAGCGTGGCTGTTGGATCAAAAATCGCTGATCGCCCTGCTGGTGCTGATTGCGATTGTTTCGAGCCTGAGCCCAAACTTCTTCACCGTAAATAACCTGTTCAATATTCTGCAGCAAACCTCCGTGAACGCCATTATGGCGGTGGGGATGACGCTGGTCATTCTTACTTCCGGGATCGACCTGTCCGTCGGTTCATTGCTGGCGCTGACCGGAGCGGTGGCCGCCTCGATTGTTGGCTTAGAAGTCAATGCGCTGGTAGCGGTCGCCGCGTCACTGGCATTAGGTGCCGCAATCGGGGCCGTGACTGGCGTTATTGTTGCGAAAGGGCGCGTACAGGCGTTTATTGCAACGTTAGTAATGATGCTGTTATTACGCGGTGTGACCATGGTTTACACCAACGGCAGCCCGGTTAATACCGGCTTCTCAGATAACGCCGATCTCTTTGGCTGGTTTGGTATTGGCCGCCCGCTGGGTATCCCTGCGCCGGTCTGGATCATGGGGGTTGTCTTCCTTGCCGCGTGGTACATGCTGCACCATACCCGTCTGGGCCGTTACATCTATGCGCTTGGCGGCAACGAAGCGGCGACGCGTCTTTCCGGCATTAGCGTCAACAAAGTAAAAATTATCGTTTATTCACTCAGTGGCTTGCTGGCTTCTCTGGCCGGGATCATCGAAGTGGCGCGTCTCTCCTCCGCGCAGCCAACGGCGGGTACCGGCTATGAACTGGACGCTATCGCCGCCGTTGTGCTGGGCGGCACAAGCCTTGCGGGCGGGAAGGGACGTATTGTCGGGACGCTGATCGGCGCGCTGATCCTCGGCTTCCTTAACAACGGGCTGAATTTATTAGGTGTTTCTTCTTATTACCAGATGATCGTCAAAGCAGTGGTTATTTTACTGGCGGTGCTGGTGGACAACAAAAAGCAGTAACAATCATAACCCTACAGGACATCTGACTATGAATATGAAAAAATTGGCTACCCTGGTTTCCGCTGTTGCGCTGAGCGCCACCGTCAGTGCGAACGCCATGGCAAAAGAGACCATTGCGCTGGTTGTTTCCACGCTCAACAACCCGTTCTTCGTTTCCCTGAAAGACGGCGCGCAGAAAGAGGCTGACAAACTGGGTTACAACCTGGTGGTGCTGGATTCCCAGAACAATCCGGCTAAAGAGCTGGCGAACGTGCAGGATTTGACCGTTCGCGGCACCAAACTGATGCTTATCAACCCAACCGATTCCGATGCCGTGGGTAACGCGGTAAAAATGGCTAACCAGGCTAAAATCCCTGTAATTACCCTCGATCGTATGGCAAACCAGGGCACAGTGGTCAGCCACATCGCTTCTGACAACGTAGCCGGCGGTAAAATGGCGGGTGACTTTATCGCTAAGAAGCTGGGCGAAGGTGCGAAAGTTATCGAACTGCAGGGTATCGCTGGTGCATCTGCGGCTCGCGAACGTGGTGAAGGTTTCAAACAGGCAACTGCGGCACACAAATTTAACGTACTGGCGAGCCAGCCGGCAGACTTCGACCGTACTAAGGGCCTGAACGTCATGCAGAACCTGTTGACCGCGCATCCTGATGTGCAGGCCGTGTTTGCACAGAACGATGAAATGGCGCTGGGCGCACTGCGCGCGCTGCAAACCGCGGGCAAATCTGACGTGCTGGTTGTTGGCTTTGACGGCACCGATGACGGCGTAAAAGCGGTTGAAGGCGGTAAGCTGGGCGCGACCGTGGCGCAGATGGCTGACCAGATCGGCGTCATCGGCGTTGAAACCGCAGATAAAGTCCTGAAAGGCGAGAAAGTTGAGTCTAAAATCCCGGTTGAACTGAAACTGGTTACCAAATAAGACACAAACAAAAGCAGGGCATCGCGCCACCCTGAAAGTTTAGGGTGGCGCACTTAACCGGGCACAAAAAAATGAAAACGAAAGGCAGTCTCGTCGTCCTCGGCAGTATTAACGCTGACCATATCCTTAACCTCGAACATTTTCCAACGCCGGGTGAAACCGTGACCGGGCAGGAATATCAGGTCGCGTTCGGCGGGAAGGGGGCAAACCAGGCCGTTGCTGCCGGGCGCAGCGGCGCCGACATAGCTTTTATTGCCTGCGTCGGCGGCGACGACACCGGCAGCCGCGTTTGCAAACAGCTCGCCTGCGATAAAATAGATATCTCTCCCGTCAGCACGATTAAAGAAGCCGCCACCGGCGTTGCGCTAATCTTTGTTAACGGCACCGGGGAAAATGTCATTGCTATTCATGCCGGTGCGAACGGCGCGTTAACGCCTGAACTGGTAGCAAAGCAACAGCAGAAAATTGCGGATGCCTCCGCGCTTCTGATGCAGCTGGAATCGCCGCTGGAAAGCGTGCTGGCTGCGGCTAAAATTGCTCATCAGAATCGGACCAAAGTCGTACTTAATCCCGCCCCCGCCTGCGCATTGTCGGACGAGCTGCTGGGGCTGGTGGATATCATCACCCCGAATGAAACCGAAGCGGAAAAGCTCACCGGCATTCGTGTTGAAAATGATGAAGATGCAGCGAAAGCCGCCCAGGCGTTGCACGATAAAGGTATTGAAACCGTCATTATTACGCTTGGCAGCCGCGGCGTCTGGCTGAGCGAACAGGGCAAAGGGCAGCGCGTTCCGGGCTTTAAGGTTAAAGCTGTGGATACGATTGCCGCCGGGGATACGTTTAACGGTGCGCTGGTGACGGCATTGCTGGAAGAGAAACCGATGAATGATGCGATTCGCTTTGCGCACGCCGCCGCCGCCATTGCCGTAACACGTAAAGGTGCCCAGCCTTCCGTGCCGTGGCGTAATGAAATCGACGAGTTCTTGCAGCAGCAGGGGTAATCTTGGCTACCATGAAAGATGTCGCCCGCCTCGCGGGCGTCTCCACCTCGACGGTTTCACACGTCATCAATAACGACCGGTTCGTGAGCGAGGCTATTCGCGAAAAGGTTGATGCAGCCATCAAAACGCTGAACTATGCGCCCTCTGCTCTGGCGCGTAGCCTTAAACTCAACCAGACCCACACTATCGGCATGTTGATCACCGCCAGCAGCAACCCGTTCTATTCTGAGCTGGTGCGTGGCGTGGAGCGTAGCTGCTTTGAGCGTGGGTACAGTCTGGTGCTGTGCAATACAGAAGGCGATGAGCAGCGCATGAACCGCAATCTGGAGACGCTGATGCAAAAACGCGTCGATGGTCTGCTGTTACTGTGTACCGAAACCCATCTGCCTTCTGCTGAGATCATGAATCGCTATCCTTCTATTCCAACGGTGATGATGGACTGGGCGCCTTTTGAAGGCGAAAGCGACGTGATTCAGGATAACTCCCTGCTGGGGGGCGAAATGGCAACCCAGCATCTTATCGATAATGGTTATACCCGCATCGCCTGTATCGCCGGGTCGCAGGATAAAACGCCCGCCAGACTACGTCTGGAAGGTTATCGCAAAGCAATGAACGGCGCGGGGCTGGCGATTCATCCGGGTTATGAAATTATTGGCGACTTTGAGTTTCAGGGGGGCTTCACGGCGATGAACTCTCTTCTGGCGCTGGAGCAACCGCCTCATGCGGTGTTCACCGGAAACGATGCCATGGCGGTGGGCGCCTATCATGCGTTATATCAGGCTGGTTTGAGCGTGCCGAAGGATATGGCCGTGGTTGGTTATGATGATATTGAACTGGCGCGATATATGACGCCGCCGCTCACGACTGTTCACCAGCCAAAGGATGAACTGGGTGAACTGGCCGTGGATGTGTTAATTCATCGCATGGCGCAGCCCACGCTGGCGCAACAGCGTCTCTTACTGACGCCGGAACTGGTGGAACGCGGTTCAGTTTAATGTCGGCCCTTATTTAATCCGCGTGACCGTTAGCGAAAGGTTTTTTTAATAGCGCCTGACATGCGGTTAACGCAGCCTGGCTGTCTCCCCGGGTAATGGCATCGACAATGGCCCGATGTAAATCGAGCTTGATGACTTCATTATCGGTTATCGCCGTGAAGTAGTTGTAATAGATAGAACGGAACAGGTTTGCGAAAGAGCAAAGGAAGGGGTTGGTGCTCATTTCATAGATGTGCTCATGGTAAGCCATATCAACTTCTATCCAGCGTTCGCGATCAAACGAGGTTTTCAGCTTCACCATTTCTACCATCAGTTCGCTGAGATAAGCTTTTTGTTCGCTGCTGCCATTTACAGCCGCAAGCGCACAGGCTTGTGGCTCCAGGCTATTACGCATCACAAGGAAGTAGTCCACCACGTCATTGAAGTTTTCTTCGGTCATCCACCAGGTAAGCAGCTCCTTGTCAAGAAAGTTCCAGTGACTGCGGGGCATAACGCGAGTGCCGATGCGCGGGCGAGGCAAAACCATTCCTTTCGCTGTTAATGTCTTTACTGCCTCTCGCACGGCGGTGCGGCTGACGCCGAATAACTCTCCCAGTTCGATTTCACCCGGCAGAATGCTACCCGCTTGATACTCTCCTTTGAGAATGCGCTGTGCCAGCTTCTCCGCAAGAACATATGAAAGGTTCTTTTGCGCCGCGAGTTGTTGTGCAGATAAAGACATTTATGCAATTCCTTTAGCTATGTTTCTCTTTGTATTATGCCACCTGGTATCTCTTTCTGATGCTTAAAACAGCAAATATGCCGCGTTACATGGCTTTTGCAGCCGTTTTGGTGAAAAAAAAGACGCTTGGTAATTTATTTGCAATAAACGCTTGTCAGCTTCCGAAAAATCCCTATACTGCGCCTCCACTGA
>DAMBYU010000006.1:0-332918 GCA_032051265.1 Buttiauxella sp.
AACCTGCGACCAATTGATTAAAAGTCAACTGCTCTACCAACTGAGCTAACGACCCATTTTCGTGTCACTGCCGGTTAGCTACTTATCCCCCGGCAACGGCGGCATATATTACTGATTTAAGATTTTGACGCAACAAGAATTTTGACACAGATCGCTTAACTGCTTAGTAATCGCGCGGCAAGACCAGAAAAGCAGCGTTATCTGGTCAGGCCGTAAGCGTTACATCGCGTTCAGACGTTTTTGCGCCTGTTTTGCGCCATCGGTATTTGGAAACTGTTTGATCACTTGCTGATAGACGGCTTTCGCTTTCGCGGTGTCGCCTTTGTCTTGCATGATCAATCCAACCTTGTACATGGCGTCCGGAGCTTTGGGTGACTTAGGGTAATTTTTCACCACGGAGGCAAAATAAAACGCCGCGTCATCTTTTTTCCCTTTGTTGTAATTCAACTGCCCGAGCCAGTAGTTCGCATTAGGCTGATAAGTTGAATCCGGGTATTTTTTCACAAAGCTCTGAAACGCGGCCATCGCTTCATCCTGGCGAGAGTTATCCTGCACCAGAGCGATTGCCGCATTGTAATCGCTGTTCGCATCTCCGCCCTGCACAGGCGTGCCTGCAGCCGGTGCGTTTGTAGACGCGCCAGCGTCAGGTGCTGCCGTCGCCGCGCCCTGATCGTTACCGCCAGCCTGCCCTGTCGCGGCACCGCCGTTGCTGAGGCCATCTATCTGTAACAGGATTTGCTTCTGACGCTCCACAACCTGGTTGAGCTGATACTGGCTTTCCTGAATCTGGCCGCGCAGGGAATCAATATCTCTCTGGTTATCGGAGAGCTGCTGCTGGAGTTGAGTTAAAAGCTGGCTATGAGCATTAGAAATACGCTCAAGTTGAGTGACACGGTCTTCGACCGAGCCTGAGCCGACACTACTGATTGGCGCCTGAGCAAAAGCGGCCCAGGGGGCCGCTATGCCAACCAGTAACGACAGACTCAACAAGTGATGTCTGAAGTTACTGCTCATGCAATTCTCTTAGTAAACCAGTACGGCACGACGGTTTTTAGCGTAAGCCGCTTCGTCATGGCCCAGTACTGCAGGTTTTTCTTTACCGTAAGAAACGATGGAGATCTGGTCTGCAGAAACGCCTTTACCTTGCAGGTACATCTTAACGGCGCTAGCACGACGCTCACCCAGGGAGATGTTATATTCCGGGGTGCCACGTTCGTCCGCATGACCTTCTACGGTCACTTTGTAAGACGGGTTGCTACGCAGGAAGTTTGCGTGTGCATCCAGCATTGCAGCAAATTCAGAAGAAACGTCATACTTGTCCAGACCGAAGTAGACGATGTTGTTCTGCTGCAGCTGCTGCATCTGCAGACGAGCCTGTTCTTCGGAAGACATATTGCCTTGACCGTTAGCGTCCATACCAGTGCCCGCACCCAGCATGCCTTCACCGCTTTCATTGCTGGCGTTCTTGTTAGAAGAACATGCCGCGATGGCCATTACAGGCAGAGCAATCATCAGCCCTTTCAGCACTTTGTTCAGTTGCATTTCTTTGATCCTTTAATATTTTATTATCACAGATACGGCGACCAGGCAGGAGATTTAACCTGACCATCGGTTGCCGGAAGACGCGCTTTGAAACGCCCATCTGTTGAGACCAGATTCAGCACGGATCCCATCCCCTGAGAAGAGCTGTAGATTACCATAGTGCCGTTAGGTGCCAGACTTGGCGTTTCATCCAGGAACGTTGACGATAAAGTTTGTACGCCACCCGCTACCAGATCCTGTTTGGCAATGTGTTGCTGACCGCCTGCGGAGCTCACCATTACCATAAACTTGCCGTCAGCGCTTACATCAGCATTCTGGTTCTGGGTACCTTCCCAGGACAGACGCTGCGGAGCACCGCCGTTAATATTCACTTTATAAATCTGCGGACGACCGGCCTGGTCAGAGGTATAGGCCAGATTCTGGTTATCCGGGAACCAGGATGGTTCAGTATTGTTGCTACGGCCATCGGTAATCTGGCGAATTTGTCCGGAACCGATATCCATCACGTAAAGATTCAGGCTACCGGATTTAGACAACGCGAAGGCCAGTTTGCTGCCGTCCGGAGAGAATGACGGTGCGCCGTTGTGACGTGGGAAAGAGGCTACCTGACGTATCGCGCCATTGGCCAGCGTCTGGATAACCAGCGCTGAACGGCCGCTTTCGAAGGTCACATAGGCGACTTTGCTGCCGTCCGGAGACCATGCCGGCGACATCAACGGTTGCGGAGAACGGTGAACCACAAACTGGTTGTAGCCATCATAATCAGAAACGCGCAGCTCATACGGGAACTGACCGCCGTTGGTCTGTACGACGTAGGCGATACGAGTACGGAACGCGCCTTTGATACCCGTCAGCTTTTCAAACACTTCATCACTGGCGGTATGACCGGCGTAGCGTAGCCACTGCTTGTTCACCTTGTAGGAGTTCTGCGCAAGAACGGTACCCGGCGCGCCTGATGTGTCGACCAGCTGGTAAGCAACGGTATAGCTGCCATCGCCGTTAGGCGTGACCTGGCCTACAACAACGGCATCGATCCCCAAAGCGGTCCAGGCTGCTGGCTGCACTTCCTGGGCGGAGCCAGGCTGCTGCGGCAGTCGGGAACGGTCCAGCGGATTGAATTTACCGCTATTGCGTAAGTCAGCCGCAACAATGCCGCCAACATCTTCAGGTGCCGCACCCGGGCCTGCCCATTTGAACGGCGCCACACCAATTGGACGTGCTGAATCCACACCTTGTGTGATTTCAATACGAACCTCTGCGTGCAGCACCGCTGCCCACAGCATCAAGAAACTTAATGCTACTCGAAATGCCTGCTTCATCATATCTCCCTTATCCGGGCGAAAAACCCGCGATAATTTAGCAGAATGTTAACAAACCCAAATACCCAAAACTACCAAAACCCTGTGACTAATCCTGGTTACTTTTCCCCACTTTTGTGAGGAAAATTTCACTGGGGTTTAAAGTCGATAGGCGCGTTTTTGAAAACTTCATACACGTCCTGGCTTGGTGGCTTCGGAATCTTCGCCAGGCGCGCTGCTGCAATAGCCGCCTGACACAGAGCCGGGTCACCGCCTTCTGATTTAATATCAAGCAGTAAACCGTCAGGAGCCAGTTTTATGCGCAATGAGCAGACCTTGCCGCTAAAAGCAGGATCCTGATAAAACTTACTCTCAATTGCTGCTTTTATCTGTCCTGCGTAACCACTGATTTCGGCACCAGAAGCGCCATTGTTTTTATTATTCCCTTTCCCGGCCGCGGCTGCGCTATCTCCTTTCGCTCCACCGCCGGTTTTCGGTGCATTCTTACCTGAGCTCAGATCGCCAAACAGGTTGTCAACGCCTTCGGCTGCTGCTTTGTCGGCTGCGGCTTTGTCGGCTGCAGCTTTTTTCTTCGCATCCGCGGCCGCTTTTTTATCTGCGGCAGCTTTTTTATCTGCGGCAGCTTTTGCAGCAGCAGTCTTATCGGCAGCGGCTTTTTCTGAGGCGGCTTTATCCGCCGCAGCTTTTGCAGCCGCTTCTTTTTTAGCAGCCTCAGCGGCTACTTTCTTTTCAGCATCCTGCTGAGCTTTTTTCGCCGCTGCATCTGCGGCTTTCTTCTCGGCATCCTGCTGAGCCTTTTTCGCCGCTGCATCTGCGGCTTTTTTCTCGGCATCCTGCTGAGCTTTCTTCGCCGCTGCTGCAGCTTCAGCAGCCGCTTTTTTCTGCGCGTCAGCCGCTTTCGACGCAGCCTCTTCAGCAGCTTTTTTCTGCGCGTCCGCCGCGGCCTTCTTCGCCGCCTCTTCCGCCGCCTTCGCCTGAGCATCAGCCTGAGCTTTAGCCTCTGCTTTGGCTTTCGCCGCAGCCGCTTCGGCCTGTTTCTGTTGTTCCTGCGCTTCTTTAGCCGCTTCCTGGGCCTGTTTTTGCTGCTCGGCTTGCTGCTTCGCTTGCTCCTGCGCTTCCAGACGCTCTTTCTCCAGGGCTTTCAGTCGCTGTTGTTCAGCGGCCTGTTTCTCCTGCAGCTCTTCAGCCTGTTGCTGCGCCTGCTTTTCACGCTGCTCTTGCGCTCGCTTGCTGCTCGCCTGCTGATTCTGCTGGCGATTGTACTGTTGCACCACGGCACCCGGATCGACCATGACCGCGTCAATGGACGATCCACCGCCGCCGCCCGCGCTGGCGTCTATGTGCTCATCAAACGAACTCCATATCAGGATCGCAATCAAGATGATATGCAGGATCACTGAGACGACTATCGCGCGTTTGAGCTTATCGTTTTCTGTGGTTGCCTTTGACACTATCGGTTCCCAAATATAGCGAGATGGATCAGATTGGCTGCGTCATCAGACCGACGGATTTAACCCCTGCACTGTGCAGCAGGTTAAGTGCCTTAATGATCTCCTCATAGGGGACATCTTTCGCACCACCGATCAAAAAGACCGTTTTAGGATTTGCCTGCAGACGGCGCTGGGCTTCAGCAACAACCTGCTCGGACGGCAACTGTTCCATACGATCTTTTTCTACCACCACGCTGTACTGCCCTACCCCGGACACTTCAATAATGACCGGAGGCTCATCGTTACTGCTTACCGTTTGCGAGTCTGTCGCATCCGGCAGGTCCACCTCAACGCTCTGGGTGATGATGGGTGCCGTGGCCATAAAGATCAGCAGCAGCACCAACAGCACGTCCAGCAGAGGTACGATGTTAATTTCTGACTTTAGTTCACGACGACCGCGTGTACGTCTGGCCATGACTTACCCCTTACTGCTTATCGCTGCTGGTAAAAGCCTGACGGTGCAGAATAGCCGTGAACTCTTCCATAAAGTTGTCGTAATTCAATTCCAGTTTGTTCACGCGCTGGTTCAGGCGGTTGTACGCCATAACCGCTGGAATTGCGGCAAACAGACCAATCGCGGTCGCAATTAATGCTTCTGCGATGCCTGGCGCCACCATCTGCAACGTTGCTTGTTTTACCGCGCCCAGGGCGATAAAGGCATGCATAATCCCCCACACCGTACCAAACAGACCGATGTAAGGGCTGATGGACCCTACGGTACCAAGGAAAGGAATATGAGTTTCGAGCGTTTCTAGCTCGCGGCTCATTGAAATACGCATCGCGCGCGCAGCGCCGTCCACCACCGCTTCCGGGGCATGAGTATTAGCACGGTGCAGTCGGGCAAACTCTTTGAATCCCGAATAGAAAATCTGTTCGGAACCGGCAAGGCTGTCACGGCGGCCCTGGCTTTCCTGATAGAGACGGGACAATTCAATGCCCGACCAGAACTTATCTTCAAACGCTTCCGCTTCACGGGTGGCGGCATTGAGGATTCGCGTTCGCTGAATAATGATCGCCCATGATGCAATGGAAAAACCAATCAAAATCAACATGATAAATTTGACCAGAAGGCTCGCCTTCAGGAACAAATCAAGGATATTCATGTCAGTCACTGCTTGAACTCCGCGACAATAGACTTGGGAAGCGCACGAGGCTTCATTGAGAGAAGATCAACACAGACGATAAGAACCTCAGCTTCATTGAGTATCCGCTCATCGGCATTGACTATTCGCTGCGTAAACACCATAGATGTGCCTCGCATCGAGGTAATTTCACTTTGGATTTCGAGTAAATCGTCGAGTCGGGCAGGCGCAAGATAATCAACTGTCATCCTGCGTACGACAAAGGCGATGCGCTCCGCTAGCAAATCCTGCTGGTTAAAGTGGTGCTGGCGCAGCATCTCGGTGCGTGCTCTTTCATAAAAAGCGACATAACTGGCGTGGTAAACCACACCACCGGCATCGGTATCTTCATAGTAGACACGAACCGGCCATCGAAAAAGCGTTGTACTCACAAGACATCCCGGTAATGCAATTAAACGTTGCTACTATACGCAAGAGGATGGGGGTTGGGAATGGGTTGGATTAAAGGTTAGATAAATATTTATGGGCCTGTTAAAACCCATAAAATTTAGGTAAATCAGATTAGCCTGATGGCCGCGTCAGAAGAAGAAAAACAGCAGTCCGGCCAGCAGCACCAGTTGAGCCAATAAAGGAGAGAAAATGCCCTGCCAGAGCGTCTTCTTCGGGCGAAACCCTACGCCGTGGATCACACCGGCACAGACGGCCCACATCAGTAGAAAACCGTGCCAGATTTCCAGCTCGCTGGTCTTCGCGGCAAAGCGCGTCGGGTCCCAGAAGATGCAAGCGGCCAGCGCTAACGCCATGATGAAGGAAAGAGCCCTCAAGGGGCTCTTATCCATTACCGCATACAGCTTTGCGATAATCGCTTCCATTAGCTTTCTTCTTTACCCGCTTTAGCTTCAATATGCTCAAGCGAAAGCGCGGTAATGATGCCAAATGCACAAGCAAGAAGCGTTCCCAGAATCCATGCAAAATACCACATAATCAGCTCCTTACTTAGTACAGAGAGTGGGTGTTGCTTTCAATATGTTCTTTGGTGATACGGCCGAACATTTTCCAGTAACACCACGCCGAGTAGGCCAGCACGATCGGCACGAAGACCGCAGCCGCAAACGTCATCACGTTCAGCGTCAGCTGGCTGGAGGTTGCATCCCACATTGTCAGGCTCGCATTCAGCACGGTGCTGGACGGCATGATGAACGGGAACATCGCGATACCCGCCGTCAGAATAATGCAGGCAAGCGTCAGGGACGAGAACAAGAACGCCCAGGCACTACGGTTCATACGTGCGGTCAGCACGGTCAGCAGCGGCAGAACCACACCCAGCGCCGGGATTGCCCACAGAGCTGGCATAGCGTTAAAGTTTACCAGCCATGCACCCGCTTCACGTACCACCTCTTTTGCCAGCGGATTCGAAGGCGCATGATGATCCATGACGGAGGTCACAGCATAACCGTCAATGCCATACATCACCCAGACGCCCGCCAGCGCGAAGCATACCATTGTCACCAGAGCGGCAACCTGCGTAGTGATACGGGAGCGCAGATAGACTTCGCCAGTAGTTCGCATTTGCAGGTAAGTTGCGCCCTGCGTCAGGATCATCGCGACGCTCACCACGCCCGCCAGCAGGCCGAACGGGTTCAGCAGCTGGAAGAAGTTACCGGTGTAGAACAGACGCATGTACTCATCCATATGGAAAGGTACGCCCTGCAACAGGTTGCCAAACGCCACGCCGATCACCAGCGGTGGAACGAAGCTGCCGATAAAGATGCCCCAGTCCCACATGTTACGCCAGCGCGTGTCTTCAATCTTCGAGCGGTAATCAAAACCGACCGGACGGAAGAACAAGGATGCCAACACCAGAATCATCGCCACATAAAAGCCGGAAAACGCCGCTGCGTAGACCATCGGCCAGGCGGCAAACAGCGCGCCGCCTGCGGTGATAAGCCAGACCTGGTTACCGTCCCAGTGCGGGGCGATTGCGTTGATCATGATACGGCGTTCGGTGTCGTTGCGACCCAGGAAACGGGTCAGCATGCCAACGCCCATATCCCAGCCGTCGGTGACGGCAAAACCAATCAGCAAAATGCCAACCAGCAGCCACCAGATAAAACGTAATACTTCATAATCGATCATTTCACGACTCCTGTCTTAGCGTGCCGGCTGAGAAGATACGGTGGACTGCTCGTAGTGGTAGCGACCCGTTTTCAGACTGCTCGGCCCGAGGCGAACAAATTTGAACATCAGGAACAGCTCCGCCAGCATAAACAGCGTGTAAAGACCGCAAATCAGTATCATGGAGAAGAGCAGATCGCCTACGGTCAGAGATGAGTTGGCGACTGCGGTTGGCAGCACCTCACCAATCGCCCACGGTTGGCGGCCATATTCAGCAACAAACCAGCCGGATTCAATCGCGATCCACGGCAATGGAATGCCGTAAAGCGCCGCACGCAGCAGCCATTTTTTCGAGCCGATAGCGTTACGAGTGACGGTCCAGAACGACGCTGCGATAATAAACAGCATCAGGAAGCCACATCCCACCATGATACGGAACGCGAAATAGAGTGGCGCAACGCGTGGAATAGAGTCTTTCGTCGCTTTTTGAATTTGCTCTTCCGTCGCGTCGGTGACGTTTGGGGTATAGCGTTTCAGCAGCAGGCCGTAACCAAGGTCTTTCTTAACGTCATTGAAGTTGTCACGCACGGTCTGGTCAGTTGACCCGGCGCGCAGCTCTTCAAGCAGGCTGTAAGCCTTCATGCCGTTACGAATACGCTCTTCGTGCTGGATCATCAGCTCTTTGAGTCCGGTGACGGGTTTATCAACGGAGCGTGTAGCGATGATGCCCAGCGCGTAAGGAATTTGAATCGCGAAGCGGTTTTCCTGGTTATCCTGGTCGGGGATACCAAACAGCGTAAAGGCTGCCGGAGCCGGTTGCGTTTCCCATTCGGCCTCAATGGCGGCCAGTTTGGTTTTCTGCACGTCGCCCATTTCGTAACCAGATTCATCACCCAGCACGATAACGGACAGGATTGCCGCCATCCCGAAGCTTGCAGCAATGGCAAAGGAGCGCTTCGCAAACGCGAAATCACGCCCTTTTAGCATGTAGTAAGAGCTGATGCCGAGGATAAACATCGCGCCACAAACATAGCCGGAAGCCACGGTGTGGACAAACTTAACCTGGGCTACAGGGTTCAGCACCAGTTCGGAGAAGCTGACCATCTCCATACGCATGGTTTCGAAGTTGAAATCTGAAGCAATTGGGTTTTGCATCCAACCGTTGGCAACCAGGATCCACAATGCGGAAAGGTTGGAGCCAAGCGCTACCAGCCAGGTTACCGCCATATGCTGCACTTTACTGAGGCGATCCCAACCGAAGAAGAACAGACCCACGAAGGTAGATTCGAGGAAGAATGCCATCAGGCCTTCAATGGCCAGCGGTGCACCAAAAATGTCGCCCACATAGTGAGAGTAGTAAGACCAGTTGGTCCCGAACTGGAACTCCATGGTCAAACCGGTGGCGACACCCAGGGCAAAGTTGATACCAAACAACTTGCCCCAGAACTTGGTCATATCTTTATAAATTTGTTTACCCGACATCACGTAAACCGTTTCCATGATGGCCAGCAGGAACGCCATACCGAGCGTCAGTGGCACAAACAGGAAGTGGTACATCGCGGTCAAGGCAAACTGTAAGCGCGACAGTTCGACAATATCAAACATCCTGACTCCTTGCTCTTCGCATAAAGACTTCAACCGTGGTTCGCAAACTTAGCTCCCCACAATGCCTGCCCTAATACAAAAACATTCGCTTCCGGACGCTCTTCTGCCCTCATTTTTTAAATGTGACAGCAAAAGAGGAAAGGTTACAAATACGTTAATTAATGCACGAATAGAATTCGCAAATATATTACCCTGCAATGACCTTACAATAAATAGGTATTTGCTTAGCCTTTTTTACGTTTCTCGACGGCGATCAATTTATAGCGAAAATATTACTACAGCGCTGATTTGATCTGTAGCAATTTTCCCCCTTTCCGTACTATTTATCCAGCCTTAAATATTGATATAGATCAGGCATTGCTGCTTTTGTTAATCAGGTTTCATTTAAGAAGTAATAGTAAATTTATTGTTAATAAAGTGTTTTTAATCTTATGGCTACGTGGCTTCCGGCAGGCCGCCTGTTAATAAACAACGGTTATTCCCGTTGGTAGCATCTCTATTTCGCCGTAGCTCGTTATATTAATCACTTCAGGTTATTTAAAAACAGAACGCCCGGCCGGGTAATACATACAATTAATTAACTTTTAATGACGAGTAAATTAACAATTGGTGAAATTTAACGGTTTCGGCGGGTGAATATTAAAAAGCACCAGATACAAAAAAGGCCACCCAAAGGGTGGCCAACCATGTCGAATATTTATTATTAGTTCTACCGAATCCCCGCCTGCGCGGGGAAACGATTACTGCGGCAGAATCGACTTCAGGGTTTCGCCGATATCAGCAAGGCTGCGAACGGTTTTCACGCCTGCGGCTTCCAGCGCTGCGAATTTCTCATCCGCAGTACCTTTACCACCGGCAATGATGGCGCCCGCGTGGCCCATACGTTTGCCTTTAGGCGCAGTTACACCGGCGATATAACCCACGACTGGCTTGGTTACATGCTCTTTGATGTAGGCTGCGGCTTCTTCTTCTGCGCTACCGCCGATCTCACCGATCATCACGATCGCTTCAGTTTTCGGATCTGCCTCAAACATTTTCAGGATGTCGATAAAGTTAGCGCCAGGGATCGGGTCGCCGCCGATGCCCACGCAGGTGGACTGGCCCAGACCGATATCGGTAGTCTGCTTAACCGCTTCATAGGTCAGCGTACCGGAGCGGGAAACGATGCCCACTTTACCCGGCAGGTGAATATGGCCCGGCATGATACCAATTTTGCACTCGCCCGGCGTGATAACGCCCGGACAGTTTGGTCCGATCATGCGCACGCCAGCTTCGTCAAGCGCCACTTTTACCGTCAGCATATCCAGAGTCGGGATACCTTCGGTAATAGTGATAATCAGCTTAATACCGGCGTCGATAGCTTCCAGGATGGAATCTTTACAGAACGGTGCTGGAACGTAGATAACAGATGCGGTAGCACCCGTTGCTTCTACCGCTTCAAGCACGGTGTTAAAGACCGGCAGGCCGAGATGTTCGGTGCCGCCTTTACCAGGCGTTACGCCGCCGACCATTTGCGTACCGTATGCAATCGCCTGCTCGGAGTGGAAAGTCCCCTGGCTGCCGGTGAAACCCTGGCAAATTACCTTGGTGTTTTTATCGATCAAAATGGACATTATTTCCCCTCCACGGCAGCAACAACCTGCTGTGCTGCATCCGTCAGACTTTTCGCTGCAATGATGTTCAGGCCGCTGTCAGCCAGTTTCTTCGCGCCCAGTTCGGCGTTATTTCCTTCCAGACGAACCACGACCGGAACGTTCACGCCTACTTCTTCAACCGCGCCGATAATACCGTCTGCGATCAGGTCACAACGCACGATACCGCCGAAGATATTGACCAGCACAGTTTTCACTTTATCGTCAGACAAAATGATTTTGAAAGCTTCGGTAACGCGCTCTTTGGTTGCGCCGCCGCCAACGTCCAGGAAGTTAGCCGGTTCGCCGCCGTGCAGCTTAACGATGTCCATGGTGCCCATTGCCAGGCCCGCACCGTTAACCATGCAGCCGATGTTGCCATCCAGCGCAACGTAGTTCAACTCCCACTGCGCGGCCTGAGATTCACGGGCATCTTCCTGACTTGGGTCACGCATTTCGCGCAGCTCTGGCTGGCGGAACAATGCGTTGCCATCGGCACCCAGTTTGCCATCAAGGCAGACTAAATCGCCCTGCTTCGTGATGACCAGCGGGTTGATTTCGATAAGCGCAAGGTCGCGCTCGAGGAAAATATTCGCAAGACCCATAAAGATTTTGGTGAACTGCTGAACCTGTTTGCCTTCCAGACCCAGTTTGAACGCCAGCTCACGTCCCTGGTAAGGCATAGGCCCTGCCAGCGGATCCAGCGCAACTTTATGGATCAGGTGCGGGGTTTCTTCCGCAACCTTCTCGATCTCCACGCCGCCTTCGGTTGAAGCCATAAACACCACGCGACGCGAGCTACGGTCTACAACCGCGCCAAGATACAGCTCTTTATCGATGTCGGTGGCAGCTTCTACCAGAATCTGATGGACCGGCTGGCCACCAGCGTCAGTTTGATAGGTCACCAGGCGTTTGCCGAGCCAGTGCTCAGCAAAGGCGCGAATATCTTCTTTGCTGTTAACCACTTTCACGCCGCCCGCTTTACCGCGGCCACCGGCATGAACCTGACATTTCACCACCCAAGGACCTGCGCCAATTTTAGAGGCAGCTTCTTCCGCTTCACGCGGCGTGGTGCAGGCGTAGCCAACGGGGGCCGGTAAGCCATACCGAGCAAACAACTGTTTCGCCTGATATTCGTGTAAGTTCATGAGTTCTATCCATCCTTCATAAAAACAGGTAGGTCTTCAATCCACATCGGATGACGCTTCGCTTATCCGACCTACAAGGCAGGTGATATTTGTAGGGCGGGTAAGCAAAGCGCCACCCGCCAGAGGTTACTACACGTCCAGCAGCAAACGAGTCGGGTCTTCAAGCAGCTCTTTAATCGCTACCAGATAACCTACAGACTCGCGGCCATCAATCAGACGGTGATCGTATGAGAGCGCCAGATACATCATCGGCAGGATCTCAACTTTACCGTCGACCGCCATCGGCCGATCTTTAATGGCATGCATACCGAGGATCGCGCTCTGCGGCGGGTTGATGATCGGAGTAGACATCAGGGAGCCAAAGACACCGCCGTTGGTGATGGTGAAGTTACCACCGGTCAAATCTTCAACGGTCAGCTTGCCGTCACGGCCTTTCACCGCCAGCTCTTTGATGCGTTTTTCGATATCAGCCATGCCGATAGTATCGACATCGCGCAGCACCGGCGTGACCAGACCACGAGGTGTGGATACCGCAATGCTGACATCAAAGTAGTTATGATAAACCACATCTTCGCCGTCGATAGAAGCGTTCACTTCCGGGTAGCGTTTCAGCGCTTCAACAACCGCTTTAATGTAGAAGGACATAAAGCCCAGACGCACGCCGTGACGTTTCTCGAAGGCTTCACCGTACTGCTTACGCAGTTCCATAATTGGCTTCATGTTCACTTCGTTAAAAGTGGTGAGCATGGCGGTGGAGTTTTTCGCTTCCAGCAGACGTTCGGCAACGCGTTTGCGCAGACGCGTCATCGGCACGCGTTTTTCGCTGCGGCCAGCTAATGGTGCTACCGGCGCTTTAGTTTCTTCTGCCGCTTTCGCTTTCGTAGGCTCGGCCGCTTTCGCCTGGGTCAGATGTTTATCAACATCTTCACGGGTGATACGACCGCCAACGCCGCTGCCTTTAATAGCGCTGGCGTCCAGGGAATGTTCGGCGATCAGGCGGCGAATAGCCGGGCTAAGCGCGTCGTTATTTTGCTCTTCCAGCGAAGCCTGCTGGCGCTGCGCCGGGGTAGACTCTTTGCTGTCTGCCTTCGCAGACGTCTCTTTTCCGGCGCTGTTGCCTTCACGCAGGCGGCCCAGGATCTGACGCGAGGTAACCGTCGTGCCTTCATCTTCCAGAACAGCATCCAGGACACCATCTGCAGACGCCGGTACTTCCAGTACCACTTTGTCAGTTTCGATTTCTACCAGCACTTCGTCGCGGGTCACGGTATCACCCGGTTTTTTATGCCAGGTGGCGACGGTCGCATCGGCAACGGACTCAGGCAGGTCAGGGACCAGAATATCTACGCTACTCATTTTTTATCCTTTAATTAATCGACGTTCAGCGCGTCATTAACCAGATCTTGTTGCTGTTTCTGGTGAACGGACATATACCCTACCGCCGGAGAGGCGGAGGCCGGACGGCCTGCATAACGCAGAGCAGATCCAAATGGAATCACTTCGCGGAAGTGGTGCTGGCTGCAGTACCATGCGCCTTGGTTAAGCGGCTCTTCCTGGCACCATACGAAATCGTGCACGTGAGCAAACGGCTTCAGCGCTTCCTGCACCGCCTGGTGCGGGAACGGATACAGTTGCTCAATGCGCACAATGGCTACATTTTTTTGATCGCGCTTACGGCGCTGCTCAAGCAGGTCGTAATACACCTTGCCGGAACACAGTACCACGCGTTTTACTTCTTTCGGATCCAGCTCGTCAACTTCGCCAATTGCAGGCAGGAAGGTGCCGTTTGCCAGTTCGTCCAGCGTGGAAACCGCCAGCGGATGACGCAGCAGGGATTTCGGCGACATCACCACCAGCGGACGACGCATACCGCGCAACGCCTGACGACGTAGCATGTGGTAAACCTGTGCCGGAGTAGAAGGCACGCAAACCTGCATGTTCTGTTCAGCACACAGCTGGAGGTAACGCTCAAGACGCGCTGAGGAGTGCTCAGGGCCCTGACCTTCGTAGCCGTGCGGCAGCAGCATTACCAGGCCACACATACGGCCCCATTTCTGCTCGCCGGAGCTGATGAACTGGTCGATAACAACCTGGGCGCCGTTCGCGAAGTCGCCGAACTGGGCTTCCCAGATGGTCAAGGTGCGAGGTTCTGCGGTTGCGTATCCATATTCAAAGGCTAGCACGGCTTCTTCAGACAGCACGGAATCCCAGACTTTAAACTCGCCCTGGCTATTGTGAACATGCTGAAGCGGCGTGTAAGTGGAACCGTTAGTCTGGTTGTGAATCACCGCGTGACGGTGGAAGAACGTGCCGCGACCGGCATCTTCACCGGACAGACGAACAGAGACGCCTTCATCAACCAGCGTGGCGTAAGCCAGATTTTCAGCAGCGCCCCAGTCGAATTTCTTCGCACCGTTCGCCATTTCCTGACGATCGCTGTAGATTTTCGCCACGCGAGACTGCATTTCTACGGATTCTGGCGCGGTGCTGATGCGTTTGGCCAACTCCTGCAGACGCTTCATCTCAACCTTGTTCGGGTAGCTTTCGTCCCAATCGTGGTTGAGGTATGGCGACCAGGTGAAGGAGTGCATGTTCATCGGACGGTATTCTTTCACCACGCATTCACCGGCATCCAGCGCGTCGCGATAGAGGTTCACCATTTCAGTAGCATCTTCAAGCGTCGCCAGCTTTTCCTGCTCCAGACGGTCGGCGTAGATCTTACGCGGCGTCGGGTGTTTCTTAATTTTCTGGTACATCACAGGCTGGGTTGCGCTTGGCTCATCAGCTTCGTTATGACCATGACGACGGTAGCAAACCAGGTCGATAAACACGTCACGTTTGAAGGTATTACGGAAATCTAACGCCAGACGGGTGACGAACGCCACCGCTTCCGGATCATCCGCATTGACGTGGAAAATTGGCGCCATCACCATCTTACCGATATCGGTACAGTACGGCGTGGAGCGCGCATCCAGCGGGTTGGAGGTGGTGAAACCAATCTGGTTGTTGATAACGATACGCACGGTACCGCCCACTTCGTAACCGCGAGCTTTGGACATGTTCAGGGTTTCCTGAACGACGCCCTGACCGGCTACCGCGGCATCGCCGTGGATGGTGATTGGCAGAACCTGGTTGCTGCCTGGTTTATCCAGACGGTCCAGACGCGCACGCACGGAACCGATAACAACCGGACTTACGATTTCCAGATGCGACGGGTTAAACGCCAGCGCCAGGTGCACCAGGCCGCCTTCGGTTTCAACATCGGATGAGAAGCCCATGTGGTACTTCACATCACCGGTGCCGAGATGTTCTTTATGCTTGCCCGCAAATTCGTCAAACAGATCCTGCGGCTTTTTACCTAATACGTTGATCAGCACGTTGAGGCGGCCACGGTGAGCCATTCCCAGCACTACCTCACGCGTGCCGCTCTTGCCCGCATGGCGGATCATCTCTTTGAGCATTGGCACCAGCGCGTCGCCACCTTCCAGCGAGAAGCGTTTCGCACCCGGGAACTTCGCCCCCAGATAACGCTCCAGACCTTCAGCGGCGGTCAGCTCGCCCAGAAAACGTTTTTTCTCTTCGCTGGTAAAGGTCGAGTGCCCCACCACCGATTCGATACGCTGCTGGATCCAACGTTTCTCTTCAGTGCTGGTAATATGCATGTATTCCGCGCCGATGGAGCCGCCGTAGGTCTGTTTCAGGGCGTCAATCAGGTCGGCAAGCTTCATGGTTTCTTTGCCGCTGGCAAAAGAACCCACGTTAAAGGTTTCCTGAAGATCGGCATCCGTCAGGTTGTGGAAAGCCGGATCGAGATCGGCAACCACGTCCTGTTTCCACAGGCCAAGCGGATCGAGATTAGCCGCCTGATGACCACGGAAGCGCCATGCGTTGATAAGCTGCAACACTTTGACTTGCTTAACGTCGGTATCAGGGTCGGTAATCGCGGTGGAGTAACGTGAGGCATCCTTCGCCAGACGACGGAAATAATCACGTGTTTTAGAATGGAATTGATCCGCTCTGGCTCCGGTTCCGGGTAACTGCTGGAACATTGAGCGCCAGTGCGCATCAACAGAGTCAGGATCGGTTAAGAAGTCTTCATAGAGCTGCTCTATCCAGGACTGGTTCGCACCCGCCAGGTAAGAGGAATCCAGCCAGGCTTTCATTTCGCCGTTCTGCATCGTGATCCCTTAAGCATTTTTCTGCTTATTCGCCGTGGATAACTATAGCGTACACGTCTGGTACACATTCCAGGGTTCACTTTCAGCGGACCTGTTGCCGTAGTAAGACGGCCCGCGAAGGAACCTTTAAAAACTGTCTACATGGCAGTTTTTAAAGGTTTCCTGCAATTTCCCCTCCCCGCCGGGAGGGGAAACAACATTAAGCGCTTCTTTGCAGCAGCATCGACTTAATATGGCCGATGGCTTTCGTCGGGTTCAGCCCCTTAGGACATACACTGACGCAGTTCATGATGCTATGGCAGCGGAATACGCTGAAAGCGTCACTCATCCCATCCAGACGACTGGCCGTCTCAGTGTCGCGGCTATCGATCAGGAAGCGATAGGCGGCCAGTAAACCTGCCGGGCCGATGAACTTATCCGGGTTCCACCAGAACGATGGGCAGGAGGTCGAGCAGCAGGCGCACAGAATGCACTCATACAGACCATCCAGTTTTTCACGCTGCTCCGGCGACTGTAAATGCTCACGAGCCGGTGGATTCTGCCCATTATTCAAAAGGTAAGGCTTAATCTTCTCATATTGGGCATAGAACTGCCCCATGTCCACCACCAGGTCCCTCACAACCGGTAAACCCGGCAGCGGGCGGATAACGATCTTCTGTTTTCCGTTGCCCAGCGCCGAGATTGGCGTGATACAGGCCAGACCGTTTTTACCGTTCATGTTTACGCCGTCGGAGCCGCAGACTCCTTCACGGCACGAGCGGCGAAAAGCCAGCGTCGGATCTTTTTCTTTCAGTTGAATAAGCGCGTCAAGCAGCATCATGTCGCGCCCTTCTTCTCCTTCAAGGGTGTACTCCTGCATGCGCGGAGCATCGTCAACGTCCGGGTTGTAGCGATAAATAGAGAATTCGAGTTTCATCACTTGCTCCGCTTTAGTAAGTACGCACTTTCGGTGGGAATGCCGGACGCAGTTTCGGCTGCATGTTCACCTCGCGGCGGGTCATGCTTTCTGAATCTGGCAGATACAGGCTGTGGCACAGCCAGTTTGCATCGTCACGGTCCGGGTAGTCGAAGCGGCTATGCGCGCCACGGCTTTCAGTGCGGAAATTCGCAGAAACAGCGGTGGCAAAAGCGGTTTCCATCAGGTTATCCAGCTCCAGGCACTCTACACGCTGGGTGTTGAATTCACTGGAGGTGTCATCAAGACGGGCGTTTTTCAGGCGTTCGCGGATAACTTTCAGCTGCTCAAGCCCTTTGGCCATCGCGTCACCTTCGCGGAATACCGAGAAGTTATGCTGCATGCATTCCTGCAAATCTTTACGAATTTGCACCGGATCTTCACCATCGCGGTTACCGTTCCAGCGGTTCAGGCGTTCCAGCGCAGCAGTAATCTGTTCTTCGCTGGCATCGCGCAGTTCGCCCTGCTCGGCGATAGATTCCAGCAGATGCAGGCCGGCCGCGCGGCCAAATACAACCAGGTCCAGCAGTGAGTTACCGCCCAGGCGGTTAGCGCCGTGTACCGATACACAGGCAATTTCACCTACTGCAAACAGGCCCGGGATCACCACGTCTTCACCCTGCTCATTAACCGTCAGCGCCTGGCCTGTGACTCTGGTCGGAACGCCGCCCATCATGTAGTGGCAGGTTGGGATAACCGGGATTGGCTCTTTAATAGGATCAACGTGTGCGAAGGTACGGGACAGCTCCAGAATGCCCGGAAGACGGGATTCGAGCACTTCCTTGCCCAGATGATCGAGCTTCAGTTTTGCGTGCGGGCCCCATGGACCTTCGCAGCCGCGGCCTTCACGGATTTCAATCATGATGGAACGCGCCACCACGTCACGACCCGCAAGGTCCTTCGCATTCGGCGCGTAACGCTCCATAAAGCGCTCGCCGTGTTTGTTCAGCAGGTAACCGCCTTCCCCACGGCACCCTTCGGTGACCAGAACCCCCGCACCGGCGATACCGGTTGGGTGGAACTGCCACATTTCCATATCCTGTACTGGAACGCCTGCACGCAGCGCCATGCCAACACCGTCGCCGGTATTGATGTGGGCGTTAGTCGTGGACTGATAAATACGGCCTGCGCCGCCGGTCGCCAGCACGGTTGCCTTCGCTTTGAAGTAAACAACTTCTCCGGTTTCGATGCACAGCGCGGTACAGCCTACTACTGCGCCATCGTCATTTTTCACCAGATCTAAGGCATACCACTCGGAGAAAATCGTCGTTTTGTTTTTCAGGTTCTGCTGATAAAGCGTATGCAGAAGAGCATGGCCCGTACGGTCGGCCGCCGCTGCGGTACGCGCCGCCTGTTCGCCGCCGAAATTCTTCGACTGGCCGCCAAACGGACGCTGGTAAATTTTTCCATCATCAAGACGGGAGAACGGCAGACCCATATGTTCCAGTTCCAGAATCGCTTCCGGACCGGTTTTACACATATATTCAATGGCGTCCTGGTCACCGATATAGTCGGAACCTTTTACCGTGTCATACATATGCCATTCCCAGTTATCTTCGTGGGTATTACCAAGAGCTACGGTAATACCGCCCTGCGCAGACACGGTATGGGAACGGGTTGGAAAGACTTTAGACAGTAAGGCGCAAGTCTGGCCTGACTGGGAAATTTGCAGCGCGGCGCGCATACCTGCACCACCGGCACCGATGACGACTGCATCAAACTCTCTGACTGGTAAATTCATTACACACCCCACACCACAACAAATCCATAAATGACGTAAACCAGCAGAGCCACAACGATAAGAAGCTGCAGCCCAAGACGAATCGCTACGGGTTTAACGTAGTCGGTCAACACCTGCCACATGCCAATCCAGGCATGGATTAAAATCGAAAACAGAGCCAGCAGGGTGAACACTTTGGTGAAGGCTGAGGCGAAGAATCCACGCCATACTTCGTAGGTTAAATCACCGGTGACGGCGAAAAAACCGATCATATAGATGATGTACAGGGTGAGGACGATGGCGGTGGCACGAACCAGCAAAAAGTCATGCACGCCATTGCGACCTAATGCGGAGGCATTGCTTACCATACGAGGACTCCTGCGAGAATTGAAAGCACGACAGTTAAAACAAAGCAGATATTTGCGGATCGTTTGCCCGCTGCAAAGGTTTCTTCCAGATAACCGACATCCATCATCATATGGCGAATCCCGCCCACGGCGTGATAGGCAAGCGCGGTAAGAATGCCCCACATAATGAACTTAACAAAGAAGCTGCTCATCATTGATGAGGCAGAGAGAAAACCTTCAGGGGAGGAGAGTGACAGACCCAACAGCCAAAGCAGAATGCCGACAGCCACAAAGGTGATCACGCCGGATACACGATGGAGGATGGAAGCGATAGCAGTCACGGGAAACTGAATCGTTGAGAGATCCAGATTGACAGGTCTTTGTTTCTTCGGATTTTTTATCATGAATAGCGCCCACATGCTGTTCTTATTGTTTCCTTCCTCCGGATCTGCAGGCGGGGTCAGACAGCGTGAACTTTCTATAACTGTGCGTCATGCAAAAACAGCTACGTCCAGATGCCAAAAAAGCTGGCTACAACGCTGGGTGGCGCCCGGTGGCAGGGTATTCCGGAGACCTGGCGGCAGTATAGGCCCTTCACAAAATCATTACAATTAACCTACATATAGTTTGAAGGGTTTTGCTCGGAACAGTGAGCAGGATCACGATAACAACATTATTTTAAAATTTAATCATCTGATTTGACAAAAGTTAAACATTCTTGTTACAAACAAGGCCAGAAAAGCCGTATAATTCGTAAAAGTTATAGGGTCAGCCTTTCACCTGAGAATAAGTTATGTAACAGTGTGTCGGTCTTGACCCAGTCAATCAGGACAGTTATTAGTGGTACACAGGTTTGAATGATATGGACTGCTAACACCCTGATTTGCTGTTTTTCCGCCTGCGTGGCTACGTTACCTGCAAGCGCCCATCGCTCTGTACCCTGGCTGTATCCCTATCGAAACAGAGCTGCGAGCCAAATAACAAACTGGTAATTAACACGTCGGGTTCGAATGCAAATCGGGCACCCGCAGTCTTATGAAATAAGGCGCTAAGGAGACCGTAAATGGCTGATAAAAAAGCAACCCTCACCTACAATGGTGACGATGCTATCGAACTGGATGTGCTAAAAGGCACGCTCGGTCAGGATGTAATTGATATCCGTAGTCTTGGTTCTAAAGGTATGTTTACTTTTGATCCGGGTTTCACCTCCACCGCATCATGCGAATCAAAAATCACCTTTATCGACGGTGACGAAGGTATCCTGCTGCACCGTGGTTTCCCGATTGATCAACTGGCGACCCACTCCAGCTATCTCGAAGTATGTTACATCCTGCTGTACGGCGAAAAGCCGAAACAGGAAGAGTTTGACGAATTCCAGACCACCGTTACTCGCCACACCATGATCCACGAGCAGATCACCCGTCTGTTCCACGGTTTCCGTCGTGACTCACATCCAATGGCCGTTCTGTGCGGCGTGACCGGCGCGCTGGCCGCGTTCTATCACGATTCTCTGGATGTGAATAACCCGCGTCACCGCGATATCGCCGCCTTCCGTCTGCTGTCCAAAATGCCGACCGTTGCCGCGATGTGTTACAAATATTCTATTGGTCAGCCTTTCGTCTATCCGCGCAACGATCTCTCCTATGCCGGTAACTTCCTGAACATGATGTTCTCCACGCCGTGTGAGAAATACGAAGTTAACCCAATTCTGGAACGCGCAATGGACAGGATCCTGATCCTGCACGCTGACCACGAGCAAAACGCTTCAACTTCAACCGTGCGTACCGCAGGCTCTTCCGGCGCAAACCCGTTCGCCTGTATCGCTGCCGGTATCGCTTCCCTGTGGGGGCCGGCTCACGGCGGTGCCAACGAAGCCGCGCTGAAGATGCTCGAAGAAATCAGCAGCGTTGAACACATTCCGGAATTCATCCGCCGCGCGAAAGACAAGAATGATTCTTTCCGCCTGATGGGCTTTGGCCACCGCGTGTACAAAAACTACGATCCGCGTGCCACCGTAATGCGTGAAACCTGCCATGAAGTGCTTAAAGAGCTGAATCTGAAAGATAACAGCCTGCTGGAAGTGGCGATGGAACTTGAGCATATCGCGCTTAACGACCCGTACTTCATCGAGAAGAAACTCTACCCGAACGTGGACTTCTACTCCGGCATCATTCTGAAAGCCATGGGCATTCCATCTTCCATGTTTACCGTTATCTTCGCGATGGCGCGTACCGTGGGCTGGATTGCACACTGGAATGAAATGCACGACGACGGCATCAAAATTGCCCGTCCACGCCAGCTGTATACCGGCTATGAGCAGCGTGATTTCAAATCTGATTTGCAAAAATAAGCTTGCTGCATGAAACAAAAAACGCGCCGGATGGCGCGTTTTTTTTCGCTATAGCTGGCAGCCCGGACACCAGTAAAAAGGCCGCGAAGAAAGCATTGTTTTCTCTATTACGCCGCCGCAACGCCCGCATTTTTTCCCTGCCCGATGAAATACCTTAAAGCTAAAAATCGCACCGTGATGTTTATTTTCATCGACGCTGCCGCGCGTATTGTACGAAAGTCGTGGGATATCCAGCAGCGCGTTTGCAAGCCTGTCGAGCTGCTCGTCGGTAAGATCCTGCGCTTTGTGCTGCGGAGCGAGCCCAACGTGCCAGAGGATCTCAACCCGCAGATAGTTGCCTAAACCCGCAAGGAAAGCCTGATCCAACAGCAGGCCGCTGAACTGCCGCTTACGAAATCTCGCCGACAGGAGGCGCTCTTTCACCTGCTGCGCCGTTAGCGTTAAATCCAGCACATCCGGCCCGACGCGCAGCAAAAAGGGATGCTGCAGCAGTTGTTCATCATCGAGCATGGCAATATCGGAGGCGCTGTAGAGCAAAATAGCTTTGTCCGCCGTCTGCAGTTTCACGCGCAGTACGCGCGTGGTTTGCGGTATTTCTCCCGAATTTACCACGCGCCACACGCCATAAAGCTGGTTGTGGCTGTACAAGGTATTTCCGTTAGAGAAACGTGTCAGTAACGCTTTCCCACGCGTTTCTATGCGCTCAATTTTTTGCCCGATCAACTCCTGTTCAAAAATTTTTAATGCAGGAAAAGCAAACCAGACATCGGTTAAAGGCTTATCTAAAACGGCAGCTTCAAGCGCGTCCGCCGCACGTCTAATTTCCGGTCCTTCAGGCATCACTACCCCTGGGTTAGATCAATCGCCATCATTCAGCCGCCATGCCAGTTGCTCAAGGTAGATCTGCCGCTCGTGGCGTGCCTTAAGCGCTTCTTCCAGCGTGCACTGCACAAAGTGGACGGGCTCGCCCAGGCGCAGCTGCGCCAGGTGATACATATCCGCCTCAATCACGCAGGCGATTCGCGGGTAGCCGCCGGTTGTCTGCGCATCATTCATCAGGACGATTGGTTGTCCGTTATGCGGCACCTGCACCACGCCCGGCAATAAACCATGGGATAACAGCTCCCTGTCCGTGTTGCGCTCTAAGCGCTGCCCCTGGAAACGGTAGCCCATACGGTTACTTTGCGGGCTTAGCTGCCAGGGAAGACGCCAGAAGTTTTCCTGTGCGGAACGGCTAAACTCGTGGTATTCAGGCCCCGGAAGCGCACGAATGCGGTTGCCCCACAGGAGCTGTTTTACACCGCGCGCCTCGCGGAAATGGCGCGTTGCAGGTAAAAGCGGAATCGTATCGCCATCGTGCAACAGGCGCCCGGAAAACCCGCCGATTTGGGCTTTTAAATCAGTGCTTGCTGACCCCATCAACAAAGGGATATCCAGCCCGCCCGCCACGGCGACATAGCTGCGCATGCCCCTTTGCGGAGATTTTAGGCTGAGCTGCTGCCCGGCTTTCACCGGCAATCGCCATCCCGTCCAGACAGCATGTCCATCGAGCTCCGCATGACAGCCTGCGCCTGTTAAAGCAAACCAGCCATCCTGCGTAAACTCTATGACGCACTGACCCAGCGTAATTTCTAACGCCGCGCTTTCGGGTTCATTTCCCACCAGCAAATTGGCGATGCGTAAAGCTGGCTCGTCCAGCGCACCGCAGCGGCTAACGCCCAGCTGGCGATAGCCATAACGTCCGCTATCCTGCACAGAAGTGTGCATCCCGGCACGAATAATCTTCAGCACACGCCCTCCTTCTGAGGCACAAACCGCACGGTATCGCCCGGCGCTAACAGCGCTGGCGGTTTAGTCGCAGGGTTAAAGAGTTTTACCGATGTCTGGCCGATAATCTGCCAGCCTCCGGGTGTCGCAAGGGGATAGATTCCCGTCTGGCTGCCGCCGATGCCGACAGAGCCTGCGGGCACCAGCAAACGCGGCTCGGCACGGCGCGGCGTATGTAACGTCGACGCAAGCTTGCCGAGGTAAGCAAAGCCCGGCTGAAAACCGAGGAAATACACTACATATTCGGCGCAGGAATGCTGCTCCACCACCTGACGGGGCGTCAGGCCGTTATGCTCCGCTACCACGTTAAGATCCGGCCCGACATCGCCGCCGTAGATCACCGGGATCTCAATGCGGCGTGATTCAGGGATCATCGCTTCGCTTTCTTCCCACCAGCGCTGGAGCCGTTCGATGCCGTCCAGCGCCAGGCTCTGCGGCTCGCGCAGCACGACCGTAATGTTATTCATACCGGGAATCACCTCCCGTACCGCATCGGCCTCTTCCAGCCTGCGGGTCAGCCCCCAGATACGTTGCTGGCTCTCAAGGGATACCGGCGGCTCCAGCTCCAGAACCACCGCGCTTTCGCCTAATAAATAACACCGGGCTCTCTGCACTTTTCCTCCTGAATATCGGGTTATGCCGGATTAGGAATATCAATAAAGGTTACGTCCAAATCCGTTTCGCTGTTAAGCCAGTCGCTCAGTGCCTGGATGCCGCCGCGTTCAGTCGCGTGGTGCCCTGCGGCATAAAAATGCAGGCCCTGTTCACGCGCGGAGTGAATGGTTTGCTCGGAGACTTCGCCAGTAATAAATGCATCTACGCCAAAACGCGCGGCGCTATCGATAAAGCTTTGGCCCCCACCGGTGCACCAGGCGATGCGACGAATTCGATCTGGTCCGGTATCGCCACACCACAGCGGCGTGCGGCCAAGCCGCATCTCAATCCATGAAGCAAGCTCCACGCCGGAAAGCGGCGTTGAAAATTCGCCCCACGGCACCAGCGGCTCTATCTCACCTTTGGTTTCGATGCCCAGCAGCGAACCTAGCTGCGCATTATTGCCAAGTTGCGGATGCGCATCCAGCGGCAGATGCCAGCCGTAAAGGTTGATGTCGTTTGCCAGCAGCGTTTTCAGGCGGTTACGCTTCATGCCGCGAATAACCGGCGATTCCCCTTTCCAGAAATAGCCGTGGTGCACAATCACCGCATCGGCATTCTGACGTACCGCCTCATCCAGCAGCGCCTGGCTTGCCGTAACACCGGTAATGATTTTATGAATCTCTTCGCGTCCCTCAACCTGCAGACCGTTTGGCGCATAGTCGCTTATCGCCGCGCTGTTGAGCTTCTCATTGATCAGGCGTTCCAGTTCGCTATTTTTCATCTTGTTCGTCTTCCGGTTTTCGGGCCGCCTCATAGGCGGCAAGGGTCTCAGTACGGGCCTGCTTATGGTCAACAATCGGGCGCGGATAGTCCAGCGTCTGCTGCTGTTTATCGGCCCACAGCCAGGGCGAATGGATATATTTCCCGGGAACGGCGTTGAGTTCGGGCACCCAGCGGCGAATAAATGTCCCTTCGGCATCAAATCGTTCCCCCTGCGTGGTGGGATTGAAGATGCGGAAATAAGGTGCGGCATCGGTACCGGTGGAAGCGGCCCACTGCCAGCCGCCGTTATTAGCTGCAAGGTCGCCATCAAGCAACTGCGACATAAAATAGCGCTCGCCTGCCCGCCAGTCGATGAGCAAATCCTTTACCAGGAAGCTGGCCGCGACCATACGCAGCCGATTGTGCATCCAGCCCGTGGTATTGAGCTGACGCATTGCGGCGTCCACAATCGGGTAGCCGGTTCTCCCCTGCTGCCAGGCGTTAAGGCGCTCCTCATCCTGATGCCAGCGCACCTTGTCTGTCCATGGGATAAACGGATGAAAGCGGCAAAGCTTAGGGTAAGCCACCAGCAGGTGACGATAAAAATCACGCCAGATGAGTTCGTTTAACCAGCTGGCTCCCGCCCCGCCTGCCAGCGCCTGCGGATGTTCCTTAAGTAAACGATGCAAACACTGACGCGGTGATATCACCCCAATCGCCAGCCAGGGTGATAAGCGGCTGGTGCCTTCAACGGCCGGAAAATCTCGTTGTTCGGGGTAATCGGCGACAGGACGCAGGCAAAATTCCCGCAGCTTTGCGATTGCCGCACGTTCGCCGAGGGGAAACAGTGCGGTATCCACCTTCTCACGCGGATAAGCGAAAGGCGCGGGTTCTTTAATGTCCAGCGGTTCACCGCGCGGGGACGGCGCCGGAACACATTCCGGCAACCCTTCCAGTAAGCGTTTAATAAATGCCTTGCTGAAAGGAGTAAAAACCTTATACATCTCATGGTTGCCGGTAGTCACGCTGCCGGGCGGCAGGAGCACGCTGTCATCAAAACCCTGGCAAATCACCTCCCGCCCGACGATTTTCTCTGTCGCCGCATCACGCTCGCGCTCATTGATTTCGTACTGATAGTTGTAAAACAGCGCGTCGACGTTCTGGCTGGTGCAGAACGTTTTCAGACATTCAATGGAGGCTGCGAAATCGGCCACTTGCTTAATACACAGCTCAATTCCCCGTTCAGCCAGAGAGGCTTGCAGCGCCAAAAGATGCTGCCAGATAAATTCTGCCTGACGAGGTGACATGTTGTGTTGCCGCCACTGCTCAGGCGTGGCGATAAACAGGCCGATGACCTTAGCCTGCGGATCGCGACAGGCCGCTGCGAGCGCCAGATTATCGTTAACGCGTAAATCATGGCGAAACCAGACCAGATGGGTGGCCATACAACTCCCTGAATTAGTTGCCGTAGCGCAGGCGTAAAGCTTCCGGATAAGGTTCAAAATAGCGTTGCTGCGCTAAATACTGGTCAGGATATTCTGCCATATAATGCTTTAACAAGGTGATGGGTGCCAGAAGCGGCTGGGTGCCCTGGCGATAGCGATCGATAAGCCCTGATAACTCCTGACGCTGGCGGGAACTTAACTGGCGACGGAAGTAGCCCTGGACATGCATCAGCACGTTGATATGGTTGCGGCGCGTGGCCTGATGCGCCAGCAAGGACATTAAGCGCTGACGATATTCGATAAAGAATTCATCCAGCGAATCCCACTTTTCAATCCCCGCGACAAAGCGCCCCAGCTCGCGGTACTGCGGCTGAGAATGCGCCAGCAAAAGCAGCTTGTAGCGGCTGTGAAAACCGATAAGCCCGCCTCTGGTCAGCCCTTGTTTGCGCAGGTTATTGAGTTCAAAAAGCGTATAAATACGTTCGACAAAATTCTCGCGGATGGCAGGATCCTGTAAACGACCGTCCTCTTCAACGGGTAGCCAGGGCATCTGGCTTTTAAGCTCTGCGGTAAAGATCCCGACACCGCTTTTACGGTTGTTATTTCCAGCTGGTTCGTAAACCCGTACGCGCTCCATGCCACAGCTCGGAGATTTTGCGCAGACAATATAACCACACAAATGCTCCAGCCCCGCGATGCATCTGGCGGAAAACTGCTGCATTGCCTGGGTTAAATCCCCGTCAGTATGATTGCTAAAACGCAGCGCGATTTCGCCGTCATCTGATTTAACTAAACGCAGCGCCGGACGCGGCGTAGGCAGGCCAATCGCCATCTCCGGGCAAACTGGCTCAAAACGCACCCAGGGCGCCAGCTCGTTGACGGCAAATGCCAGCCGCTTATGGCCGCCATCAAAGCGGACATTCTCCCCGAGTAAACAGGCACTGATGCCGACAGGAATATTGTCGCTCATGGACTTGCTCCTTATGTTAACTATTAAGTGTAGCAAGTTGCCATAACAAAAAGGCTACCTCTTAGGGTAGCCTTCGTCGCGTTGATGCGTTACTCAGTAGAAATCGCCGGAGGCGGCTTCCGCCTGCGCCATCCAGACCGGTTGATCGCTAGTTTTCGACCAGACACGGTGCAGGTAGCTGTAAAAACGTGCCCGGTCTTTCCAGAACAGCATCACCGGCAGCGCCAGGACGCCAACCACTACCGCGAAGATGCGACGCAGGATAACCTGATGCGCAGGATATTCTTTGTATAAAGACATAGGCTTCTCCTTTTATTTTGTGACCGGCAGCAAAAGCCGGGAATTTAAAACTTGTTATCTGTCTAAAATAGTATCGCAACGCATGAAATTTTACTACTCATCCGACCACTAAAACGGCCCTGTTTAGGGAAATTTACAATTCCTCGCGTAATTAAGTTACAAAATGGTTAAATAAATACTAACCATTAGTTAAATAATGGTTTTTGCATTTTTATACTTTTTTTACGCCCGGAACCGCGACTTTTACAACATCTTTGCACCCAAATTTTTACTCTCTCCTCACATGCTTAACACCTCTGGAGGTGGATTGTGAGTGCAGGAGTGATTGCCGGCGTGGTGCTGGTATTTGGGCTACTGGGGTATCTGATTTATGCCTTGATCAATGCGGAGGCATTCTGATGGCCGCCTCAGGTTTTTTATTAGTCAGCAGTTTTTTACTGATCCTTTTCATGCTGGCAAAACCGCTGGGCTCGCTGCTTGTCCGCCTTATTGAAGGCGAGCCTCTGCCTGTTGTTCGCCATCTGGAGCCTGCTATATGGCGTTTGACAGGCAACGGTATGCAGGAAATGGGGTGGAAGCGCTACCTGCAGGCGATCCTGGCGTTTAATACGCTCGGCCTCGTGATGCTCTTTACTCTGCTGATGCTCCAGGATCGTTTGCCGCTCAATCCGCAGCAACTTCCCGGCCTTTCCTGGCACCTGGCGCTGAATACCGCCGTGAGTTTTGTCTCCAATACCAACTGGCAATCGTACAGCGGTGAAACCACGCTGAGCTATTTCAGCCAGATGGTTGGGCTGACCGTGCAAAACTTTTTCTCTGCCGCGACAGGCATCGCGGTCGTGTTTGCGTTGATACGCGCTTTTTCTCGCCGTTCCGCTTCTACTCTTGGCAATGCCTGGATTGATCTCACACGAATCACACTTTACGTCCTGCTGCCGGTTTCGCTGCTGATTGCCCTGTTCTTTATCAGCCAGGGAACCTTGCAGAACTTCGCGGCTTACCAGCCTTTCACCTCGCTTGAAGGAGCACATCAGCTTCTGCCTATGGGCCCGGTCGCATCTCAGGAAGCGATAAAAATGCTCGGGACAAACGGCGGCGGATTTTTTAACGCTAACTCCTCACATCCGTTTGAAAATCCCACGGCGCTGACAAACTTTGTGCAAATGCTGGCGATCTTCCTTATCCCTGCCGCGCTTTGCTTCGCTTTTGGTGAAGCCGTGGGCGACCGTCGCCAGGGCCGTGCAATTTTATGGGCAATGTCGCTAATTTTTATTGTCTGCGTAGCGGTCGTCATGTGGGCGGAAACTCATGGGAATACGCATTTCATCCTGTCCGGGGCGGAGAGTAACCTCAATATGGAAGGCAAAGAGAGCCGCTTCGGTATTCTGGTCAGCAGTTTGTTTTCGGTTATTACCACCGCCGCTTCCTGCGGCGCGGTCAACGCCATGCACGATTCTTTCACCGCGCTGGGCGGCATGATCCCCATGTGGCTGATGCAAATTGGCGAAGTGGTCTTTGGCGGCGTTGGCTCCGGCCTGTACGGTATGTTGCTGTTCGTGCTGCTGGCGGTGTTTATTGCCGGGCTGATGATTGGGCGTACACCTGAATACCTCGGTAAAAAAATCGACGTTGCCGAAATGAAAATGACCGCGTTAGCGATCCTGGTCACGCCGACGCTGGTTCTGCTCGGCACCGCACTGGCAATGATTACCGACGCAGGACGCACGGGCATGTTAAACCCCGGCATTCATGGCTTTAGCGAAGTGCTCTATGCCGTCTCTTCCGCCGCCAGTAACAACGGCAGCGCGTTCGCAGGATTAAGCGCTAACACACCTTTCTGGAACGTTTTACTGGCCGTGTGCATGTGGCTGGGTCGTTTCGCCGTGATTGTACCCGTAATGGCCATTGCCGGTTCGCTTGTCCACAAGAAATCTCAGGCCGCCGGTATCGGCACGCTGCCAACGCATGGCCCGCTGTTTATCGGCTTATTAACTGGCACCGTGTTGCTGGTTGGCGCGCTGACCTTTATCCCCGCCCTCGCATTAGGCCCGGTTGCGGAACATCTCTCCTTAGTGCATTAGTGATTAAGAGGCTTCTATGAGTCGCAAACAACAGGCGCTTTTTGACCCCGCGTTACTTCGCCAGGCGCTGATTGATTCTGTTAAAAAGCTCAGCCCGCGAGTGCAGTGGCGCAACCCCGTCATGTTTATTGTCTGGATCGGCAGCGCAATAACTACCCTGCTTGCTATCGCTATGCATACCGGTTCACTGGCGGGCAATGCGCTGTTTACCGCCACCATTAGCCTTTGGTTGTGGTTTACCGTGCTGTTCGCAAACTTTGCCGAAGCGCTGGCGGAAGGCCGCAGTAAGGCCCAGGCTAACAGCCTTAAAGACGTAAAGAAAACCAGTTGGGCACGCAAACTTCATGCGCCGCAGCATGATGCACAGGTCGATCGCGTACCTGCTGCAGATTTGCGTAAAGGCGATACCGTGCTGGTGGAAGCGGGCGACATCATTCCCTGCGATGGCGAAGTACTGGAAGGCGGCGCATCGGTAGATGAAAGCGCTATTACCGGCGAGTCAGCGCCGGTAATTCGTGAATCAGGCGGTGATTTTGCCTCCGTCACGGGCGGGACGCGAATTCTTTCCGACTGGCTCGTTATCCAGTGCAGCGTGAACCCGGGCGAAACTTTCCTTGACCGCATGATCGCGATGGTAGAAAGCGCGCAACGCCGCAAAACCCCCAACGAAATCGCACTGACTATTTTGCTGGTTGCTCTGACTTTCGTCTTTCTGCTGGCAACCGCCACGCTCTGGCCATTTTCACACTACGGCGGCACAGCCGTCAGCGTTACCGTGCTGGTCGCGCTGCTGGTTTGCCTGATACCTACTACCATCGGCGGCCTGCTGTCAGCCATCGGCGTGGCGGGCATGAGCCGTATGCTTGGTGCGAACGTCATTGCCACCAGCGGGCGAGCTGTTGAAGCCGCAGGCGACGTGGACGTTTTACTGCTGGATAAAACCGGCACCATCACGCTGGGCAACCGCCAGGCATCCGATTTTCTCCCGGCGCATGGCGTGGAAGAAAAAGCGCTGGCCGACGCCGCACAGCTCTCCTCGCTGGCCGATGAAACGCCCGAAGGCCGTAGCATCGTCGTGCTGGCAAAGCAGCGCTTTAACCTTCGCGAGCGGGACGTCCAGAATCTGCACGCCACGTTTGTCCCTTTCACGGCACAAACGCGCATGAGCGGGATCAACATTCAGGACCGCATGATCCGCAAAGGTTCGGTCGACGCCATTCGCCGCCACGTTGAAGCCAACGGCGGCCACTTTCCGCCGCAGGTCGATAAGCTGGTAGAAGGCGTGGCACGTCAGGGTGGGACTCCACTCGTCGTAGCCGAGGGCGCTAACGTGCTGGGCGTTATTGCCCTGAAGGATATCGTCAAAGGCGGGATCAAAGAGCGCTTTGCACAGCTGCGCCAGATGGGCATTAAAACGGTGATGATCACCGGTGACAACCGCCTGACCGCAGCAGCCATCGCCGCTGAAGCGGGCGTGGATGACTTCCTTGCGGAAGCAACGCCGGAAGCCAAACTGGCCCTGATCCGTCAGTATCAGTCCGCAGGCCGCCTGGTTGCTATGACCGGCGACGGCACTAACGATGCGCCAGCACTGGCCCAGGCCGACGTGGCGGTCGCCATGAACTCCGGGACTCAGGCGGCGAAAGAAGCAGGCAATATGGTGGATCTGGACTCCAACCCCACCAAGCTTATCGAAGTGGTGCATATCGGCAAGCAAATGCTGATGACGCGCGGCTCACTCACCACTTTTAGCATCGCCAACGACGTCGCCAAGTATTTTGCCATTATTCCCGCAGCCTTTGCCGCGACCTACCCGCAGCTTAATGCGCTGAATGTGATGCATCTGCACTCCCCGGCATCGGCGATTTTGAGCGCGGTCATTTTCAATGCGCTGATCATTATCTGCCTGATCCCGCTGGCGCTAAAAGGCATCGGCTATAAGCCGTTGAGCGCCGCGGCGATGCTGCGCAGAAACCTGGGGATTTATGGCCTGGGCGGCTTAGTCGTGCCTTTTATCGGCATCAAAATTATCGACCTGCTGCTCACCGTCTGCGGTCTGGTTTAAGAGGAAAAACAAATGGCTATCTTTCGTCCCGCTATACTGTTACTGATTTTCCTGACGCTCATTACCGGTGGGCTTTATCCCCTGTTAACGACCGCGCTGGGCCAGTGGTGGTTTCCGGCCCAGGCCAACGGCTCGTTAATGATTAAAGATGGTGTAGTCCGGGGTTCAGGGCTGATCGGCCAGAATTTTACTGAGGCAAAATATTTCCAGGGCCGCCCTTCCGCTACTGCCGAAAGTCCCTATAATCCAATGGCTTCCGGCGGGAGTAATCTCGCTGGCAGCAACCCGGAGCTGGATAGGCAGGTTCGTGAACGTGTTGCGGCCCTGCGGGCAGCAAACCCACAGGCCGCCCCAGCGGTGCCGGTTGAGCTGGTGACCGCTTCAGCCAGCGGGCTGGATGGACAAATCTCACCCGAAACCGCAGCGTGGCAGATTCAGCGTGTGGCAAATGCCCGGCATCTGCCCGTCGAGCAGGTTGCCCGCCTGGTTGATGAACATACCTCAACTCCGCTGGTCAGTTTTATCGGCAGGCCGGTGGTAAATGTTTTGCAGGTTAATCTGGCGCTGGACGCCTTCCAGGCACCATAAAGGAACCGTTATGGCTGAGGAGCCGCTGCGCCCCGATCCGGACAAGCTGTTGGAGCAGGTAAAGCGCCGCCCGTGCGGCAAGCTGAAGATATTTTTCGGTGCCTGTGCGGGCGTGGGGAAAACGTACGCCATGCTTCAGGAGGCGCAACGACTGCACTCCCAGGGCCTGGATATACTGGTTGGCGTAGTAGAAACTCACGGTCGCAAAGAAACCGCCGCGTTGTTAGACGGGCTGAATATTCAGCCCGCAAAACGAATTCACCATCGCGAACACATCGTTCAGGAATTCGATCTGGATGCGGCTCTCGCCCGCAGCCCCGCCCTGGTGCTGATGGATGAACTGGCGCACAGCAACGTGCCGGGTTCGCGTCATCCCAAACGCTGGCAGGATGTGGAAGAGCTGCTGGACGCGGGAATTGACGTTTTTACCACGGTTAACGTCCAGCATCTGGAAAGCCTCAACGATGTAGTCGGTGGCGTGACCGGTATTCAGGTGCGTGAAACGGTTCCCGACCCTATTTTTGACTCCGCTGATGAGGTCGTGCTGGTTGATTTACCGCCGGACGATCTTCGCCAGCGGCTGCACGAAGGCAAAGTCTACATCGCCGGGCAGGCTGAACGAGCCATCGAGCACTTCTTCCGTAAGGGCAACCTGATTGCCCTGCGCGAACTCGCTCTTCGTCGCACCGCCGACAGGGTTGACGATCAGATGCGAGCCTGGCGCGATAACCAGGGCCAGGAAAAAGTCTGGCACACGCGGGATGCGATCCTTTTGTGCATCGGCCACAACAGCGGTAATGAAAAATTGGTACGGACGGCTGCCCGCCTGGCGGCAAAGCTCGGCAGCGCCTGGCACGCGGTTTATGTCGAAACGCCACGACTTCATCGCCTGCCCGAGCACCAGCGCCGCGCCATTCTCAGCGCGCTACGCATGGCGCAGGAACTGGGTGCTGAAACCGCGACCCTGGCCGATCCCACGGAAGATAAAGCCGTGCTGCGCTACGCGCGTGAACACAATCTCGGCAAAATCGTCATCGGCCGCCGCGCAAATCGCCGCTGGTGGGGCCGGGAGTCCTTTGCTGACAAAGTTGCCAACCGCGCCCCGGACCTCGATCTGGTGATCGTCGCACTGGACGATAAGCCCACCACAACTGCTGCACGGGCACCGGATTCACGCGGCATGGCAGAAAAGTGGCGTGTTCAGCTTCGCGGCTGTACCGTGGCCGTGCTGCTTTGCGCGCTAATCACCTTTATAGCAAATCAGTGGCTTGTGGCTTTCGATGCGGCAAACCTGGTGATGCTCTATTTGCTCGGCGTGGTGGTGGTTGCGCTGCTTTATGGACGCTGGCCGTCTGTGCTGGCGACGGTGATAAACGTCGTCAGCTTTGACCTTTTCTTTATCGCACCACGCGGCACGCTGGCCGTTTCCGACGTTCAGTACGTGCTGACATTCGCCGTAATGCTTACCGTTGGGCTGGTTATCGGCAATCTGACCGCCGGCGTTCGCTATCAGGCACGTATCGCCCGCTACCGGGAACAAAGAACGCGGCATCTGTACGAAATGTCCAAAGCGCTGGCAGCAGAAAGAACGCCGCAGGCTATCGCGTTGACCAGCCAACAGTTTATCAACAACAGTTTTCATGCCCGCAGCCAGCTAATGCTGCCCGATAAAGTTGGCGTATTGCAAAGCATGAATGCGCAAGGCGAGCCAGCGCCCTGGGATGAAGCCATTGCCCGCTGGAGTTTTGATAAGGGACAGCCAGCCGGGGCCGGAACCGATACGCTGCCGGGCGTTCCGTATCAGATTTTGCCTTTACGGACGCCGGAAAAAACGCTCGGCCTGCTGGTCGTTGAACCCAGTAACCTGCGTCAGCTGATGATCCCCGAGCAGCAGCGCCTGCTGGAGACATTTACCCTGCTGGTCGCCACGGCGCTGGAGCGCCTGCAGCTTACCGCCAGCGAAGAGCAGGCTCGCCTGTCCAGCGAGCGCGAGCAACTGCGTAACTCACTGCTTGCGGCCCTTTCCCACGATCTCCGCACGCCGCTGACCGTCCTTTTCGGCCAGGCTGAAATTTTAACGCTGGACCTGGCATCGGAAGGTTCAGAACATGCTCCGCAGGCGAACGAAATCCGGCAACATGTTCTGAATACGACAAGGCTGGTAAATAATCTGCTGGATATGGCGCGCATCCAGTCAGGCGGCTTTAACCTGCGCAAAGAGTGGCTGACGCTTGAAGAAGTGGTTGGCAGCGCGTTAAAAATGCTTGAGCCGGGCTCAGGTAGCCGCCATATCGCGCTCTCCTGGCCCGATCCGCTGATGCTGATTCAGGTTGACGGCCCGCTGTTTGAACGAGTGTTAATTAACCTGCTGGAAAACGCGGTGAAATATGCCGGGCCTCAGGCTGAAATAGGCATCAAAGCAACCACCCACGCCGATAAGCTGGAGCTTGAAGTATGGGATAGCGGCCCCGGTATTCCGGCAGGCCAGGAGCTATATATCTTTGATAAATTCGCCCGAGGAAATAAAGAGTCTGCAATCCCGGGCGTTGGATTAGGGTTAGCTATCTGCCGGGCAATCGTTGAGGTCCACAACGGGGAAATCTTTGCTGTAAATCGCCCTGAAGGCGGAGCAAGCTTCCACATTCTGCTGCCCCTTCCCCCACCGCCAGAGCTGGCTGAACTGAATGAGGCGCTGTGATAACCGTCCTGATTATTGAAGATGAAAAAGAGATCCGCCGCTTTCTGCGCACCGCGCTGGAGAGCGAGTCCCTGCGCGTATATGACGCAGATACCCTGCAACGCGGCCTGATTGAAGCCGCCACCCGCAAGCCAGACTTGGTGATTCTGGATCTTGGCCTGCCGGACGGTGACGGTATCGATTTTATTCGCGATTTCCGCCAGTGGAGCCAGACGCCGGTCATTGTCCTTTCAGCACGCAGTGATGAAGAGGCCAAAATTGCCGCGCTGGACGCGGGGGCCGATGACTACCTGAGTAAGCCCTTTGGCATTGGCGAGCTTCAGGCACGCCTTCGGGTGGCGTTACGTCGCCATGCAAGCCTTGCTAAGCCGGATGCGGTTTACCACTTCTCAACCATTACCGTCGATTTAGCCTCACGCTGTATCATCCGCGGTGATGAAGAGATTCACCTCACTCCTATCGAGTTTCGCCTGCTGGCAATACTGCTTAATAATCACGGGAAAGTTCTGACCCAGCGCCAGCTGCTCAATCAGGTCTGGGGACCGAACGCCGTGGAACACAGCCACTACCTGCGCATTTATATGGGCCATCTGCGCCAGAAGCTGGAAAACGATCCGGCCCGGCCCGCTCATCTGCTGACCGAGATCGGCATCGGTTACCGTTTTATGCTGTAGCAAACGTCAGAGACAAAAAAGGCGCCTTGCGGCGCCTTTTCAGATTCACATCTTACTTCGCGTTTTTCAGCACTTCGCTGACAATCTCTACCGCTTCTTTCTCTATCTGCTGACGATGCTCAGCGCCCAGGAAACTTTCACAGTAGATTTTATACGCATCTTCCGTACCGGACGGACGAGCCGCGAACCAGCCGTTCGCTGTCATCACTTTCAGCCCGCCGATAGAAGCACCGTTGCCCGGTGCCGCCGTTAAACGTGCGGTGATTGGGTCGCCCGCCAGGGTATCAGCACTGACCATTTCCGGAGACAGTTTCGACAGCGCAGCTTTCTGCGCGGAGGTAGCAGAAGCCTGCAGACGATTGTAGCTTGGCGCGCCAAAGCGGGCTGCCAGTTCGTCATAATGTTGCTGCGGATTTTTACCGGTTACTGCCGTAATTTCTGCCGCCAGCAGGCACATGATGATGCCGTCTTTATCGGTTGACCATGGCGTACCATCAAAGCGCAGGAACGAGGCGCCGGCGCTCTCTTCGCCGCCAAAACCAAAGCTGCCGTCAAACAGGCCGTCTACAAACCATTTAAAGCCAACCGGCACTTCCACCAGCTTGCGGCCCAGATCGTTAACCACGCGGTCAATCATCGCGGATGAGACCAGCGTTTTACCTACCGCCACCTCCTTGCCCCACTGCGGACGATGCTGGAACAGGTAGTTAATGGCGACGGCCAGATAATGATTAGGGTTCATCAGGCCTGCCGGGGTAACGATGCCGTGGCGGTCGTAATCCGGGTCGTTGGCAAAGGCCAGATCGAACTTGTCACGCAGCGCAAGCAGCCCTGCCATTGCGCATTCGGACGAGCAGTCCATACGGATAGCGCCGTCTTTGTCGAGATGCATAAAGCGGAAAGTCTGATCGACCTGATCGTTTACGATGGTCAAATCCAGATTGTAGTGCTTCGCGATACGCTGCCAGTATTCGATGCCGGAGCCGCCGAGCGGATCAACCCCCAGCTTCAGGCCCGCTTTCTGGATGGCGGCCATATCGATGATATCCACCAGACCTTCGATAAACGGTTGCACCAGATCCAGCTCTTTCACGTGCCCGCTTGCCCAGGCCTCGTCGAGGGAAATACGTTTCACCTCTTTCAGGCCATCGGCCAGCAGCGCGTTTGCACGCTCTTCGATAACTTTGGTTACGTTAGTATCCGCCGGACCGCCGTTAGGCGGGTTATATTTAATACCGCCATCTTCAGGCGGGTTGTGCGAAGGCGTGATAACGATACCGTCCGCCTGAGCGCCACCTTTTTTATTGTGCACCAGAATCGCGTTAGAGACCGCAGGCGTCGGCGTATAACCGTTCGCCTGCTGGACAATGACATCTACACCGTTTGCCGCCAGCACTTCCAGTACGGAGATAAACGCAGGCTCAGACAGGGCGTGAGTGTCCTTACCGACATAGCACGGGCCGGTGATGCCATTTTTAGCACGATCTTCAGCAATAGCCTGAGCAATCGCCAGGATATGCGGTTCGTTGAAACTATGACGAGCCGCGCTGCCACGGTGACCGGAAGTACCGAATTTCACTGCGTGTTCGCTATTACCCGCTTCTGGTTTCAGCACGTAGTACTGAGCCGTTAGCTGGGCTACGTTAATCAAATCGCTCTGTTGCGCAGGTTGACCTGCACGGTTGTGGTTAGCCATTGGTCCTTCCTTTTGACGCAGATTAAATAGTGCCGCAAACCTTCTCAATCAATTCCGCCGGGAACTGCATTGATTGCATGATGTGTTCGATCATGCTGCATTTGCGATCCGTATTGGTATTGGTGATAACCCAGTATGGGGTACCCGAAATATGTTTTGGCTTGGTCTGATTACCATTTGCCAGCAGCGTTTGCTCGTTGCCGGCAAAATAAACGCGGGTACGACCGTGCAAAGACTCGGTGGCTTCGCCAAAGGTTTTCGCATCGAGCTGATAGAGCGTAGAGAGCACCATCATAAAGCGATTAACGGCTTTCTTTTGCTCCGCGTACTCATCAGAGAGTAACAACTCACGCACGGCGCGTACGCGATCGCTAGCACGATTCACAGGTTTCTCTTCGGAAACAGGGGTTGCCGCAGATTGTGCGGATTTCACTGTAGGAGTAGTCGTCGCTGCGGAAGTCTGACCGGCGGTAAATTTCAACATACGCCGTAAAATATCGGATGCGCTTTCGCCAATGTGTTGCGTGTGGCTGGCAATATAGCGATATAGCTCGTCATCAACTTCAATCGTTTTCATCTTCATCCAGTGCGATATCTTATTCTGAATACAAGTCGTTGGGATTATAGGAGCAAATCCCAACAGCGGGTAGCGCCAAACAGGTGCCGCCTGGTAAAGCCAGATTAAACTGAATGTTTGCGGCACTGCGGCAGGAATCTCTTCATGATACCCTAACCCCACGAATCAAAAAAAAGAACTTTGCCATGAAATTAAACGCTCGCCTGCAAACTGCACAACAATTGACCAGCAATTCTCCTGTTGTTCTCATCCACGGTCTGTTTGGCAGCCTTGATAACCTCGGCGTGCTCGCCCGCGATCTCGGGCAGCATCACACGCTGCTGCAAATCGATCTGCGTAATCACGGCCAGTCTCCCCGCAGCGACGACATGAACTACCCGGCGATGGCGCAGGATGTACTGGAAACCCTGGATGAATACGGTTTTGAGAAAGCGATAATTATCGGCCATTCGATGGGCGGGAAAGTGGCTATGGCATTAACGGCGATCGCACCTGAGCGCATCGATAAACTGGTGCTGATCGATATCGCGCCGGTCGACTATCAGGTGCGTCGCCACGATGAAATCTTCGCGGCGATAAACGCCGTGAGCGAGGCCGGAGCGAGTACACGTCAACAGGCCGCAAGGTTGATGCGCGAATATATAAAAGAAGAAGGCGTGATTCAGTTTCTGCTTAAGTCGTTCGCCGAAGGCGAATGGAAGTTCAACGTCCCTGTGTTGTGGAAGCAGTATGAGCATATTGTCGGCTGGCAGACCATTCCTGCGTGGCACCATCCCGCGCTATTTATTCGTGGCGGCGCTTCGCCTTATGTCGATGAGACGCACCGGGATGCGCTGCTGGCCCAGTTTCCTCAGGCACGAGCTCACGTTGTGGCAGGTGCCGGACACTGGGTTCACGCCGAGAAACCGGAAGCGGTTTTACGCGCGATTCATCGTTTTATTGATGAAACTTTCCCAAACTGATTAAAAACAGACCGACTGGCCGCAAGTTGCGGCTAACGCGTTGGCGCGCCGGACTCGCTGATGTATGATGGCGCGCTTAAATGCGCCGGAGCATTCTGCTCGCAGCATCCTGAATTCCCTGTCAGTACTCTAATCATGGCAAAAGAACAAACGGACCGTACAACATTAGATCTGTTCGCGGACGAGCGTCGCCCGGGGCGACCAAAAACCAATCCGCTAACGCGCGATGAGCAACTGCGTATTAACAAACGTAACCAGCTCAAACGCGATAAAGTACGCGGCCTGAAGCGAGTAGAGCTAAAACTCAACAACGAAGCGGTGGATGCGCTTAATCAGCTTGCAGAAGCCAGAAATATCAGCCGCAGCGAGCTGATTGAAGAGATGTTGTTAGCGCAGCTAAAACAGCATCTGAGCTAACCGTTCGCTATCCCGCCCTGTCATTAATGAAAAGTGGCGCTAAATGCGCCATCATGTTGCAGTCTGTGCACAGCGCCATGATAGCTGTTTCCGCACCGCGGCCTGTTCTGCTATGATTGCCCTATCTGTGGGCAACTCTCCGCCACCATACCATTAAGTTTCAAGAGGTTATTTAACTCATGGCAATCGTAGGCATTTTTTTCGGCAGCGATACTGGTAACACCGAAAATATCGCAAAAATAATTCAAAAACAGCTCGGTAAAGATGTTGCTGAAGTGCGTGACATTGCGAAGAGCAGCAAAGAAGATCTCGAAGCTTTCGATATTCTGCTGCTGGGTATCCCTACCTGGTACTACGGCGAAGCACAGTGCGACTGGGATGACTTTTTCCCGACGCTTGAAGAAGTTGATTTCAACGGCAAGCTGGTTGCGCTGTTCGGCTGCGGCGATCAGGAAGATTATGCAGAGTACTTCTGCGACGCGCTGGGCACCATTCGCGACATCATTGAACCTCGCGGCGCGGCAATCGTCGGCCATTGGCCAACCGCTGGCTATCATTTCGAAGCCTCTAAGGGACTCGCGGACGACGATCATTTCGTGGGTCTGGCTATCGATGAAGACCGCCAGCCGGAACTGACCGCCGAGCGCGTAGAGAAATGGACGAAACAGGTTGCTGAAGAATTGAATCTGGCTGATATCCTTAATGCCTGATGCAATACGGCGCAAAAAAGTTTTTGCGCCGTATTGATAGATATTACCAATGAAAATAATTGCTACAATTTTGTAACTTTTCTGACTATCTCTGTACAATATCCCACGGGTTAAATTTGCTAAAATGCCAGCAAATAGCGACTCGGCCACGATTTTTTAGCTGTGTTATGCTTCACACTTACAGTTTCTATTTAGACGTGGCTGTACTATACCCACAAGAGAAGGGTATATAATGAGATGCATTCACTTAACGCTCAACGAGTCCGAGCAAAACGTTAAGCAACAGGACAATTTCCGCATGACTGACAACAACACCGCATTAAAGAAGGCCGGCCTGAAAGTCACGCTTCCGCGATTAAAAATCCTTGAAGTGTTGCAGGGACCGGTGAACCATCACGTCAGTGCGGAAGAACTATATAAACGTCTGATCGATATGGGTGAAGAAATTGGTCTGGCCACAGTGTACCGCGTGCTGAACCAGTTTGATGACGCAGGTATCGTCACCCGTCATAATTTTGAAGGCGGCAAGTCCGTTTTCGAACTGACCCAGCAGCACCATCACGATCACCTGATTTGCCTGGACTGCGGCAAGGTTATTGAATTCAGCGATGATTCAATCGAATCCCGCCAGCGTGAAATCGCTACTCGCCACGGGATCCGTCTGACTAACCACAGCCTTTACCTTTATGGCCACTGTGCCGAAGGCGACTGCCGTACCGACGAACACGCCCACGAAATCAGCGAAAAGTAATCCGCACTCTTTTTCCCTTTCCGGGAAGCAGACACAAAACCGGCGAGGAAACTCACCGGTTTTTTTATGGCAAAAATTGTCAGAAATTGGGCGCCTGAGCGCCCGATTTCATATCAGAAGATGGTGAACGGTGCGATAACCATAAATTTCACGTCACGCTCATCCTGGAAGATGTTGCCGTAACCACCGCCCCAGCTTGGGATATCGGAGTGGTTGTCATACTGGGTGAAGTGCAGTTTGAACATCGTACCTTTCGCACGGCCATCCTGAACGGTGTACAGCGCGTCGAGACTGTAAGAAGACTCTTTCAGGCGACGATCCGCATCGTAGTATCCGTCGGTGGTCGGGACAGATCCTGGTTTAGCATCCCAGGCATAAACCCAGGAAGCCCCCACCGCCCAGCCAGCCAGATCCCAGTTGCTCAGGTCATACATCGCGCCGGCAAATACCGCTTTTTCACCATTGGCGTTGAAGTCAGAGCGGTTATCCCACCATACATCAAGGCGACCATTTGAAGAGGCATAGGATGGGGTCATACGCTGCAGGAAGTAGCCTTGCCGGCCGTCTGCCTTAACCATTGTCCCTTCCAGGCGCAGGTCAACCTGACCAACTTTGTATCCGAAGGTCAGCGCCTGCAACCACGCAGTGCCGTCATAAATGTCGTTAACGCCGCCATTGGAGACTTTGTCGCGCGTACCGTAGAACTGGTAGCTGGTGGTCAGCGGACTGCCAGCAATATCAAATTTGTAGCTTGCTTTGGTGAAGTACTGATCGACATAACCCTGGGCCTGACCAAATGCGGCTTCCAGCACCAGATCGTTTTTGAAGTCATACTTCGCGCCGATGGAGTGCAGGTAGTCGACTTTAGTGCTCCTATCGTTCTGGTAGAATTTATCCATTTCCAGATGCCAGGGCGCTTTATACTCGTTGGTCCACATGTATGAGAAGCTCAGCGCGCCTGAATCGCCGTAATCAAAGTTCGCGCCTGCCTCGGCTCCCTGATAGGTACCCGGCATAAAGCTCCAGTGCGGGGCTAAAAGCGTCTGGCCGGTTGGCTGAATATAGCCGCCGCGAGCCCAGACAGGGCCATATTTAAATTTTGCCGCCGCTTTATAAAGGCTAATTCCGCTCTTATCGCCGGAATAGTCTTCGGAATAAGCTTTATTGGAAGATGAGAAGGCGATTTCGTTCGGGTGACCGCTGTCGCCGTTTTCTGCCATTTCAATGGCGGTAAAGGCTGCAATGTCCAGGCCAAACATATCGGCCGCGTAACCGGACTGGAAGTCGAGGTTGGCGTTCCAGGTGGAATGGGAAAGATTGGTTTCGTATTTATTTGTATTAACGTCTTTACGGTCACGCTCACGTTGCCAGTAATAAACCCCGCCGGTAAGCGTTGAGTCATCAATGAATCCTGCGGCGGCGGCCTGCGGTACAACAACGATGCCTGAAAGGGCCGTGACACCTGCGATTGCAAGCGCCAGCGCACTACGTTTGCCACTAAACGTACGCATAATAAAATCCTCTTTGACGTATAAATAATCACCCGGTGTAAAACACCTGACGGTGAAAAATAAAAATGCCTGACGGCTAAAAAGCGGTTACGAATATTCCCCCGCATTGACTTCTGTGTAGTAGACTATTTTTCGCGACGCGAATTATCAATGACTTTATAAGAGATAATTCCGGTATTATGACGAAGAGCACATAATCTATGTGTATTTGTAACAATTTGCTTAAACCTGGCTTTATAGCATTAAATTCAGAGAATTGACTTCATGGGTGATAAAATGAAAGCGCTCTCATAAAGAGGAACGAGAATTTTTTCTATGTCAGGTCAATTACAGACGATTACTGGCGTGGGATTTTTAACGTATTAATTCGCATCGCGAATATAAATGATTAATTAACCTGCTGAACGGCAAGCGAAAAAAAACGCCGCTTAAAGCGGCGTCTGATATTTCAGTACAGCGGATTAATCGCCTATTTTTGCCCACGTATCACGCAGGCCAACGGTGCGGTTGAACACCAGTTTGGTAGCGGTTGCATAGCGACTGTCGAGACAGAAATAACCTTCACGCTCAAACTGGTACGCTTTACCTTTCTGCGCATTTTGCAGGCTCGGCTCAACGAAACCCTGTTTGATAACCAGAGATGCCGGGTTGATCGTCGCGAGGAAATCTTCCGCGCTACCCGGATTCGCTACGCTAAACAGGCGATCGTAGAGACGAATCTCCACCGGTAGCGCGTGTGCGGCACTCACCCAGTGAATAACGCCTTTTACTTTACGACCGTCCGCCGGGTCTTTACTCAGCGTTTCAGGGTCGTAGGTGCAGTACAGCGTGGTGATATTACCTTCCGCGTCTTTCTCTACGCGCTCGGCTTTAATCACGTAAGCGTTACGCAGGCGCACTTCTTTGCCCATCACCAGACGCTTGTACTGCTTGTTCGCTTCTTCACGGAAGTCGGCGCGATCGATGTAGATTTCGCCGCTGAAAGGAACCTGACGGCTACCCATTTCAGGCTTGTTAGGATGATTAGGCATAGTCACCATCTCTTCCCCACCCTGCGGATAGTTTTCGACGATCACTTTCACCGGGTCCAGCACGGCCATGGCGCGCGGCGCGTTCTCATTCAGATCGTCACGGATGCACGATTCCAGAGAAGCCATCTCAACGGTGTTGTCCTGTTTAGTCACGCCGATACGCTTACAGAATTCACGAATGGAAGCTGCGGTATAGCCACGACGACGCAGGCCGGAGATCGTCGGCATACGCGGGTCGTCCCAGCCTTCAACAATCTTCTCGGTCACCAGCAGGTTCAGCTTGCGCTTGGACATGATGGCGTATTCAAGGTTCAGGCGTGAGAATTCGTACTGACGCGGATGAGCCGGAATAGTGATGTTGTCTAACACCCAGTCATACAGGCGACGGTTGTCCTGGAATTCCAGCGTACACAGGGAATGGGTAATGCCTTCCAGCGCATCGGAAATGCAGTGGGTGAAGTCATACATCGGGTAGATGCACCACTTGCTGCCCGTCTGGTGGTGATCGGCAAACTTAATACGGTAAATCACCGGATCGCGCATCACGATGAAAGGCGATGCCATATCGATTTTTGCACGCAGGCAGGCGGTGCCTTCGGCAAATTCACCGTTACGCATTTTCTCGAACAGCGCGAGGTTTTCCTCAACGGTGCGATCGCGATATGGACTGTTTTTGCCTGGCGCGGTTAGCGAGCCACGATATTCGCGGATCTGCTCAGGCGTCAACTCGTCAACATACGCCAGGCCTTTGTTAATCAGCTCAACGGCGTAATTAAACAGCTGGTCGAAGTAATCAGAGGAGTAGCGTATGTTGCCGGACCAGTGGAAACCTAACCACTCAACGTCATGTTTGATCGAATCGACATATTCGATATCTTCTTTTACCGGATTGGTGTCATCGAAACGTAGATTGCACAGGCCCTGGTAATCCTGGGCGATACCAAAGTTCAGACAGATAGATTTTGCATGGCCGATGTGCAGATAGCCATTTGGCTCCGGCGGGAAACGAGTGCAGATACGGTCATGCTTACCATTGGCCAGATCTTCATCGATAATCTGGCGAATAAAGTTAGTTGGGCGGGCTTCAGCCTCACTCATCGCGGATTCCTCAAGTCAAAACTTTCGTTAACGGTGCATGATCTAATAAGCAGGCGCGGGAAACAACCTTTAGTTGCACAAATTAGGCAGCCGCCATTAAAGCGAAGGAAAGCCTGTTTCGAAGCAATAAAAAAGCGGCTGAGGATAAACCCCAGCCGCTTAAGGCACAAATGCTTACTCAGGAGCGATTACTTGCCTTTAATCTCATACAGAGGCGTCTGACCGGCAACTACCTGACCCTGAGCCTGCAGAACCAGACCACTGAAATCATCAATGTTGCTGCAAACTACCGGGCTAATCATGGAGCGAGCGTTAGCGTTCAGGAAATCCAGATCCATCTCCAGAACCGGCTGGCCGGCTACCACTTCCGCACCCTCTTCCACCAGGCGAGTAAAGCCTTTGCCGCCAAGTGCTACGGTATCAATGCCCATGTGGACAACGATTTCCGCACCCTTTTCGGTCTCCAGGCAGAACGCATGATTGGTGTTAAAGATTTTTACGATAGTGCCCGCGGCTGGCGAAACAACGGTTTTATCCGTTGGCTTCACAGCTACGCCATCGCCTACCGCTTTGCTGGCAAAGGCTTCATCAGGCACCTGTTCCAGCGCAACCACATCACCGGTGACTGGAGAAACCAGCGCCGCGATGGTGACTGCATTTGGTACAGCCTGTGGTTTCGCCGTAGTCGTAGCGGCAACGGGGGCCCCAGGTGCTTCTGCCGCAGGTACATCACCAGTTGTTTTCATGGCATTGGCGATTTTCTCAGCCACAAAGCCCACGATAATCTGCACGCTGGTTTTGTTCAGGCGAATCACACCGGTTGCACCCAGACGTTTAGCCAGCGCTTCGTTAACCAGCGAGGAGTCTTTCACGTTCAGACGCAGACGAGTAATGCAGGCATCAATACCGGTCAGGTTAGCCGAGCCGCCAACCGCCGCGATGTACTGACGAGCCAGGCCAGAAACGTCCTGATTTGCTGTACCGCTAACGTTCACATCCTGACCATCAGTCTCATCACCGGCAACCGCCAGTTCACGACCCGGGGTTAACAGGTTGAATTTGGTGATAGTGAAACGGAACACCACGTAGTAAATCACGAAGAACACGAGGCCCTGCGGGATCAGCATCCACCAGTGCGTTGCCAGCGGGTTACGCGATGAAAGCACCATATCCACCAGACCGGCGCTGAAACCGAAACCTGCAATCCAGTGCATGCTTGCTGCGATGAACACTGAAATACCGGTCAGCACGGCATGGATAACGTACAGAACTGGAGCTACGAACATGAAGGAGAACTCCAGCGGTTCGGTGATACCAGTAAAGAACGCGGCGAAGGCAGCCGCCATCATGATACCAGCTACTTTCGCTTTGTTTTCCGGACGAGAGCAGTGGTAGATAGCCAGTGCTGCACCCGGCAGACCGAACATCATGATTGGGAAGAAGCCTGCCTGGTAACGGCCGGTGATACCAACAACCGCTTTACCTGATTCGATGGACTGCGCACCGCCCAGGAAGTTAGGAATATCGTTAATACCAGCAACGTCAAACCAGAACACTGAGTTCAGCGCGTGATGCAAACCAACCGGGATTAACAGGCGGTTGAAGAACGCGTAAACACCAGCCCCAATGGAGCCCAGTTTCTGAATGTGCTCACCGAAGTTGACCAGACCGTCGAAGATCATCGGCCAGACATACATCATGATGAAGGCAACAACGATCATTACAAAAGAGGTAAGGATCGGCACCAGACGACGACCGCTGAAGAAGGAGAGCGCTTTCGGTAGCTCAACGCTGCTGTAACGGTTGTACAATTCCGCAGAGATAATACCCACCAGAATACCAACGAACTGGTTACTGATTTTACTAAATGCCGCCGGGACCTGGTCCGCCGGAATTTTCTGGATCATGGCAACCGCTGCTGGAGAACACAGGGTGGTCAATACCAGGAAGCCAACAAAGCCGGTCAGCGCTGCGGCACCGTCTTTATCTTTGGACATACCGTAAGCCACACCAATGGCGAACAGAACGGACATGTTATCAATAATGGCAGCACCAGATTTAATGAAGAACGCCGCAAGCGCGTTATCTCCACCCCAGCCAACCGGGTCAATCCAGTAACCTACCCCCATCAAAATTGCTGCTGCAGGTAGTGTAGCCACGGGCACCATAAGTGCGCGGCCAACTCGTTGTAAATAACCTAGAATACTCACTTTATTCCCCCTATGAGACCCTGTTAAGGCTCGCTCAAAGCAGTGTTTTTATTGTCTTAATTACCTTAAATAAACGGCGACGCTTCACATCACACAGCGAAGTGTGAAAAAATTTAATTCGTATCGCAAATTAAATGCGCGCTTTTTGTGACTATAGTCACCAAATATCGCTATAACCCCCCCCTTTGACTGGCTATCCCGCAAAACTTATTTTATCATTCAAAAAATCGAGGCAGATTGCTCCCTCAGGCGCCAGTATAAAACTGGTTTACCCTTAGAGGGCTGAATATCAATCTGGCTAAACCCTTTTCCGTTAACTTTTAAGAGGTGAATGATGAGACTGATTCCCCTGGCTACCCCGGCTCAGGTCGGTAAATGGGCTGCTCGCCATATTGTTAAACGCATCAATGCATTTAACCCAACCGCAGACCGCCCTTTCGTACTGGGCCTGCCAACCGGCAGCACGCCGCTTGAAGCCTATAAAGCGCTGGTAGAGATGCATAAAGCAGGCCAGGTTAGCTTTAAAAACGTGGTTACCTTTAATATGGATGAATACGTTGGGCTGCCAAAAGAGCATCCGGAAAGCTATCATACATTCATGCACAAAAATTTCTTTGAGCACGTTGATATCCCAGCAGAAAACATCAACCTGCTGAACGGTAACGCGGAAGATGTTGACGCAGAATGCCGTGCTTATGAAGAGAAAATTCGCTCCTACGGCAAAATTCATCTCTTCATGGGCGGCGTAGGCAACGACGGCCATATCGCATTCAACGAACCCGCTTCCTCCCTGGCGTCCCGTACCCGTATTAAAACCCTGACTCATGACACCCGCGTGGCAAACTCCCGCTTCTTTGACGGTGATGTAAATCAGGTTCCAAAATATGCGCTGACCGTGGGCGTCGGTACTTTGCTTGACGCAGAAGAAGTGATGATTCTGGTGCTCGGCCATGTTAAAGCGCAAGCGCTGCAGGCGGCCGTAGAAGGCAACGTGAATCACATGTGGACTATCAGCTGCCTGCAACTGCATCCAAAAGCCGTTGTGGTGTGCGACGAGCCGTCCACCATGGAGCTGAAAGTGAAAACGTTAAAGTATTTCAACGAACTTGAAGCAGAAAATATTAAAGGCCTTTAAGCACTAATTTTTACCGGGGGTAATTATGTTTGCACTAACCCACGGTCGGATTTATACCGGCCATGACATTCTGGATGACCACGCGATTATTATTGCTGATGGCCTGATTGAGCGCGTTTGTCCGCGTTCCGAACTCCCGGCTGGGATCGAAACCCGTGACATGGGCGGTGCAATCATCGCCCCCGGTTTTATTGATGTGCAGCTAAACGGCTGCGGCGGCGTACAGTTCAACGACACCGTCGATGCCGTCACGGTGGAAACGCTGGAAATCATGCAGAAAGCCAACGAACGTTCTGGCTGCACCAGCTATCTGCCAACGCTTATCACCGCCAGCGATGAGTTGATGATGCAGGGCGTTAAAGTCATGCGCGAGTACCTGGCTAAGTACAGCAATCAGGCGCTCGGCCTTCATCTGGAAGGCCCATGGCTGAACATGGTGAAAAAAGGCACGCATAACCCAGACTTTGTACGTAAACCCGACGCCGGGCTGGTAGATTTCCTCTGCGAGAACGCAGACGTCATCACTAAAATCACTCTGGCACCAGAAATGGTCGAGCCAGAAGTTATTAAAAAACTGGTTGCCGCCGGGATTATCGTTTCCGCCGGCCACTCCAACGCTACAGCAAAAGAAGCCAAAATCGGTTTCCGGGCAGGGATCACCTTTGCCACGCACCTGTTCAACGCCATGCCTTATATTACAGGTCGCGAGCCAGGCCTTACGGGGGCAATTTTTGATGAGCCGGATGTTTACTGCGGTATCATTGCCGACGGCCTGCATGTGGATTATGCCAATGTTCGCACCGCGAAACGCATGAAAGGCGATAAACTTTGCCTCGTGACCGATGCGACCGCGCCGGCCGGTGCCAATATTGAGCAGTTCATTTTTGCTGGTAAAACAATATACTACCGTGACGGATTGTGTGTAGATGAGAACGGTACGCTGAGCGGTTCTGCCCTGACGATGATCGAAGGGGTACGTAATCTGGTCGAATATGCCAACATCGCGCTGGATGAAGTCCTGCGTATGGCGACTCTCTACCCTGCCCGTGCGATGGGTGTGGAAAAGCAGTTAGGTAGCATTGAGGCGGGTAAAGTCGCCAACCTGACGGCCTTTACCCGCGATTATAAAATCATCAAGACTCTCGTTAATGGTAATGAGGTCGTAACTGAGTAAATAAGGCATGACGACTGGCGGACAGGCTCAAATAGGTAATGTCGATCTGGTAAAACAGCTTAACGGCGCGGCGGTATACCGTCTGATTGACCAGCAGGGGCCAATCTCGCGCATACAGATTGCCGAACAGAGCCAGCTTGCTCCTGCCAGCGTCACCAAAATTACTCGTCAGCTTATTGAGCGCGGCCTGATTAAAGAAGTCGATCAGCAGGCCTCAACCGGCGGTCGCCGCGCTATTTCAATCATTACCGAAACCCGCAATTTCCACGCAATCGGCGTGCGCCTTGGCCGTCATGATGCCACCATCACGCTGTTCGATCTCAGCGCCAAACCGCTGGCGGAAGAGCACTACCCTCTTCCGGAGCGTACCCAGGAAACGCTCGAGCACGCTTTACTTCATGCCATCGCCCATTTTATCGAACAGACGCAGCGTAAAATCCGCGAGCTGATTGCCATCTCGGTGATTCTGCCGGGCCTGGTCGATCCTGAAAGCGGCGTAATTCGCTATATGCCACACATTCAGGTGGACAACTGGTCGCTGGTCGATAGCCTGGAAAAACGCTTCAAAGTTACCTGCTTTGTTGGTCACGACATCCGCAGCCTGGCGTTAGCGGAGCACTATTTTGGTGCCACTCACGACTGCGAAGACTCCATTCTGGTGCGCGTTCACCGGGGTACGGGAGCAGGCATTCTGTCAAACGGCAGGATTTTTATCGGCCGTAACGGCAACGTGGGCGAGATTGGCCATATCCAGGTCGACCCGCTAGGTGAGCGCTGCCACTGCGGCAACTTTGGCTGCCTGGAAACCATCGCTGCGAATGCCGCCATTGAAGGGCGGGTGCGGCATCTGCTTGAACAGGGCTATAACAGTCGCTTAACGCTTGATGACTGCAATATTGTCGCAATTTGCAAAGCGGCCAACAAAGGCGATGCGCTGGCTTGTGAAGTGATAGAGCACGTGGGCCGCCATCTTGGGAAAGCCATCTCCATCGCCATTAACCTGTTTAATCCGCAAAAGGTCGTGATCGCAGGCGAAATCATTGAAGCGGAGAAAGTGCTGCTTCCCGCCATTGAGGGCTGCATCAATACTCAGGTTTTAAAAGCGTTTCGCAAAAACCTGCCCGTCGTCCGCTCACGCCTTGATGACCGCTCCGCAATTGGCGCTTTTGCGCTGGTAAAACGCTCCATGTTAAATGGCATGCTGTTGCAGCGCCTGCTGGAAAGTTAACGCGGGCAGGCGGCGATCTGCGCTATAGTTACGCCTTCATAAAAAGATAAGCTCGAGTAGTCAATGACCCTCCAGAATGTAATTTGTGATATTGACGGCGTGTTGATGCATGACAACATCGCCGTGCCGGGCGCCAATGAGTTTCTGGCCCGCATCCTTGAAAAAGGTTTACCGCTGGTTCTGCTGACCAACTATCCTTCGCAAACCGGACAGGATCTGGCAAACCGCTTTGCATCAGCGGGCATAAACGTGCCGGACAGCGTGTTCTACACGTCGGCAATGGCAACCGCAGATTTTCTGCGTCGTCAGGAAGGCAAAAAAGCCTACGTTGTGGGTGAAGGCGCGTTAATCCATGAGCTCTATAAAGCGGGATTCACCATCACCGATATCAACCCGGATTTTGTCATCGTTGGCGAAACACGCTCCTATAACTGGGAAATGATGCACAAAGCCGCATACTTCGTGGCAAATGGTGCCCGTTTTATCGCCACCAATCCGGATACCCATGGCCGCGGTTACTATCCGGCCTGTGGCGCGCTCTGCGCAGGCATTGAGAAAATCTCTGGTCGGAAACCATTTTATGTCGGCAAGCCCAGCCCGTGGATCATCCGTGCGGCGCTGAATAAAATGCAGGCTCATTCTGAACATACAGTGATTGTGGGCGATAACCTGCGCACCGACATTCTGGCGGGCTTCCAGGCCGGTCTGGAAACCATTCTGGTGCTGTCCGGGGTTTCGACGCTTAACGATATCGATGCGATGCCTTTCCGCCCTTCGTTTATCTACCCGTCCGTAGCCGAAATCGACATTATCTGAACGCGTCATGTTGCGGCAAAAGCGCCCGGCACCCGTCGGGCTTTTTTATGAATACTGCATTTCGCCGCTCTATGGGTTTATCACCCGTCAGCCAAATCCCTTAAAAATTGCATATCCGCTAATTATTTAGCCTTTTTACTTGTTATTTTTCACAAATCCGCAATCACCGCTGAGGTATTTGCGCCATAAACGGTAAAGGACTTGCATTCCCGCTAATGATTGCGCAAATTCGAATGCATGCAATGCAGCAACGCCGCTAAAACAGCAATAAACGGCAATGCGGCATCACGATTAAACCGCTCAGGTCAGTGTTACGGAGAAAGTTCTATGTGTTCTATTTTTGGTGTGCTGGATATTAAAACCGACGCGGTGGAACTGCGTAAAAAAGCGCTGGAATTGTCGCGCCTGATGCGCCATCGCGGCCCGGATTGGTCAGGGGTTTACGCCTGCGATAAAGCGATTCTGGCCCATGAGCGCCTCTCTATTGTTGACGTCAACGCCGGTGCCCAGCCGCTTTACAACAAACAACAAACGCATGCGCTGGCGGTAAACGGAGAAATCTACAACCATCAGGCGCTGCGTGCCGAATATGGCGATCGCTACGAATTCCAGACCGGTTCAGACTGTGAAGTTATCCTCGCTATGTACCAGGAAAAAGGCCCTGAGTTTCTGGACGACCTGCAGGGCATGTTCGCCTTTGTCCTTTACGACAGCGAAAAAGACGCATACCTGATTGGCCGTGACCATATCGGCATCATCCCGCTGTATATGGGGCATGACGAGCATGGCAACATGTACGTTGCTTCTGAAATGAAGGCGCTGGTTCCGGTATGCCGCACCATCAAAGAATTCCCGGCAGGCAGCTACCTGTGGAGCCAGGACGGTGAGATCCGTAGCTACTACCAGCGCGACTGGTTTGACTATGACGCGGTAAAAGACAACGTTACCGATAAAAACGAACTGCGTCAGGCGCTGGAAGACGCCGTCAAGAGCCACCTGATGTCGGACGTGCCATACGGCGTGCTGCTTTCCGGCGGCCTGGACTCTTCCGTTATCTCTGCCATTACCAAAAAGTTTGCCGCTCGTCGTGTAGAAGACGAAGAGCGCAGCGAGGCATGGTGGCCGCAGCTTCACTCCTTCGCAGTCGGCCTGGTGGGTTCACCGGATCTTAAAGCTGCGCAGGAAGTAGCAAACCATCTGGGTACCGTTCACCACGAAATCCATTTCACCGTGCAGGAAGGTCTGGATGCGATCCGCGACGTTATCTATCACATCGAAACCTATGATGTGACGACTATCCGCGCCTCTACGCCGATGTACCTGATGTCCCGCAAAATTAAAGCGATGGGCATCAAGATGGTGCTCTCTGGCGAAGGTTCCGATGAAGTATTTGGCGGTTACCTCTACTTCCATAAGGCGCCAGACGATAAAGAGCTGCATGAAGAAACCGTGCGTAAGCTGCAGGCGCTGCATATGTTTGACTGTGCCCGCGCCAACAAAGCGATGTCCGCCTGGGGCGTTGAAGCTCGCGTACCGTTCCTGGACAAGAAATTCCTCGACGTGGCGATGCGCATCAACCCGAAAGATAAAATGTGCGGCAACGGCAAAATGGAGAAACATATCCTGCGTGAATGTTTTGAATCCTATCTGCCGGCAAGCGTGGCATGGCGTCAGAAAGAGCAGTTCTCAGACGGCGTAGGTTACAGCTGGATCGACACGTTAAAAGAAGTTGCCGCAGGCCAGGTCACAGATCAACAACTGGAAACCGCGAGCTTCCGCTTCCCGTACAACACGCCGGGTTCGAAAGAAGCTTATCTTTACCGTGAAATCTTCGAAGAATTATTCCCGCTGCCGAGCGCTGCAGAATGCGTTCCGGGTGGTCCATCCGTGGCCTGTTCTTCTGCTAAAGCGATTGAATGGGATGAAGCGTTCAAAAGTATGAATGATCCTTCGGGGCGTGCGGTAGGCGTTCATCAGTCTGCCTATAAATAAACGATCCTCGTTAAACAACGGGCCTGCGGGCCCGTTGTTATTTCTCTGGCAAACTTCCCGTTTTCCGGCCGTTTTTCCGCTGAGAAATGCCCGAAATAACCGATTGTTGCCGATATTTCCACCAAGCTGTTCGCAAGCTGGTCAAACAGACAATTTCAGCCCCTTTTCGGGAAAAAATTTGTTGACGCTGTTCGGTCAACTACGCATAATGCGCCCCGCAACGCCGATAAGGTATCGCAGAAAAAGAAGGCTACTTAGCTCAGCTGGTTAGAGCACATCACTCATAATGATGGGGTCACAGGTTCAAATCCCGTAGTAGCCACCATTCTTTTTAAGCGCGGGAGTGGCGAAATTGGTAGACGCACCAGATTTAGGTTCTGGCGCCGCAAGGTGTGCGAGTTCAAGTCTCGCCTCCCGCACCATTTAAACGCGTTGCATGGATGGGGTATCGCCAAGCGGTAAGGCACCGGTTTTTGATACCGGCATTCCCTGGTTCGAATCCAGGTACCCCAGCCAAATTTCTTCGAGATGTTGCGTGTACGCAAGGTCATTGGGGTATCGCCAAGCGGTAAGGCACCGGTTTTTGATACCGGCATTCCCTGGTTCGAATCCAGGTACCCCAGCCATCGAAGAATGTCGTATCGGCTACGTAGCTCAGCTGGTTAGAGCACATCACTCATAATGATGGGGTCACAGGTTCGAATCCCGTCGTAGCCACCATATTATTGGGGTATCGCCAAGCGGTAAGGCTCTGGTTTCTGATACCAGCATTCCGAGGTTCGAATCCTCGTACCCCAGCCATAAAAAAGACGTTTGCTTTTGTGAACGCACCCCGTTGGGGTATCGCCAAGCGGTAAGGCTCTGGTTTCTGATACCAGCATTCCGAGGTTCGAATCCTCGTACCCCAGCCACTATAAAAAAAGCTCGCTCACGCGAGCTTTTTGCTTTTCTGCATTCAGCTATCTGAAAAGGCGGTTTCCCGCCTGCTAATCATAAGCCGAGCGCATACTTAAGCGCCTGGCGTTTCAATACGCCGCCGTGTTCGGCGGCCATCAGGCCCAGGTTACGCATCACGCGCAATGGCGCAAGATTATTACTAAAACCTGCATAAAACAGATCCATGCCGCTTTGCATAGTGAAGTTATCCATCTGGCGACGGGTTTGATAGCGTTGCAAAATATGGGCATCAGCCCAGCTCTCACCATAGCTGCGCGCGTTAATCATCACCTCAAGCAAGGCGTCTACGTCGCGATAGCCAAGGTTTACGCCCTGCCCCGCCAGCGGGTGAATGGTATGCGCCGCATCACCAATCAGCGCCAGGCCCTGCTGCGTATACTGCAACGCGTGACGGCGGGTTAGCGGGAATGTCCCACAGGCAACCGGCGTCACCGCACCCAGTCGTTGCGGAAACGTTGCGGCAATGGCTTTCGCCAGCTGCGGCATCGTCATCGCTTTTAACTGATGGATACGCGCCGGGGTGTCATACCACACCAGCGAAGCCCAGTTATCAAACAGCGGTAAGAAGGCATGCGGCCCGGTCGGCGTAAAGTGCTGCCAGGTACTGTCGCCGGGCGCATCTTCGCACTGTACGCTTATCAGCATACAGGACTGACGGTAATCCCAGGCGTGAATGCCAATGCCGGCCCACTGTCGGACCTTTGAATTCGCGCCATCTGCGCCAACCACCATCGGCACGGTTAAGTCTTCGCCCTCCGCAAAGCTCAACGTCCAGCGCCCTGCTTTACTTTGCATATGCGTTAACTGCGCCGGGCATTTCAGCGTGATATTTGGATGAGCCTCCAGCGCTTTCCACAGAGCAATCTGTAGAACCTGGTTTTCCACCATATAACCCAGCTCTGGCAAACCAAGCTCCGAGGCAGTAAAGGAAACGTGCGCGCTTTCCCACTCCCAGGTTTCCAACTGGCGATAAGCATGGCTGCGCATAGAACGAATCGCGTCCCATACGCCCAACGACTTAAGCAGGGCTACCGAGGCGCTGCTGATGGCCGAGATACGCACGTCGGGCTGGCTGTTACTCTCAAACTCTGTCGGCGCCTGATGCTCGATAACTGTTACCTGAAAGCCATTTTGTGCAAGTCCGAGGGCTGCCGCCGCACCGACCATTCCCCCGCCGACAACCGCGACGTCGATTGGTTGATTTGCCATGGTTATTCCATCCTTAATTTGTCTGTGCTAATTCTACCGGATTTTTACGGAAGTTACGCAGGCTGGTCACATCTCCTGCAAAGCATTACAATACGCGCCCAAGATTTCGGGCTTAACTGAGCAATGGCAAAGTCGATGACAAAAAAACTCCATATTAAAACCTGGGGCTGTCAGATGAATGAATATGATTCATCGAAGATGGCCGATTTGCTGAACAGCACCCATGGCTACGTTCTGACGGATGAGCCAAAAGAAGCGGACGTATTGCTGCTAAACACCTGCTCTATTCGTGAAAAAGCCCAGGAAAAAGTATTCCACCTGTTAGGCCGCTGGAAGCTGTTAAAGCGAAAGCATCCTGACCTTATTATCGGCGTTGGTGGCTGCGTTGCTTCCCAGGAAGGCAAGCTTATTCGTCAACGCGCTCCTTATGTCGATATCGTTTTCGGGCCGCAGACGCTGCATCGTCTGCCTGAGATGATCAACAAAGTGCGTGGCACCCGTAGCCCGATTGTTGACGTCAGCTTCCCGGAAATCGAAAAATTTGACCGTCTTCCGGAACCGCGCGCCGATGGCCCGACGGCCTATGTTTCTATTATGGAAGGCTGCAACAAATACTGCACTTACTGCGTGGTGCCTTATACCCGCGGTGAAGAGGTCAGCCGTCCATGCGATGACATCCTGTTCGAAATCGCCCAGCTCGCGGCGCAGGGCGTTCGCGAAATCCATCTGCTGGGCCAGAACGTGAATGCGTACCGTGGTGCGGCTTATGACGGTGGTATTTGTTCATTTGCTGAACTTCTGCGTCTGGTCGCGGCGATTGACGGCGTCGACCGTATTCGCTTCACCACCAGCCACCCGATTGAGTTTACCGACGATATCATCGACGTTTACCGTGATACGCCGGAGCTGGTGAGCTTCCTGCACCTGCCGATTCAAAGCGGCGCGGATCGGATTCTGAACCTGATGGGCCGTACCCATACCGCACTGGAATATAAAGCTATTATTCGCAAGCTGCGCGCGGCACGTCCGGACATTCAGATTAGCTCGGACTTCATCGTAGGCTTCCCTGGCGAAACGCAGCAGGACTTCGAGCAAACCATGAAGGTCATTGCGGATGTGAACTTTGACGTCAGTTACAGCTTTATCTTCTCTGCCCGTCCGGGTACGCCTGCGGCAGATATGGTCGATGACGTGTCGGAAGAAGAGAAAAAGCAGCGCCTGTATATTCTGCAGGATCGCATTAACCAGCAGGCAATGGAGTGGAGCCGTAAGATGGTCGGCACCACTCAGCGCATTCTGGTGGAAGGCACGTCTCGCAGAAGCATTATGGAGCTGACTGGTCGTTCCGAAAACAATCGCGGAGTAAACTTTGAAGGCACTCCGGATATGATCGGTAAATTTGTTGATGTAGAGATTACTGAAGTTGCTACCAACAACTCCCTGCGCGGCAAGGTGGTGCGCATTGAGGAAGAGATGGGGCTGCGCGTGGCAGAAACGCCAGAATCAGTGATTGCACGTACCCGCAAAGAGAACGACATCGGCGTAGGGCTTTATCAGCCGTAGCGCCTGCCTGTTTTGCCCATCGGTTCGCTAACGCCGTGAACCGCTGGGCGTTTTCATTGTTTACACTTGCATTCGGAATGCGCCACCCAAATATCAGCACCGAGGCTTGCGCCATCAACGCTCCCCGTAAATAATCTCTTTATGGCCTGATGAGAGCAGGCAAGGCGTGACAATTATTACTGACAACCGGCCCCGAGTGACCCAGAGGATAAGTTTGAATATCGAAACACGTGAAATGACGCTGGAACCTGCGGACAACGTCCGTTTACTAAGCCTGTGCGGCCCGTTTGATGACAACATCAAACAGCTCGAACGCCGGCTGGGCATCGAAATCAACCGTCGTGACAATCACTTCAAGCTCACGGGGCGTGCATTACTGGTGAACGCCGCCGCCGATATCCTGCGTAACCTTTATGTTGATACTGCGCCCGTGCGTGGCGAAACTCAGGATATCGATCCGGAACAAATTCACCTCGCGATTAAAGAAATCCGCGTGCTGGAACAGTCGGCAGAACACGTGCCGGAGTATGGTAAAGCGGTCAATATCAAGACCCGCCGCGGCGTTATTAAACCCCGCACGCCAAACCAGGCACAGTACATCGCGAATGTGCTCGACCACGATATTACCTTTGGTATCGGCCCTGCCGGTACCGGTAAAACCTACCTTGCGGTAGCCGCCGCCGTGGACGCGCTGGAGCGCCAGGACATCAGGCGCATCCTGTTGACCCGTCCGGCGGTTGAAGCAGGCGAAAAGCTCGGCTTCCTGCCAGGTGACCTGAGCCAGAAAGTGGATCCTTACCTGCGTCCGCTTTACGACGCCCTGTTCGAAATGCTTGGCTTCGAACGCGTTGAAAAGCTGATGGAACGCAACGTTATTGAAGTGGCGCCGCTGGCCTACATGCGCGGCCGTACCCTGAACGATGCCTTTATCATTCTGGATGAAAGCCAGAACACCACCATCGAACAGATGAAAATGTTCCTGACGCGCATCGGCTTCAACTCCAAAGCGGTGATCACCGGCGACGTTACGCAGATTGACCTGCCACGTAATATGAAATCGGGTCTGCGCCATGCTATCGACGTGCTGGCGGAAGTCGATGAAATCAGCTTCAACTTCCTCAACAGCGAAGACGTCGTGCGCCATCCTGTAGTCGCCCGTATCGTGAATGCTTATGAAGCATGGGAAAACGCCGAGCAAATCCGTAAAGATGAGCTGGCCGCTGAACGTAAGCGTGAAGCGATGGCGATTAATTCCGCCGCCAGGGAGAGCAAATGAGCCAGGTTATTCTGGATTTACAGATTGCCTGTGAAACGCCTGCGGGTCTGCCGTCCGAAGCACAGTTTCAATCCTGGCTTGATGCGGTGATTCCTCAGTTCCAGGAAGAGTCAGAAGTAACGATTCGTCTGGTAGATGACGCAGAAAGCCACGAACTGAATCTGACTTATCGCGGCAAAGATAAATCCACCAACGTGCTCTCTTTCCCGTTCGAAGCCCCGCCGGGCATAGAGCTGCCGCTGCTTGGCGATCTTATTATCTGCCGTCAGGTAGTAGAAAAAGAGGCGCAGGAGCAAGATAAGCCGCTGGATGCGCACTGGGCGCATATGGTTATCCACGGCAGCCTGCATCTGCTCGGTTACGATCATATTGAAGATGAAGAAGCCGAAGAGATGGAATCCCTGGAAACAGAGATAATGCTTGCTCTTGGGTATGCCGATCCGTACATTGCCGAGAAAGAGTAGTCGCCGCTGTCAACGATGACCGCGGCGCAACAGGTGCAGGTAGCGACCCATCCTACTACCTGCTATCTATCCATAATCGAGGGGCCAAAAACCTAACGCCATGAGCGACGACAATTCACAAAACAGTGACACGCCTGCCAGTAAAAAGGGATTCTTTTCCCTGATTCTCAACCAGCTATTTCACGGTGAACCAAAAAACCGTGACGATCTGCTAGAGCTCATCCGTGATTCGGAGCAAAACGATCTTATCGATCAGGACACCCGCGACATGCTCGAAGGCGTCATGGATATCGCCGACCAACGCGTCCGCGACATTATGATCCCACGCTCGCAAATGGTGACGCTCAAACACAACCAGACGCTGGACGAATGCCTCGATGTCATCATCGAATCGGCGCACTCCCGCTTCCCGGTGATAAGTGAAGACAAAGATCATATCGAAGGGATTTTGATGGCTAAGGATTTGCTGCCGTTTATGCGCAGCGATACCGAGCCGTTTAGCATGGAAAAAGTGTTACGTCAGTGCGTAGTTGTGCCTGAAAGCAAGCGTGTAGACCGCATGCTGAAAGAGTTTCGTCAGCAACGCTATCACATGGCGATTGTGATTGATGAGTTTGGCGGCGTCTCCGGCCTCGTTACCATTGAAGATATTCTCGAACTGATCGTCGGGGAAATCGAAGATGAGTATGACGACGAAGAAGACAACGATTTCCGCCAGCTCAGCCGCCACACCTGGACGGCAAGGGCCCTGGCCTCTATCGAAGATTTTAACGATACCTTTAACACCCACTTTAATGACGATGAAGTGGATACGATTGGCGGTCTGGTTATGCAGGCGTTTGGGCATCTGCCCGCGCGCGGCGAAACCATTGAAATAGATGGTTACCAGTTCAAAGTCGCCATGGCCGACAGCCGCCGTATCATTCAGGTTCACGTCAGAATTCCGGACGACTCGCCACAACCGAAACTGGAAGATTAATTTAAAGATGGCAATTGCTTTACTACTACAGCGCCAGCGCGTGCGTCTGCTGCTGGCGCTGCTTTTTGGTGCCTGCGGGACGCTGGCCTTTTCGCCGTATGATTTCTGGCCTGCCGCTATTGTCTCACTGGCCGGTCTGCAGGGTCTGACCCTCAACCGTCGCGCCATTCAAAGCGCCTGGATCGGCTTCTTTTGGGGGCTTGGCCTGTTTGGCAGCGGCATTAACTGGGTTTACGTCAGCATCGCGCAGTTTGGCGGTATGCCGGGTCCGGTGAATGTCTTCCTCGTGATACTGCTCGCCGCTTACCTGTCGCTTTATACCGGCCTGTTCGCGGGTTTACTGAGCAAGCTGTGGCCAAAAACAACCTGGTGGCGTATGGCGATTGCCGCCCCGATGCTATGGCAGTGCACCGAGTTCCTGCGTGGCTGGGTGCTGACGGGCTTTCCCTGGTTACAGTTCGGCTACAGCCAGATTGACGGCCCGCTCAAAGGCATAGCGCCGATTCTGGGGGTAGAAGCCGTCACCTTCCTGCTGATGATCATAAGCGGCCTGCTTGTCTTCGCTCTGCAGCAACGCAACTGGCGCCCGGCGGTTATCGCAGCCGCCCTGCTGCTGCTGTCATGGCCGTTGCGTTCTGTGCAATGGTTTCAGCCGGAGAAAACACGTGCCGTTGATATTGCTATGGTTCAGGGCGATATTCCGCAGTCGCTGAAATGGGATGAAGATCAGCTCATTAATACGCTGAAAATCTATCTCGATAAAACCCAGCCGCAGATGGGCAAAGCCCGGCTGATTATCTGGCCTGAATCAGCGATTCCCGATCTTGAAATTAACCAGCAGCAGTTCCTGACCATGATGGACGATCTGCTGCGCGCTAAGCACAGCGCGATGATCACCGGTATCGTGGACGCAAGGCTTAATAAGCAAAACCGGTACGACACCTACAACACCATCATCACGCTGGGTGAAGGTAACCCGTACAGTTACAACAGCGCGGATCGTTACAATAAGAACCATCTCGTCCCTTTTGGCGAGTTTGTTCCGCTGGAATCCATCCTGCGCCCGCTTGCGCCATTCTTTGACCTGCCGATGTCCTCCTTTAGCCGGGGGCCTTATTTGCAGCCTCAGCTACAGGCCAACGGTATTAAACTGACGGCGGCCATCTGCTATGAAATTATTCTTGGCGAACAGGTGCGGGACAACTTCCGTCCGGACACCGATTTCCTGCTCACCATCTCCAATGATGCGTGGTTCGGCAAGTCGATTGGCCCGTGGCAGCACTTCCAGATGGCACGCATGCGCTCGCTGGAGTTAGGCCGCCCGCTGCTACGCAGCACTAATAACGGCGTAACGGCCGTCATTAACGCCAGCGGCGACGTTGAAGCGATGATCCCGCAGTTCACCCGTGAAGTGCTCGAGGCAAAAGTGACCCCAACCACGGGTCTCACGCCTTACGCCCGCTTCGGCAACTGGCCGCTGTGGATTATTACGCTGTTCTTCGGGTTTAGCGCCATATTGATTAGCTTACGTAGCCGCAAAAAGTTGTAATTCCTTTGTTAAAGGCCAGCAAATCTGCTGGCCTTTTTTATTTCTGGCACATCAATTGCTTTGTATTTATCGAAAAACGATAAACGGCGAAGCGCCAATTAACGCTGCACCAATTTAAGTCACCGTAAGCACCACTCTGGTGCAATGGCGGATTTTTGCCTTTAAACGGTGCGGCGCACTTCGCAAAAATAAACATCTGCATAGCAATAACTTTACATTCAGCTACGTTAAATGTTAACAAAAGGCGAAGATTCGCCCGTTTTTATCATTACACAACAACAAAACACAACGCACACATCGTGTATCAGTGCCGTTCGTGGCACGAAGATTAAGGAGTTGGAAATGCAATTGAGAAAATTTGCCACAGCTTTGTTAGTTATGGGAATGAGTGCCGGGATCGCGCACGCAGAAGATGCTAAACCTGCCGCAGCGCCAGCGGGCGACGCCCAGCAAAGCACGCTGGATAAAATTAAAGCTAACGGCGTGATTGTCGTCGGCCATCGTGAATCTTCCGTCCCGTTCTCATACTACGATAACCAACAAAAAGTTGTCGGCTACTCCCAGGACTACTCCAACGCCATTGTTGATGCCATCAAGAAACAGCTCAACAAACCGGATCTGCAGGTTAAGCTGATTCCAATTACCTCGCAAAACCGTATTCCATTGCTGCAAAACGGCACCTTCGATTTTGAGTGCGGCTCCACCACCAATAACCTGGAACGCCAGAAGCAAGCCTCCTTCTCGGACACCATTTTCGTCGTCGGTACCCGCCTGCTGGTGAAAAAAGGTGGCCCGGTTAAAGACTTCGCCGATCTGAAAGGCAAAGCGGTGGTAGTCACCTCCGGGACAACTTCCGAAGTTCTGCTGCATAAGCTGAATGAAGAGAAGAAAATGGATATGCGCATTATCAGCGCTAAAGATCACGGCGACTCCTTCCGTACGCTGGAAAGCGGCCGTGCGGTTGCCTTTATGATGGATGACGCCCTGCTCGCCGGCGAACGCGCTAAAGCGAAAAAACAGGGTAACTGGGAAATCGTTGGCACTCCTCAGTCTCGTGAAGCCTACGGCTGTATGCTGCGTAAAAACGATCCTGAATTTAAAAAGCTGATGGATGACACCATTGCGAAAGTCCAGACCTCCGGCGAAGCAGCCAAATGGTTTGATAAATGGTTTATGAACCCAATCCCACCGAAAAACATCAATATGAACTTCGCCCTGTCTGACGATATGAAGGCGCTGTTCAAAGAACCAAACGATAAAGCACTTAACTAATTAGAACTAAAGGGCCAGGGCGACCTGCCCCCCGATTGACGAACTGAAGCCCGGACAGACTATGCGTCGGATGGTCGTTCCCCATCCGGCGTGAAAGTACCTGATAAACCCAGGCAAAGACCTGAAAGGGTACTGGCTTCTCATCAATCTTCGAGGGTAGCGCTGCTACCCTCACTTGCTGACGAAGATCCAAAAACGTGGTTTTTGGTCTTCGGGGTAAACCAGATGACAGCATGCTTTGTTTTTAATCGTTCTGCTTTCAGAGCCTTTAATCGCGAAGTTCTTTGTCAATGGTCTTAGGGTAGCGCTGCTACCCTCATTTTTTCGGAGTCGTTTATGTCTATAGACTGGAACTGGGGAATCTTTTTACAGCCCGCCCCGTTCGGCAACACCACCTATCTGGGCTGGATCTGGAATGGCTTCCAGGTCACCGTCGCCCTTTCCATCACCGCATGGATCATCGCATTTCTCGTCGGTTCTCTTTTTGGCATTCTCCGTACCGTTCCTAATCGCTGGCTTTCGGGCTTAGGCACGCTCTACGTTGAACTATTCCGTAATGTGCCGCTGATCGTGCAGTTCTTTACCTGGTATCTGGTGGTACCGGAATTGCTGCCGGAAAATCTTGGCATGTGGTTTAAAGCAGAGCTGGATCCGAACGTACAGTTCTTCCTCTCTTCGATGGTTTGTCTTGGCCTGTTCACCGCCGCGCGCGTCTGTGAGCAAGTGCGTGCTGCAATCCAGTCGTTACCACGCGGGCAGAAAAATGCGGCGCTGGCAATGGGTCTGACGCTGCCGCAGGCGTATCGCTATGTCCTGCTGCCAAATGCGTATCGCGTGATCGTGCCGCCAATGACCTCTGAAATGATGAACCTGGTGAAAAACTCAGCCATCGCATCGACCATCGGCCTGGTCGATATGGCGGCCCAGGCCGGGAAGCTGCTGGATTATTCAGCCCATGCTTATGAATCTTTTACGGCAATCACGCTCGCCTACGTGCTGATTAACGCCGTCATTATGCTGGTGATGTATGTGGTGGAACGTAAGGTTCGCCTGCCTGGCAATATGGGAGGCAAATAATGTACGAGTTTGACTGGAGTTCAATTCTTCCGGCCTTGCCTTACCTGATGCAGGGGTTAGTTATCACCCTGAAAATCACCGTAACCGCCGTGGTCATCGGTATCGTATGGGGCACGCTGCTTGCCGTCATGCGTCTTTCAAGTTTTAAACCTGTCGCCTGGTTTGCCAGCGCTTACGTTAACGTTTTCCGCTCCGTGCCGCTGGTGATGGTGCTGCTGTGGTTCTATCTGGTGGTGCCCGGTTTCCTACAAAAAGTGCTGGGGCTGTCGCCGCAGACTGATATTCGTCTGATATCGGCAATGGTAGCCTTCTCGATGTTCGAAGCGGCTTACTATTCGGAGATTATCCGGGCCGGTATCCAGAGCGTTTCTCGTGGGCAGTCCAACGCTGCGCTGGCGTTAGGCATGACGCACTGGCAGTCAATGAAATTAATCATCCTGCCGCAGGCGTTCCGCGCCATGGTGCCCTTGCTGTTAACCCAGGGCATCGTGCTGTTCCAGGATACCTCGCTGGTTTATGTTTTAAGCCTCGCCGACTTCTTCCGCACCGCTTCCACTATTGGCGAACGTGACGGAACCCAGGTAGAAATGATCCTGTTTGCCGGTATGGTCTATTTTGCTATCAGTCTTAGTGCCTCGCTGTTGGTCAGCTACTTGAAGAAAAGGACAGTGCAATGATTTCCCTGAAAAATGTTTCTAAATGGTATGGTCACTTTCAGGTGCTAACCGACTGCTCAACGAGCGTTAAAAAAGGCGAAGTAGTAGTAGTTTGCGGGCCTTCAGGCTCTGGCAAATCGACATTAATTAAAACCGTTAACGGTCTGGAGCCGGTGCAAAAAGGCGAGATAGTGGTTAACGGTACGCAGGTGAACAATAAAAAAACGAACCTTGCCGAGCTGCGTTCTCACGTCGGCATGGTGTTCCAGCATTTTGAACTGTTCCCTCACCTGTCGATTATTGAGAATCTGACGCTGGCGCAGGTCAAGGTTCTTAAGCGCAATAAAGCAGAGTCGCGTAAAAAAGGCCTTAAGCTGCTTGAGCGTGTCGGCCTGACGGCCCATGCCGATAAATACCCGGCTCAGCTCTCTGGCGGCCAACAGCAGCGTGTGGCTATCGCGCGTGCGCTATGCATGGACCCTGTAGCTATGCTTTTTGACGAACCTACATCAGCGCTGGATCCAGAAATGATCAACGAAGTACTGGACGTTATGGTCGAACTGGCGCAGGAAGGGATGACGATGATGGTGGTGACCCATGAAATGGGCTTTGCTCGCAAGGTGGCAAACCGCGTGATCTTTATGGACGAAGGCAAAATCGTCGAAGATTCGAATAAAGAGGACTTCTTTAACAATCCGCAGTCCGAACGCGCCAAAGACTTCCTGGCGAAGATTCTGCACTAACATATCTTCTGGTTTGCCCCAAACACCCGAAAAGCGTGGTTTTCGGGTGTTTGTCATCAATCAAAGGGTCTTCTGCAAAGCAGGCCCTTTGTCTTTACGGCTCAAAAGGTCGACGATGAAACTGGTTGTGTCCGCATTTTGGGCACACCGGCAGCACATCCGGCGTATAGATAGCCAGATGAAAATGACAGTTCTCACAGACCAGATTCCCTAAACCGACGACTTCACCGCTGTGGTAAACCCCGTGATGGTTGAGATCCTGGAAAACTTCCCGCCACTCTAACTGCGTTTTATCCGTAATATCCGCCAGCTCCTGCCAGAGACTCTCTTTAATCACGCGCATAAAGACGCTATCGGTAAACTCACCCTGACTTTCGTTATAGCTGCGGGCAAACTCTTCCAGGTCGCGTCGGACCGCACGCGTCACTTCATCAACTTCAGTCCGGGTCAACTCCCCGGTCTCGTTCATGCGTTTGCGTGCGCTGGCGACCAGTTCATCAATATCGCGTTCCCCATTGCGTAATCGTTCGGTGAGCGAGACCACCAGTTCACGGTAAAATTGAGCAACCTTGTTCATCTTCTGTCTGCCTCCTTGAAGAGATTTCGGCATTCATGGTTATGTAACCTGCTCTAATAGTAGACCTTAATCGGACATCCCTTTGTCAGATTGTCCACAAGCGGCATAAAAAAACCGCAAACGAGAAAAGGGCACGAGGGGCGTCGAAAGGCTGTTTTGCCGCTGTCTTATCAGCTATGCTATGCGGATCTGAAACCTAATACGTTACAGGCTACAACTTGTAGCTGTCTTTCATTACAGGACCACTGGCCGCCATGCAAGAGCAATACCGCCCGGAAGAGATAGAATCCAACGTACAGCTTCACTGGCAAGAGAAGCGTACCTTTGAAGTCACCGAAGACGAAGGCAAAGAGAAGTACTACTGCCTGTCAATGCTCCCCTATCCTTCTGGCCGACTACATATGGGCCACGTCCGCAACTACACCATCGGCGACGTTATCGCGCGCTACCAGCGTATGCTGGGTAAAAACGTTATGCAGCCCATCGGCTGGGATGCGTTCGGACTGCCTGCAGAAGGTGCTGCGGTAAAAAACAATACCGCGCCTGCGCCGTGGACGTATGACAACATTAACTACATGAAGAACCAGCTCAAAACGCTGGGCTTCGGCTACGACTGGAGCCGTGAGCTGGCGACCTGCACCCCGGAATACTACCGTTGGGAACAGCAGTTCTTCACCCAGTTGTATAACAAAGGGCTGGTTTACAAGAAAACATCCGCCGTTAACTGGTGCCCGAACGATCAAACCGTTCTGGCAAACGAACAGGTTATCGACGGCTGCTGCTGGCGCTGCGACACCAAAGTTGAGCGCAAAGAGATCCCGCAGTGGTTTATCAAAATCACCGCCTACGCGGACGAACTGCTTAACGACCTGGATACGCTGGACCATTGGCCCGATCAGGTCAAAACCATGCAGCGCAACTGGATTGGCCGCTCCGAAGGTGTAGAAATCACTTTCGAGGTGGAAAACAGCGCGGAAAAACTGACGGTTTACACCACCCGCCCGGACACCTTTATGGGCGTGACTTATCTGGCCGTTGCTGCGGGCCATCCGCTGGCTCAGCAGGCCGCAGTCAACAATCCGGCGCTGGCTGAATTTATCGAAGAGTGCCGTAATACTAAGGTTGCTGAAGCAGAAATGGCAACCATGGAGAAAAAAGGCGTCGCAACGGGTATCAACGCCGTTCACCCGCTGACCGGTGAAGCCGTACCTGTCTGGGTAGCTAACTTCGTGCTGATGGAATACGGCACTGGTGCGGTAATGGCGGTTCCGGGCCATGACCAGCGCGACTGGGAGTTCGCCACCAAATATGGCCTGCAGATCAAACCGGTTATCCTGAATGCCGACGGCTGCGAACCTGACCTGTCTGCGCAAGCCATGACTGAGAAAGGCGTTCTGTTCAACTCAGGCGAGTTCGACGGTCTGGACTTCCAGAGCGGGTTTAACGCCATCGCTGACAAACTGGCAGCAAAAGGGGTTGGTGAGCGTAAGGTTAACTATCGTCTGCGCGACTGGGGCGTTTCCCGTCAGCGTTACTGGGGCGCACCCATCCCGATGGTTACGCTGGAAGACGGCACCGTAATGCCAACGCCTGAAGATCAGCTGCCGGTTATCCTGCCGGAAGATGTGGTGATGGACGGTATCACCAGCCCAATCAAAGCCGATCCTGAGTGGGCGAAAACCACCGTTGATGGCAAGCCTGCGCTGCGCGAAACCGACACCTTCGATACCTTTATGGAGTCGTCCTGGTACTACGCACGTTATACCAGCCCGCAGTACGATAAAGGCATGCTGGACTCTAAAGCGGCTAACTACTGGCTGCCGGTTGATATCTATATTGGCGGTATTGAACACGCCATTATGCACCTGCTCTATTTCCGCTTCTTCCACAAACTGATGCGCGACGCGGGCATGGTGACCTCAAACGAGCCGGCTAAACAGCTTCTGTGCCAGGGCATGGTGCTGGCTGACGCCTTCTACTACACCGGCGTAAACGGCGAGCGTAACTGGGTTTCTCCGGCAGAGGCTATCGTTGAGCGCGACGAGAAAGGCCGCATTATCAAAGCCTCTGACGCACAGGGCCACGAACTGGTCTATGCTGGCATGAGCAAAATGTCGAAGTCGAAAAACAACGGCATCGATCCGCAGGTGATGGTTGAACGCTACGGCGCGGATACCGTTCGCCTGTTTATGATGTTCGCCTCACCAGCAGATATGACGCTTGAGTGGCAGGAATCCGGCGTTGAAGGGGCTAACCGCTTCCTGAAGCGTGTCTGGCGACTGGCTTACGAGCACACCAGCCGTGGTGATGCCCCTGCGCTGGATGTAGCGGCATTAAACGAAGATCAAAAAGCGCTGCGTCGCGACGTTCACAAAACTATCGCGAAAGTAACCGATGATATTGGTCGTCGTCAGACCTTCAATACCGCGATTGCCGCGATTATGGAACTGATGAACAAGCTGGCGAAGGCGCCGCAGGATGGCGACCAGGATCGCGCGTTACTGCACGAAGCGCTGCTGGCCGTTGTACGCATGCTTTATCCGTTTACGCCTCACGTCTGCTTCGATATGTGGCAGTCGCTGGGTGGCGAAGGCGATATTGATAACGCGCCGTGGCCGCAGGCTGATGAGAAAGCGATGGTGGAAGATTCTTTGCTGGTTGTCGTGCAGGTTAACGGCAAAGTGCGCGGCAAAATCACCGTTCCGGCGGATGCTACAGAGGCACAGGTCCGTGAACGCGCGGGTCAGGAACACCTGGTAGCAAAGTATCTTGAGGGCGTAACCGTGCGTAAAGTGATTTACGTACCGGGTAAACTGCTGAACCTGGTTGTGGGCTAAGCGCAGGAGGAACCGTGCGACATCCCTTTGTCACCTTGTTAGTTACTTTGGCGGTGCTTCTCACCGCCGGGTGTGGTTTTCACCTGCGTGGCAGCACGCAGGTACCCACTCAGTTAAAGACCATGATCCTCAACTCCAGCGATCCTAACGGGCCGTTAACGCGTGAAATCCGCTCCCAGCTACGGCTGAACGGCGTGACCATCGTTGAGGATACAAAAACCGGCGTTCGCAATGATATTCCTTCGCTTCGCATACTGGGAGGCACCGTGGGTAAAGACACCGCGTCTATCTTCCAGAATGGCCGTACTGCGGAATATCAAATGGTGATGACCGTCAGGGCTCAGGTTTTAATTCCAGGCCATGACATCTACCCGATTAGCGCCAAAGTGTATAAATCGTTCTTCGATAACCCGCTGACTACGCTTGCGAAAGATGCCGAGCAGGATCTGCTTATCAAAGAGATGTATACCACCGCAGCGCAACAGTTGATCCGCAAGCTGCTTTCTGTTCAAGCGGCAGACGTTGCGGAAACAAAGGATGCCGAAGGAAGCCCGGCAGACAGCGCTCCGGCAAATACCGAAACGACCTCCGGTCGCGTTTCCACTACGCTTCCGGCCACCTCCGGCAGCCAATGATTCGGTTGTATCCGGAACAGCTCCGCGCGCAGCTCAATGAAGGGCTGCGCGCGGCGTATTTGCTGCTTGGTAACGATCCTTTATTGCTGCAGGAAAGTCATGATGCGATACGCCAGGCGGCCGTCGCTCAGGGCTTTGAAGAGCATCACCGGGTTCAGATCGACGCCAGTACCGACTGGCAGGCCTTATTCTCCATTTGCCAGGCGCTGAGCCTCTTCGCCAGCCGCCAGACCCTTCTGCTCCAGCTACCTGATAACGGCCCGAATGCGGCTATTAACAGCCAGCTGGAAACGCTTATCGGCCTGCTGCATGACGATATCCTGCTGCTGGTTCGTGGAAATAAGCTCACCAAAGCGCAGGAAAATGCCGCCTGGTATACCCGGCTTGCGGATCGTAGCGTTCTGGTGACCTGCCAGACACCGGAACAAGCGCAGCTTCCGCGCTGGGTGTCGCTGCGCGCAAAACAGATGAATCTTGCTCTGGACGATGCGGCAAACCAGCTCCTTTGTTACTGCTATGAAGGCAATCTGCTGGCCCTTTCCCAGGCGCTGGAGCGGCTTTCGCTTATCTGGCCGGATGGAAAATTAACGCTGCCACGCGTAGAGCAGGCGGTAAGCGATGCGGCGCATTTCACGCCGTTTCACTGGATCGACGCCATACTGGGCGGAAAAAATAAGCGCGCCCTGCATATTTTGCAGCAGCTAAGGCTTGAGGCTAGTGAGCCGACGATCCTGCTGCGCACCCTTCAGCGTGAGTTAATGCAGCTGGTGAACCTCAAACGCCAGTCCGCACATACGCCTTTGCGCACGCTATTTGATCAACAGCGGGTCTGGCAAAATCGCCGGGCGTTGGTTACCGAAGCCCTGAATCGCCTCAGTGCAGAGCAGCTCTATCAAGCCGTGCGTCTGCTAAGCCAGATTGAACTGACGCTAAAACAGGATTACGGCCAGTCGGTATGGGCCGAGCTGGAAGGGCTTTCTTTGCTGCTGTGCCATAAAACCCTGCCGGAAATCTTTATCGATGGCTAGCCCAGCCCTCCCGCTGTGTGCAATTTATGGCGGAACATTCGACCCGATTCATTACGGGCATCTGAAGTCCGTTGAAGCGCTGGCAACACAGGCGGCACTCCATCGGGTGACTATTATGCCCAATAATGTTCCGCCACATCGTCCCCAGCCTGAGGCGGATAGCCAGCAGCGCAAGACGATGGTGGAACTGGCGATTGCAGGGAATTCACTTTTCCGGCTTGATGCGCGCGAGCTGATGCGTTCCACGCCTTCCTGGACCGTCGAGACGCTGGAGCAGGTACGCGCCGAACAAGGCCCGCTGCAGCCTCTGGCTTTTATTATTGGGCAGGATTCACTGCTGAGCCTGCAACGCTGGCATCGCTGGGAAAGCCTGCTCGGGCTGTGCCATTTGCTGGTCTGCCAGCGCCCCGGTTACCCGGTTGCGATGGAAACCGCCGAACAACAGCGCTGGCTGGAGAGACACAGCACAGCCCTGGTTGACGAATTGCACGCCGCTCCGGCGGGGAAGATTTATCTGGCACAAACGCCGATGTATGACATTTCCGCCACCGCTATTCGCCAGCGGCTGGCGCAAAACCTTTCGTGTGACGAACTAGTCCCTGCTCCGGTCCTGGCTTTTATTCAGCAGCACAACCTGTATCAGCAATAACGATGAAACTCTGGTTAGTGCGCCACGGCGAAACCCGGGCAAACCGCGATGGCGTCTATAGCGGTATTTCAGAAACGGAACTCACCGAGACTGGCATAAATCAGGCGCTGGCCGTTGGGCAAATGCTGCGCGGCGTTGCTTTCGATAAAGTGTTCTGTAGCGAACTGGGGCGGGCTCAGCATACAACAAGGCTGATTCTGCAGCAGCGCGATATCCCGGCGATCGCAGAGCCACGTTTGAATGAGATGAATTTTGGCGACTGGGAAATGCGTCATCATCGCGATTTGCAACGTGACGATGCGCAAAACTATGCGGCCTGGTGCAGCGACTGGCAAAATGTCATCCCGCACAACGGCGAAGGCTTTCAACGCTTTGCCCAAAGAGTCAGCGAATTTAGCGAGTCGATAAAAGCGCTGCAGCACAATGAGGAAAATATTCTGCTAGTGAGCCATCAGGGCGTGCTGAGCCTGTTCCTCGCCACGATGCTAAATATGCCGCCCGCTTCCCTGTGGCACTTCGTTATCGAACAGGGAACATGGAGCGCGGTGGAGATTCATAACGACTTTGTCACGCTGAAAACGCTCAACAGCCGCGCGGAATATCCGACGCTGACAAAACCCCTGACGAGTTAACCTTGTCAGCCATTGACACCGCACCTCAGGCTGTTATGCTCCGCTGCCATAATTTCCTGCCCGTAAGCATGACTTTTCGAAAATAGTTTTACAAAAATGGCGATGCAAACCAGGCCATCCGGTGGGATGATAGCCCACTTTGAGCGCCTCGCAGCCAATTTTCGGCAAGCTCAGCCAGCAATCAAGTATAATGGCTTTTGATACGGGCCAAACTGAACACTTTTATGCTCCCAGGGGGAACACTTGCAGGGTAAAGCACTCCAGGATTTTATCGTCGATAAGATCGACGATCTCAAGGGCCAGGACATCATCGCGATTGATGTTCAGGGCAAATCAAGCATCACCGATTGCATGGTTATCTGTACCGGCACCTCCAATCGCCACGTTATGTCCATCGCTGAACACGTCGTCGAGTCCGTTCGTAAAGAAGGGCTGGATGCGCTGGGCGTAAAAGGCATCAACGCGACCGACTGGGTGGTGGTTGACCTCGGCGAAGTTATCGTCCACGTAATGCAGGAAGAAAGCCGTCAGCTGTACGAACTGGAAAAGCTCTGGAGTTAATGAGTGAAGCTGCAACTGGTGGCGGTCGGAACCAAAATGCCTGACTGGGTACAAACCGGTTTTACCGAGTACCTGCGGCGCTTTCCCAAAGATATGCCGTTTGAACTCGTTGAGATCCCGGCGGGAAAACGCAGCAAAAATGCTGATATCAAGCGCATCCTCGATAAAGAAGGCGAAATGATGTTGGCGGCCGCCGGTAAAGGCAACCGCATCGTCACCCTGGATATCCCCGGTCAACCGTGGGATACCCCGCATCTTGCCACCCAGCTTGAACGCTGGAAGCAGGATGGTCGCGATGTCAGCTTGTTGATTGGTGGCCCGGAAGGGCTGGCTCCGGCCTGTAAAGCCGCCGCGGAACAGAGTTGGTCACTTTCCACGCTGACCCTTCCTCATCCGCTGGTGCGGGTTCTGGTGGCGGAGAGCCTTTATCGTGCATGGAGCATCACGACCAATCATCCCTATCACCGTGAGTAAACTTCGAGCCTGGTAAAACAAACCTACGGATGAAATTACAGAATTCTTTTCGCGACTATACGGCTGAGTCTGCGCTCTTTGTGCGCCGGGCGCTGGTCGCTTTTATCGGCATTTTGCTGTTGACCGGCGTGCTTGTCGCCAACCTTTATAATCTGCAAATCGTCCGTTTTACCGACTATCAGACCCGCTCAAACGAGAACCGCATCAAGCTGGTGCCGATTCCGCCAAGCCGCGGCATTATCTACGATCGTAACGGCACGCCGCTCGCGCTGAACCGCACCATTTACCAGGTTGAAATGATGCCTGAGAAAGTGGATAACGTGCAGGCCACGCTTGACGCGCTGCGCCCGGTGGTCGACCTCACAGATGACGATATCGTCAACTTTAAGAAAGAGCGCGCCCGTTCACACCGCTTCACATCCATTCCGGTAAAAACGAACCTGACCGAAGTGCAGGTCGCCCGTTTTGCCGTGAATCAGTACCGCTTTCCGGGCGTGGAAGTGAAAGGCTACAAGCGTCGCTACTATCCGTATGGTTCCGCACTGACCCACGTTATTGGCTATGTATCGAAGATCAATGACAAAGACGTTGAACGCCTCGACAAAGACGGCAAGCTCGCCAACTATGCCGCAACCCATGATATTGGCAAGTTAGGGATAGAACGCTATTACGAAGAGGTGCTTCACGGGCAAACCGGCTATGAAGAGGTTGAAGTTAACAACCGCGGTCGCGTTATCCGCCAGCTTAAAGAAGTGTCGCCGCAGGCCGGACACGATATTTATCTGACTATCGATCTGAAATTACAGAACTACATTGAGACCTTACTGGCAGGCAGCCGTGCGGCCGTGGTGGTAACAGACCCGCGAACCGGCGGCATTATGGCGCTGGTTTCTATGCCAAGCTATAACCCAAACCTGTTTGTTGACGGCATCTCCACAAAAGATTACTCCGGCCTGCTTAACGATCCGAACACGCCGCTGATTAACCGTGCCACCCAGGGTGTCTATCCGCCAGCCTCAACGGTTAAACCTTATATGGCCGTCTCGGCGCTAAGCGCGGGCGTGATTAACCGCAACACTTCGCTGTTCGACCCAGGCTGGTGGCAGCTTCCGGGTTCCGAGAAACGCTATCGCGACTGGAAAAAGTGGGGCCATGGCCGCCTGAACGTCACCAAATCTCTTGAAGAGTCAGCGGATACCTTCTTCTATCAGGTCGCCTACGACATGGGCATCGACCGCATCTCAGAGTGGATGGGCAAGTTTGGATACGGGCACTACACGGGTGTCGACCTTTCCGAAGAGCGTTCGGGTAATATGCCCACGCGCGAATGGAAGCAAAAACGCTTTAAAAAGCCGTGGTATCAGGGTGACACCATTCCGGTTGGCATCGGCCAGGGTTACTGGACAGCCACGCCAATTCAGATGAGCAAAGCGATGATGATCCTGATTAACGACGGCATCGTACGCGTCCCTCATCTGCTGATGAGCACCGCTGAAAACGGCAAACAGGTTCCGTGGAAGCAGCCGGTGCAGCCGCCGGTCGGCGATATTCATTCAGGATTCTGGGAGATAGCCAAAGACGGGATGTACGGCGTCGCCAACCGTCCGAACGGTACGGCGCACAAGTATTTCGCAAATGCCCCGTATAAAGCCGCAGCAAAATCCGGTACCGCGCAGGTGTTTGGCCTGAAAGCCAACGAAACTTACAACGCGCATAAAATTGCCGAACGCTTACGCGACCACAAATTAATGACCGCGTTTGCTCCGTATGAGCATCCGGAATATGCCGTGACCATCATTCTGGAAAACGGCGGTGTCGGTCCTGCGGTAGGTACGATTATGCGCCAAATCCTCGACCACCTGATGCTAGGGGATAACAACACGGATTTGCCGGCTGAGGCACCTGCCGCTCCCGGTTCTGAGGATCAATAGCCATGACTGATAATCCGAATAAAAAGTCGATCTGGGATAAAATCCATATCGATCCGCTTTTCCTGGTCACTATCCTTGCGCTGCTGGTCTTCAGCGCGCTGGTCGTCTGGAGCGCCAGCGGCCAGGATATGGACATGATGGAGCGTAAAATCGGCCAGATCCTGATGGGTCTGATGGCGATGATTGTTATGGCGCAGATCCCGCCCCGTGTCTATGAAGGCTGGGCGCCTTACCTGTATATCGTCTGTATTATTTTGCTTGTCGCGGTTGATGCCTTTGGGGCCATCTCTAAAGGCGCGCAACGCTGGCTGGATTTAGGCATCGTGCGCTTCCAGCCCTCAGAGATTGCCAAAATCGCCGTCCCGCTGATGGTCGCTCGCTTTATTAACCGCGATGTCTGTCCGCCAACGCTGAAGAACACCGGTATCGCACTGGTACTGATCTTTATGCCAACGCTGCTGGTCGCGGCCCAGCCGGATCTCGGGACCTCCATTCTGATTGCGGCTTCAGGCCTGTTCGTGCTCTTCCTGTCCGGCATGAGCTGGCGTTTAATCGGCGTCGCGGCGCTGCTGCTTGCGGCATTTATCCCGATTCTTTGGTTCTTCCTGATGCACGACTACCAGCGTGCGCGCGTAATGATGCTGCTCGATCCGGAAACCGATCCGCTCGGGGCGGGCTATCATATTATTCAGTCCAAAATTGCGATCGGCTCCGGCGGCTTGCGGGGCAAAGGGTGGCTACACGGTACGCAATCGCAGCTTGAGTTTCTACCCGAACGCCATACGGACTTTATCTTCGCCGTGCTGGCAGAAGAGCTGGGGCTGGTTGGCGTGCTGGTATTACTTGCTCTTTACCTGCTACTTATTATGCGTGGGTTATATATCGCCGCCCGGGCGCAAACGACCTTCGGCCGCGTTATGGCCGGCGGGTTAATGCTAATTTTATTCGTATATGTGTTTGTTAATATTGGCATGGTTAGTGGTATCTTACCGGTGGTCGGCGTGCCGTTGCCGCTGGTGAGTTACGGGGGCTCGGCCCTCATAGTACTGATGGCCGGGTTTGGTATCGTGATGTCGATACATACCCACAGGAAGATGTTGTCGAAAAGTGTGTAATGAGGTGCGCAATGGTTAAGCATTGGCCAGGGATTTTTGTAGCAGCCGCCATTCTGGCTGGCTGTTCGTCCGGTGGTGACGAACAACCGCAGGTAAACCAGCAGCCGCAACCGGCGGTCTGTAATGGTCCGGTGGTAGAAATTAGCGGGGCTGAACCGCGCTATGAGCCGTTGAATCCTTCGGTGAACCAGGATTATGAAAATAACGGTAAAAGCTACAAGATTGTCCAGAACCCGGCCAATTTCAGCCAGACTGGCCTTGCGGCTATCTATGATGCGGAACCCGGAAGCAATCTAACGGCCTCAGGTGAACCCTTTGATGCCATGGCGCTGACAGCCGCGCATCCCACACTTCCTGTCCCGAGCTATGCGCGCGTAACCAACCTCGCAAACGGCCGCATGATTGTGGTGCGTATTAACGATCGTGGCCCTTACGGCAACGACCGGGTGATTTCGCTTTCTCGTGCCTCTGCGGATCGCCTGAATACGTCGAACAATACTAAAGTACGAATCGACCCGATTCTGGTGGCGCAGGATGGCACCCTGTCAGGTCCTGGTACAGCCTGTACTACTATTGCTAAGCAAACTTATGCCCTGCCCGCTCGTCCGGATTTAAACACCGGCATGGGAAGTGCTTCTTCTGCACCAGCAGATGCGCCGCAGGGCGATGTTCGTGCCATCAGTAACGCTTCGCTGCAAAGCGAAGACACAACCGGTGCGCCAGTGAACAGCAGCGGTTTCCTGGGTGCTGCAACTCCGCTTGCGGCAGGGGTTATCGAAACCGATGAACCCGCGCCAGCACCTGCCGCTGAGGCGCCAGCTCCAGTTCAGCAAACCGCCGCGCCTGCTGCTCCGACAGCTCCTGTGACAGCCCCAGGCTCCGTGCAGGGTACCGTTCAGGCCGCAGCACCAGCCGCCGTTTCAGGACGTTATGTGGTTCAGGTGGGTGCCGTGAGCGACCAGGCGCGCGCAACGCAATGGCAGCAGAAACTCAGTCAGCAGTTCAATGTGCCGGGCGCGGTTTCAAGCAACGGTGCTGTTTACCGTGTGCAGCTTGGCCCCTTTGGCAGTCGTAGCGAAGCCGCGGCATTGCAGCAGCGTCTGATGAGCGAAGCCCAGCAACAGTCATTTATTACAAACGCACCTGCTATGTAAGTGAAACTTGCTGATATCCACAGCGCGTAAATTAGTGTAAAGCTCATTAACAAATCATGCGCAAAGTCGGATGTCACCAAAAATCGCTTTTGCTATAGTAAGGCACTTTTTTAATTCCATCACGGATGTCGTTGTTCTTATCATGAATACAGCCTTTCCTGTACGTTTTGTTAAGCGCCTGGCGCTCTCTACGGCCCTTACTCTTAGTGCTTTGGCTTGCGCTCAAGCTGACGACCTGAACATTAAAACAATGATCCCGGGCGTTCCGCAGATTGATGCGGAAGCGTACATCCTGATTGATTACAATTCAGGGAAAGTGCTGGCTGAATCCAACGCTGACGCCCGCCGCGATCCGGCAAGCCTCACCAAAATGATGACCAGCTACGTGATTGGTCAGGCGATGAAGGCCGGCAAGTTCGATGAGAACGCGGTGGTCACCGTGGGCAATGACGCCTGGGCGACCGGCAACCCGGTCTTTAAAGGCTCATCGCTGATGTTCCTCAAACCTGGCATGCAGGTGCCGGTATCCCAACTGATTCGCGGGATTAACCTGCAGTCCGGTAACGATGCCTGCGTGGCGATGGCCGATTTTGTCGCCGGTAGCCAGGATGCCTTTGTTGGCCTGATGAACAGCTATGTTTCCGCCCTTGGCCTGAAGAACACCCATTTCCAGACCGTTCACGGCCTGGACGCTGACGGGCAGTTCAGCTCCGCGCGCGATATGGCGTTGATTGGCCAGGCGCTGATTCGTGACGTGCCGAACGAATACAGCATCTACAAAGAGAAAGAATTTACGTTCAACAATATCCGCCAGATGAACCGTAACGGTCTGCTGTGGGATAAGAGCCTGAACGTTGACGGTATTAAAACCGGCCACACCAATGCCGCAGGTTACAACCTGGTCGCCTCCGCAACCGAAGGGCAGATGCGTTTGATTTCCGCAGTGATGGGCGGGCATACCTATAAAGGCCGCGAAACCGAAAGCAAAAAGCTGCTTACCTGGGGTTTCCGTTTCTTTGAAACCGTTTCTCCGCTGAAAGCCGGGAAAGAATTTTCCTCTGAGCCGGCCTGGTTCGGTGATAACGACCGGGCATCCCTTGGCGTGGATAAAGATGTCTACCTGACCATCCCGCGCGGCCGGATGAAAGATCTGAAAGCCAGCTATGTGCTGAACACCCCTGAACTGCACGCTCCGCTGCAGAAAAACCAGGTTGTCGGCACCATTAACTTCCAGCTTGACGGCAAAGTTATCGAACAGCGTCCATTAGTGGTGCTGCAGGAAATGCCGGAAGGAAATTTCTTTAGCCGAATCATCGACTACATCAAACTGATGTTCCACCACTGGTTTGGTTAATAATTGAACGCTTGAAAGTGTCAATAACGACCCCATATACTGTTCATCGATGCAACTCCCGCCCTTGCGCGGGAGTTATTATTTTATTGCCGTAACGCTGGAGCTACCATGAAAACCAATCTTAAAGAACTGCTCGAATTCCCTACGCCGTTTACTTACAAAGTAATGGGACTGGCGAAGCCGGAGCTGGTTGATCTGGTCGTTGAGGTGGTGCAGCGTCACGCGCCGGGCGACTACACGCCACAGGTCAAACCAAGCAGCAAAGGGAACTACCATTCGGTTTCCATTACCATCACGGCTACCCATATCGAGCAGGTAGAAACCCTGTACGAAGAGCTGGGTAATATCGAAATCGTGCGTATGGTGCTGTAATTCCCCACCCGGCGCCAGCCGGGTGTTTTCATTGCGCTGTGGTATAATCCTGCCACCTTTTATTACCTGCCGGGGACAGTATTTTGTCTCAAGAAACCATTCTGATTCGCCAGCTCGGCCTTAAGCCTTATGAACCTGTTTCGCAGGCGATGCACGATTTCACCGACACGCGCGATGACACAACCCGCGATGAAATCTGGCTTGTCGAACACCCGAGCGTATTTACCCAGGGCCAGGCGGGAAAAGCGGAGCACGTGCTGGTACCGGGCGATATTCCCGTTATCCAGAGCGACCGTGGCGGCCAGGTGACCTATCACGGTCCGGGACAACAGGTAATGTATGTCCTGCTGAATCTGCGGCGCAGAAAGCTCGGCGTGCGTGAATTAGTCACTATCCTTGAGCAAACCGTCGTCAATACTCTCGCTGATATCGGCATCGAAGCCTACCCACGCCCTGATGCGCCGGGCGTGTATGTTGCAGGGCGAAAAATCTGTTCTCTGGGCCTTAGGATCCGCAAAGGCTGTTCGTTCCACGGCCTGGCGCTGAATATTGATATGGATCTGTCGCCGTTTTTACGCATCAATCCTTGTGGTTATGCAGGCCTTGAGATGACGCAGGTAACAGACCTTAAGCCGGGGATGACGCTGGCAGATATTCAGCCGCGCCTGGTCAGTAAACTCATTGAGCTACTGGATAATCCTCAAACTGAATATATCCATGCCTGATTAATTACTTGCCTGAGCCTGTCAGACTCTCCTGTGTGAGATCATCCACACAGGTCAGTCACTTACCCCTCTTTTTTATAAGCATACTCCTGAGATCTCCTTGTCCAGCCCGGCTGCGACACATCAACTCCCGCATCATCGTCTATGATTATTCTCGTATGTTGCCTGATGCTGGGACACCCGGACGCCGTTTCAACATCACCACTCTGTGGGTGCGCCACCTTTACCGGCGACCAGAAGAGCTCCGACCCGTTACCGCATCTGACGCATTAAAGCTCGCATCACCGGATCAAGCACCGCGCGATGTCGTCCATTGCTCATTTCTGGGTTAAAAGAGGCAATCGAATGGAGTCCAAATCATTTCCTAAAAGTTGGGGGGCTGAGTATGTAGCCGCCGACGTAGTGCGTTTTCGTCTCTGGGCGCCCGGTCAGGAAAGGGTCACGCTCAGGCTTGCCGACGAAGAGAGAGAGATGAACCGCAGTGACAACGGCTGGTTCGAACTGCAGGCAACCGGCGTTTCACCGGGGGCGGAATATAATTTTGTTCTAGTGGACGGCACGGTGGTGCCGGATCCGGCCTCCCGCGCCCAAAAAGCGGATGTTAACGGCCCTTCACTTGTTATCGACCCAAGCCGCTATCGCTGGCAAAACAGCGAATGGCGCGGTCGTCCGTGGATCGATACGGTGGTCTACGAGATGCACATCGGCACTTTCACCCCGGAAGGCACGTTCCGGGCCGCGATTGACAAACTGGCTTATCTCGCCGAGCTCGGCATTACTATAATCGAGCTCCTCCCCGTCTCGCAATTCGGCGGCAATCGTGGCTGGGGCTACGACGGCGTGCTGCTCTACGCACCGCATTCCGCCTATGGCGCATCGGAGGATTTCAAAGCCTTTATCGACGCCGCGCATGGTTATGGCCTCTCGGTCGTGCTCGATATCGTGCTCAACCATTTCGGCCCGGAGGGCAACTACCTGCCGCTACTGGCGCCCGAGTTCTTTCATCAGGAGCGCTCGACGCCCTGGGGCGCCGGCATCGCCTATGACGTTGAAGCTGCCCGCCGCTATATCGTGGAGGCGCCGCTCTACTGGCTGGAGGAATACAATCTTGACGGCCTGCGTTTCGACGCGATCGATCAGATCGAGGATAGTTCCGATAAGCATGTGCTGATCGAGATCGCCGAACGTATCCGCGCCGGGATCACCGATCGGCCGATCCATCTGACCACCGAGGACAGCCGCAACGTCATCTTCCTGCATCCTCGAGATGAGGATGGTGCGGTGCCGCTCTTCACCGGCGAATGGAACGATGACTTTCACAATAGCGTCCATGCATTCGCCACCGGCGAAACGCACGCTTACTACCAGGATTTTGCCAGCGAGCCGGAAAAACTCGTTGCGCGGGTTTTGGCGGAAGGTTTCGCCTATCAGGGCGAGATCTCACCGCACACGGGTGAGAAACGCGGTGTGAAAAGCACCGGGCAGCCGCCGGTCGCCTTCGTCGACTTCATCCAGAATCATGACCAGGTGGGCAACCGCGCCCAGGGAGAAAGGCTGACAGAACTGGCCGGTGCCGACTGCACTAAGGTTCTGCTTGCCGCCCTGCTCTTCTCGCCGCATATCCCGCTGCTTTTTATGGGGGAAGAGTATGGCGAGACCACTCCTTTTTTGTTCTTCACCGATTTCCATGGCGATCTCGCAAAAGCAGTACGCGAGGGCCGCGCGAAGGAGTTCGAGGGCCACGCCGGTCATGAGGGCGAAAGCGTACCCGATCCGAATGCCGAAGAAAGCTTTACAGGATCAAAGCTTGACTGGAAGAAGCTGGAGAGCGAAGAAGGCAGGAAGTGGCTGGCCTTCACCCGCGAACTGCTGAAGCTGCGGCAGAAACATATTGTGCCATTGCTTACCACCGCTGGCGGCGATGCTGGCAAAGTAGTGAAAACTGCGGAAGGTTTTCTTGCCGTTAGCTGGACCTTCCCGCAAGGCGTGCTCTCAATGGTGCTCAACATTGGCGAGAAAGCCCGACCGCTTCCCGATTTGCCCGGTGAGACTGTTTTCGCCTGGCCGAAAGCGGCAAATGAACTGCCGCAGAATTCCATTATTGTCCGACTTGCCCCGGGAGATGTTAAGTGAAGATCCCTACCGCGACTTACCGTATTCAGTTCCGCAACGGCATGACTTTCGACCGCGCCGCTGGCCTTGCCTCCTATCTGAAAGAGCTTGGTATCAGCCATCTCTATGCCTCGCCGATTTTTACCGCCACATCCGGTTCCACCCACGGCTATGACGTGATCGACGCCAATGAAATCGAGCCTGCGATCGGCGGTCGCGAAGGCTTTGACCGTATGGTGAAGGCGCTGCAGGAGGCCGGTATCGGTCTGATCCTCGATATCGTACCGAACCATATGGCCGCCTCACTGGAAAACGCGTGGTGGCGTGACGTCATTGAGAATGGCGCAAACAGCCGTTACGCCCACCATTTCGACATCGACTGGTCGCGTCCCCTGACCCTGCCCTTCCTTGGCGATAGCTTCGAGGAGGTGCTGGAAAACGGCGAGATTGCCGTGCAGCCTGACCCGAAAACCGGCAGGCCCGCTTTCGCCTATTTTGAGAGCTTCTACCCGCTGGCGCCCGAAACCTGGCAGGGCCGCGAGGCCGAGCTTCTGCAGCTCAGCGACAAGGTGGAAATCGCCGCTTTGCACGAGCGCCAGCCCTGGCGTTTAATCTCCTGGCGGGATGCGCCGCGCGATCTTTCCTATCGTCGCTTTTTTGAGATCACCGGACTTGCGGGCGTTCGGGTTGAAGATAAGCGCGTCTTCGACGATACCCACCGGCTGATCCTCGAACTGGTCCATTCCGGCGCGGTCGACGGGCTGCGGGTGGATCATGTAGACGGGCTCGCCGATCCGCAGGCCTATCTTGAGCGCCTCCGACAGCAGGCCGGACCGGAGTGCTATATCACGGTTGAAAAAATCCTTGGCAAGGACGAGCAGCTGCCGACGACGTGGCCCGTTTCCGGCACCACCGGTTACGAATTTATCGAATCGCTCTCTGATGTGCTGGTGGATGGCGACAGGATCCGCGATCTGCGCACGGCCTGGAATGAGGTTATGGGCAAGCCGGTAAATATGGCAGCCGAACTGCGGGCGGCCAAGCTGCTGATGGTGACCAGGAACTTCGAAGGCGAGTTCATGAGGTTACTGATGCTTGCCATGGCTATCGCCGGAACGGAGAAGGTAACGCTGGAGGAAGATGCCGTCCTGCCAGCCCTGCGCGAGTTGCTGATCGCATTCCCGGTCTACCGCACCTACGGCACGGCGGAAGGACTGCCCGCGGAAAGTTATGACATGCTGCAAAGGGTAGCGGAAAGAGTAAGAACCAGCGCGGATGCTCCTGCTCCGGAGGCGCTCGATTTTCTTACCCGCATACTCGCAGGCGAAGTTTCCGAAGAGGCGTCCGGCGAAGCCGCCAACTTCCGCACCCGTTTCCAGCAGCTAACGGGCCCGCTGATGGCGAAATCGGTGGAGGATACGCTCTTCTTCCGCCAGAACATGGAGCTGGCCCTGAACGAAGTGGGCGCCGAACCGATACCCCGCGCCTTCTCGCTCGATCGCTTCCATGCGGAGATGAAAACGCGGCTCGAACGACAGCCGGATGCGCTTTCAGGCACCTCGACTCATGATACTAAACGCGGAGAGGATGCCCGCGCGCGGCTCTATACGCTTACCGAAGCGCCGGAGCTCTGGGCCGAATGCGTTGCCCGCTGGCGGCAGATGAATCAGGCCAAAGTCATCAGGCTTGAGGATGGTACCGCGCCAAAACCGTCCGTCGAATGGATGCTCTATCAGGCGCTGGCTGGCGTCTGGCCGCCCAGACTTCACCCGAAAGATGAGGCGGGACTGCAGGCGCTTGAAGAGCGGTTTGTTGCTTTTGTGGAAAAAGCGCTGCGGGAAGCGAAGCTACGCACCGACTGGGCCGACAGCAACGATGCCTATGAAAAAGCGGTGCTCGACTATGCCCGCCACCTGCTCTCACCGGCCAACCAGACCTTTCTGCAGGATTTTTCCGGGGCGCTACAGCCCTTTATCCGCGCCGGCCTGGTCAACAGCCTCACCCAGACGGTTATTAAACTGACGGCGCCGGGCGTACCGGATATCTACCAGGGGAGCGAGGCGCTTAATTTCAGCCTGGTCGATCCCGATAACCGCCGTGAGCCCGATTTCGCCGCGCTCGAAAGGATGCTCGATGAGGATAAAAAGTTAACGTTTAATAGCGAAGAGGACCGGAGCGGCCAGCTAAAACAGCATCTTACCGCCAGGGTCCTGCGTTTGCGCCAGCAGAAGCCGATGCTGTTTCGCCGGGGCGACTATCAGCCGCTTACCGCTACGGGCAAACAGGCGGAGAATCTTATCGCCTTCGCAAGGATGGAAAGCGACGATGCATTGATCGTTATCGCGCCGCGCCTTGTCTTCGGCACGCTGCAGGAAAACCCGGCGACGTCGCCTGCGGAAGCGGAAATCGCTCTGCCAGGGGAACTCGCCCACCGCCGCTACCGCAACATTCTCAGCGGAGAAACGCTATCCCTGAGCGATCGCATCGACTCAGGAATGGTCGATAGCTTTATGGCTACCGTGCTCGTAAGCATATGATTTTATCTATATATGAATTTCATAACTCGCTGTTATGCATAAAGAATTCAATGGAGAGAAACGAATGACAAACGGTAAAGCTTTTGAAATCACGGCGGGATCGAGCCATCTACTCGGCGCTAATTACGATGGCGAGGGCGTCAATTTCGCTATTTTTTCGGCGCACGCGGAGCGCGTCGAACTTTGTCTGTACGATCCGAGCGGTAAGATCGAAATCGCAAAACTGGAACTGCCGGAATATACCCATGAGATCTGGCATGGTTACGTGCCGGGCCTGAAACCCGGTGCGCTCTATGGCTTTCGCGTCCATGGCCCTTATGATCCGCAAAACGGCCACCGCTTTAATCCCAACAAACTCCTGATCGATCCCTATGCCCGCGAGCTTATTGGCGACATCGAGTGGAATGAAGCCCACTTTGCCTATGATCTGCAGCATAAAGAGAAGGACCTTACTTTCGATACCCGCGACAGCGCGCCATTTATGCCGAAGTGCAGGGTTATCGATCCTGATGAGTTCAACTGGCAGGATAACAACCGCCCAGCCATTTCGTGGCCAAAAACGGTCATCTACGAAACCCATGTAAAGGGGTTTACCCAGCTCAATTCCGCCTTACCTGAGCAGCTGCGCGGCACCTTCGAAGGCATGGGTCATAAAGCCTCCATCGACTATATCAAAAGCCTCGGCATCACCTCAGTTGAACTGCTGCCGGTCCACTGGTTCCCGGACGACCAGCATCTGCTTGACAGGGGGCTGAAGAATTTCTGGGGTTATAATTCACTGGGTTTCTTCGCGCCAGCCTCGCGCTATTACGGGCCGAAGGGCATTCAGGGCTTTCGCGATATGGTGCGCTCGTTTCACGATGCCGGTATCGAGGTGATCCTTGATGTGGTTTACAACCATACGGCGGAAGGCAACGAACTTGGCCCGACGTTATCGTTAAAGGGCATCGACAACTTCTCCTATTACCGCACCCTGTCCGATCGGCACCGCTATTACATCAACGACACCGGCACGGGTAACACCGTGAATACCTCACATCCGCGGGTGCTGCAGATGATCATGGATTCGCTGCGTTACTGGGCGGAATCGATGCATATCGACGGTTTCCGCTTCGATCTCGGGACTATTCTTGGCCGCGAGCCGGGTGGCTTTAATCAGCGCGGCGGCTTTTTCGACGCGATAATCCAGGACCCGGTGCTTTCCAGGCTGAAGCTTATCGGCGAACCCTGGGACATCGGCCCGGGTGGCTATCAGGTCGGCGGCTTCCCGCCAGGCTGGGCCGAGTGGAACGACAAATATCGCGATACGGTGCGCGAATACTGGAGGGGCGATAATGTCCCGACCGACTTTGCCGCCCGCCTGCTCGGTTCCGGCGATCTCTACGATCAGCGCGGACGCCGACCCTGGGCGAGCGTTAACTTTATCACCGCTCATGACGGCTTCACGCTCAACGACCTGGTTTCGTACAACGGAAAGCACAACGAGGCAAACGGCGAGGAGAATAATGACGGCCACAACGACAACCGTTCTTACAACTATGGTGCCGAAGGCCCGACCGAAGATGAAGGCATTAACGCGGTGCGCGAACGCCAGAAGCGCAACTTCCTCGCCACGATGATTTTTTCCCACGGCACGCCGATGCTGCTGGCTGGCGACGAGTTCGGCCGCAGCCAGATGGGCAACAATAACGGCTACTGCCAGGACAGCGAAATCTCCTGGATCCACTGGGACAACCTGCCGGAAAGCAGCGAGGCGCTGCGCGAGTTCACCCGCCAGTTGCTTAAGCTTCGGGCCAGGCAACCGCTGCTCCGCCGTGAGAACTGGCGCGACGGCATGGTAATCAAGTGGTTCAATGCCGGCGGCGGCCCCCAACAGCCTGAACACTGGGACGAGGGAACGACGCTAGGAGTTTATATCGGCCGCCCGGATCTGCAGGATCAGGAAGGCATCTGGCACGACGTGCTGATGTTGTTCAACCCTTTCGAAGGCAATGTACCGTTCCGTATTCCCCAGTTCGGTGAGGGTGGCTGGGTGCTGGAAGTTACCACCTCCGATACGGCAAAGCGCGGCCTCGCTATCACCAGGGAAAAGGATTTCGAACTGGAAGGCCGCAGCATTGCTCTGTTCAGGCGGCCGTGAGGATATAAAAGCGGAACGGCCAGGCAGCAGGCTGGCCGTTTTGCGTTATTGAGGCATAGCGTGCGCCGGGTAAGCATTTTTTTTGCCAGCCGTTAACCTGCAAAGCACACAAAACAACAACTCATTTACAATTCTTTCCCCATTTCCTGTACGCGCTGGCTGATTTCCCCCCATCACTGATGGTATACTGCGGGGCGAAATTCAAAAATAGTTGATAAATAAAACACTAACTTGAATTCAATCAGACTGTCCTCGTTATCCGCAACTGGAACACGCACCATATGAGTAAACCCATTGTAATGGAACGCGGCGTCAAGTACCGCGACGCCGATAAAATGGCTCTGATCCCGGTTAAAAACGTGGTGACAGAGCGCCAGGAGCTGTTAAGAAAGCCAGAATGGATGAAGATTAAACTTCCATCTGACTCTACCCGCATTCAGGGTATCAAAGCGGCAATGCGTAAAAATGGCCTGCATTCCGTGTGCGAAGAAGCCTCCTGCCCGAACCTGGCAGAGTGCTTTAACCACGGCACCGCGACCTTTATGATCCTTGGCGCAATCTGTACTCGTCGTTGCCCATTCTGTGATGTTGCTCATGGCCGTCCTGTCGCGCCAGATGCCAATGAACCCGTTAAGCTTGCACAGACTATCGCTGATATGGCGCTGCGCTACGTGGTTATCACCTCCGTTGACCGTGATGATTTACGCGACGGGGGTGCGCAGCACTTCGCCGACTGCATTTCCGCCATCCGCGAGAAAAACCCGACGATTAAAATCGAAACGCTGGTCCCGGACTTCCGCGGCCGTATGGATCGCGCTTTAGAGATCCTTACCGCAACGCCGCCGGACGTGTTCAACCATAACCTGGAAAACGTGCCGCGCATTTATCGCAAAGTACGGCCGGGAGCGGACTATAACTGGTCGCTGAAACTGCTGGAACGCTTTAAAGAAGCACATCCGGATATCCCCACAAAATCGGGCCTGATGGTTGGCCTGGGCGAAACTAACCAGGAAATCGTTGAAGTGATGCGTGATTTGCGCCGTCATGGTGTAACCATGTTGACGCTGGGGCAGTATTTGCAGCCGAGTCGCCACCACCTGCCGGTGCAGCGTTACGTGAGTCCGGATGAGTTCGAAGAGATGAAAGCCGAAGCGTTAGCCATGGGCTTTACCCATGCCGCCTGCGGCCCCTTTGTTCGCTCCTCTTACCATGCAGACCTGCAGGCCAAAGGCATGGAAGTAAAATAGTAGCGTTACAACTTGTTACATATAAAGTGCAGCATAATAAAAAACCGGCTCTCAGAGGCCGGTTTTTTTATCTCAATATCTGCAAATCATGCAGAAATCACTCTTTATGCGCAATGCGTTCCGCCGGGGCTTCGGTGGCGGAGGCTGGCTTAGTGCTGCTTTCGTCATCGTTCATGGCCTTTTTAAAGCCCTTGATAGCCGCGCCGAGATCGCCGCCTAATGAGCGCAACTTTTTGGTACCAAATAACAATACAATCAGTACGCCAACTACCAGCAGTTTGGTGATGCTAATCTCTCCCATACCTACCTTCTTAAGTCAAACCTGCCGTGGGTACGGCGAACAATAAACCAGGCTAATTAACGGATATTTAGCCGCGCGACACAATAGCAATCTGTAACAAGGTGAATCAAGCCCTGTTTAAAAAAACATCAGCACAGGCGAGGTGCTGCAAAACGGCGATTCTTCAGCACCGGCAACATTGCACGTACGGCGGCCACGCGTTCGCCATCAAGCTCGGCATAAATCAGGGCCGGCGCTTCCGCCGCGCTGGCAATGATTACGCCCAGAGGATCGATAACCTTGCTCTGACCAATGTTTCTGTTGCCACATTCGCCGGATGCTACCACATAACAGGTGGTATCGAGCGCGCGCGCGGTCAATAAAGTCGTCCAGTGCAGCTCTTTATGCGGCCCACGCAGCCAGGCCGCCGGTAAAACAAGCACCTCAGCTCCTGCTAAAGCCAGGCTCAGCGCCATTTCCGGAAAACGCAGATCGTAACAGGTGAGTAACCCCACCTTCATCCCCGCCACGTCAATTAATGGCGCAAGCTTGTCACCGGCATCGACTAGCCGGGACTCCTGCACGTTAAAAGCATCATAAAGATGAATTTTTTGGTAACGGGCGATAACTCCACCTGCCCGTAAAACCAGCAGTGTATTAGCCGCTCTACCCGCCGTGGTGCGAATATGGAGCGTCAACACCGTGGTAAGGTTATTTTTACTGCTTTCTGCAAGAAGAACATGGAGATATTCACCGTTGGCTTGCTGAGCACTGTTTACCGACATATCAGGATCTTTATCGTCCCGCGCTAAGATGGCTTCCGGCAAAACCAGCAGATCGGCGCCCTGCGAAGCCGCCTGCGCCATTAGCCCTACGCAAGTCCGCGCGTTATCCTGCCAGATATTCCCCACTGCAAACTGCCCCACCGCGACTTTCATTCCCGTTCCCCCGCCCGTCATGATTAATTTCAGTATATCGGGTGTAAAACAGGTTGTGCGAGCGCTACACTCCTGACTTCTGCATTTTAAAAACGGGAAGCGTAGTGTTACAGATACTGGCAGCTGTATTTATCGGGGGTGGAACGGGCAGCGTGATACGCTGGTTTTTGAGTCTGAAACTTAATCCTGTTCACGGCGCGATCCCCATTGGCACATTAACAGCAAACCTGTTGGGCGCATTTATTATCGGTATGGGATTAGCCCTGTTCAGCCGCCTCACCCACCTTGACCCCTTCTGGAAATTGCTTATCACCACCGGTTTTTGTGGTGGTTTGACAACGTTTTCCACCTTTTCGGCCGAAGTTGTCTTTTTGCTGCAGGATGGACGGCTTGCCTGGGCCGGGCTGAACGTGCTGCTCAACCTGGCAGGCTCCTTTATGATGACCGCGCTCGCATTCTGGCTGGTTTCCGTTGCCGCCAGTCACTAAAACCTGACGCGTTAAGGTTGGCTTAATCATTGTCTGCCACGATCCCGAACAATGAACGATAAAGGGGCATCAAAACAATGAAAGAGCAAGTCGTTGGCTGGGGAGCTGTGCTGCTGGGTGTGCTGGTTGTTGCATACTTTTTGAAGATGTATCTGTTTGCATGATCGACAGACGAAAAAAAACCCGCCTTCGCGGGTTTTTAAATTCTGCTGGTAGCGACTAGATAGCCATTACGTTTGCAGCAGAAGGGCCTTTGGCACCGTTAGTGATTTCAAACTCAACGCGCTGGCCTTCAGCCAGGGTTTTGAAGCCATTGCTCTGGATTGCAGAGAAATGTACGAACACGTCTTTGCTGCCATCTTCCGGAGTAATGAAACCAAAGCCTTTGGACTCATTAAACCACTTAACGTTACCTTTAATCTTAGACATCAAAATTACCTTTACATGAAAAATAGACACAAATGCTGTGTCGCCCATCAGTACAACAATTGTGGTGGGTTTTGTCCAGTACCCAAATGAGAAAAAGTGACAAAAGTCGCTAATTTTTTTATCAATTACTGATTAACCCTTGTTTTTAAAAGGATATAAAAAACGGGTATGTTTAGGCCGTCACCGATCCCGTTTCAGAACTGAAAACGCATCCAGGCAAAGTAGACGTTACCGTTGTTATAAGTCCCTGGAATATAAGTCATCTGGAAGGTGGCCGGGCCATAACCTATTGAGGCTAAAGGCAGCAAAACCGGGACTGGAATATACTTCCAGTTATCACGCGCGGTGGCACCAAGGGTATAGCCTAGCCCCAGATGAAAATGCTCATCCGCTAACGGCCGCCAGGTTTTCTCCCAACCGTAACCACCGATCGGCTCCCATTTGTTGTAAGAGTCTTTAAAAACCATCAGGTAAATGCCGTGCCAGTTGCCTTTTTCATCCCAGCGGGATTGACCCAATCCTCCGCCCCACGGGCGCTCATTATAACGATCGGTTTTCTCTTTATCGTAGGCAAAACGAGCATGCCAGGTCATTGTCGGGACATAAAGATCGTAATGTTCGGGTTCATGCCAGGTTTGCGAGACGCCGGAAGAAAAGGTGGTCCAGGCGTTGCTGAATACACCCTGCTCAGCCGCACAATGGCCAGGCACAATGATCAAAGCAGGAATGAAAAAAATAAAAACCGGTAATCTATTATTGAGACTCACAAGCACATACCATATTAAGATCCAATACCAAACCTAACAAAGTTTAAATTAATAGAAGCTCAATAAGGCATTAGCTTATTCTTAAAATCACCTATAGATGTGTAACATCTGCCGGCAATATTTTTTAGCTAACGCATATAGTCTATTTAAATCAATCCCCTGCAACCTTTTATCGGTTACAGAGGATTAAGAAATTTTTTACTTTTCTCTTTTCAGTAATACATAAAGCGCCGGGATCACTAACATTGAAAGCAAAGGTGCGGTGATCATGCCGCCAATCATCGGCGCCGCAATACGTCGCATCACCTCCGATCCGGTGCCATCGCCCCACATAATCGGCAGCAAACCTGCCATAATAGTCGCCACCGTCATGATTTTTGGCCGCACACGCAGTACCGCGCCTTCATGAATAGCACGCATCAGCATCGCGTTTCCTCCCGCCGGGTCGGCAAGTTTATGTTTCGCGAAGGCATGGTTTAAATAAAGCATCATAATAACGCCAAATTCTGCCGCTACCCCGGCTAAAGCGATAAACCCAACGGCACCGGCGACGGATAAATTATACCCTAACAAATAGAGCAGCCAGATGCCGCCAATTAATGAAAATGGCAAAGTCCCCATAATTAATAACGCATCGCTGACGCGGGAAAATGTCACGTAAAGCAGGACAAATATGATGACTAACGTAAAAGGTAAAACAATTTTTAATTTCTCGGTTGCTCGTTCGAGATATTCAAATTGCCCCGACCAGGATAACGACACGCCCTGTGTTAATTTCACCTGCTCAGAGACGACCTTCTGCATCTCCTCTACGGCTGATTTCAGGTCACGTCCACGCAGATCAACGTAAATCCAGTTAGATAAGCGCGCGTTCTCGCTTTTCAGCATTGGCGGGCCGGCGGTAAGGGTAATATCTGCCAGTTCAGAGAGCGTAATCTGGCTGCCGTTGGCCGTCACCACCGGCATATCACGTAGCTTCTGCACGTTGTCACGTATTTCACGCGGGTAGCGGACGTTGATGGGATAACGTTCTCGTCCTTCTATCGTCTCGCCGATATTTTGCCCGCCCACTATCGTTGCCACCAGCGATTGCAGCTCTTTAACGGAGACGCCGAATCTTGCCGCCTTACGCCGGTCGATATTAATATCCACGTAGCGCCCACCGGCCAGCCGCTCTGCAAGCACCGAGGTTACGCCAGGAACCTGTTTCACCACCCGTTCGATTTGCCCGGCTACCTGTTCAATCGCCGCAATATTATTGCCGTTCACTTTAATCCCTACGGGACTTTTAATCCCCGTCGCCAGCATATCCAGGCGGTTGCGAATCGGCGGCACCCATACGTTGGCGATACCCGGCACTTTCACCACGCTATCCAGTTCGCTCACCAGTTTGTCCATGGTCATGCCGGCTCGCCACTGATCGCGTGGTTTAAAGCGAATAGTTGTTTCAATCATCGTTAATGGTGCCGGATCCGTCGCGGTTTCTGCCCGTCCCGCTTTACCAAAGACGGTTTCCACTTCCGGTACGGTTTTAATCAGCCTGTCGGTTTGCTGCAAAAGCCGTCCCGCTTCGCGAGCTGAAATACCCGGCAGCGTAGAGGGCATATAAAGGAGATCGCCTTCATCCAGCGGCGGCAGGAATTCGCTGCCCAGACGGCTTAACGGCCACAACGTTGCGAGCAATAACGCTCCCGCTACCACCAGCGTGGCTTTAGGACGAGCCAGAACTTTATCGAGCAGCGGCTCGTAGAGTGCAATTAACCAGCGGTTGACAGGATTGGCTTTCTCATCCGGGATTTTCCCGCGAATGAAATAGCCCATCAGCACCGGTACCAGCGTAATGCCCAACCCGGCGGCAACCGCCATGGCATAGGTTTTGGTAAACGCCAGCGGTGAGAACATCCGTCCTTCCTGTGCCTCAAGCGAAAATACCGGAATAAACGACAAAGTGATGATCAGCAAACTGCAGAAGAGCGCCGGGCCTACTTCCACCGCCGCCTGCTCCGAAATCCGCCAGTAATCTGCACTCCCCGGCTGCTGGTCGGGATTTTCATGCCGCCATTGCTCCAGCACTTTGTGCATATTTTCAATCATCACGATAGCCGCATCCACCATCGCACCGATCGCAATCGCAATGCCGCCGAGCGACATAATATTGGCATTCACCCCCTGGTAGTGCATAACGATAAACGCACCGAGTATGCCCAGCGGCAGGGTGATCATCGCCACCAGCGCCGAGCGGAAGTGGAATAAAAACAAAGTGCAAATCGCAGCGACAACGATGAACTCTTCGAGCAGCTTGTGAGAGAGCGTTTCAATCGCGTTTTCAATCAGATGTGAACGATCGTATACCGGCACAATTTCCACTCCGGCAGGCAGGCTTTTGTGCAGTTGCGTAAGCTTCTCTTTGACCGCGTTAATCGTCTCAAGCGCGTTTTTGCCATAGCGCATGATGATAATGCCGCCCGCAACCTCCCCTTCGCCGTTAAACTCTGCGACCCCACGGCGCATTTCCGGTCCCAGGCGCAGCGTCGCCACGTCCGCAAGCAGCACCGGCACGCCTTCGCGCGTGGTAATGACAATCTGTTTAAAGTCATCCAGGTTCTTCAGATAGCCCGCCGTGCGCACCATATATTCAGCTTCGCCCATCTCAATAACCGACCCGCCACCTTCCTGATTTGCACTTTGCACAGCACTAGTGACTTGATCGTGAGTGATATTCAGGGCGCGCATCCGCTTTGGATCGAGCACAATCTGATACTGGCGAACCATACCTCCAACGCTCGCTACTTCCGAAACGTTCGGGACTGTTTTCAGTTCAAATTTCAGCGTCCAGTCCTGCAACGCGCGTAGATCCGCCAGGCTATGTTTGCCGCTCCGGTCCACCAGCGCATATTCATAAACCCAGCCCACTCCTGTCGCATCTGGCCCCAGAGACGCTTTAGCTTCAGCAGGAAGCTGCGACTGTACCTGGCTTAAATATTCCAGCACGCGGGAACGCGCCCAGTACGGATCGGTACCATCATCAAAGAGGATGTAGACATAGGAATCGCCGAACATAGAAAACCCGCGCACCGTTTTCGCCCCGGGCACGGAAAGCATGGTGGTCGTCAGCGGGTAAGTCACCTGATCTTCCATCACCTGCGGCGCTTTTCCCGGATAGCTGACCCGGACAATAACCTGGACATCAGAGAGATCGGGCAGCGCATCAAGCGGCGCACGCTGTAAAGACCAGAGGCCCCACGCTGCCAGTCCTGCTGCGGCCAGCAGCACTAACAGCCGATTTTTAAGCGACCAGCGAATAACTGCGGCAATCATTTCATTCCCCCCGCCATCGGCATCAGGTGGGTGATAACAGCGCCCTCTTTTTCATCCATCGTGAAGCTGAACATCACCTCGTCACCCACCTTCACGCTCTGGGCGTCAGCCGGAGATCTCACAGAGAAGTCCATGGTCATCGCCCCCCATTTCAGCGCCGGAATCGGCTTATGGGAAAGCGTCACCGCTTCGCCTTCAATGGCCTTCACAACGCCTTCGCCCTGATACTCCACTTTCTGCTCGGCGGCAGGCTCCTCCTGCGGCAGCGCGCTGCGTAAACTGGCCTCGGAGTCGATCAGGAACTGACCCGAAGTCACGACCTTATCGCCCTCTTTCAGACCTTGTTTAATTTCGACCCAGCCATTTTCTGTCGAGCCCGCTACCACGTTTACGGGGCTAAAATAACCTTCCCCCGTCGCTACCAGCACGCGGCTTTCGCTCCCTGTTTCGATTAATGCCTCTTCTGGAATGGCCAGCACCGCCGCTCGCGGTTGCTCATTAGCCAGCTTCACGCTGAGATACATACCCGGTTTTAACTTTGCATCAGGGTTGTCCAGCACGATGCGCGCCTTAAGCGTGCGCGTTGTGGTTTCCATATTCGGAAGTAATTCGCTGACGCGTCCGTGAAAAGCCTCGCCCGGCCAGCTATCGGACTGAGCAATAATCTCGCTACCAACCTGAAGCGCCCGGGCCTGCGACTGTGGATAATCGATAACAATCCACACCGATTTAAGGCTCGCTATCTCAAACAGCGGCGCGGTTGCTACAACCTGCGCGCCCTCGCGCGTCTCAAGCTTATTGATATAACCCGCCTGCTTAGCCCGTACGGTAATTCGCGTTTGCGGTTTACCGCTGCGTTCAACCTGACGGACCACCTCTGCCGGCATAAATTGCAGTTGCAGACGTTCCCGCGCCGCGGCACTCAGTGCGCTGTCACCCAGCTTACGTACCGCGAGGTATTCCTGCTGGGCGGCAGTCCACTCGGGGATCCAAAGCTGCGCCAGAGGCTCGCCGCTTTTTACAAACTGCTGGGGAGCTTTCACAAACAGCTTTTCGACCACGCCATTCGCACTGGCGGGAATAGCCTGTACGCTGCGCTCATCCGTTGTCACCGTCGCGAAAGCATCCAACTGATAATTCAACGTTTTTCTTTCCGCGCTTGCGGTTTTAATTCCCAGATTCTGCTGCTGACGAGCGCTGACGCTCACGCCGCCTTCCTCCGGCGTTTCATCGGCGTAGCGCGGCACCAGATCCATATCCATAAAAGGTGATTTACCCGGCTTATCAAAGCGCTGTCCGGGAGTCATTGGATCGTACCAGTACAGTACCTTGCGCTCCGGCTGCACGCTCGCCGCTGGAGCTGTGTGGTTTTGTTTTCCGCCGTAGTAACCGGCGCCTGCCGCAACGACAATGGCCGTCGCCAGCAGGGAAAGCTGAAGGGAGGTTTTCATAGCGTGTTTTCCTGCGGCGTCAGATAGCGGATGGCAGCCCAGGCCTGGGCCACGGCTTTCCCGGCGTTACTGGCGGACAGTTCGGCATCCAGCAGCGCACGACGTGCATCAAGAAGTTCGGCAAGCGAGGATTGCCCGGAGCGATATTGCGCTTCGAGCAGCGAAAGACGCTGGCGCTGTAACGGCAGAATTTCTTCCTGCTGGCGCTGCCAGAGCGTCCGGGCATACTGATATTGCGCCACCAGGCTGCGCACCAGCGCCACGTGTTCACGTTTAGCCAGTGTCAGCTGGTCGTTGGCCTCCATCGCACGGGAGACATCCGCCGAATAGTCTTTGTCCTGGCGTTGCGACCTGAACACCGGCAGATCGACGGTGAACATCACGCCCGCCATATCGTCGTAATCATCCGCGCGATGGGCATAATAAACCTCTACACCCACGTCCGGTTTTGCCGCCACGGCAGACTGAGCGGAGCGTGCTTTCGCTACGTCTGCTTCGCGCGCCGCCTGAACCACTTCGGGATGTTCCATCACCCCCTGCTCCAGTAACGCCGGGTCGGCAGGCAAACGCTGGTAACGAGGCATAGCCCCGCTTACCGCATCCACCTGCTTGCCGGTCAGCTGCAGCAGGCGAGTCTGCGCGAGCGTAACGTCACGCTCGGCAAGCGTTACTTTGTCCTTCATGCCCAGTAGCGTCATGCGGATATCCATCACCCCTGAAGCAGGCGAGCTGCCGCTGGCGACCGTTGCTTGCTGCACTAAGGTCTGGCGTTCGGTTTCAGCTACCAGTTTGCGGGCGGACGCCAGCGCTTTTGTGGAGAGTGCTAAATCAAGCCACGCCTGCGCCGTCGTACGTTGAAGCGTGGCGCGAATCACTTCGGCTTTGGCTTTGCTGCTGGCGGACTGTGCGAGAAGGGTTTCAGCTTTGCGGTCGCGTTTTTCTCGGCTTACGTAATCCTGCATGATGCCGATACGCTGCATGGTCATCCCCTCGCGGGTAAAGCGATGACCATTGCTGCCCTGCACCGGGACGTTTTCAATACCAAATTTCAGTTTCGGATCGGGTAATTCGCGTGCGGAATCCGCCATCGCATTAAGCGCATGGCTTTGGTTACGGTTTGCCGATAATTCAGCGGAATAGAGTTCAGCGGCGGTCAGGGTTTGTTGCAGGCTAAATTCTGCCGCATTAGCGGCAGAAACGGACGCAGCAAACAGCACCCCGCCGAGCCACAGGCTCAGGGAACGTTGTTTCATGATGTCCTCGATTACTTAGTCGGCGTAACCGAGGTGAGTTGATAGCCATCGCCCTGCTGGCTAAAGGTGAAATCAACCGTATCGCCTGCTTTTAGCTGCGGCAATGAACCTGCAGGCGGAAGGTTAAAAGTCATCGTCATAGCAGGCCAGTTCAGCGCAGGTACAGGTTGGTGGGCAATAGAAAGGGAGTCGGCAGCCACCTTTTTCACCACGCCGTGGCTTTGATAAACCTCAGTGGCGGGCATTTCGTGGTGCATGGACATATCATGGGTAGCGGCATTCGCCACGGAAGCAGACAGCGCGATAGCTGCAAGGATGCGAGCAAAAATGACAGACATAAAAAATCTCCAGAACAGAAGTCAAAGGGATGGGCAAAAGTGCCCGTAAGCCGTGACAGTGCTGGAGTTATTCTCTAAAACGACAAAACCGAATGGTGGCCGGAGGGCCGGTTGCAGGGGGAGCAAGCTGAGCGATGGGCATCGCCGCAGGCACGCTGCCAGGAGCCCTCAGCGCCAGCGTATCGGCCACCGGAAGCGCCGCCACATCGCTGTGGCCATTATCCTTTTGCATTACATCTGGTATGCAGTGCTTTTCGCAAAGCGGGCCGCTGACTTGCGCCATCGACGGGTGCCCCTCTGCCATCAGCATGTGTTCGCTATGCTGAACGCTTACCGCCCGGGCGCTGACATCTATCGGGCAATCGTGTGAAGCCACCGCCAGCTGGCTGTTGACAAAAAGCCAGCCAAACGCCAACAGCAGCATCAAAAGATGCTTTCTGAAAAAGCGTAAACGGCTTGTCGACCAGCAGGTGGATTGCAAAATACAAACCCCGAAAAATAGATGTGGCGAAAGTATAAGCTTGAGTCCTTTATATTTTAAAGGTTTTTTAGCATGCTTTACGTTGAGGGTTTTAATTAACAAATCAGCAATATAAATTTAATTTTATTACCAACAAATAATTAATTATTGCATTCACGACGCGCAGGAAAAAAATTCATAACTACAAGCAATAGGTAAATGTCATAATTGCCGGGCCGCTTGCAAAAGCGTCACCTCTTATGCGCAGAGTGGTTGAAAATTGACGCTTATCAGGAAAACGCATTAATCACTCAGGCACATTTTTACCGCTTTGCAGAATACGGCAAAGGTCACTATTGTTTATTTTTCAGGCATTCGGTTGCGCTCAGACCCGGCAAACCGCGGCGGGCGCAACGGGGGATATTATGCTTACTTTTCTGGAATTACTTATTGGGATTGTGGTGATCGTTGGCGTAGCCCGCTACATCATCAAAGGCTACTCCGCCACCGGCGTACTCTTCGTCGGCGGTTTATTACTTCTCATCGTCAGCGCCTTAATGGGCCATCAGGTCTTGCCTGACAGCGCTGAAAGTACCGGCTACAACGCGACCGATATTGTCGAATATATAAAAATCCTGCTAATGAGTCGCGGTGGCGATCTCGGCATGATGATTATGATGCTGTGTGGTTTTGCTGCTTACATGACCCATATTGGCGCAAACGACATGGTGGTAAAGCTTGCGTCAAAGCCGCTGAAATTTATTAACTCACCTTACGTTCTGATGATCGCTGCCTATTTCGTGGCGTGCCTGATGTCGCTGGCAGTTTCTTCCGCAACCGGTCTTGGCGTGCTGTTAATGGCCACGCTATTCCCGGTGATGGTCAACGTGGGCATCAGCCGCGGGGCGGCTGCGGCAATTTGCGCCTCTCCGGCAGCGATTATTCTTTCCCCTACTTCCGGCGATGTGGTGCTGGCCGCCAAAGCCGCTGAAATGTCGCTGGTAGATTTTGCCTTTAAAACTACCGTGCCTATTTCCGTCGCCGCCATTATTGCCATGGCGATTGCCCACTTCTTCTGGCAGCGCTACCTGGATAAAAAAGAGCATATCAGCCATGAGATGCTCGACGTCAGCGAAATCCAGACCACCTCGCCGTCGTTTTACGCAATCCTCCCCTTCACGCCTATCATCGGCGTGCTGATTTTTGATGGCAAATGGGGGCCGCAACTGCACATTATTACCATTCTGGTTATCTGCATTTTGCTGGCGGCGCTTATCGAATTCTTCCGTAGTTTCAATACGCAAAGCGTCTTTTCCGGGCTTGAAGTCTGCTATCGCGGCATGGCGGATGCCTTTGCTAACGTGGTGATACTGCTGGTTGCAGCGGGCGTCTTCGCGCAGGGGCTGAGCACCATTGGCTTTATCCAGAGTTTAATCTCGATTGCCACGTCGTTTGGCTCCGCGAGCATTATTCTGATGCTGGTGCTGGTGATTCTGACCATGCTGGCGGCGATGACCACCGGCTCCGGTAACGCGCCGTTCTATGCCTTCGTTGAGATGATTCCAAAGCTTGCTCACTCTTCGGGCATCAACCCGGCATACCTGGCTATCCCAATGCTGCAGGCGTCTAACCTGGGCCGCACTATCTCCCCGGTTTCCGGCGTGGTGGTGGCCGTCGCGGGGATGGCGAAAATCTCTCCGTTTGAAGTGGTTAAACGCACCTCTGTACCTATTGCCGTGGGTCTGCTGGTGGTGATTATCGCCACTGAGATTCTGGTGCCGTCCGCCGCTCTCGTACCCTAACCGGTTTAGCATCACGATGAAGCGTCTCTCTGAGGCGCTTTTTCTATGGTTTAATAAGCCACTTTCTGGAAATTGTGACTTCATGGAACCTCAATATGTGGCAAAACGCGCTTGTCCTGACCACCACGCTTGCAACCAGCCTGCTTGCCCACGCCGAACCTCTGCAGCCCAAACAGTACGGCGATTTCGCAACCTACGTGCTGGCGCTCTCCTGGCAGACCGGCTTTTGCCAGAATATGCATGAGCGTAACCGAAAAGAGCCCGGCGAATGCAAACGCCAGCGTGAACAGGCGGATAAGCGAGCGTTTCTCACGGTGCACGGCCTGTGGCCCGGTCTGCCAAAATCCGTTTCCTCACGCGGGGTGGATAACAAACGCTGGATGCGCTACGGCTGCGCCACCCGCCCAGTTCCCAATATGGCGCAGGTTCGCAGTTCGCAAAAATGTAGCGCGCCCGCGCCAAATTTATCTGCTGATATCGCAGCCAGGCTTTCTGGCGTAATGCCGGGCGCGGGCGGCCAGTCTTGCCTTGAGCGCTATGAATTTGCAAAGCACGGCGCATGTTTTGGCTTTGATCCGAACGCCTATTTCGGCACCATGGTGCGCCTCAATACGGAATTTAAACAAAGCGCTTTTGGCACCTTCCTCGCAGAAAACTACGGCAAAGTCGTCACGCGAAAAGCATTCAATAAGGCGCTGGATAAAAGCTGGGGAAGCGATGCGGTGAAGGCGGTAAAATTAACCTGTAACGGCAATCCGGCATACCTGACGGAAATGCAGATAACGCTTGCGGCGGCAAAAATTAACGATCCGCTAAGCGGCGCCTCCCTCGCCACACAAAAAAATCCAGGCAACTGCGCTAAGCAGTTCCGCCTGGATGCAGTGGGCTACTGACGCGTCAATAAACGGCGGGTGGCGGGCACGCTTACCCGCCATCCACCCTGTTTTTCACCCCCTGTAAACGCGGGTCTCCCAGGCGTGCAGCCTGTAATCCTCATCCACCTGCGGATAATTACCCAGCACGCAATGCATCCCCTGAAGCGACAGCTCCTCTTCTGACCAGTTGGCGGCTTTCGAAGACATATTGCACAGCACCACAAAGGTGTCATCTGCGAGATCGCGACGATAGGCATAAATCTGCTCGTGCTGCGGCAGCTCAAGCGCGTAGCGCCCGTAAATCAGCGTTCGCTCCTGGCGGCGCAGCTGAATCAGCGCACGATAAAAGTTCAGTACCGAATTCGGATCCTGTTGCTGGGAGGCGACATTAATCATCTCGTAGTTGGCATTGACCGGGAACCACGGCTCACCGTCGCTAAACCCGGCGTTAGGCCAGTTATTCCACTGCATCGGCGTGCGGGAATTATCGCGCCCGGTATTGGTCAGAAATGCGATAATCTCCTCTTCGCTTCTGCCCTGCCCGGCCAGTTCCCGCCACATATTTTTCGCTGACACATCATCAAAATCTTCTATCCCGCCAAAGCGGGTATTGGTCATGCCGATTTCCTGGCCCTGGTAGATAAACGGCGTGCCCTGCATCAGGAAATAAAGCGCGGCGATGCAGGTGGCGCTTTCCCGCCAGTGGTGCTCGGTATCGCCCCAGCGCGAAGTGATACGCGTCAGATCGTGATTTTCGACATACAGCGCGTTCCAGCCTTTCCCTTCCAGCGCCTCCTGCCAGGCGGTAAAGATTTTCTTCAGCACGGCAGGCTCCGGCCGTAAACCTTCTTCCGGCTCCCACAAGCGCACATGTTCAAACTGGAATACCATGCTCAACCGGTTGCGGTGTTCACCGACCCATTCCTCGGCGCGATCCGCAAACAGGCCGTTCATCTCACCGACGGTGACGATATCGTAATGTTTGAGCACGTTGCGGCTCATATCATCCACGTAGTCCAGCAGCCCATCGTAATTCAGATGGCTTTTCATCGACGGCGCATAGCGCAGTTTGTCCGGGTTAGGGGCATCGGCAAGCAGCGGCTCTTTTTTCATATGGGCGATAGCGTCGATGCGGAATCCATCGATGCCTTTATCCAGCCACCAGCGCATCATGTCGTAAACCGCCGCGCGCATGTCGTGGTTTTCCCAGTTCAAATCCGGCTGACGGCGGGTAAACAGATGCAGGAAATATTGCCCGGTTTGCGGATCTAATTCCCAGGCCGAGCCTTTAAAAATGCCCTCCCAGTTGTTAGGTTCCGCCCCGTTTTTACCCTCGCGCCAGATGTACCAGTCACGTTTTGGATTATCGCGTGAGGAGCGGGACTCAAGAAACCATGGATGCTCATCGGAGGTGTGGTTCACCACCAGATCGATAATCAGCCGCATACCGCGTGCGTGAACGCCGTCCAGCAACCGGTCGAAATCCGCCATGGTGCCGAACTCATCCATAATGGCCTGGTAGTCGCTGATATCGTAGCCGTTATCATCGTTAGGTGATTTGTACATCGGGCAGATCCAGATCAGATCGATGCCGAGGTCTTTCAGGTAATCGAGCTTCTCAGTGATACCGTTCAGATCGCCAATGCCGTCACCGTTACTGTCTTTGAAACTGCGCGGATAAATCTGATAGGCCACCGCCTCCTTCCACCAGCTCGCCATCGTTACCTCCCGATAAGTAGTGCAAATGATTCATAAGGCTGAAGCTCAAGGCTTACCGCCAGGGCGTCACGCGGCGCATAATTGCTGACCAGACACTCGCCGTGCCAGGCCTGCATCTCCTCAGGAATATCAAGCGTAAGATGCTCGCGAGAAAAGTTATTCACCACCAGCAGCCGCTCGTCGTTAAACGTTCTTAGCCAGGCGAACACCTGCGGATGCTCTTTCAGAATGGGCCTGAAATCGCCGTACACCAGGATCGGATACTGCTTACGCAACGCCACCAGCTTCTGGTAATGCCACAGAATGGAATCAGGCTCGGCCAGCGCTGCGGCGACGTTGATTTCAGGGTAGTTGGGGTTGACGGCAATCCACGGCGTACCGGTGGTGAATCCGGCGTTCGGACTGTCATCCCACTGCATTGGCGTACGCGCATTGTCCCGGCCGTTGGCGTGTATCCCGGTCATCATCTCATCGTGACTTATGCCGCCGGTCAGCCGCTCCCGGTAAAGATTGAGGCTTTCAATATCGCGATACTCCTCGATAGTGGCGTAGCGCACGTTGGTCATGCCGATTTCTTCACCCTGATAGATATAGGGCGTCCCCTTCAGGCAATGCAGCGCGGTGCCCAGCATTTTGGCGGAAGCTTCGCGAAACTCGCCTTCATCGCCAAATTTCGACACGGCGCGAGGCAGATCGTGGTTGCTCCAGAACAGCGAGTTCCAGCCGCGGTCGGCGAGCGCCGTTTGCCACTTTTCAATCACCGCTTTAAAATTCGCCAGCACGAACGGCTTGCTGCGCCATTTGCCCGCCTGCTCATCCCAGAACTGTTTGATATGGTCGAACTGGAAGACCATCGACAGCTCTTCGCGATCGTTTGCGCTATAGAGCAGCGCATCCTGCGGCGAGGCGCTCCAGGCTTCGCCTACCGTCACATAATCCCCTTTACCGAAAGTGGCGCGGTTCATCTGGCGAATCAGCATGTGCAGATTTTTACCGTTCGCCATAATCTGGTTATCCACCTCTTTACCGATCAGATCGATAACGTCCATACGGAAGCCGCCGATCCCTTTATCCAGCCAGCGGTTCATCATGGCGTGAACCTCTTCGTGCACGCGGGGATTATCCCAGTTGAGATCCGGCTGCCGTTTAGAAAACTGATGCAGATAATATTCGCCGCTGGCCTCGTCATACGCCCAGCCGCTGCCGCCAAAGTAGGAACGGAAATGGTTCGGCGGGCCGCCGTCTGCCGCTGGTTTACGCCAGATGTAGAAGTCGCGGTACGGACTGTCCCGGGATTCCAGCGCGTTAATAAACCAGGGGTGTTCGTCGGAAGTATGGTTGACGACAAGATCCATCAGAATATGGATATCGCGCTGCTTTGCCTTGCGGATCAGCTCTTCCATCTCCGCCATCGTGCCGAACTCGGCGGCAATATCTTCATAGTCGGAGATGTCGTAACCGTTATCGTCCATTGGCGAGCGGTAGACCGGCGAGAGCCAGATTAAATTGATGCCAAGCTGTTGAAGATAATCAAGCTTGCTGATGATACCGGCAAGGTCGCCTACGCCATCGCCGTTACTGTCCATAAAGCTGCGCGGATAGATCTGGTACACCACCGCGTTGTGCCACCATTTTTTTTCCACTTGCATCTCCTTCAGATCTTTTCCCCTCGCCCTAAACGCTCAAAAGCCCGCCCCGCATCATCAAATAAATAACAGCTTTCCGGCGGCAGACGCAGGCCGATACGCTGGTCGGGTTTGATTTCGAGTCTTTCAGTATGGCGCATCACTAACGGTTCGCTACCGTAACCGCTATTTACGTAGAGCAGCGTTTCGTTACCCATGTGTTCCACAAACAGCACCTCACCCTCAACATCTGCGTGGGCAAGTTCTGTCAGCTGAATATGTTCTGGTCGGATCCCCAGCCGCACGCTTTGTGCTTCCGGATGACTGGCGATCGGCAGGCTGATTTGCTGGCGATTCTCAAGCATCACCTCGCTGCGCTGCTCGCTTCCATGAGTCAGCACGCCCGGAATCAAATTCATTTTTGGCGAACCGATAAACTGCGCGACAAACACATTCGCCGGACGATCGTAAAGATCAAGCGGTGTGCCCACCTGTTCGATTTGCCCCTGATTGAGCACCACTATTCTGTCGGCAAGCGTCATCGCTTCAACCTGATCGTGGGTGACATACAGTATGGTGGCGTTGATGCGCTTGTGCAGCGCGGCGATTTCCATACGCATCTGCACGCGTAAAGAGGCGTCCAGATTCGACAGCGGTTCGTCGAACAAAAACAGGCTTGGCTCCCGCACAATCGCCCGGCCAATGGCCACGCGCTGACGCTGGCCGCCGGAAAGGTCTTTAGGCCGCCTGTCGAGTAAATGCTCCAGCTGTAAAATGCGCGCGCTTTCACGCACCTTTTCGTCAATGTCCTTTTCCGGCAGCTTCGCCATTTCCAGCGCGAACCCCATGTTTTGATACACCGTCATGTGCGGATAGAGCGCATAAGACTGAAACACCATGCCGATGCCGCGCTCGGACGGGGAATCGTCGTTAACGCGCACGCCGTCAATGCGCATCTCACCGCCGCTGATTTCTTCAAGCCCCGCCACCATGCGTAACAGCGTGGACTTGCCGCAGCCGGATGGTCCCACCACCACCACAAACTCTCCGCTGTTCACTTCAAGATCGAGCGGCTTAATGACTTCTGATGAGGTGCCGTAGCGTTTCTGGATTTTATCGAGTATGAGTTGCGCCATAGTTATCCCTTAATCGCTCCACTGGTTAGCCCGCTGACAATACGTTTCTGGAAGATGAGAACCAGCACGATTATCGGCAACGTCACCACCACCGAGGCCGCCATAATGCTGCCCCAGGGAAGTTCAAACGTAGACGCGCCGCTGAACATGCTTATCGCTACCGGCACGGTGCGTTTATCCCCGGAAATAATGAACGTCAGCGCGAACATAAATTCATTCCACGCGCCGATAAACGCCAGCAGCCCGGTGGTGACCAGCGCAGGCGCAAGAATCGGAGCAAAGACTCGCCGGATGATGGTCCAGGTTTTCGCCCCGTCGACGATCGCCGCCTCTTCGAGCTCCACGGGAATCGACTTCATAAACGTCGTTAACACCCAGACGGTAAACGGCAGCGAAAAGGTGGTGTAGGAGAGAATAAGCGCGCCCAGAGAATCGTAAAGCCCCAGGAAACGCACCAGTTCAAACATGCCGGTCAGCACCGCCACCTGCGGAAACATCGAGACGCAAAGTATGGTAAACAGCAGAAATTTACGGCCGCGAAACTGCACCCGCGCCAGGGCGAAGGAGGCCGTAATAGAGACCAGCAGGCAAAGACCGACGGTTATCGCCGCCACCAGCACGGAGTTCAGCAGGCTACGGGCGATGCCGTTATCTACCAGCGCCACCACGTAGTTATTCCAGTGAAAACCGCTGGGCAAATAAGCCGGTAAAAATAGCTCCTGGCCGGTGCGTAACGAGGTGACAATCGCGTAATAAAAAGGGAACACGCAGAACAGCACGGCAAAAGTCGCCCCGGCATAAATCACAAAATTTTGCGCGAATTTGCGCTGCCGACGAGTGGTTTTCATCACCGCTTCTCCTTCTCGTTTAAACGTGAGACACGGATAAAGCAGGCGGCAATGCCCGCCACCATCATAAACACCAGCACCGAGGCCGCGGACCCCACGCCCATGTCCTGATAGGAGACGATCTGCTCACGCGCATAGCCGGATACGGACATCGTAGCCTCGCTGTTGGAGGTCAGGACAAAGATCAGATCGAAGATGCGCATGGCGTCCATCACGCGGAAGATCAGCGCCACGATCATCGCAGGCATGATGAGCGGCAGCGTGATGCGTTTAAAGCGCTGCCACGCGCTGGCACCGTCCACCCGAGCCGCCTCGTAGAGATCGTTGGGAATGAGCTGCAGCGCCGCCAGCAGCATCAGCGCCATAAAGGGGGTAGTCTTCCAGACATCGGCAATCACCACCGCCCACATGGAAAGCGACGGCTCGGCAATCCACGCCAGATGCGCCTGATAGCCAAAGATCTTCGCCAGCAGATCGTTGACCACGCCATACTGATCGTGGAACATCCAGCCCCACATTTTGGCGCTCACAATGGTCGGAATGGCCCACGGCACCAGGATGGCGGTGCGCACCAGCCCCTGGCCGCGAAACTTCTGGTTCATCAGCAAGGCCAGCAACATGCCGAACAATAATTCAAGACCAACCGACATCACGGTAAACCACAGCGTATTGCCTACCGCCTGCCACCAGAGCGGATCGACCAGCACGCCGCTGCTGTCGCCATCGTTACTGGCATAGTAGTTCGCCAGACCCACCATTTCATACCCGGACGGGTTATCGAGCATCGCATTGGTGAAGCTGAAGAAAAAGGTGCGCACCAGCGGCCAGCCAGCCGCCAGTGCAAGCAACACAAGCGCGGGCGCCACCAGTATCCACGCGATACGGCGGCGGCGCTGTTGATAGCCGATATGTGCCAATTAATGCCAGTCCTTGCCTTTCACGCGTTCCAGGCGTTTTTGCAGATCCGCAACGGCAGTTTTCCCGTCAGTGCCGCCGTTAAGTACTTTGAACGTTACGTTGAAAATGGCGTTAGAAACGCGCGGATACTGACTTTTGGTCGCCGTTGCCGGGCGTGGCACCGCATTGGCGAAGATCTCTTTAAACATCGTCAGATGCGGCGCGGTCTCCAGTACGCTCTTGTCTTCATACAGCGCGGAACGCGTCGGAGAAAAACCGAGGTATTTCAACTGCATTTTCTGCGAGTCGGCATCGGTGAGGATCTTCAGCAAGGCGATAGCCGCATCTTTGTTTTTGGTGTTGGCATTGATTGACCACTGCCAGCCGCCCAGCGCATTGGCAGATTTACCATCCGGCCCGGCCGGGAGCGGTGCCACACCCACTTTACCTTTCAGCGGGCTATCCTCGCCCTGCGAGAGCAGATAAGCGTAAGGCCAGTTGCGCATAAACAGCGCGTCGCCGTTCTGGAACACCGCGCGGGACTCTTCCTCTTTGTAGCCAAGCGCCCCTTTCGGCGTGATTTTACCGATCCAGCCTGCGACCATATCCAGCGCCGCTGCGGCCTTAGGATTGTTGACGGTCACGTTCCCTTTTTCGTCGATAAAGGTGCCGCCGCCGTAAGAATCAATCCACTCCAGCGCGTTACAGGTTAGCCCTTCATACGATTTGCCCTGGAAGATCATCCCCCAGAAGTTTTTATGGCCGGCCTTACGCTCTTCTGCCTGTATTTTGGTGGCGATGCGCGTCAGATCTTCCCAGGTTTTCGGCGGCTGCTCTTTGTATTTTTCCAGCAGATCTTTGCGGTAATAAAGCACGCCGGTATCCAGATAAGCCGGGATCGCTTTCACTTTACCGTTCACCGTGTCGTTCGCCCACGGGCCGGGGAAGAAGTCATCTTTCATGTCGGCAACCGCATCGGTTAAATCGAGCGTTTGCCTGTCGAGCAACCCAACCCAGATGGTGTCGGACTGGAACAGATCCACCGCTTTTTCATCTTTGGCAGCGAACAGTTGCTGAAGCAGAGCCAGCTTTTCATCCGAGGCCGCCGGGAATTCAATAAATTCCAGCTTATTGCTGGTCTGTTTTTCGAAACGGTCTTTGACGTAGTTGCAGTATTCCTTACCGCCGGGGGAGATCGGGCATTCCATACGCAGGGTATCGGCAAGCGCGGCGTTGGTGACACCCGCAAGCGCTAAGGTAATAAGACTTAACGTCAGCTTTTTCATTTTGTCCTCTTCTGTCAGACGTAACCAAAGGTGGCGGAAAAATAGCCATGCCAACCAAAACGTTAGTTAACGATCTGACCAAGCGGCAAGATTGCAGCCTAATCTTTGTGCAAAATGTGGAGCTACTGCACGGATATACGTTTTTTTTCCACTTTTAGCTGGAAGGCGCTATGCCGCAAAATAAATACGGAAGAGTAAAAAGCATAAGTTCACTATTACTTCAGGGTTTGTGGGATTACGCTTGTCGTATCAAATACGGAGGTCCTATGAACACAACCAGACGTTATCTGCTCCAGTTAAAAGCTCAGTTTGAACGGGAAGGTAAGAAACAGAAACTGCTGGGAATTATCTGGCTTTCTCCCCAGCAGCGTTATGAGATTTTGCAGGAACTGATGATGCCGCTGGGTTGCAAGGCGGATAAGCGATAGCATCATCCGGCGATTTTTAGCTTTTCAAAAACGCCAGTAAATCAGCATTCACACGATCTTTCTCGGTGGTGCAAATGCCGTGGGAGCCGCCTTCATAGACCTTAAACTGCGAGTCGGGCAGCGTACGGGCGGTAACTTTACCGCAGGTTTCGAATGGGACGATTTGATCGTCATCGCCGTGGATAACAAGCGTGGGAATGGTCATTTTCTGCAAATCTTCACGCATGTCGGTTTCCGAAAACGCTTTGATGCAGTCATACAACGCCTTGATGCCGCCCTGCAGTCCCTGTTCGACAAAACTTTCTCTGACGCCTTCGGAGATTTTCGCCCCGGGTCGGTTGTAGCCATAAAACGCCATCGTCAGCTCTTTGAAAAAATCTGCACGGTTAGCGCGCACGCCTTCACGAATGCCGTCAAAGACATCGATGGGTACACCGTCCGGATTAAAATCTGTTTTGACCATAATCGGCGGAACGGCTGCGATCAAAACCGCTTTTGCCACGCGGCTGGTGCCGTGGCGACCTATGTAGCGAGCCACTTCTCCACCACCGGTCGAGTGCCCGACATGAACCGCATCTTTTAGATTCAGGTGCGCCGTTAACTCCGCTAAATCATCAGCATACTGATCCATGTTATTTCCTTCCCAGGTCTGGGACGATCGGCCATGCCCGCGCCTGTCGTGGGCAATCACCCGAAAGCCGTTCTGCCCAAGGAAAAACATCTGATCTTCAAAAGCATCAGCCGTTAATGGCCAGCCGTGGCTGAAAACAACCGGCTGTCCTTCGCCCCAGTCTTTAAAATAGAGGGAGCTGCCGTCTTTTAGCGTAAGTTTATCGTAATGGCTCATGATATCTCCAGGACCAGTGAAAACCGCGGTTAGCACGCAAGCGAGATGTGCCCCTAAAGGGTAATGCAAATCTGTCACCTGGCAGGTTTATTTACGATGAGCAATTCGCTGGATCTCATTCCGGGCGGTTTATTTCGATAGTTTGACCCTGCTCGCAAAATGTTAACAAATATGATCAACCCCGTTCCCGAAGGCGTAATGTTACCGATATCATGTTACCGGTATCAGAAACGTAGTGAATTATGCTTAACAGCTTTTCACCTGAAATTCGGCCCGAGGATAATTATTATGACCGAAATAACTGCTCATTACGGTGCGGGGACCCTGCTAGGGATTGCAGCCTGTGCAGTGGTGCTCCTGCTTGTTCTTATCATGCGCTTTAAAGTGCATGCGTTCCTGGCGTTAACCCTTGTCAGTATTGCCACCGCGCTCGTGACCGGGGTTCCCTTTGAGAAAGTTGTCCCAACGCTGCTGACCGGTTTTGGCGGCACGCTGGCAGGTGTTGCGCTGCTGGTGGGTCTGGGGGCGATGATTGGTCGTTTACTGGAAATTTCTGGCGGTGCGAAAGTGCTGGCGGATACGCTCATCGGTAAATTTGGTTCACACCGTGCGCCGTTCGCGCTGGGCGTGGCTTCGTTACTGTTCGGTTTCCCCATCTTCTTTGACGCCGGTCTGGTTGTTATGCTGCCGATTATTTTCAGCGTGGCAAAACAGTTTGGCGGCTCGACCCTGAAGTACGCCTTCCCGGCGGCAGGTGCATTTGCCGTTATGCATGCTCTGGTGCCGCCACATCCGGGTCCGGTTGCCGCCAGTGAACTGCTGGGCGCAAACATCGGCCTGCTGGTGATTACCGGTCTGGTTATTGCTATCCCGACCTGGTATCTGGGCGCCTATCTGTACGGCCAGTACGCGGGTAAGAAATTTGATATCAAACTGCCCTCTTCTTTCCTGGGCAGTATTGAAGCCGATGCTAACCATCAGCCGCCGTCGTTCGGCATGGTGCTTTCCATTCTGCTGATGCCGCTGGTGTTAATCTTCCTTGATACCGGCCTGAATACCGCGACCGTGCTGGGCTGGGTCAGCGCCGATAATACGCTGGTGAATTTCCTGCGTATGCTGGGTAAAACGCCAATCGCACTGCTGATCACCGTCTTCTTTGCGCTGCTGGTCTTTAGCCGTAACCATACCCGCCAGCACCTGGAGAAGGTATGCGAAGGCGCGCTTGGCCCAATCTGCGGCATTATCCTGGTGACAGGTGCGGGCGGCATGTTCGGTGGCGTTCTGCGTGCAAGCGGCATTGGCGATGCGCTGGCCGGCGTGCTCTCCCATACCGGTATGCCGGTTATCGTTGCAGCGTTTGTTATCTCAACCGCCCTGCGTGTAGCGCAAGGTTCCGCAACGGTTGCTCTGACCACGACCGCAGCGCTGGTCTCACCGATGGTTGCCGCGACGGCAGGCCTCAGCCAGTTCGACCTGTGCTTTATCGTCATCGCCATTGCCGGTGGTGCCACCGTGCTGTCTCACGTTAACGACTCCGGCTTCTGGCTGGTTGGGCGATTCCTTGAGATGGACGAGAAGACCACGCTGAAAACCTGGACTGTGATGGAAACCCTGATCGGTACTATCGCCTTCCTGTTTGCGCTGATAGGCAGTATCATCCTGTAATCAACTGATGGTCCGTGTTTGTGACTAAGGTCACTTTTAACCAGACGTTAAGCTCAGTATCATCAGTAAAGACCAGACCCTCATCGTTTACGGTGAGGGTTTTTCTTTGTACGGTTTCTATGCCACGCACATGAGTGCCTGTTTTTTGACACGGAGAGAACTATGTCCAGACCTGCCATCATCATTAACGACCTCGATGCCGAGCGTCTCGACCGCCTGCTGGAGCAGCCGCAGTACGCTACCCTTCCGGTGGCGCAGGCGCTGAACGCAGAGCTGGACCGTGCCGAGATGTGCAGCCCGGAAAACATCCCTGCGGATGTGGTTACCATGAACAGCCGCGTGAAGTTCCGGGACCTGACATCAGGCGAAGAGCATGTTCGCACGCTGGTTTATCCAGCCAACCTGACAGACAGCGATAACCACCTGTCCGTCATGGCCCCGGTTGGAGCCGCGCTGCTGGGATTGCGCGTAGGGGATACGATTAACTGGATATTGCCAAACGGCAACCAGACTAACCTTGAAGTAATGGCGTTAGAGTTTCAGCCGGAGGCCGCCGGCGAGTTCCACCGCTAACAGGTTCCGTTCACGCGGCGGTGGTTTATGTTGCCACCGCCGCGTGAACGGAAAATTCGTCAGGCATAAATAATTTACCCTTCTTACATGACCCTCCCGGCCTGCCATTTTTATTTTAAAGGCGGCTTTACTGGCTAATATATTAAAAATATCACCGCTAAATAACATTTCCCTTTTAAAGCCTAACGCCACGAAAATAGTTTAAATTTTCTGTGCAATTTCGCAATGTGATTATAGTCACATACAGACATAAACAGAACGTTAAACGATCAAGCATTCAACATAAAAACCATTATGCTTTATTTCAGTAACATGCGATGATATTTATTAACTTGTTTTGCCCCGGTTCAAAAGCGGATGAAAAAGTTCGCAGGTTATATCTTGCGCAGTACATTTTTATAGCGTAAAAAGGCGCCGGGAAGGACGCTTTCTGCTTCCGCTCTGATAACAGACGCTCTTCTTCCGCCCTGTTACCCCGGGGAAGACCCGCAGAAATAAGCGCAGGCCGTGCTTAACTTCCCCCGCCACGCGCAACCGTTCATTAATGGGTGCTTAGCAGGCTTAATGATTAACTTTCATTATGAGTTGTGCTTTTTTAGGGTGCAGCTAAAATCAATTTGTAACGACTGAAATGGTCTACTGCCGCGATTGAAAATGAATAAATCCTATTTCTCTGTCAATAACTGGTTAATCGATATTCCCTCCGGCTCTATTCTTCATCTGACCACCGGCGAACGAAAAAAACTGGGTGAATATCAATTAAAACTCCTTGAGGTATTTATCCAGCATGCCGGGGAAACTCTCACTCGTGAACAATTGACCAATCTGGTGTGGGAAGGAAGAGTAATTGGTAATAATAGTTTACCAAATGCCATTCACGCCTTGCGTTCAGCGCTGGAAGACGATGGCAAGCACCAGAGAATTATCAAAACAGTACCTAAAAAAGGGTATCTGCTGGAGGTGGAATATTGCCGCTCGGTAATTAAAGAAGAAAACGAGGTGAAAGAAAAAGACGAGCTATCGCCATCAGAAGGTTCGACCATCTCGTTATCCGCCCGGCATTTCCCCCCGACTCCCCTGTCGACACAGGAAAGTTCGGCTCCGGTAGTACAGATATTCCCCATAGAGCCGACAGAAAACAAAGCTCAGAATATCGTTTCGACAGCGCCTTATATCCCTGTGCAACATTATCGCCGTCTGTTTATTGCGCTGATCGTGGTGATACTGGCCGCACTGATCGCCTGCGGAGGAATGTGGTATTTCCTGGAAGGCCGGCAAAATCGCCTGCTGGTGGATGAGCAAGAGACCAATGTCTACAGCAATATTCATATCTACAAGATCGCCCCGGCCAGCACCCCGGATCGCAACAAGGACCAGATTTACGGCAAGCTTAAGGATACGCTTTATCAGCTAAACCAGATGCTCAAAGCGCAAGCCATCACGATGAATGTTTATTACCTGAGCGTTGATCAGACGCTGAATTACACCTTCTCCATAGAAAGCCGCTGCGACAGTAAGCAGTTAGCTATGGCTATTTACCACTGGCGTATCGATAGCGTGCAGTTAAACAACCTGATCCTGCGAGAAACAAAGAGGAAGCTCAATGAAATGGCTATTTGTTCCGGTGAATAAGTGGTTAGCCGGCGGAGCCCTGGTACTGGCGATACTGATAGCGACAGGTTTCTTTATGTGGCCTGCAAAACCGCCTCTTCCGCAAAAGGTTCAGGGCGTTATCCAGATGGGATTTTACGATCTGATGTCGCAACGTAAAGAGATTTACGACTCGGGACTGCAGACCGTTGACAACACTATTCTGACCACCATTACCAGCCCGGATGATAACCGTTTTGTGCTTAAAGGTAAGTTCACCCGGCTGGGGCTTGACGATGGAAAAATATTCTTCTCCTATACGCCTATTTACTCAAGCACCATCCGTTCAGGGTTAATGATCGATGGCCTGGTCGATCTGCTGCTGCATGCGGACGTCTGGCTGGAACCGGTGCAGTTGAAGGATCAGCCCATTGTGGTGGGCCAGAGCGGAATAATCTTCCTGTATCCGCTACGTCGATGATGCGAGGCGGTATTATTGTCCTCCAGCGACCGCTTAGCGCCTGCCTGACCGCGAAATTTTTTCTTTTTTATTGCTTTCGGGCTCAGGAATAACATTCAATATTAACTCCCTTGTCGCGCATCGATGCCAGTCGATAGCGTAATGCCCGGGGAGTGATGCCTAAAAATTCTGCGGTTTTCGATTTACTGCCTTTGTATCGCTTCAGTAAATCAACGATGTACTGATATTCCGCCATGCGGCCGCGTAGCTTGACGTTGCGCATGGCGGACATCGCACTATGAATGCCGCCGCTTTGCGTCTCCTGATAAGCAGGCGTCACATCAGCGCAAGGAACTGCGGATAAGAGCGTATTCTTCTGTTCCAGACCAAAATCCTGTGGAGTCATTTCCGCGCCGTTACACAAAATCAGCCCGCGCTGGATGACATTTTCAAGTTCGCGCACATTTCCAGGCCAGTCGTAATCCAGCAACGCATCACGCGCCTCGTCACCGAGATGGATTTTTCCCTCGCAGAAAGCCTGGTATTTATTGATAAAGCGCAGCGCCAGCGGAATGATATCCTCTTTGCGTTCGCGTAGCGGCGTGATATGCATCGGTACCACTGAAAGGCGATAAAACAGATCCTGCCGGAAACGGCCTTCGGCTATCTCAATCTGCAAATCTTTATTTGTTGAGGCCACCAGGCGAATAGCCAGCGGAATACGTTTGTGGCTTCCCAGGCGTTCGAACTCCTGCTCTTGCAGCACGCGTAATAATTTCGCCTGCAACGCCAGCGGCATATCACCAATTTCATCAAGCAATAATGTGCCACCGCTCGCCTGTTCAAATTTACCCGGCACGCTGGCGACGGCCCCGGTAAATGCACCTTCCTCATAGCCAAATAAAATAATTTCCAGCATGCTTTCGGGAATAGCGGCACAGTTAACGCCAATATAGGGTGCATCTTTCCCGACGGCGTTTTCATGAATATATTTTGCAACGCATTCTTTACCGGTTCCTGTCTCTCCGGTAATCAATACTGGCACATTAAAAGGTGCTACACGGCGGGCTAATGCAAATAAGCTTATACTGGCGGGAGCGCTGGCGATAAAACCATGTTCATTCCGTGCTTCTCTCTCAACCACGATATTCATAAGATCTCACCAACATAATTTAAACACCTGACTAATGAAGACTACAACGTCAACATATTCGATGGAGGCGAGTATACCCACGGACTAAGAATTGTCTTGTTTTTAATGGGTATTAAAACATTAATGCTTTAAAAACAACTAATTGAAAAAGTTATTAACGGTGATTAATTACGGATTTTGTCGTTCGACAAAGCAGCAGATGTTACAAAATTATTATTAACTGCGCTTAGTGAGACGTTAAGCCCTGCCAACTTCAGGATTTTTATGTCAAGTCCTGAGAGGTTGCCAGCGCGAGATAAATAAAAGAGAGGCCGGTGCTGAATATTAGCTACGCGAGTAGAATTAATTATCCAGATAACGCATTTTCCAGCTCACCAGGGTTCGGGGCATATACTTCACCTCTTTATTTTCTGAGGTGTAATAGTGAAGTTGAAGTTCACCTTTTGCGGAAGGCGAGATACGCGCCGCCCAGATTTTCCCTTCCGGGGTATACATAATAATCGCCGTCTGGCGATTCGCCGCCCCACGCACCCACATCGACAGGACCCGGGCGCCAATATTATCGATATCTTCCTGATAGATAAAGACGTTCGCGGTTTCGACAAATTTTTGATAATCCTCGCCGGTAAGCTCATGGAACTGTTTATCACGCGCTTCACTGTCAAAAATCCCCATCGTAAATAACGTTGGTTTCGGGCGGGGATCGCGATCCGATTTTTCGTAACGTCCGTCGAGAAACACCCCGGAAGGCATCGACAACCGGCAACCCCATTCTGCGTTGCTGTGTACCTGAAGGGAGCCATCTTTTTTTGGGATAATCAGCAGCTTGCAGTTACTTGTGTCTTTCACTTGCTCAACAACGGCCATGCCGTATACCTTGCGTGCTTCTGCCGTAAAATCATCCTTATTCAATCCGGCCCACGCGTGCATATCAATAGTGACGCTCCATTCAGCGCTACGGCTGAATTGTATCGTCCCCCCGCTCATGTTAGGGGCCCGCATATTCCACCACTGCCCTTGCCAGTCAAACTTATCATCCACATCAGAGATTTTGCCTATCCCCTCATAATAGGCGCGCACAATACAGCTATCTGTGGTGCAGTTTTCCAGCGATGACTCCCATTGGGCGTAATCTTCGCGTACTTTCAGCGGATCATTTTTGACAAGCATAGTGCGATAGATAACCGTCATGGTGTTGTCCAGCCAGCGGAGGTTATCGTTGTTACAGATGGTATTTTCCAGCGGTGTACCGGCACGCTGGCAATTCACCGCCAGAGCGCTGCCGCTAAAAAAACTCAGCGATATAAGCAGACCAAAGGCGAGAGGTTTTAACATAGATCAGGAACTCTGGTGGCAGGGATAAACATTTTGTCCAAAAGCCATATCATTTGCAATATAAAACGCGACCCTTCCCAGCCTGAAAAAGAATGAAGACACGACATCCCCTTTCAAATACAGCGATATAAATTTGCGGGGCAGCCAAAAATAAAACAGACGCAGGATTGTTAATTAATTATAAAGAAGCAAGGCGTTTATGCCGATTCGCGCAACACCAGCTCACCGGAAATAATGATTTTTTGCGCCGGTAACGTAGGCGCTTTTATTTTATTGACGATAAGCGTCGCCGCCTGACGCCCGGTTTCTTCGCTTGATGCCGAGACGTAGCTGAACAACGGCGAGGTCAGATTAATATGCATCATATCTTCGAAAGCAATCAATGAAACCTGCTGGGTCAGAAACACATCTTTGCCCACGGTGCGTCCTACCTGCTGAATGCCGCTCAGGCAGCCGATGATCACCGATGGAGAATGGCACAGTATGGCGGTAATTTTGTTGCTTTGCTCAAGCAGCAGGCGAGTTGCCGTAGCCGCCGCGAGCGTATCATTATCGCAGGCTGGCGCCCACTCCTCACGAAACGGTAAATCATATTGCGCAAGTGCCCCGCGATAGCCCAATAGCCGTTCTTGACGAATCAGACAACCGGCGGTGCCGCCGAGCCAGGCGATATTACGGTGACCACGTTCAATCAGATAACGCGTTGCCTGGTTTGCGGCCTGACGGTTATCACGCCCGATGATGTCTCTGGTGCTGGTGACCGAAGATTCAGAGATAACGACCGTTGGCAACGGACATGCCGTTATCAGGTCAGGAATGGACGATGAGCGATGGTTTGCATGCAGATAAATTACCCCCGCCACACCCTGCTGAGAAAAAGAGGTTAAGCACTGGCGGAGCTGCGGTCCTTCGTCCTGCGGCTGGCCAAGAAAGACCATGAAACCCTGCTTCTCGAGCTGTTGCACTACGCTTGCCGTCACGTTAACGGAAAACGAGTCGGAAAAATCGCGGATAATCAGGCCAATAAGATTTGAAGTATTTGAGCGCAGGTTGGCCGCCGCCGTGTTGTGGACGTAGCCAAGCTGCCTGATGGCGGCGTTAACCTTATCGATTGTGGCTTCGGAGATCTTGCCCTTGTTACGCAGCACCAGAGACACCGTCGAGACGGAGACGCCTGCCTGCTGGGCTACATCAATGATATTGACCTTTTTCATCCCGCTCCTTCCATGCAAATATCCTTGTTATCAATACCATAAAGCCCCCGGTAAACATACAGGGGGCTGATACGTTTAATAGCCGCTATTTGCCCATTATCGTCGACATGGTCTGAGCGATAAACTGCGCCCTGGCACCGAATATCACCTGAATACCCGAGTCGCCGACAAATACCACGCCGCGCGCTCCGAGGCTGTTCAGGCCATCTTTATCAACTTTATCGCTCTTATCCACTTCAAGGCGCAGACGCGTAATGCAGGATCCGACCGAGTTGATATTCTCCGCACCGCCCAGCAGGCCGATGATATCGCCGGCCAGTTCGGCATCGGTTTTGTCACTGACATTCGCCGTCACATCCGTGCGCCCCGGCGTTTTCACATCGAAACGACGGATCACAAAGCGGAAGGTGAAATAGTAAATCAGCGCCATCGGCACGCCTACCACCACCGCCATCAGGAAGTTAGTCTGATAGCCGTTGAACGATGGCAGAATACCAAAGGAAATGTAGTCGATCATGCCCGCAGAGAAAGACTTGGCGATATGCGCATGCAGCAGGTACATACACATATAAGACAGCCCGGCCATAATCGCGTTAAAGACATACAGGATCGGCGCCACAAAGATAAAGGTAAATTCAACCGGCTCGGTGATGCCCGTGAGGAAACAGGTCAGCGCCGCAGAGAACAAAATACCGGAGGCAATTTTCTTATTTTTGGTGTTCGCTTCGTGATACATCGCCAGACACGCGGCCGGCAGCGCAAACAGCATCAGCGGAAACTCACCCTGCATGAATTTACCGGCATTCTGGTAACTGTCGCTGCTGAAGGATTTCACCCCTTCTTCCAGCATTTTGAACCAGATGGTCTGATCGCCATGAATCACCTGGCCTGCATGCGTGGTGTACTCCCCAAACGAGTACCAGAACGACGGATACCAGATGTGGTGCAGCCCAAGCGGGATAAGCGCACGTTCGGTCAGACCAAAGATAAAGGTGGATAACGCCTGGTTGTCGCCGTTAACAATAACCGAGAGCGAATCAATCCCCGACTGAATGTACTGCCAGATCCACGGCAGCGCCATGCCAAGCAGGAAGGAGAGGAACGCCGTAGCAATAGCCACGAAACGCTTGCCGGAGAAGAATCCCAGGAACTCGGGAAGCTGCATAGTGTGGAATTTGTTATAGCACCACGCGGCGAGAATGCCGGAAATCAGACCGCCGAAAACCCCCATCTGCAGCGTCGGGATCCCCACAACCATGGCATATTTTCCGCCCGCTGCCGCCATTTCCGGCGTGATATGTAAAACCGTGCCGATAGTCATGTTGATAATAAAGACCGATACCGCCGCCGACAACGCAGCAATCCCGGATTCCGCCGCCAACCCTACCGCAGAACCGATGGCGAACAGCATCGGCAGGTTATCGAAGATTACCCCGCCCGCATTCATCATCAGTGGTAAATGGAATTTATCGCCAAAGGCCAGTAACAGACCCGCAGCGGGAAGCAGAGAAATAGGCAGCATTAATGCGCGGCCTATCATTGATAGCCTGGATAACGATTTTGTAACGCTTGATAACACACTCATAGACAATCCCCCGGTGTTGACGCTGCCGTCGCGTTTTGTTTATTTACGCGTTTTTATGGTAGGTAGAACGTTCTAGTAGAACGTTCTACCTATAGTGACGAAACGCTTTTTTCCCGGCAACTAAAAATCAGGGTTGTAGCCATACTGTTATCGAATATTTGAAGTTGCGCAGGTTTTAACCGGGTTTATTGTGCGGATTTAATGAGGGGATATATCGGACAATCCCCTCTCCCTGAGGAGAGGGTTAAGAGGCGGGAAATCTTAAGCCTGCACCGTAATGCTCAGGCTTTCAAAGCTCACCGTCTGGCCTGCAACGATTTTGCAGCGTTTGCGGGTTTCCACTTCGCCGTCCACCTTCACCAGGCCTTCGGCAATCACCGCTTTCGCCTGCGCGCCGCTTTCGCACCAGCCTTCAAGCTTCAGCAGATCGCACAGTTCAACGTGGGGGTGTTTTCCTAATGAGAAGGTCGCCATTTTACTCTCCATCGACATCATGATATTCCTCGCAGGCCTGCAAGGTATTCTGGATAAGAGTGGCGACGGTCATCGGGCCAACGCCACCCGGAACCGGCGTAATATACGAGGCTTTGGCTGCGGCTTCATCATAATTTACGTCGCCGACCACTTTGCCGCTCTCCAGACGGTTGATGCCAACGTCCACAACGATCGCCCCTTCCTTGATCCATTCGCCCGGAATAAAGCCCGGTTTACCGACGGCAACAATAACTAAATCGGCGTTCTCGACGTGGTGACGAAGATTTTTAGTAAAGCGGTGCGTGACGGTAGTGGTACAGCCGGCCAGCAGCAGCTCCATGCTCATCGGACGGCCAACAATATTCGATGCGCCAATCACCACGGCGTTCAGGCCGTAGGTATCGATGTTGTAACGCTCAAGCAGCGTCACGATACCGCGAGGAGTACAAGGGCGCAGACGCGGCGCGCGCTGACATAAACGCCCTACGTTGTACGGATGAAAACCATCAACGTCTTTATCCGGGTCGATACGTTCCAGAACCTTCACATTATCGATGCCCGCCGGCAGCGGAAGCTGGACCAGAATGCCGTCGATCTCTTTATCTGCGTTAAGCGTATCAATCAGCTCCAACAGCTCTGCTTCACTGGTGGTATCAGGCAGATCGTAAGAGCGGGAGATAAACCCTACCTCTTCACAAGCCTTGCGTTTGCTGCCGACATAAATCTGCGATGCAGGATTCTCGCCAACCAGCACAACGGCCAGGCCAGGGGCGCGTTTTCCAGCGGCAATTCGGGCACGAACTTTTTCAGCAACTTCAAGCCGTACCTGCTGCGCAATCGTTTTACCGTCAATAATCTTTGCTGCCATCAGTCAGATAATTCCGTCTGTAATCAAAAAGGAAGGGGGTTGCTGTTATTTTGTCAGAAGCTAAGCTCGCTGTCAGGCAAAGTTCAGTCTTTATGCTCAATTGTCGCGCAGGTGATTGAAAAGCCATTGACTAGAAAGGTGCTGACCGTATAATCCGAGCGTTCCGAATAATATACACACTTCGGAACGGCACTTCTGCAGTGCGCCCTTAGCTCAGTTGGATAGAGCAACGGCCTTCTAAGCCGTAGGTCACAGGTTCGAGCCCTGTAGGGCGTACCATTTAAAATCAAGAAGTTACAGTATATCCTCCTTCCCGCTCACTACCCCTTATCAAAAAAATGCCGCCTCCCTGGACGGCATGTATGGCGTTATCGTACCAGGTGCAGAAAATGAAGATGTTTTTCATACTGGTCAAGAATATCGTTAATTAGCTGCTCCTGATTCCAGCTCATAACATCATAATTCTGTCCACCCTCTTTCAGATAGACTTCAGCACGATAGTATCTGTGCTGCTCGGCATGTTGCTCGTCGTTGTCGAGGGCGGAAAGCGCAAAGGTTGGTGAGTTGTAGCCGCGCAGCCTGACTTCGTAGATAAAATTAAGCTCATTCCCCAGATCAACCTCAAGGCGAATGCGGTCTTCTGCAGTGTCGCTGATGTGACTAAGCGTGCCCTGCTTATTCAGCTCTTCCTGGACCAGCGTCATAGCAGGCTGAATCACCTCATCCATGTAACGACTGACGAGTGAGCGTTTCGGCAGATAGGCGATATTGCGCAATCTGCGCTGCCACGGTATAGGATTACGGGCGGCGGTAGGCGCAATTGTGGCCATACTCTGGCTATCCCGTTTGGTAAGATCCCGGCGCAGCGCCTTAAGCAGTCCGTATATAGAGAAAAGCAGAATCACCGAGAACGGCAGCGCACTGGCAATGGTAACGGTTTGCAGCGCGCTAAGCCCACCGGCAATCAGAAGCGCAATGGCAACCACCCCCATTAAAGATGCCCAGAAAATCCGCTGCCAGACAGGCGTATTACTTGCGCCGCCAGAGGCCAGGGTATCAACCACCATTGCCCCGGAGTCCGCTGAGGTAACGAAGAAAACGATGACCATCGCCATAGCGATAAATGAAAGTACGCCTGAGAACGGGAAATGCTCAAGGAAGTTAAACAGGGCCAGGGCAACATCCTGCTGGACGGTCGTTGCCAGGTCTGTGGCGCCCTGGTTCATAATGAGATAAATAGCACTGTTGCCAAATACGGTCATCCACATCAGCGTGAAACCAGCCGGAACGAACAGTACGCCAGTGACAAACTCGCGGATAGTCCTGCCACGGGAGACGCGGGCGATAAACATCCCGACAAAAGGTGACCAGGATAACCACCATCCCCAGTACAACAAGGTCCAGCCACCCAGCCAGTTGCTGGATTTAGGTTCATAGGCATAGAGGTTGAATGTCTTACTGACCAGCTCAGAAAGATAACCCCCTGTATTTTCCACGAAAGACTTCAGGAGCAGCACTGTCGGCCCTAACAGCAGCACCAGCGCCAGCAGCAATAAGGCAAGGCCAAGGTTCAACTCGGAGAGGATCCGTATCCCTTTATCCAGCCCGGAAACCACGGAAATGGTCGCCAGCCCGGTAATCACCACGATCAGTATAACCTGCACCGTTTCATTGATGGGCACGCCAAAAAGATGGTTTAGCCCTGCATTCACCTGTAATACGCCATACCCCAGCGAGGTTGCTACCCCAAAGACGGTGCCAATAACGGCAAAAATATCAACAGCGTGTCCAATGGGGCCGTATATACGGTCGCCAATAATAGGATACAGAGCAGAACGAAGCGTCAGAGGAAGGCCATGACGATAGCTGAAAAAAGCCAGAATCAACGCCACAATCGCGTAGATTGCCCATGCATGAAGTCCCCAGTGGAAAAACGTCAGGCGCATAGCCTGTTTCGCCGCTTCAATGGTTTCCGGCGTGCCCACGGGCGGTGAAAGATAGTGCATGACAGGTTCAGCCACGCCAAAGAACATCAGGCCTATTCCCATCCCGGCAGAAAACAGCATGGCGAACCAGGAGTGATAGCTAAAATCAGGCTGAGCGTGGTCCGGCCCCAGCTTTATATCACCGTAACGGGACAGGCCGAGAAACGTCACGCTAAGGAGTATCAGTGCGACAGCAAGAATGTAAAACCAGCTGGCATTAGTGAAGATTTGTTGCTGCAGGATCTTAAAATTTCTGTCCGCAACTTCAGGAAAAATCGCAGCAAACGCGACAAGAAGAAAAATTAACAAAGCAGAAGGAAAAAATACTGCTTTGTTAATCTGGCTTTTTGTCGTCTTTGGGATTGTGTCGTTCTCACTCATAATTGTCTTCGTTCCATTTAATCTATATATCGCTCTGGAGGCGGGGGGCAACTGTTACATTATATCAAAGTCCGCCCTCACTTGCAGGTTAGCGTAAACGGCACCTCGTTCTGTTAATTCGCCGATGTTGCTACATTTATGCTAAATCCGAACGGGATATGATTTGAGAGAGATAAAAATTTCAAATGAATGAAAGTGACACCATTAATGAGCTTTTAATCCTTGATGACTTGATTAATGCACTTTTGTTAAGCCGTTGGAATATATGGATGATAATAACAAAGCGCCAGGCGTGCGCTTCAAAAGAACTGGAATTTAGCGTAGAAAAATAATCTCCGGCAGCGTCTGCGTCAGAAAATCATAAGGTCTGCTATTCGCCTCCACACGGATGCGTATCATAACGCCTTCATAGAGGTAAATAACCATCGCGGCGGCGCTTTCAGGCGTCATTGTCGGTGAAAGCGTCTGCATCAGCTGAGCTTCGCGAAACACGTCGATAAGGTCACCTTCCCAGCTATCGAACAGCGCAAGCAATTTTTGCCTGATTTTTTCATTGTGTACCGCGCCCGTCTGACCAAGGATTCCTGCAAGGCAGCCGGCTACTTCAGGCTGATGCTCAATATACTCTCTGTGTCCCGCAAGCCAGGCCATCAAACGTTCGCGGGGTGTCAGGCTGCTGTTGCATAGCGTTGCCGCTCTCAGTTCGGTAAATGATGCCAAATAGGCATCAAGCGCAGCGCAGGCAAACTCCTCTTTGCTGGGGAACAGATTGTAAAAAGACCCTTTTGGCATACCTGCCTCGTTCAGAATGGCGGTAATCCCTCCTCCTTCATAACCGTGTTTAAGAAAAACGCTGATGCCGGAGCTCACCAGCCGTTTACGCGTACTATTGTTATTGTTTGCCATAATAATTAGACCGTTCTACTTATTTTTTAAAACTATAATGGATAAGGAAACGCAATGCCACCACATAAAGCAGTCGGTCAGCACGCCTCGGGACTCACTATGGTGCTTTCGTCAGCCGTGCTGTGGAGTACGGCCGGTATTTTCGTGAGGCAACTCGATATGAACACCTGGGCAATGGTCGCCTGGCGTTCCCTTTTTGCTTTCCTGTCACTCAGTCTGTTACTGGCGGTGGGCGGTTATCTGCGCCACTTTTCGTTGCGGCGCGATGTGGGATTAACGGGCTTAATCACAGCTGTAGTTATGGCTTCGTCCATGTTCTGTTACGTAGCGGCACTGAAACTTACCAGCGTTGCCGGCGTGATGACAATCTATGCCACTATCCCTTTTTTTGCCATGGGGCTTAGCTGGCTGATGCTGAGGGAAAAAATCACAAAACGCGCGCTGTTGTCCGCAGCGGTTAGCCTGGCAGGTGTCATCCTCATGGCCGCTTCGGCGGCGAGTCCGGGAGACGCTTCAGGCAATCTGCTGGCGCTGGCGATGACGGCGGGGTTTGCTGCCAGTATCGTGATGTCAGGTAAGTGGCCCGGGATGAATCTGCCGGCCGTCACGGCGATAGCCTGTGCACTCTGTGGCGCGTTCTGTTTTATCATGATGCCTCGCGGTCTTCCCCTTCCCGGTCTGCAAGATATGGGATGGCTGCTCGTTTTTGCTCTGGCTACTCAGAGTCTGAGCTATTTGCTGTTTATGACCGGAAGCCGGCATGTGGTTCCTGCAGAGGCGAGCCTGATTGCGCAGGTCGACATCGTGCTGGGCCCTTTTTGGGTGTGGCTGTTTTTCAGCGAACTGCCGACCCGCTATACGCTACTGGGCGGTAGCATCACCTTTATTGCTGTGACGCTTTATCTTGCGAGTGAATATTACCTTAAAAGAAAAACTGCACGGCCGGGCTCAATTCGCAGGATACCGTGAGGCTAATACTCAGCGCTATAAGAGAAAAAAGCTTAATCGATTCATTGAAATAATGTTTGACGATGTGGATATGTGGCTTGTTTCAAAGGCTTTCTCGGTAAAACATATTGTACAGTAGCAACAACAATACAAAGAAGATGCATACTCCCCGGCTACTAAACCGGGTTTTCGCTTAATACTGTTGCTTGATAGCACCAAAGGGGCTAGCATTTACCGCATGAGGTAGCGAAAAGGCTGCAGCCCAAACCCGAAAAGATGAACGAGATGACCGCAGCAGGACTTGAAAAAATCCCCGTTGAAATCGCAAAGTTGATGACAGAAACAGCAAAAATTAACAGAGAAACTCTATGGTAACCGTCGCTACGGGTCTGACTGGAGCAGTAGCAACAATCACTACTCTGCCCATCAAACTAGTTTAACAAAGGGCCTCGAAAAGTTTTTTGAGAGGTGAACTATGCGACTGATAAACGACTACACTCCACCTACTCCTGACGACCTGAATAAGCTTAAGGAAAGTCTGGACTACACGGGAAATCAAATGGCAGATCTGGCTGGAGTCGCCAGTAATAGCCAGTGGCGAAAATACACTGGTGGCAAAAATTCTCGCGCCATGTCTCCTCACATTCTTTTTTTATAGCGGCACAGCTTACACTTGATGAAAGCGAATTAAAGCGTGTTATATCTAAAATGCGTCAAATTAGCGCATCAGTAAAATAGGCAAAATTTAAACATGAATAGCTACAAAGATCTTTTACATTACTGGCACGTTGAGATTATTGGCGAACATAAAAAATTCTCATACTTAAGATTATTAACAAGAATGCGAAATAAGCCCGGTTTAAAATTTGTATTCTGGTGGCGGATTTCGAACCATTTATATCAGTTAGGTTGGAAAAGAGCCGCTTTCAGCATACATAGTAAAATAAAGCAAAAGTATGCCTGCGACATTATGCTTGGTGCTCAAATTGGTCCGGGGTTAACAATTGCCCATCATATTGGCGTTGTAGTGTCTAAGCGGCTAATCGCAGGAAGAAACCTGAAACTTACACAAAACTGCGCTATCGGAAACTCAGGAAAAGGTGAAGAGGGTAACATTATAATTGGTGATAACTTCTACCTCGGATCCAACAGTTGTGTGATAGGAGACAACATTACAATTGGTAGTAATGTTACTGTTGGTGCAATGTCATTTGTTAATAAAAACATCCCTGATAACTGTACCGTCTATACAAAAAAGACGAGTGAAATAGTGGTAAAGGGTAACGATAACCTTAATTAGCTCCCTATATTAATAAGGGTAACAATGAAAAATAAAACTTATATAAATAGGTTTAAGGAGACAGAATGACGAATAAAAGTGCTTTAAAGGAGCATTTACATGAATGCCTCCGCATTGAGGTTATGATGAACAACAAAAAATTCTCATGGGGGAGAACTCTGCATAAAGCCTTTAAGTGTCCAGAAAGGCGATTTAATTTCTGGTGGCGAATTGCTTCCTACCTTTATAATTCAGAAGGGAGTTTTAAGAAACAGATTGCGCGCAGAATAAACAGAAAGTTGATTCAAAAATACAATACTGAAATTCAGCTTCCTGCCATTATCGGGCCGGGGTTGATGGTGACTCATTATTTATCGGTTGTGATTAATGGATGTGCCGTCATCGGCAGTAACTTCAGAATCCGCCACAACTCAACTATAGGGCTAGGTGGTAGCATAAATGAAAAAAGTTTGCATCCCAAAATAGTTATCGGTGATAACGTCGAGGTTGGTGCTGGAAGCTGTATCTTAGGAAATGATCTTTTCATCGGGAATAATGTCTCTATCGGTGCAATGTCATTTATCAATAAAAATATTCCTGATAACACCGTAGCTTATACAGAGAAATCACTTAAGTTGAGAAAAAAGTGAGGAGTTTCCTTTACTCCATCAAGTTATTTAAAGCCAATCAATTTCGAGCGCCAGAGTAATATTCGCTGCAAACCTTACAAATGGTGATGCTTGTTGAATCTTTACGCGGACTCTGTGCGCTTCGGTTTGAATTCGAGCATTAGAGTAGCAATCGTTCACATTTATATAAACAGACTTACGCTAAAATCGCGTATTTTGAATTTTATCGCATAGTAAACACAATTTAAATGGATAGCTATAATCTCTGCTTACTGAAATGTTTATTTTTTATTCACCTTACCATGCAATAGAAATTACTGAGGCAAAACCCTGACCGGTTTGCACCTCACGACCATTTCACGGACAATGCCCGTCTTTAACGCTGGCTTAATAACACCGGGTTACCACGACATGAAACATCCCCTCGAATCCCTGATGAGCGCGGGCGGCATTCTGCTGCTGGCCTTTTTATCCTGCCTGCTTCTCCCCGCCCCCCTGCTCCCTCCGACGCTTGCGCAAAAGCTGTTGGATACTTTTCATCTGCTCGACCTTAATCAGCTTTATACGATTATCTTCTGCGTCTGGTTCCTGCTGTTAGGCGTGATTGAGTATTTTGTGATCCGCTTTGTCTGGCGCAGGTGGTTTTCGCTTGAGCGAGAGTAAGCGTTGTTTTTCAGGTGAGCAATGACGGGCAGGGCTGCACTGAAATTTTCCGTCGCTGTCTATACTTATGTCAGGAAATCAACTGACACAATGGGATAGCACTATGCCACTGACCGATTTTGAGCACTCTGACCCTTACACGCTCGGCATTGAACTGGAAATGCAGATTGTTAATCCGCCTACCTATGATTTAAGCCAGGATTCCTCGCTGCTGATTAAGGATCTCAAAGGCCGTATTAGCGCAGGCGCCGTAAAACACGACATCACCGAAAGCATGCTGGAGATTGCCACTGACGTGTGCAAAGACGTGGAAGAAGCAAGCACGCAGCTTACGGATTTGCGCCATCGGGTTTTGCAGACCGCTAACAACCATCATCGGGCGATTTGCGGCGGCGGTACGCATCCCTGGCAAAAATGGCAGCGCCAGGAAGTGTGCCAGAACGAGCGTTATAACCGTACCCTTGAGCAGTTTGGCTATCTGATGAAGCAGGCTACGGTATTTGGACAACATGTTCATGTAGGCTGTAAAAACGAAGAGGATGCCATTTATTTGCTGCACGGCCTGTCGCGCTTTGTGCCGCATTTCATTGCCCTTGCCGCCTCTTCACCCTATATCCAGGGCTCCGATACCGCCTACGCCTCTTCGCGACTGAATATTTTTTCCGCTTTTCCGGATAACGGGCATGCGCCTTTTGTCAGCAACTGGCAGGAATTTACCTGGATGTATCAACGTCTCGAAACCAGCGGCATTATCCAGTCGGTAAAAGATCTGCACTGGGATATTCGGCCCAGCCCAAAATTTGGCACCGTTGAAGTGCGGGTCATGGATACCCCGCTGACTATCACCCGGGCAGTCAATATTGCCGGATTTATTCAGGCCCTTTCGCACTGGCTGCTGAGCGAACGCCCTTTCGTTCCGCGTTCCGAAGATTATCTGCTCTACCGTTTCAACCGTTTTCAGGCTTGCCGATATGGGCTTGAAGGCACGCTGACAGATGTACGAAACGGTGAACAACGTACTATTGCCGAGGATCTGTTGCCCCTGCTCGACACGCTCGCTCCTTACGCAGCGGAGCTTCGCGGAGAAAGCGCGCTGGAGGCGATTCACGACTCTGTTCGCAACAACATCAGCGATACCGCACAAATCCGTGACTTCATCGCCGGGGGAGGTTTGCTGACGGAACTGGTGCGGGAACACTGTACGCTCTGGGCTGAGAAGTAAAACCAGAGATTATTCACCAAAGGACCAGAGCGCCGCCTCTTTATGTGCCGGATCGAGCTTGTAGGCGGCATTCAGCTTCGGATGATCGGCAATCAGTTCGACAAGATCTGTTGCCGAGCCTATCGGTGTAAGCTGATAGGCTTCATCAATTTTACGCACCGCCTCAATAAATTGCGGCTTAGTCGCATACTTCCGCACCAGGCTGTTTTCCGCGTAACGTTTTTGCTGGGCGACAGCGATCATCCAGAACATCGGTCGCCACCAGGCCCAGGAAAAATCACAGCGGCCGATGACGTCCGTAGCATTATTCTGATGAGCCAGAATAGAGAAAAAATTGATTAGCTCATCGAGCTTATAGCGATCGTTTTGTTCACCCAGCCTGAATTCATCAAGATTTTTATACCGGGTCACCAGAGAAATACGTTGCCAGGCGCCGTCGTGCAGATCTTTTTGCTCCGCGACATAAAAACGTGAAACGATAAATTCAAAGTATTCACGGCTCGCCATCGCCGGAATCAATACATTCATCGAGGCATTCTTCACGCCCTGAAAATATTCGCTGCAATAAGTCTGGAATAAACTTACCACGGCGCTCTCTTTTGCATGCTCCGCCGAGGCCCGGTTTGCCTCCGCCGTTTTGGCCAGCTCGCTTTTGGTCTCCTGTAACTCATGGATTTGCAGGAAAACCGTCAGGATCACCCCGCACAGCGCCAGGCCTGCAAAAAGCGCGTTCACGCTGCTGAACATATCGGCCAGCGGCTGGTTGGTTATCGCTTTTATTTTTACCGGCTCTGCGCCCACATACCAGGCCCAGGCCCAGAGGCCAAAAATCATCACCGTGGAAAAGATCACTAAACAAAGAAACGTTCTGCTTTTCATCCCTTCTTCCTTTTTATGGTTTTGCGCCACTAGCGTAGCGATAGCATTTTTTTGTGCAGCATAAATCTTTTCTGGAAAAAATGGACGGTAACTCGCGCCAGCAAACCCACACATCAAAAGTGGTTATTAAACACCCACCTCATCTACCTATTAAGAGGTGTTTATCTACCCAATCAATAGCGAATTGATTTCACTCAATATACCTCGTAACCCAGTTGCTATTTTCGCCGTCATTAATTGTCATGACATGAGGTTACGATGAACGTCAGCCGCAGAAAATTTTTTAAAATCTGTGCCGGCGGAATGGCAGGTACCACTGCGGCGATGCTGGGTTTTACCCCCACCGCCGCGCTTGCGGAGGCGCGCAACTATAAGCTGCTGCGCGCGAAAGAAACCCGCAATACCTGTACTTACTGTTCCGTAGGATGTGGATTACTGATGTACAGCCTGGGCGACGGCGCGAAAAACGCCAAAGCCAGCATTTTCCATATTGAAGGCGACCCGGATCATCCGGTCAGCCGTGGTGCGCTCTGCCCAAAAGGCGCAGGTCTGCTGGATTACATCCATAGCGATAACCGCCTGCGCTACCCGGAATACCGCGCCCCGGGTTCAGATAAGTGGCAGCGTATCAGCTGGCAGGACGCCTTTGAGCGCATTGCCCGCCTGATGAAAAATGACCGCGATGCGAACTTCGTTGAGAAAAACGAGCAAAACGTTACGGTTAACCGTTGGCTTTCCACCGGCATGCTGTGCGCTTCGGCAGCCAGCAACGAAACCGGGATGCTGACCCAAAAATTTGCCCGCTCGCTGGGTATGCTGGCAGTTGATAACCAGGCGCGCGTCTGACACGGACCAACGGTAGCAAGTCTTGCTCCAACATTTGGTCGCGGTGCGATGACCAACCACTGGGTTGATATCAAAAACGCCAACGTTGTGATGGTGATGGGCGGCAACGCCGCAGAAGCGCATCCGGTGGGTTTCCGCTGGGCGATGGAAGCCAAAAACAACAACGATGCCACGCTGATTGTGGTCGATCCGCGCTTTACCCGCACCGCTTCGGTGGCGGATATGTACGCGCCGATTCGCTCCGGCACCGACATTACCTTCCTGTCGGGCGTGATCCTCTACCTGCTTTCCAACAACAAAATTAACGCCGAATACGTCAGGAGCTATACCAACGCGGCCCTGCTGGTGCGCGATGACTTTAGCTTTGATGACGGCCTGTTCAGCGGCTACGACGAAGAAAAACGTCAGTACGACAAAACGAGCTGGAACTATCAGTTCGATGAAAATGGCTACGCAAAGCGCGACGACACGCTGACCCATCCACGCTGCGTATGGAACCTGCTTAAAGAGCACGTTTCACGCTATACGCCGGAGGTGGTCGAGCATATCTGCGGCACCCCGCAGGCGGATTTCCTGAAGGTGTGCGAAGTGCTGGCTTCCACAAGCGCTGCCGACAGAACAACAACCTTCCTGTACGCGCTGGGCTGGACGCAACACACCGTGGGCGCACAGAACATCCGTACGATGGCGATGATCCAGCTGCTGCTCGGTAATATGGGCATGGCAGGCGGCGGCGTGAACGCCCTGCGTGGACACTCCAATATCCAGGGGCTGACCGATCTGGGCCTGCTGTCCACCAGCCTGCCGGGGTATCTGACCCTGCCGTCTGAGAAGCACACCAGTCTTGAAACCTATCTGGCGGCCAACACGCCGAAGGCCACGCTGCCAAATCAGGTGAACTACTGGGGCAACTATCCAAAGTTCTTCGTCAGCCTGATGAAAGCGTTCTACGGCGATGCCGCTACGCGGGAGAATAACTGGGGCTTTGACTGGCTGCCGAAGTGGGACCAGACGTACGACGTGCTGAAGTACTTCGATATGATGGACCGCAACAAAGTCACCGGCTATATCTGCCAGGGCTTTAACCCGGTCGCCTCTTTCCCGGATAAAAACAAGGTCGTCGCAAGCCTGAGCAAGCTGAAGTATCTGGTGATTATCGATCCACTGGTGACCGAAACCTCCAACTTCTGGCAGAACCATGGCGAGATGAATGACGTCGAGCCGGCCAACATCCAGACGGAAGTCTTCCGCCTGCCATCCACCTGCTTTGCTGAAGAAGACGGCTCGATTGCCAACTCCGGACGCTGGCTGCAGTGGCACTGGAAAGGCGCGGATGCCCCGGGCGAGGCGCGTAACGACGGTGAAATTCTGGCCGGGCTTTACCACCGCATGCGTGAGATGTACCGCACGGAAGGCGGAAAAGGCGTCGAGCCGCTGCTGAATATGGGCTGGCATTACGCTATGCCGGATCATCCGGAATCCGAAGAGGTTGCCAAAGAGAACAACGGCTACGCGCTGGAAGATCTCTACGATCCGGCCGGTAACCTGCTGGCGAAAAAAGGCCAATTGCTGGACTCCTTCGCGCTGCTGCGTGACGACGGTTCAACCGCTTCGGCCTGCTGGATTTATACCGGTAGCTGGACGGCGAAAGGCAACCAGATGGCGAACCGCGATAACAGCGATCCGTCAGGTCTTGGCAACACTCTGGGCTGGGCCTGGGCATGGCCGCTGAACCGCCGCATCATTTACAACCGCGCTTCCGCGGACCCGCAGGGGAAACCGTGGGATGCGAAACGTATGTTGATCAAGTGGAACGGCGCGAAATGGGTCGGCAACGATATCCCGGACTACAACACCGCGCCTCCGGGCAGCGGCGTCGGGCCGTTTATCATGCAGCCGGAAGGTCTTGGACGTCTGTTCGCCATCGACAAAATGGCCGAAGGGCCGTTCCCGGAACACTACGAGCCGTTTGAAACGCCGCTGGGCACCAACCCGCTGCACCCGAACGTGGTCTCTAACCCGGCGGCACGCCTGTATGAAGCCGACGCCAGACGCATCGGCAAGCGTGAACAGTTCCCGTATGTGGGCACGACGTATCGCCTGACCGAGCACTTCCATACCTGGACCAAGCACTCGCGGCTTAACGCCATTGTGCAGCCGGAGCAGTTTGTGGAGATCAGCGAAAAGCTGGCGAAAACGAAAGGGATCGCCAACGGCGACCACGTAAAAGTCAGCAGCAAACGCGGCTTTATCCGCGCCGTCGCGGTGGTAACGCCACGTCTGCGCACGCTGAATGCGGGCGGACAGGAAGTGGAAACCATCGGCATACCGCTGCACTGGGGCTTTGAAGGCACGGCGCGTAAGGGTTATCTCGCCAATACCCTCACCCCGTCCGTCGGCGACGCCAACTCGCAAACGCCGGAGTACAAGGCGTTTCTGGTCAACATTGAGAAGGCGTAAGGAGCGAACTCATGTCCATGCAATCTCAGGATATTATCAAGCGTTCGGCCACTAACAGCTTTACGCCTCCGCCGCAGGCCCGCGACTACAAAGAAGAGGTCGCGAAGCTGATTGACGTTTCTAGCTGTATCGGCTGTAAAGCCTGTCAGGTCGCCTGCTCCGAATGGAACGACATCCGCGATGAGGTGGGCCACTGCGTCGGGGTTTACGATAATCCCGCCGATCTGAGCGCCAAATCCTGGACGCTGATGCGTTTTTCGGAAACGCAGCAGAACGGCAAGCTGGAGTGGCTTATTCGCAAAGATGGCTGTATGCACTGTGCGGATCCGGGCTGCCTGAAGGCCTGTCCCTCCGCCGGAGCCATCATTCAATACGCTAACGGCATCGTTGATTTTCAGTCGGAACACTGTATTGGCTGCGGGTACTGTATCGCCGGATGCCCGTTCAATATTCCGCGCCTGAATAAAGACGACAACCGCGTCTACAAATGTACGCTGTGTGTGGATCGCGTAAGCGTCGGCCAGGAGCCAGCCTGCGTGAAAACCTGCCCAACTGGCGCCATCCATTTTGGCACCAAAAAGGAGATGCTGGAGGTAGCCGATGAACGCGTCGGCAAGCTAAAAAAGCGTGGTTATGAACACGCCGGCGTCTATAACCCGCAGGGCGTTGGCGGCACGCATGTGATGTACGTTCTGCACCATGCCGACCAGCCGGAGCTTTACCACAATCTGCCAAAAGATCCGCAAATCGATACGCCAATCAGCTTGTGGAAAGGCTTGCTCAAACCGCTGTCGGCGGCAGGCTTTATCGCCACCTTTGCCGGACTGATCTTCCACTATGTGGGCGTTGGGCCAAACGAAGAAGCGGATGAAGACGAGGAGGAACATCATGACTAAGAAGAGCAGGATGATTGTCAGGACGAAATTTATCGACCGCGCCTGCCACTGGACGGTGGTTATCTGTTTCTTCCTCGTGTCGCTCTCCGGCATTGCGCTGTTCTTTCCGACGCTGCAATGGCTGACGGAAACCTTCGGTACGCCGCAGATGGGCCGTATTCTGCACCCGTTCTTCGGCGTGCTGATTTTCGTGGCGCTGATGTTTATGTTCATACGCTTTGTACATCACAACATCCCTGATAAGCACGACATTCCGTGGGTAAAAGGCATCGTTGAGGTGCTCAAAGGCAACGAGCATAAAGTGGCGAAGGTCGGCAAATACAACGCCGGGCAAAAGATGATGTTCTGGACCATTATGAGCATGATTTTTGTGCTGCTGGTAACCGGCGTTATCATCTGGCGGCCTTATTTTGCCGATTTCTTCCCCATCAAAGTCATACGCTACAGCCTGCTGATTCACGCCACGACGGCGATTATTTTAATCCACGCCATCCTGATCCATATGTATATGGCGTTCTGGGTGAAAGGGTCGATTAAAGGCATGATCGTCGGCAAAGTCAGCCGCCGCTGGGCGCAGAAACACCATCCGCGCTGGTATCGTGAAGTTGAAACGTTAGAGGCGAAGAAAGAGAGCAGCGAGGGGCTATAGTTCTTCAGAAGCTAAAAGAAGATGGCGCGACATGATGCCCGATAAAGCAATGAACAATGCTGCTTTCAGGGTTGAAATGGCGCGTCATCTGTTTTTCTGCCTTACGACCGAGTCAATCAGTCTGATTGCTTCAAGAACGTTGTAACTATTTCTTGGACTGCCTGTGCGGCAGTGAAGGGTTAATCCATCTCCCTAGTGAGTTCTTTCGCTTTCTAAGCTGCCTGTACGGCAGTGAAGGCGATGGATGCAGTTTTTGACAGTTCAGCTATTTTCTAAGCTGCCTGTGCGGCAGTGAACTTGCCCGATGATGCAGCGGGATTTACCCTGCATTTCTAAGCTGCCTGTACGGCAGTGAACGCTATTGCCGGTCGAGGCGCATTCCACGGGAATTTCTAAGATGCCTGTACGGCAGTGAACACATGAAGCACCCCATCGCGATAGAGGTTAACTTTCTAAGCTGCCTGTACGGCAGTGAACATTTGTTTAAAGAAGGCCTGGTGTCACGAAGCTTTCTAAGCTGCCTGTACGGCAGTGAACTTCGTAAACGGACACTTTCATGAGTGCGACCATTTCTAAGCTGCCTGTACGGCAGTGAACGCTCCATCGCCAGTACCGCGGATACCGATAACTTTCTAAGCTGCCTGTACGGCAGTGAACAGGAACAATATACCGATAACATATTGATTAACAATGCCTAAGTCTCGTTTAACCTTTTGCACCCTAATTTTCACCCTTCATATTCTCGTATTAAAAATCAAAGGGTTAACTTAAGCATTAAAACTAGGGTTTGATGACATTCACACAAGTCATGCAACTTTTTCATTGCAGAAACTATTTTGTGAGGCGCTTTTATGCAATGAATAGCGCCATGGAGGCTGATTTTCGCGCTCCGCGCTTTGCCTGTGGGCAGTTACTCCACAGAGTGATTAACTCGCAATATAAATAGCGAGTAACGCCGTATTTATCCGCCAGTAACCGCCACAAACACTCTATATCCTGAATCGTAGCGTCTCCGTCTGGAAGTTTTTGGTCTTGCCGCCACGCGACCGCAGCATCGTTTCCGGGACTTATTTCCTATACTTCAGTCATGTTGTCCCACGATTTGTGGTTACGTTCAGCTCTGACGCCGCGCGAATGCGGCCTCCTCAGGGAGCGAGGCGATGAAATGAATGACAGCTTCAACCGTTGTGTTGACCATATTTACCCCGGCAGCGTATGCCGAAATGGAGGAAAACGTGGAAGAAAAACTGAAAATTACCCCGGCGGGCTCTCAGCCTTCTCAGACAGGTCCGGAAAACTACTTTACCGGTCGGGTACGCATTGATGCGCCTTTCCAGTCCATAGCGCCTGCCCGCGTTGGCGGCGCCGCTATCACATTTGAACCCGGCGCACGCACGGCCTGGCATACTCATCCACTCGGCCAGACGCTGATTGTTACTCAGGGGCACGGCTGGATGCAGGAGTGGGGCTGCCCGGTAAAAGAGATAAACCAGGGCGATATTGTCTGGATCCCGGAGGGCGTTAAGCACTGGCATGGCGCCACGCCTGACAACGCAATGACCCATATCGCCATTGCAGAATCCCTGAACGGTAGTCCGGTTGAATGGATGGAACACGTCACCGACGACCAGTACATGAAACAGGAGCAATAAGATGTCGATGAAGGTGCTCGGTTATGCGGCGCAAAGCGCGCAGGTTCCGCTGGCCCCGTTTGAGTTTATGCGTCGCGACCCGCGCCCGGACGACGTAGTGCTGGAAGTGATGTACTGCGGCGTGTGTCACTCAGATCTTCATCAGGCGCGCAACGACTGGGGATTTAGCGCCTATCCACTGGTGCCGGGCCACGAGGTCATCGGACGCGTTGCGTCAGTTGGCAGCAACGTCAGCAAATTCAAGCCGGGCGACTACGCCGGGATTGGCTGTATGGTAGATTCCTGTCGCGTTTGCCACCCATGCAAAGCGGGGCTGGAGCAGTATTGCAAAGAGGGCAACGTACAGACCTATAACGGCATTGACCGTCACGACCATCAGCCTACCTACGGCGGTTATTCACAAGCGATTGTCGCCTCTGAAGATTTTATTCTGAAAATGCCGGACGGACTCGATCTCAAAGGTGCCGCGCCGCTGCTTTGTGCCGGAATTACTACCTGGTCGCCGCTGCGCCACTGGAACGTCGGCAAGGGCAGCAAAGTTGCCGTTATCGGGCTCGGTGGGTTAGGCCATATGGCGCTGAAACTGGCAAATGCGCTGGGCGCGGAAGTTACGCTGTTCACCCGTTCAGCCAGCAAGGAGGCGGATGCCCGTCGTTTAGGGGCGCATAACGTTGTGCTTTCTACCGACGACGCGCAGATGGCAGGCGTGAGAAATCAGTTCGATTTGATCATCGATACGGTTCCTTATGTCCATGATATAAACCCTTATATGCCGACACTGAACCTGGATGGCACGCTGGTTTATGTCGGGCTGCTGGGCGAGATAGACCCGCCGGTCAGCACGCTGCCGCTGATCCTTGGTCGTCGTTCGGTTTCCGGCTCCGCCATCGGCGGTATTAAAGAAACTCAGGAGATGCTGGATTTCTGCGCCAAACACGGCATCGTGTCCGATATTGAGATGATTGATATTAAAAATATCAACGAGGCTTACGAACGCATGCTGAAAAGCGATGTGAAGTACCGCTTTGTTATTGATATGGCGACCCTCAGGGCTTAATGCGGCAAGTTGCTTTTAACAATTCATTTCCACCAGGGTACAATCGGGCAACAGTTCCAACCTACGGCGGATAGCCCGATTGTTCTCGCTTTTCTCCTTCTCTCGCCATAAATGGCCTTCGGCGATCGCGCTCCTGGCGATGCTGATGCTTTTTATCGCTCCGGTGATTTCCAAATCACTGGAGCACAGGCGTGCGGCGGAGATAAACAGTCATGCTGAACACCACATGACCCACGCCGACGGCATGATGATGGAGATGGGCTCGATGATGCCCGCCGCCTCCCATTTGCTGCCGGGCGCGGGTGCGTCATTGATGGATGACATCGCCTGCGGATATTGTCAGCTTTTGCTGCATGTCCCCCTTATCGTCTGGCTGTTTATTCCTTTCATCTGGCTGGCGTGGCGTATTACCCGCACCCCGCCGCCTGCGGTTATCGCACCACTGCTGGCTCAGCATGATGACGCTAAAGCCCAGCCACGCGCGCCACCTGTCTTCCCGTTTCGTTAAAACACTTCCCTATTTAACGTAATGGCTATGCCACAGGATAACTATGCCTTCCCAACACTCTCAGCTCGCCAGCCGTGGCGCGCTGCTGACGCTTTTGCGTCGCCTGCATTTTTACATCGGCCTGTTTGTTGGTCCGTTTATTTTTATTGCGGCTCTCACCGGCACGCTGTATGTACTGACGCCTCAGATTGAGAACGCGCTTTATCATGAAGCCTTGCAGACCGAAGCGAACGGTCCGCAAAAATCGCTTGCCCAACAAATAGCCGTCGCACGTAAATATATTGGCGAAGATGCCAGTATTTATGCGGTGCGCCCGGCTCCCCAGCCGGGTGATACTACCCGCGTGCAGTTTGTCGATCCTGCGCTTGGGGCATCTGAATCCCGCGCGATTTTTATCTCTCCTTCCACGCTGGCAGTTAAGGGAGATATGACCGTCTACGGTACCAGCGGCGTGCTGCCACTGCGTACATGGCTCGACCAGTTTCACAGGGGATTATTGCTGGGTGACACAGGGCGGCTTTACAGCGAACTGGCCGCATCGTGGCTGTGGGTGGCGGCTCTGGGCGGCGTGGTGCTCTGGTTAACATCACGCCCTAAAAGAAAGCTAAAGGTGCGACATACCCCGCAAACTAAAGCCCGGCACTGGCACATCACACTTGGGGCATTTTTGCTGCTCGGGCTGATGTTCTTCTCCGCCACGGGGCTTACCTGGTCACAGTGGGCTGGCAGCAATATCGATAAGCTCCGCAGCGAACTGGGCTGGATGACGCCCCAGGTAAATACCGCGCTAACCCCGCAAACCGGCCATCAGCGCCACGACCCGCACGCTGAACACCATGCCATGATGCCGGGAATGGTGATGCCTGCCGCCGCAGACGAAAGCTGGGATCGCGTACTCCATGCGGCACGCGTGGCGGGAATTGAATCGGATAAGCTTGAAATCCGCCCCTCTCAGGCGGCAAATAAAGCCTGGACGGTAACCGAAATCGATCGGGCCTGGCCTACGCATGTTGATGCGGCGGCTGTCGATCCGGTCAACTTTACCGTTATCGATCGGGTTCGTTTTGCCGATTTTCCGCTGATTGCCAGACTCACGCGCTGGGGTATCGACGCGCATATGGGCGTGCTGTTCGGACTGCCTAATCAGCTGCTGCTGGCGGCGTTTGGCTTTGGTTTATGCGCGATGATCGTGCTTGGTTACCGGATGTGGTGGTTGCGTCGTCCTGCAGCCTCGGCGAGCAACCCTGCGCATACGCTAAGCGGAGCGTGGTTTGCATTACCGCTTGCCTGGCGCACAGGCTCGCTGTTGATTGCCACCCTGCTCGGCTACTGTCTGCCGGTAATGGGCATCAGCCTGCTGCTGTTTGTGGTTGTCGATTTTGCGCGCTGGCGCAGGAAAATGCTTCGGTTACAGCCTTCATAATTACCCTCCCCCAACCTGGCTCTCTCCCGTTGGGGAGAGAGTATCTACTCCCCAAATTGGTCCTACCAATACTACCGAAAACGTGACCGCTTTGCGCAATATGGCAAAAAAGCCAACATAAATATTGCCTCTAATTAACACAAAGTTAACCATAAGCCATCATTTATCCTACATCGCCATATTGGTCCTACCAATCTGGCAAAAAAATAATAAGCACGTCACGTTCCGGAGATCACCCTATGCAAGCCTGGCAACAAGTTTACGACCCGGCAGGTAATATCTGGCTGTCCAGCCTGATTGCCGCCCTGCCTATTCTGTTCTTTTTTTATGCGCTAATTAAGCTGCGCATGAAAGGCTACCTGGCTGCAACGCTGACGGTCGGGCTGGCGCTGCTGGTCGCCTTATTCTTCTACCGTATGCCGGTTGACCGGGCGCTGTCGTCTGTGGTGTATGGCTTCTTCTACGGCCTGTGGCCGATTGCATGGATTATTATCGCGGCCGTTTTTGTCTACAAAATCTCGGTGAAAACCGGGCAGTTCGACATTATTCGCTCGTCGATCCTCTCCATCACGCCGGATCAGCGTCTGCAGATGCTGATCGTTGGCTTTTCCTTTGGCGCATTCCTTGAAGGGGCCGCAGGATTTGGCGCGCCGGTCGCCATTACCGCCGCCCTGCTGGTCGGTCTGGGCTTTAATCCCCTTTACGCCGCCGGGCTTTGCCTGATCGTGAACACCGCGCCGGTCGCCTTTGGCGCAATGGGGATCCCGATTATTGTGGCAGGCCAGGTGACAGGGCTGGACAGCTTCGAGATCGGCCAGATGGTTGGCCGTCAGCTGCCGTTCCTGACGATTATCGTGCTGTTCTGGATTATGGCCATCATGGACGGCTGGCGCGGCATCAAAGAAACCTGGCCGGCGGTGATAGTGGCTGGCGGTTCGTTTGCTATCGCCCAGTTCTTGAGTTCCAACTTCATCGGCCCGGAACTGCCGGACATTATCTCATCGCTGGTTTCACTGGTCTGTTTAACCGCTTTCCTGCGCGTGTGGAAACCGGTGCGTATCTTCCGCTTTGGCGACCTTGGCGCGTCAGTGGCGGACCAGACTCTGGCCCGCAAAAACTATACGCCCGGCCAGATCGTTCGCGCCTGGATGCCGTTTATCTTCCTGACCGCCACCGTAACGCTCTGGAGCGTGCCGCCGTTTAAAGCGCTGTTTGCTCCTGGCGGCGCGCTGGCAGATTGGGTATTTAACGTTTCCGTGCCGTTCCTCGATAAACTGGTCGCCAAAATGCCGCCTGTCGTGGCAGAAAGCGTGGCCTACGCTGCGGTATATAAATTCGACTGGTTCTCCGCGACCGGCACCGCGATTCTGGTCGCCGCGCTTATCTCCATCGTTTATCTGCGCATGAAGCCGAAAGCCGCTATTGAAACCTTCGGTGAAACGCTCAAAGAGCTGGCGCTGCCGATTTACTCCATCGGCATGGTGCTGGCGTTCGCGTTTATCTCTAACTATTCCGGTCTTTCCGCCACGCTTGCTCTGGCGCTGGCGCATACCGGGCACGCGTTTACCTTCTTCTCGCCGTTCCTCGGCTGGCTGGGCGTGTTCCTGACCGGTTCCGATACGTCATCGAACGCGCTGTTCGCCGCGCTGCAGGCAACGACCGCGCAGCAAATTGGCGTCTCGGACCTGCTGCTGGTAGCGGCAAATACCACGGGTGGCGTCACCGGGAAGATGATCTCTCCGCAGTCCATCGCCATTGCCTGTGCGGCAGTCGGGCTGGTCGGTAAAGAGTCCGACCTGTTCCGCTTTACCGTAAAACACAGCCTGATCTTCACCTGCATGGTGGGCGTAATCACTACACTTCAGGCATACGTATTAACCTGGATGATTCCATGATGGCAGCACAACCACGCCTGGCCGACCATCTGGCCGAGCGCGTCAAAGAATTGATTAACGAGAGTAAACTGGAGGCGGGCATGCGACTGCCCGCCGAACGCCAGCTCGCCTCGGAAATGGGCGTTTCCCGTTCGTCCATTCGCGAGGCGATACAAAAACTGATAAGCGAAGGTGTGCTGATTAGCCGTCGCGGCGGCGGCACTTTCGTACGCTATGAGGTGCAGGCGTGGTCCGAACAGCGCATCGTACAGCCGCTAAAAACCCTGGTCGAAAACGATCCAGACTACCGCTACGACATTCTGGAAGCACGCCATGCCATCGAGGCCAGCACCGCCTGGTACGCCGCCATGCGCGCCACGCCCGCCGATAAAGAGAAGCTGATCGCCTGCTTTGACGCCACGGTGAAATTCAAGGAAAGCGATGACCCGGATCTGGCCGCTCAGGCCGATGTGCGTTTTCATCTGGCCATTGCTGAAGCATCGCACAATATCGTACTGCTCCAGACCATGCGTGGCTTTTTCGATCTGTTGCAAACTTCCGTGATGCACAGCCGCCAGCGTATGTATACCGTACCCAGCATTTTTGCCGGCCTTACCGAACAACATAACGAACTGCTGCAGGCGATTCTGGCAGGCGACCCTGAACGTGCGCGCCGTGCTGCGAAGGCGCATCTTGGGTTCGTGCATACCACCATCAAAACCCTGCATGAAGATGAAGCCCGGCAGGCCCGCATCACGCGCCTGCCGGACGAAGATACCGACGTTACGAGGGAAGACAATTCATGATTATTTCAGCCGCATCCGACTACCGTGCCGCCGCACAGCGCATCCTGCCGCCGTTCCTTTTCCACTACATCGATGGAGGGGCCTATGCCGAACAAACGCTGCGCCGCAATGTTGACGACCTGGCGCAGGTGGCGTTAAGACAGCGCGTCCTGAAAAACATGTCGGCCCTGAGCCTGGAAACCAAACTCTTTAACGAGACGCTTTCCATGCCGGTCGCGCTTGCTCCGGTAGGTTTGTGCGGCATGTACGCCCGTCGCGGTGAAGTTCAGGCTGCCAAAGCCGCCGCAGCAAAGGGGATTCCCTTCACGCTTTCCACCGTTTCTGTCTGCCCGATCGAAGAAGTCGCCCCGGCTATCGATCGTCCGATGTGGTTTCAGCTTTATGTGCTAAAAGATCGCGGCTTTATGCGCAATGCGCTGGAGCGCGCTAAAGCCGCCGGTTGCTCTACGCTTGTCTTTACCGTTGATATGCCAACGCCCGGCGCACGCTATCGCGATGCACATTCGGGCATGAGCGGCGCTAATGCTGCAATGCGACGCTACTGGCAGGCGGTGACGCATCCGCAATGGGCATGGGACGTGGGGCTAAATGGTCGCCCACACGATCTGGGAAATATCTCGACCTATCTGGGCAAGCCAACCGGGCTTGAGGATTATATTGGCTGGCTGGCGAATAACTTCGACCCGTCGATCTCCTGGAGCGATCTGGAATGGATCCGCGAGTTCTGGGACGGCCCGATGATCATCAAAGGTATTCTCGACCCGGATGACGCCCGTGACGCGGTGCGCTTCGGCGCAGACGGAATTGTAGTGTCGAACCACGGCGGCCGTCAGCTTGATGGCGTACTCTCATCCTGCCGCGCCCTGCCCGCCATTGCCGATGCGGTAAAAGGAGATATTGCCATTCTTGCCGACAGCGGTATTCGCAACGGGCTGGATGTGGTGCGGATGATTGCGCTGGGGGCCGACACCGTTCTGCTGGGCCGCGCCTGGCTGTACGCTCTGGCCACGCATGGCCAGGCAGGCGTCGCCAATTTGCTGAATCTTATTGAAAAAGAGATGAAGGTGGCGATGACGCTTACCGGCGCGAAAACCATCGCCGACATCAGCCCGGAGCTGCTGGTGCGCGAAGGTCTGAAAGATCTTCTTTCGCCTGCGGAGATGGCCGTGGGGTTTTAAATGCGGGGATGTCTCCAGAGGCTTCTGGAGACATCAGAACAGCGGATTAGTTGAGTTTGTAGTCCAGCGTAATTTCAGCCTTCATCAGCTGTGAAACCGGGCAGCCCGCTTTCGCCTTCTGAATGATTTTGTCAAACTCCGAACCTTCAACATTCGGCACTTTTACGTTACTGGTAAGCGCAATTTTGGTAATGGCAAAGCCGCCATCTTTTTTGTCAAGCGAGACATCTGCGGTTGTGTCGATGCTTTCAGGCGTGAAGCCTTCTTCACCCAGCATCAGCGACAGCGCCATGGAAAAACATGCAGCATGGGCCGCGCCAATCAGCTCTTCCGGATTGGTACCGGCAGCGCCTTCGAAACGGGTGTTAAAACCATAGGGTTGCTGGTTCAACACGCCGCTCTCGGTGGATACCGTGCCCTTACCGCCTTTAATATCACCTTCCCAGTGAGCCTGCCCTTTCTTATGAATGGTCATCTGTTCGCTCCTTTTTTATTTACACAAACCACAAGTATAGAAGCTGAATACGGGCTTGCCTGGCAACTAAGAGCAATCCTGCAGAAGCCTTACAGCAGGCGGACAGGCTGGGCGCGATTCACCCGGGGCCGTCTACTGCACTAATGCCGTCAGCTTGCCAAATACGTCAGCGCCGTCGACGTCACGCTTGATCTGCACCACGTCCTCCAGCTTATCTATCTCACTGATCATCTGCTCCAGACGCTGGTCATCGGCTACCTGCAGCCAGATGCGGCTCTGGTCACCGCTGGGCAATGGCAGACACAAAATCCCTTCGACGTTAAAAGCGCGACGGGCAAACAGGCCGCAAATGTGGGACATCACGCCCGGATGGTTACGCACCGTAAGTTCCAGAATAACGGTTAGTTGTTGCATGGCTTACTCTCCAATCATCTCAATATTGGCAGCGCCTGGCGGCACCATCGGGAATACTTTTTCTGCCGCATCGATGCGCACGTGGATCAGGCACGGACCCGGACGTGAGATGGCTTCCTGTAACGCCGCCTGCGGATTTTCCGCTGCGTTTAAATCACAGGTCGCAAGGCCAAACCCTTCGGCAATTTTGAGGAAGTTCGTCTGCCCCGAATAGGTCGCGGCAAACACATTCTGCTGATAGAACAGCGTTTGCTGTTGATGTACCAGCCCCAGCGCCTGGTTGTTCATCAGAATGATTTTAACGTCCAGATTGTGCTCGGCGGCGGTCGCCATCTCCTGAATATTCATCAGGATGCTGCCATCGCCTGAGAAGCACAGCACCTTACGCTGCGGTTCCGCCAGCGCGGCGCCGACGGCGGCAGGCAGACCAAAGCCCATAGTACCCAGCCCGCCGGAGGTCAGCCACTGACGCGGCCGGTTCAACGGATAAGCCTGCGCCACCCACATCTGATGCTGGCCTACGTCGGTGGTGATAATCGCTTCGTCATCCACGCACGCGGCGGCGGCGCTAATCAGGCCATACGGCGTCAGAGGGTTGTCCGCACCCGGCATGCTGAACGGGAACTCCTGCTGCAAACCGGCAACCTGCTGCAGCCAAAGCTTGCGAGGCCGGGCGTCGATTTTTGGCAGCAGCTGTGACAGCACTTCACCCACGTCGCCGCGAATGGCAATGTGCGCCTGTTTGATTTTCCCAAGCTCGGCCCTGTCGATATCTACATGAATAATTTTCGCGTTCGGGCAGAACTGTTCGGTTTTGCCGATGGCACGATCGTCAAAACGCGCGCCCATAACGATCAGCAGATCGGCTTCTTGCAGGATGTAGTTGGTGCTGCGCGCGCCGTGCATCCCCAGCATACCGAGCGATAAAGGGTGGCTGGCGGGAAGCGTGCCCAAAGCCATCAGCGTCATGGTCGTTGGCAGGCTGGCTTTTTCCGCAAGCAGCCGGGCATCCGCATGGGCGTTAATAATACCGCCGCCCAGATAGAGCACTGGGCGCTGCGCCTGGTTAATCATTGCTGCGGCATCGGCAATTTGCTGCGCTGCAAACTGTGGCGCTGGCGTGGGTTCAGAAACGGGCGGCAGTTCGCTGATGTCAATTTCGGCGGTTTGAATATCTTTCGGAATATCAATCCACACCGGGCCCGGGCGGCCAGATTCGGCAATGCGAAACGCGTCGCAGATAACCTGCGGCAGCTCGGCAATATCACGAACCAGATAGTTATGCTTGGTGATGGGAATAGAGATGCCGTAAGTATCAACTTCCTGGAACGCGTCGGTGCCAATCATTGATTTCGGCACCTGGCCGGTAATACATACCAGCGGAATGGAGTCGAGGCGCGCATCGGCAATTGCCGTAACCAGGTTCGTGGCTCCCGGACCGCTACAGGCAAGACATACTGCCGCTTTACCCTGGGTACGAGCCATGCCCTGCGCCATAAAGCCTGCGCCCTGCTCGTGGCGGGCCAGGATATGACGGATTTTTTTGCTCTGGCTTAGCGCGTTGTAAAGCGGCAGAACGGTGCCGCCTGGGATACCGCTAACGGTGGTGATGCCGTGATGCTCCAGCATTTGCACAATCAGCTGTGCGCCAGTAATACGACCTGCCTGCGGTGGGTTTTCCGAAATTGCCATGCTCCAGTCCTTCTCTCATGCCGTTTCGCTTTCTGGCCGGGGGACTAAAACAAGAAACCCCGCCCGGTTTGCGCCGGCGGGGTTTTGGAATCGATGCGTTGATTCAGACCCTACGGCGCAATGCCGACGACCACCACCACACGCACGACGACCACCGCGACTGGTAGCGCGGTAAGTAGTAGATTAGCGTTGCGAGTAAATGGAGTCATTTGGGTCTCGAATAAGTGAGTAACGTAAAGTTAACGTGAAAATCATACAAACACACTGCTTCGTTTCGCACAACAGCTTTATCTCTGTTAGCAAAAAACCGTGCGTGAGATCACATCATTCAAATGGCTGTTGCGGCAAATTCCCGCTGCAATTCGTCAACCGGCAGGTAGCGGCCAATAATCACCAGCCTTGAAATACGGGATTCCGTTGGCTGCCAGGCTGAACCATAATCAAAGCCTGCCACCTTATGCACGCCCTGCACAATCAGGCGCTGCGGATTATCGGCAATCGCCAGTACGCCTTTGTAACGCAGCATATCGTTGCCAAAACGGGCGATGCAGCTTTCCATAAAAGCGCCAATTTTTTTCAAATCCAGCAGGCCCGCGTCAAAAACGTGCGCCTGGATTGCATCATCCCAGGACTGTTTTACCGCTGCTTTACGGAACGGCTGAAAGCGGGAAGCTTGCTGGCTCCCCGCGCGGATAATGTGGAATCCACCCGCCAGCTCGACATTATCCGTGAGTTCAAAAGCGTTAAGATCGAGCCAGAGATCGGCCGGGCATTCGCCGTCGGCGATCTCGTAGATCTCCGCTTTGCTGTTGATCCGATGGATCCTTGCCAGAGCCTGCGCTTTTGTTTCGTCGTCAACCAGATCGGATTTAGTCAGTAAAATACGATCCGCAAAACCCAGCTGTGAAGCAGCTACGGCATGTTCATCAAGCTGACGGCAAATATGCTCCGCATCGGCAAGGGCGATCACCGCATCCAGACGCAGCGCTTCACGCAGGCGTTCATCAACGAAAAAGGTCTGTACGATAGGTGCCGGGTCGGCAAGGCCGGTGGTTTCCACTATCAGGCGTTCAAATTGCAGCTGGCCCGCGGCGCGTTTATCCAGCATTTCGCTCAGCGCTGCCGTAAATTCGCCCCGCACGCTGCAACATACGCAGCCGTTGCTCAGCTCCACGACGCTGACGTTTTCTCCGCCTCTGAGCAGCGCGCCATCAATATTTACGGCACCAAATTCATTTTCAAGAATGGCGACAGGCTGACTGCCATTATGAGCGAGGAAATAGTTCAGCAGAGTCGTTTTCCCGGCGCCGAGAAAACCGGTCAGTAGCGTGACAGATACCGCTTCATTCATGTCAAAATCCTTAGGTTTAACAGCAGCGAGCGCCGCCTTTGCCGCCATAACGCGCGTCCTGACGCTCGCGGAAAAACTCTTCATAGCTCATCGGCGTCTGCTCAGGATGGGTAAGACGCATATGCTGCACATAATTGTCGTAATCCGGCACGCCGACCATCAGTTTGGCGGCCTGGCCGAGATATTTTCCTGCTTTGGCGAGGGTATCGAACATGACAGGCTCCGGTTAGTTAACTCACCTCTCCTGACGAAGAGGTGAGTTAGTTTTATCAATGTGCGCTTTTAGCCTGCGTCACGATCTCCTCGTAATTCTCCGGCATCTTCTCGTACGGCGTTTCTTTGGCCGTTGGCTTGTCCGATTTTAGCGCCTTGAGCGCCGTTTTAATCGAGAACAGGCCCAGCACCACGACCACCACCATAAAGAAGATAGTCAGCCCGGCGTCCAGACGGTTATTAAACACCAGCTGCGAGAGCTGCGACTGGGTGTACTGCGCCGGAATATTGCCGCTGTCGATCATCGCCTGGAACTTGTTAGCCACGGCCAGGAAGCCCACTCTAGCATCCGGACTAAAGGATTTCTCCCAGCCCGCCGCCAGGGTACAAATCAGTAGCCAGGCCGTTGGCATCAGCGCCACCCAGGCGTATTTCTGCTTTTTCATTTTGAACAGGACGACGGCACAGAGCATCAGCGCCATCCCCGCCAGCATCTGGTTGGCGATGCCGAACAGCGGCCACAGGGTGTTAATCCCACCGAGCGGGTCAACCACGCCCTGGTGCAGGAAGTAACCCCACGCCAGCACGCACAGCGCCGTAGCCAGTAAGTTAGCTGGCAGAGAGTCGGTTCTCTTAAGTCCCGGAGAGATAACGCCCAGCAAATCCTGCAGCATAAAGCGTGCCGCACGCGTTCCCGCATCCACCGCCGTGAGGATAAACAGCGCCTCGAAGAGAATAGCGAAGTGATACCAGAACGAGACGTCCATCAGGCCGCCCAGCGCGCCGTGCAGGATGTAAGCCATACCAACGGCCAGGGTTGGTGCGCCGCCGGCACGTGAAATAATGCTCTGCTCACCCACTTCATTAGCGATATTAGTCAGCGTGTCGGGAGTGATATGGAAGCCCCAGCTGCTCACGACGCTTGCCGCAGATGCCACCACGTCCGTCGCCCCTGCAGGCGCCAGCATTGCCAGCGGACTGTTCATAGCAAAGTAGACGCCCGGGTCGATAACGCAGGCCGCAACCAGCGCCATGATCGCCACAAACGACTCCATCAGCATGCCGCCGTAGCCGATAAAGCAGGCCTGGTTTTCGTTAGCCAGCATTTTTGGCGTGGTGCCGGAAGCGATAAGCGCGTGGAAACCAGATACCGCGCCACAGGCGATAGTGATAAACAGGAACGGGAAGAGGTCGCCGGTCCATACCGGGCCGGTGCCATCGATAAATTTGGTCAGCGACGGCATTTGCAGCGTTGGGCGCATAATCAGAATACCGATCGCCAGCCCGATAATAGTGCCAATTTTAAGGAAGGTGGAGAGGTAGTCACGCGGCGCCAGCAGCAGCCACACGGGTAATACCGCCGCCACAAAGCCGTAGCCCACCAGTATCCACGTCAGTTGCACACCAGTGTAATCAAAATACGGCGCCCAGGTTGCGCTTTCGGCTACCCAGCCGCCGGAAACGATGGCGAAAATCAGGCATACGAGGCCGATAATCGACACCTCACCGATACGCCCCGGACGCAGATAACGGATATAAACACCCATAAACAGCGCCAGCGGAATGGTGAACGCCACGGTGTAGGTCCCCCACGGGCTGTGAGTCAACGCTTTCACCACGATCATCGCCAGCACCGCCAGGATAATCACCATGATCATAAAGCAGGCGACAAGCGCGATAACGCCTGCGGTATTGCCCATCTCCTCTTTCACCAGCTCGCCCAGCGAACGCCCGTCGCGGCGGGTGGAAACAAACAGCACCATAAAGTCCTGTACCGCACCGGCCAGCACCACGCCCGCCAGCAGCCAGAGCATGCCAGGCAGATAGCCCATCTGTGCGGCAAGCACCGGCCCAACCAGCGGCCCTGCCCCGGCAATGGCGGCAAAATGGTGACCGAACAGCACTTTTTTATCCGTCGGCACATAATCCAGCCCGTCGTTATGGCGCACGGCAGGCGTCATCCGGGTGGCATCAACGGCTAATACACGTTTAGCGATAAACAGTCCGTAATAGCGATACGCGATAAGATAAACGCAGACCGAGGCAACCACGATCCATAATGCGTTAATCTGCTCGCCCCGGTTAAGCGCGATATAGCCGAGCGCGAATGCCCCGATAACCGCGAGCACTGCCCATACGAGGTGTTTCCCTGGGTTAGTCATAATTGTTTTCCGTTGTCAGGCCTGAAGCGTGAGGTGTTACATTTTGTTTCTAGAACAAAAGGTTGGATTTAACAATATGGAACCAGTGGAATACGTCAGTTTGACCGGGTCTTTACATCAGCTTGTTAAGGAGATCACTTTGTGTATGTAAAGACGCGGTAAAAAGTTGTGGATTCGGAAGGCGGTTATTAACCCAATACCGCCGTGGTCAAACGGCTGGTACAGCAGCGCTTGCCACGGGTATCAAAGATAGCGATCTCCCAGACCTGGGAAGATTTACTCAGATGCAGCGGTTTGCATACGCCACGTACCGTCCCGGATGCCACGGCGCGGTGATGACTGGCGCTAATCTCCGTCCCCACCACGCACTGCCCTTCTGTAGTGGTCAGGAATCCGGCCATCGATCCCAGCGTTTCTGCCAGCGCAACCGAAGCACCGCCGTGCAGCAGACCGAACGGCTGATGGGTGCGTTCATCCACCGGCATTTCCGCCTCCAGGCACTCCTCATCAAGGCGCGTAAAAGTGATGCCGAGCAGCGCCACCATTGATTTCTCACCCATGCTGTTTAGTTCATCCAGCGTGAGCTGTCTTTTCCAGATACTCATGTTTTTCCTTACGCGCCAAGCGTCGCGCCGCCGTCAATCACAATGTCCTGCAAGGTGATATGGCTGGCATGAGATGATGCGAGGAACATAATAGTGCTGGCGATCTCCTGCGGGTGGGCGATTTTGCCCAGCGGGATGCCCAGCTTGAACTGCTCCGGAAAACCTTTGATGCGCTGCTGTTCCGCATCCGGCGTTTTCCAAAGCCGGCGTTGCATGTCGGTATCGGTGGAGCCCGGTGACACCAGGTTGCAGCGCACGCCGAACGGTGCAAGTTCCAGCCCGACGGTCAGCGCCAGGCTTTTCAGCGCGGCTTTTGATGCGCCATAAGCAGACATGCCGGTGCGCGGAGCGTGGGCCGCGTCAGAGGCCACGGTCACCATCGCCCCGCCACGCTGTTCACGGAAGCGCGGCATGGTCGCCCGGAACATATTGAATGCCCCGCCAACGTTGACGGCAAAAGTCTCCTGCCAGTCCTGTAACGAAAGCGCATCCGTGGCCCCCATGCGCAGGATACCGGCGGCATTGATTAGAACGTCCAACTGCGGCGCATCACCCAGCAAACGCTGAGCGACGGCTGTAACCTGTTCCGCATCGGCTACGTCGAGCGTTTCGGTCGCAAAGGGATAATCATCCAGCGGGAAAGCCAGATCGAAACCGACGACCGTGGCACCGGCGGCGCTGAATGCGAGCGCGGTGTGATAGCCGATGCCTTTGCCCGCGCCAGTTATCCAGACGCGCTGACCGCTAAAGTCTCTCTTCATGCCTGCGGCTCCCGTGACAGCAGCGCCCACCAGGCATCGATGGTCGGGTTTTTCGCCAGCATCACGAAATCGATATCGGCGTGAATTTTGCGCCAGCGCGCAGCCAAAGCCATCATGCGCACGGAATCCAGCCCGTAATCGATCAGGTTTTCGTCATCTTCAGGAATGTCGGATTCATCGAGCAGCGGCAGCACCAGATTACGCAGCTGCTCTTTGTTGTGCGGAGCAGCTTCCGGCAGCAGCTCGCGAGTCATCACCACGCGCCCGGAGCGGCCTGCGGTATATTGCAGCGCCATCATATGCTCTTCGCGGCTAAAATCAGCCAGCGCGTCCGCCACCATAAACGGCTTGATGTCGCGCATAAACGCGTCGGTAGCGGTGGTCATGCAGCCGATATGGGCATACACGCCGCAGATAATCAGCTGGTTACGGCCCGTTTCTTTCAGGCTTTGCTCAAGCGGAGAACGGATAAACGCGCTGTAGCGCCATTTGGTCAGCACCGTGTCGTTTTCATCAGGCGCAAGGGCGGCGACAACTTTCTGGCGCTCGGGGTGCTTGTTCAGGCCCGGCCCCCACATGTCGTTTAACAGCGCGCGATCCTCATCACTCTGGTTGTTCGGCTGCGCGGTGTAGTAAACCGGGATATCGTTGCGTTTGCAGTAGCTTTTCAGCGCGGCGATATTGGCGATAACCTGCTGGATCATAGGGCAGTTATCACCCCAGAAATCGATAAAATATTCCTGCATATCATGGATTAACAAGGCGGCATGCTCTGGCTCAAAGGCCCACTGCACTTTGCTTTCCGGCATGTCGGCTGCCGTCGGTAAGGAATATGCGTTCAGTTTTGGAATAGCCATAATTTCTCCGTCAATCAGGAAGCCAGCTGTTTTTGGGCAATCAGCTGGCGCAAACGTTTTTTATCCACTTTCCCCACCGGCGTGAGCGGCAGGCTTGCAACAATTTCGATACGATCCGGGAGTTTGAAATCCGCAATGCCCAGCTCGCGCAGGTAGCGGCGGATCTCCACGGCGCGGAACGGACGACTGCCCACGATAAACGCGCAGCTTTTCTCCCCCAGCAGGCTGTCTTCCATCGACACCAGCGCGGCGTGGATTATTTCTTCGTGGCGCAACAGCAGGTTTTCGATCTCCTCGGCGGCGATTTTCTCCCCGCCGCGGTTGATCTGATCTTTTTCGCGGCCCTGAACGGTGATGTAACCGTCCTCAGCAATCGAGATCAGATCGCCGGATGAGTAAAATCCGTTGGCGTCGAAGGCGCTGGCATTGTGTTCCGGGCTGCGGTAATAGCCGCGGAAGGTGTAAGGGCCACGCGTCATCAGGCGGCCGACTTCTCCGTGTGGCAGCGGATTGCCCTTTTCATCGGCAACCCAGACTTCATCGTCCGGGCACATAGGTTTGCCCTGGGTTTTGAAGGTGTGTTCGCTGTCGTCATCAAGGCGCGTGTAGTTCACCAGCCCTTCTGCCATGCCAAACACCTGCTGGAGCTGGCAGCCAATCTCAGCCGGGATACGCGCGGCCAAAGCTTCACTCAGACGTGCGCCGCCGACCTGTAATAAAGTCAGCGATGCCAGCGACTGGTTGCTGCCCCACTCGCCAATCGCCTGTAGCCAAAGGCTCACGGCAGGCGGCACCAGGGCGGTGACGTTGATCTGATGGCGTTCGATAAGCGGAAAGCACAGCGTGGCACTCGGATCGCCCGCCAGCACCACGCGGCCACCGGCGTAAAACACGCCAAGCGAGCCGGGCGAACTTAACGCATAGTTGTGTGCGGCAGGAATTGCGCATAAAAAGCGGGTATCTGCATCGAACCGGCAAATTTCTACGCTGCGGCGAATGCTGTAGTAGTAATCGTTATGCGTGCGTGGGATCAGTTTCGGCGTGCCGGTGCTGCCGCCGGAAAGCTGGAAAAAGGCTACTTCATCTGCCGCCGACGAAGCCGCGACCAGGCCATCTTCCGGCTCGTTGATAAACGCGCTGAGTGAACGGCTGCGTTCGTTTTCATTCAGCAATACCGCCATGCGCAGAGAAGGGTTCTGGCTGCACAGGGCGTTCAGGAAATCGTCATGGGCAAAAAGATTGTGTTTGCGGTCGGCGATAAGTAACACCGGCTCAAGCTGCTTTGCATAGGCTTCAAGCTCGGTGCGCTGGTGGCTGAACAAGGCGTTAACGGGCGCAACACCAATCTTCAGCAATGCAAACAGGGTGATATAAAGTTCCGCCACGTTGCCAAGCTGTACCAGCGCAGTTTCGCCGGTGCGTAAGCCACGGCGCTGCAGTGCGCAGGCCAGTCGGGTTGCCGCCTGCTCCAGTTCACGATAGCTGTAATGACGCTCGCCGTCGATCAGCGCAATGGCATCATTATTGGCATGACGGCTCAGGATGTCGGTAAGCGGCAGATCCGCCCAGTAACCTTTTTCGCGGTAGCGTGCGGCCAGATCCTCCGGCCAGCGGGTGAATTCAATCGCCATTTAATTCAGTCCAAATACGTTAAGCATGGTGGAAAGTTTTACGCCCGTTTCGCGCCACTCGGATTCCGGGGACGAGGCGGGCACAATGCCTGCTCCGGCAAATAAACGAACCTGTTTATTCGCCACGCGGGCGCAACGAATAGTAACCACCCATTCGCCGTTACCTTCGGCATCACACCAGCCGACGATGCCGCCGAACAGCCCGCGATCAAACGGCTCCAGCTCGGCAATTAACCGCTGTGCAACGTCGTGGGGGAATCCGCTGAGCGCGGGGGTCGGGTGCAGCAGGCAGGCAAGCGACAGCGCATTGTCCCGCAAGTCTTTTGCTTCGCCGTCAATGGGCGTGGCAAGGTGCCAGAGCGTGGGCGTGGTGATCAGTTCAGGGGTGTCCGACAGCGCCAGATAACGGCTGCGCGGCTGTAATACGTTTTGCATCGCGCTGGTGACCAGGCGATGTTCATGGCGGTCTTTAGCTGAATTCATCAGCGCCTCGCCAATCGATTTGTCGCGCTGCATGTCTTCTCTATCGCGACGGGCAGAACCGGCCAGCGGCAGCGAGCTGAACGTTTCGCCAACTTTACGCAGCAGCAGTTCAGGGCTTGCGCCCAACAGCGAACTGCCATCGGGCAGCGGGACATGGAAGTTAAAGCTGGCGGGATTCTGCGCAATCAGCCGGTTTAACAGGGCATCAACATCCATCGGCGCATCGGTTTCGATATCTATCAGGCGCGAAAGCACCACTTTATCGATATCAGGCTGGCTGGTGGCGGCTGCGGCATGCGCCACCATAGCCATAAATTTATCCTGTTCGGGAATAGCTTTGCGGGCGGCGATGCCCGGCTGCGTTACCGCCTTGCTTTGCCGGGCTTCCTGCTGACGTTGAGGACGAGAAAACTCCTGCAAGCTTTGCGGAATAAACAGCGCAGATGGCTGACGGGTATCAAACGGAATGGCACCAACAACTATCGGCTTCTCAATTCCCCGCTTTCTGGCGCGCGCAAAGGCGTCTTGCAGCTGCGTTTGCAGGTTACCCTGCACATTGGCACCATCTTCCGCCGGACAATCCAGACGCGTAAAGCAGCCCTGAGTCGAAAAACTCCGATAAGGAGACATAAAGAAAAAGCTATCCGCATAAGGGGTTAGCCGCTTTTTCTGTGGCTCCTCGGCCAGAAATGTATCCATGCGTTCTCCGTTAAAAAATGATAAAGGATATTAATAATAATTATCATTTGTATTTCGGATTCGTAACCTAAAGAGAATCCTTCTGTCTGTCAATCGGGACAAAACATTTTTAACCCTTCCCGGACTTGCACCGGGGCGGCATAATCATGAAAATGAGAAGCATTACCGATTACTTTGACAGGATGCGCCCGCGTGAAAATCAGAATTCCCTCAGCCCTGGTTAACCTTACTTTTGGCACCGCTTTATTGCTCAGCCTCAGCAACTACGCCCACGCCGCCGACTGGCCGCGCCAGGTTACAGACAGCCACGGAACGCACACGCTGACGCAGGCGCCGCAACGCATTGTTTCCACCAGCGTCACGCTGACCGGCTCGCTGCTGGCCATTGATGCTCCGGTGATCGCAAGCGGCGCAACTACGCCGGGCAATCATGTGGCCGACGAACAGGGCTACATGCGCCAGTGGGGCAACCTCGCTAAAGAGCGCAAAATTCATCGGCTCTATATCGGCGAGCCGAGCGCCGAAGCCGTTGCCGCACAGATGCCGGATTTAATCCTGATCAGCGCCACCGGCGGGGATTCCGCCCTCGCCCTTTATGACCAGCTTTCCGCTATCGCCCCTACGCTTGTTATCAATTACGACGACAAAAGCTGGCAGCAGGTGCTGACTCAGCTCGGCACAATAACCGGCCACGAAAAACAGGCCGCTGAGCGCATTGCAAGCTTTGATAAACAGCTTATTGATGCGAAAAAACGCATTACCCTGCCACCGCAGCCCGTTACCGCGCTGGTGTACAGCCCCGCCTCCCGCTCCGCAAACCTCTGGACGCCTGAATCTGCGCCAGGTCAATTACTGCAGCAGCTTGGGTTCAGGCTCTCAACGTTGCCGGAAGCTATTCACACCAGCCAGAGCATGGGCAAACGCCACGATATCATTCAGCTTGGCGGTGAAAATCTCGCGGCGGGCCTGAACGGAGAAAGCCTGTTCCTGTTCGCCGGCGACGAAAAAGACGCAAGCGCGCTGCAAAACAACCCTTTGCTCTCGCATCTGCCAGCGGTGCAAAACAAACGCGTTTATCCCCTTGGCACCGAAACGTTCCGCCTCGACTACTACAGCGCAAGCCGGATACTTGAGCGCATGACGGAACTGTTCGCTACTAAGTAATTATTTCGCCGTTGCCGTCACGGGTGTCACCGGGGCGGTTTGCTGGTAGCGACGCAGCTGCACCAGCACAACCGCCAGCGCTACGCCGATTAAGGCGAGCACCAGTCCGCCTGAGCTCGCCGCTGCCACAGGCGACATGGCAACCGTCAACCCGCCCAGAATCGCCGCGCCAATGGCATCGCCCGTGACGTTCTGCGCCGTCCATAAGCCGTTAATGCGGCCCAGCATGCCGTCTGGCGTAAGCGTCTGAATCAGGGTGTACTGCAGCAGCGAACTGATGGCGCTGAGATAGCCGAACAGCGCAAGGCAGGCCAGCCCCAGGCCCCAGACGGGCATCAGACTGAACAGGCCAACCGAGATAAACGAGACGATGCCGCTTGCCAGCATAATCGCACCGGGACGAGCGTGATGAGCGATGCGCCCGCTGGTCAGCGCGCCAATGGCCGCGCCAAGAGGAACGGCGGCGTACATCAGACCGATTTGCCCGGCGCTCATCTGCCAGTGTCCAGCCAGTGCCGGGTAGAGCACGCGTACCGCGCTTGCCATGGTCAGCAGCGCCCCTACCAGCGCTATGCCGCCAATAATCGGGTGGCTTAACAAAAAACGCAGCCCGTTAAGCAGGGAAAGCAGAGGATTTTCCCGCGCCTGCGGAGGCGGCGGCAGCTGCGGCAAGCTCAGCAGCGGGATTAACGTTATAAAGGTGCCGATGGAGGCCAGCCCGTAGTTCCAGACTACGCCGCCGGATGCCAGCAGCAGCCCGCCGATCATCGGCGAAATTACCGAGCCGAGGCGCACCGTCAGCATCGTTATCGCCCCCGCCTGCATTAAGTTTTCACGGCCAACCAGCGCGGGAGTTGCCGCCAGCAACGCGGTCACGCCAATCGCCCCAAAGAAGCCGTCCCACACGCCAAGCAGATAAATCGCGGCCAGCGAAGGTGCCGGCAGCGCCGCGTTGAGCGTCAGGCCAATAAAGCCTAAGCCGCAGGTTGAACGCGCCAGCAAAATAAGACGGCGGCGTTCGTGGCGGTCCGCCAGCACCCCGCCCATCATCAGCCCGATAAACATCGAGCCGCCTGTCAGCGTCACCGCAAGACCGACCTGCAGCGAAGAACCCGTCAGAGTCTGAATCTGTACCGGCACGGCAACGCCCAGTAATCCCAGCGAGACAATGGAGATAAAACGAGCAAGAAACACGGCGCGAAATGCCGGATGGGTTTTCAGCAGGCTGAGATTTAACAGCAGAGAATTGCGGTTCATTACATGACCTTAAAACGAATTTTTCTTTCCGGGTGCGTGGCGGCCCATGCTAACATAAACAAATAAGAGTGATAATGATAATAACTATCATTTAATTTCACGTTAGGTTATTTGTCGGGCGGAAATATGTCGGCTTCGCGGTTATCAGCACGCACGCTTGTTCTGCTGATCCTGTTTTTTTTACTTTTATTCATGGCTGCTCTCAGTTTGTTGTCAGGCGCAAAATCCCTGCCGGTTGAAGTCGTGATGGACGCGTTCGGCGGTCAGTGCCAGAGCGCGGATTGCACCATCGTGCTGGACGCACGTCTGCCACGAACGCTGGCGGGTATTCTCGCTGGCGGCGCGCTTGGCCTCGCCGGGGCGCTGATGCAGACTCTCACAAGAAACCCCCTCGCCGATCCCGGCCTGCTTGGCGTTAACGCCGGTGCCAGCTTTGCTATCGTCGTCGGTGCTGCGGTCTGGGGCCTGACATCCCAGTTTGCCCTTCTCGGGCTGGCCTTTTTCGGCGCGCTGATGGCGGCGCTGGTGGTGGCGTTTACCGGCAGCCAGGGCGGCGGGCAGCTTAGCCCGGTTCGCCTGACGCTGGCAGGCGTTGCGCTGGCCGCGGTGCTGGAGGGCCTGAGCAGCGGTATCGCGTTGCTTAATCCCGTGGTTTATGACCAGCTCCGCTTCTGGCAGGCCGGCTCGCTTGATATCCGCACCCTTTCCTCGCTGAAGATTATTCTCGTCCCGCTGCTTGCGGGCGGCGCGATTGCGCTGTTGCTTAGCCGCTCGCTTAACAGCCTGAGCATGGGCAACGACACCGCTACGGCACTGGGCAGCAAGGTTGCGCGTACTCAGCTCTTCGGTTTAATTGCCATCACGCTGCTGTGCGGAAGCGCTACGGCGGCGGTCGGGCCCATTGCGTTTATCGGCCTGATGATGCCGCATCTGGCCCGCTGGCTGGTGGGCGCCGATCACCGCTGGTCGCTTCCCGTTACCCTGCTTGCTACGCCAACCCTCCTCCTGCTTGCCGATATTGTTGGCCGCATGCTGGTGCCCGGCGAACTGCGCGTGTCGGTGGTCAGCGCGTTTATCGGCGCGCCGATGCTGATTTATCTGGTACGTCGCAAGCGTAACGGGGCCGGATTATGAATCGTCTCTCTCCCCGTCTGCTGATGATGTGCCTGCTGTTGATTTTCTTCAGCCTGACGCTCGGCGTATGGAGCCTTGGCAGCGGCGTGCTTCCGCTCTCGGCAGGCCAGGTTGTTGAAGCGTTGCTCGGCTATGCGCCACGTAATATTTCCCTGGTGGTGGTTGAATGGCGACTGCCGCGCGTGTTAATGGCCCTGTTAATCGGGGCGGCGCTGGGCGTGAGCGGGGCGATATTTCAGTCGCTGATGCGCAACCCGCTCGGCAGTCCGGACGTGATGGGCTTTAACACAGGCGCCTGGAGCGGCGTGCTGATTGCCATGGTGCTGTTTGGCCAGCAGCAAACGGCCATTACCGCCGCCGCGATGGCGGGCGGCGTGTTTACGTCGCTGGTGGTCTGGCTGCTTGCCTGGCGAAACGGCATCGAAACCTTCCGCCTGATTATTATTGGTATCGGGGTACGCGCCATGCTGGTGGCGTTTAATACCTGGCTTTTGCTGCACGCGTCGCTGGAAACCGCGCTCTCTGCGGGTTTATGGAACGCGGGCTCCCTGAACGGTTTAACCTGGGCCAAAATCTTCCCTGCCGCGCCGTTGATGCTGCTGGCGCTGGCGGCTGGCGCGCTATTAGTGCGTCGTATGCGGCTGCTGGAGATGGGGGATGACAGCGCCTGTGCCCTCGGCGTTTCCGTTGAGCGCTCGCGCCTGATGCTGATGCTGACCGGCGTAATCCTCACCGCTGCCGCCACCGCGCTTGCCGGGCCGATATCCTTTATTGCGCTTGTCGCCCCGCATATTGCTCGTCGCCTGAGCGGTACTTCCCGCTGGGGCTTATTCCAGTCAGCGTTATGCGGCGCGGCTTTATTACTCGCCGCGGACCTTTGCGCCCAGCGTCTGTTTATGCCGTACCAGTTGCCGGTAGGCGTGGTGACCGTAAGTCTCGGCGGCATCTACCTTATTGCGTTGTTGATTCAGGAGTCCCGTAAGAAATGAGCCAGATTTCCACTCCATCGCGTCTGTACGGCGAGCAGCTTACTCTGGGATACGGCGATCACGTGGTGGCCGACGGGTTGACCGTCTCCATACCTGACGGAAAATTCACCGCGATTATCGGCCCGAACGGCTGCGGTAAATCGACCCTGTTACGCACGTTAAGCCGCCTGATGAAGCCTACTGCCGGTCAGGTATGGCTTGATGGCAATGAAATTCATCGCTTTGCGACTAAAGAAGTGGCGCGACGCATCGGCCTGCTGGCGCAAAACGCCAGCGCGCCGGGCGATATCAGCGTGGCTGAACTGGTAGCGCGCGGGCGCTATCCGCACCAGCCCATGTTTACCCGCTGGCGTGAAGAAGACAGCCTCGCCGTCAACCGCGCCATGCAGGCGACACATATTGAAGAACTGGCCTCCCAGCCTGTGGATACGTTATCCGGCGGGCAAAGGCAGCGCGCATGGATTGCGATGGTGCTGGCGCAGGAAACCTCCATCATGCTGCTGGATGAGCCGACCACCTGGCTGGACATCAGCCATCAGATTGATTTGCTGGAGCTGCTGAGCGAGCTAAACCGCAAGCAGGGCTATACGCTGGCGGCGGTGCTGCATGATTTGAATCAGGCCTGCCGCTACGCCAACCATTTAATCGCGCTGCGCGACGGGAAGATCGTTGCCGAGGGCGCACCGGGCGATATCGTCACCCCGGAACTCATTGAGGCAATTTACGGCCTGCGCTGCATGATTATTGCAGATCCGGTGGCGCATACGCCGCTGGTGGTGCCGCTGGGGCGCGGTTAAGCGCAAACTCCTGATAAAATTATTTGCGAAGAGCTTCGCATAAGCGCACACTAGCACAGTGCAAGCATGCAAAAAATGATTTACTGAACGCTCTTAAAGCCGAGCGGGAAGGCATCATGGAAAAGATGCGCAATATAAGCAGTTTCAGAGATACGTGGCTTGAGGATTTTTTCTTATCAACAAAGCTTCATCGAAAAATTCCTTCAGATATCATCAGCGTGCTGGCGCGTAAGCTCGACTTAATTAACGCAGCCGTGACCTACAAGGATTTGCGATCGCCACCCGCAAACCGATATGAAGAACTTCGTCCTCCGCTGACGGGATACTCATCAATAAGAGTAAACGACCAGTTCAGGCTGATTTTTATCTGGCAAGATGGCAAAGCGCACGATCTCTACCTTGATTCACACGGTTACAGAAACCATAAATAAAATGGATGTTGGTTGTGTGGCACAACAGAATGAGGATTAAGTATGGTTCAGGCACAGCGTAAACCCACCAGCGTCGGCGATGTCCTTCTCTATGAATATCTTGAGCCCACGGGTCTGAAGGTTAACGATCTGGCAGATATGCTACAGGTCCATCGCAACACCGTAAGTAAACTGCTGAACAACAATAGCCGGCTCACGACGGACATGGCTTTCCGACTGGCAAAAGCCTTTTCTACCTCTGTGGAGTTTTGGCTAAATTTACAAACAAACTTTGATGTCTGGGAAGTACAGAATAACCCACGCACTCAGGAAGAAATCAGCCGCATCATTACGCTGGACGAAATGCTGGCACGAAAATCTACCGGTAAAACTCAGGCTGCATAGGTTGCGGATGGCGCGCAGCACCATCCGCCGCATTATTTACCCGCAAGCCAGCACCCGCTGCAGCACCGGCCCAATCTCAACGAACGCATCCGGGGAAATAATATCCACGTGGGCGCAGTCCAGACGATGAATGTCGAGTTCGGCTATCCACGGCGCCCAGGTTTTTTGCGGGTCCATGCCTTCCGGCAGCGTTCTTTCCGCAACAAACAGCGTCGCTTTCCCGGCAAAGGGTACGCTTTGCGCGGTGGTCAGTAGCCGTACCGCATCGCCGTAGTTGCCTTCAATGGCCTGGAACAGCGCGTCCGAGGCCTGTCCCTGCTGCGCCGCCACAAAAGCTTCGCGTTCGCGGTCGATCTCTGCCAGCACCGCCGGATCGAGTTCGTTCGCGCCCTTTTCCGCCCAGTTCTGCGTTTCCGGCGGCCAGGTATCGAGCAGGCCAAGGAAGGCGACTTCTTCTCCTGCGGCTTCGAGCCTTGCGGCAATGCCCTGCGCCAGCGTACCGCCGAGGGAATAGCCCATCAGATAATAGGGTCCGTGCGGTTGTAGGTTACGCAACGTGGCCAGATGCGCCTCGCAAACCTGGGCCAGATTTTCCGCCTGCTGCATCGGCCCTGTCGGGCGCGGCGACTGGATACCGGTTATCGACCAACGCGGATCAAGATAGCGTTGCAGCACGCTGAACTGCCAGGCAAAACCAGAAGCCGGATGGAAGCAATACAGCGTCGGCCCGGTGCTTTTACGCAGCGGCAGCACGGCCTCAAAACCTGCGCGATTCGCCTCATCTTCACTGCACTCTTCCGCCAGCATTTCCGCGAGCTGACCAACGGTCGAAGCAATCATTATCTGTCCAACCGTTACCGGTATTTCCAGTTCGCGTCTGAGACTGGCGGCCAGGCGCATCGCCAGCAGCGAATGCCCACCGAGCGCGAAGAAATCATCATTAACCGACCGAACCTCGCAGCCAAGCAGGCTGGCAAAAGCTTCGGCGATTGTCTTTTCAATTTCGCTTTCTGGCGCACGGCCAGCGCCACGCTGGGCCATTTCTGGCAATGGCAGCGCCTTGCGGTCTAGCTTGCCATTAGCGCTGAGCGGGAAATCCTCCAGTTGCACAAGCGCCACCGGCACCATGTGCGCAGGCAGCATACCTGCCAGTTGTTCACGCAGGGATTCAACAGGCAATGAATCGCCCGATGTGGAAACCAGATAACCCACCAGCTGACGTGCATCGCCGCCGCTGACCGCAGCACCCTGGTTGAGTATGCAGGCATGCGTCACGGCCTGGGCAACGTCGTCCAGCGCCTGCATCGCCCGGTCGATATCTCCGAGCTCAATGCGCTGACCACGGATTTTAAGCTGATCGTCGCTGCGCCCCAGATATTCCACCGCCCCGTTTTCCAGCCAGCGCGCCACATCGCCGGTGCGATACATCCGCTCGCCCGCAGCAAAAGGATCGGCAATAAAACGACTCGCTGTCAGATCCGGACGCGCGAGATAACCCTGCGCCAGCTGGATGCCGGTGAGATAAAGATCGCCTGCGATCCCCACCGGCACCGGGTGCATCGCGGCATCCAGAATGCGTAATCCGGTGTTCCATATCGGCCAGCCAATCGGCACGCTGCTGCCCGTAACACGGGCAAGAGACTCGCCAGACGCCGGATACCAGCTTACATCCACGGCGGCCTCGGTTGGGCCATAAAGATTGTGCAAAGGTACGTGCGTAAGCTGCTCCCACTGGCGGCACAGTTCCGCCGGCAGCGCTTCGCCGCTACAGAATACGCGACGCAACGTAGCACAGGAGGCAATTGCTTCATCGCTGGTGAGCGCGGTGACAAATGCCGCCAGCATCGACGGTACAAAGTGCGTGGTCGTAACGCGATAATAGGTAAATAGCTGTTGCAGCGCCTCGGGATCGCGGTGCGCTTCAGGCGGCGCCATCACCAGTTGCGCGCCGACTATATACGGCCAGAAGAATTCCCAGACCGACACGTCGAAACTGCACGGCGTTTTCTGCAACACGACATCTTCACCGGTCATCGGATACTGGTTTTGCATCCACAGCAGACGGTTGACGATCGCCTGCTGGCCCACCATCACGCCCTTCGGACGACCGGTTGAACCGGAAGTAAAGATCACGTAGGCGGTATGATCCGGGTGTGAAAGATTCAGTTGCTCCGGCAGATCCGCCGCCACAAGCTCACGCTCGTAGCAGAAAGTTTTCAGGCCCTGAATGGCGCTAAAGCGGGACAGTTGTTCGGCTGAGGTAATCAGCAGACGCGGCGCGGCATCTTCGAGCATCATTTGCAGACGCTCATCCGGATAGCCGGTATCCAGCGGCAACCAGGCGGCACCCGCTTCGACAATCGCCTGCAACGCCAGCGACAGAAAGACCGAGCGCGGAAGCGCCACGGCAACCACATCGCCCGGCTTAGTGCCCCGGGCGATTAACTCATTTGCCAGAGCCAATACCTGCTGACGCATTTCCCGATAGGTGAACTGATGATATTCATCGGCCAAAGCTGGCGCATTCGGCGTGCGGCGTGCCTGTTCGGCTATCAGGTTACTTAATGTGGCGGCTGGCAACGGCGTTTGCGTAGCATTGACGCTTTCCAGCAAGGCGGTTTCGGCGTCGTGCAGTAATTCGGCATCCACGCAACGTAATGCGGGACTGGCCGCAAACTGGCGTAAAAGCAGCGGCAGGCGAGCCAGATGCTGCTGCAACGTCTGCGCCTCGTATCGCGCTTCATTTGCCAGCAGTTCGAGGGAGAAGTCGCCCTGTTCGCTAATGTACAGGGCAATCTCCAGATCGCGTACCGGGCCGGAAGCCAGCTGATGTGTAACGCCTTCAACGCCTGCAAAATCGAGGCGGTAATCGAACATTTTCAAATTCAGTACCGGGCCAAACAACGGTTCGCCGCTGGAGATTTGACCCAGATCGCGCTGGATTTGCTCGGCGTCGTAGCGCTGATAACGACGCATGCCTTTCAGCTCTTTGGCAAGATCCCGCGCCAGTTCGGCTAGCGTGGCATTTGGCTGGATGCATACGCCGAACGGCAGAACGTTCAGCACCGGGCCGGTCGCGCACAGCGAGCTTGAGCCAATGCGGCGCATAAAGATGAAGCCCGCGGAATAGTCGGCTCGTCCGCTCAACCGGCCAAGCCACAGGGCGACCAGGCCGAGCGCCATATCTGCGGCGGTCAAACCGCTGCTGGCCACAAGCTTGCGAAAATCCCCGCTGTCAAAACTCAGCGTCTGGCGGATAAGCTGCGTGGTGGAGCCCTGCCCGGCAAGGGGCTGTGCGGAAAGCGTGGCAGGCAACGGCAGTTGCCGAGCTTTATCTGCCCAGAAAGCCGCGTCGCGTTGCCAGGCATCGCTTTCACGGTAACGTTCGTATTCCGCGACAACTTCGCTAAACGGCGTGAACGGCGAGGGTTCCGGCTGTTCATCACGACAATAAGCCGTGTAAATATTCGCGATCCTGCGGGTGATAGCGGTGAAGCTGAAGCCATCAACAACCAGATGATGAAAACGCTGATACCAGAACCAGCGCGTGTCGCTCAGGCGCAGCAGTTCGTGGTGATAAAGCGGCTTTTGGCTTGCGAGGCGCAAATCCTGGCTAAGATCGTCACGCATAATCGCAAGCGCAGCGGCAAGGGGATCGGCCTCATGGCGCAGATCGCGACATGTCGGCGCCGTGAAAACGGCAGCAGGATCGATCCACTGCCGGGCAACGCCGTCCACTTCGCCAAAACGCATGCGTAAGGTATCGGCTTCCGTCATCCCGGCAATAATCGCCCTGCACAACAGCGACTCATCAATATCCCCGTTTAACTCTACATAGTGCGCCACGCTCCATGCGTTGGGCTGCGGCGAAAGCTGGTCCGCCATCCAGATACCGGGTTGTGCAGCCACCAGCGGCAGCATCTCATTTTGTTGCACTACAGGTGTTGTCATCAGCGCTTCACTCACTTCGCCTCTCCTTCACCAGCAAAAGAGAGAGGTTGTAAATTTGTCCAGTTAGCTTTAAGCCAGCTATTGCATAGCTCCGGCAACGCGGGCTCGCATACCACCTGCCAGCCTGCGGGCAGCACACAGTTTTCCGGCCATAAGCTGAACTGCCCGGCCGCATTTTCGAGGATGAAAAAACGACCCTGCGGGGCGTCGAAAGGATTACTGTATTCCATGCCTTACTCCTGTCTGATTGGGGCTTGCCAGAGCCAGGCCAGCCCGTCAGGCAGGCCGCCACGCCAGCAAAGCGCATCGTGTCCACCGTTAACCTCGCGGTAGAAAACAGCTTGCTGTGTTTGCTGTAGTAAGGGATACAGGTTTTGGTTTACCTGATGAATAAGCGGCTCGCGAATGCCCGCTTCAAGATAAATGCGCAGCGGTTTGGGCTTGATTTGCCCCTCTTTTAGCTGCCTGATGAGCAGCCCATCCTGCCCCTGCGGATCGCGCTTCGGCCACCAGTAAGAACCGGACTGGCTGAGCACGCAGCCGAACGTTTCAGGCCAGTGCAGCCCGGCGTACAGCGATGACAATCCGCCAAAGCTTTGTCCGGCCACGACCGTGGTCTGTGGATTGTTATTCCAGGCCGCATACTCTTCTATCTGCGGGAGAAGCTCTTCCTGCACCGCCAGCCAGAAATCCGCATTACAGGGAAGTTCCCGGCTACGGCGCGCGTTATCAATGGCATCGATCAGCACATAGACGGCTTCCGGCAGCGCTCCGGCATTGGTCTGTGCCTGAAGGGCTGGCCACGCGGGCATCTCTTCTGCCCAAAACTGTCCGTCGAGCAAAATAGCCAGCGGGCGCCGGGCCGGGGCGCTATCTCCGGTTGCGAAGATCCACACGCGACGCCGGTTCCTCAGCCGCTTGCTCTGCCAGGTGATGCACTGCGCAGGTTTCCAGCAGGATGCAGGATTATCCCATCCCGGCTGCAGCGGCGCGTCAGGCAGATGAAGCGCAGAGACAGGATGCCCGCGCCCGCCCCGCCAGCTGTCCGGGTTAAACGGATCGGCAACCGCATGCGGCAGCATTTTGCGCCAGCCTTCGCGCAGGGCGATGCGGTCTGGCGCTTCTTCGGAAAAAGCCGCTGCAGGAAAATCGTCTTCACTGGATGAGGGGATCAGGCAGTAATTGCCGCGCCATGACGAGGTAAGCTCTGTTTGCCATTGCCAGACATCGGTGCCCGCCACGCGTGTCAGCGTTTGCGGGCGGGAACGCTGGTGATGATCGGTCACGCCGGTGATATAGATCCACACGCGCTTAATGTCTGATGTGCGCTCGTCTCCAGCCGGATCTCGCCACCAGAAAGTCACGGTGCAATTACCGTCCGTTCCACAGATAACAGAAGGTCCACGCTGCGCCGCGATCGCCTGCCACCAATCGTCACTTCCCACCTGCAATTTAGCCGCCAAAGCATAACCCTATGTTATTAATGGAATAAATTTCACCACCCAGAAATATATTGATAATACTATTGATAATTATTTGCATTTGCAATAGCGTATTTGCGCTCGTTGAGCTACGGCTCCTGAGCTAAAACAACAAGTTGCCGGATTCCAGGGAAAATGCTGCTCTTTAATTCAGCATTGTCGCGCGGTTTCGGTATGACTCATGGACATCCATGCTGCACTCCAGCCCTCTGGGCAAGGAAGATACGGAGGACAGCGTTCAAGCAGGCCGTCATAATGAATAAGAAGATCCAGTACTCCCTCCTGATGCTTATCAATATGGGAATTTACAGCGTTGCGCCTCCGGCATTTGCGCAAGAGAACGCGGCTGACAGCAAAGAAACCACGCAGAATCCCACAGCCGAAGACACCATTGTAGTAACGGCCGCCGAGCAGAACCTGCAGGCTCCGGGTGTTTCCACTATCACCGCCGAAGAGATTAAAAAGCGTCCTCCCGCGCGCGATGTCTCTGAAATCGTCCGTACCATGCCGGGCGTAAATCTGACCGGCAACTCCAACAGCGGCCAGCGCGGCAACGGTCGCCAGATCGATATTCGCGGCATGGGGCCGGAAAACACCCTGATTCTGATTGATGGTAAACCGGTGACCAGCCGTAACTCCGTGCGCCTTGGCTGGCGCGGCGAGCGCGATACCCGCGGTGATGCAAGCTGGGTGCCGCCGGAGATGGTCGAACGCATTGAAGTTATCCGTGGCCCGGCTGCGGCCCGCTACGGTAACGGTGCGGCAGGCGGCGTGGTGAACATCATCACTAAGAAAGGCAGCGGCGAATGGCACGGCTCCTGGAACACCTATCTGAACGCCCCTGAGCATAAAGATGAAGGGTCGACCAAACGCACCAACTTTAGCCTGAACGGCCCGCTGGGCGGAGATTTCAGCTTCCGTCTGTACGGTAACCTGGATAAAACCCAGGCCGACGCCTGGGATATCAACCAGGGCCATCAGTCTGAACGTACCGGTATTTATGCCGATACCCTGCCGGCCGGTCGCGAAGGGGTAATTAACAAAGATATTAATGGCGTTGTGCGCTGGGACTTCGCGCCAATGCAGTCGCTGGAGTTCGAAGCGGGCTACAGTCGCCAGGGCAACCTCTATGCTGGCGATACCCAGAACACCAATACCAACCAGATTGTGAAAGAAAACTACGGCAAAGAGACTAACCGTCTTTATCGCCAGTCTTATGCCCTGACCTGGAACGGCGGCTGGGACAACGGGCTTACCACCAGCAACTGGGTGCAGTACGAGCACACCCGCAACTCGCGTAAGCAGGAAGGTCTGGCCGGTGGTACCGAAGGTATCTTCGCCAGCAACAAATTCAAGGATATCGACCTGAACGACGTGCTGCTGCACAGCGAAGTGAATATCCCGATTGATTTTGTGGTGAACCAGAACCTGACGCTTGGGAGCGAATGGAACCAGCAGCGCATGAAAGATATGGCCTCGAATGGGCAGACCTTTATGGGCGGCGACATTCCGGGACAAAACAGCAGCGATCGCAGTCCGTATTCCAAAGCAGAAATATTCTCTCTGTTTACGGAAGACAATATGGAGCTGACTGACAGCACCATGTTAACGCCGGGGCTGCGTTTCGATCATCACAGCATTGTGGGCAACAACTGGAGCCCTTCCCTGAACCTCTCTCAGGGCCTGGGCGATGACTTTACGCTGAAAATGGGCATCGCCCGTGCTTATAAAGCGCCAAGCCTGTACCAGACCAACCCGAACTACATTCTGTACAGTAAAGGCCAGGGCTGCTATGCCAGCGGCACCGGCGTGGGCTGCTACATGATGGGTAATGACGATCTTAAAGCCGAAACCAGCATCAACAAAGAGATCGGCCTTGAGTTCAAACGCGACGGCTGGCTGGCCGGTGTGACCTGGTTCCGTAACGATTACCGCGACAAAATTGAAGCGGGCTATGCGCCAGTCGGGCAGACATCTAAAAGCGCCACCAGAACCGATATCTACCAGTGGGAAAACATTCCAAAAGCGGTGGTTGAAGGTCTGGAAGGCACGCTGAACGTACCGGTTAGCGATAGCGTAAACTGGACGAACAACCTGACCTACATGCTGCAAAGTAAGAACAAAGAAACCGGTGAACGTCTCTCTGTGATCCCGGAATACACGCTGAACTCCACGCTGAGCTGGCAGGTTGTGCAGGATATCTCCGTGCAGTCGACCTTCACCTGGTACGGCAAGCAGCAGCCGAAGAAGTACAACTACAAAGGCCAGGCGGCGACCGGGCCTGAAACCACCGAAGTCAGCCCTTACAGCATCGTTGGCTTAAGCGGTACCTGGGATGCGACCAAAAACGTGAGCCTGACCGCAGGTATCGATAACCTGTTCGATAAACGCCACTGGCGCGCGGGCAATGCCCAGACTACCGGCGGTACTACGGGTTATATGTATGGCGCAGGTGCAGAAACGTACAACGAATCCGGTCGTACTTACTACATGAGCCTGAATACGCACTTCTAAACGTGAGCGGGAGGAGGTTGACCTCCTCCCTTAAAACTTATGCATTATCAGCTTTCTCACTTCGACATTCTTCCTTATCTGCGCGTTATACGCGTGGATTTCGACGCTTCTACTTTCGAACCCGGCGATCTGCTGTGGCTGCCCCATCACGACAGGCTTTCGAACGCCGTCGTCACGCGCAAAGCCGAACATCTGGCCGGGCGCATTGCCGCGCACGAGGCGCTGCGTTTTCACGGCGTGAACGATTATATTCCCGGCATTGACTTGCACCGTGCGCCTTGCTGGCCGCCGGGGTTTACCGGCAGCATTACCCATACCGGCAAAATAGCGCTGGCGACGGTTATTGCCGATAGCCCGGACAGGCGCTGTGGAATTGGCATCGATACTGAAATCATAATGAACGCTTATGATGCACAGGATATTGCCGATGGCATCGTCAACGCAGCCGAGCGCGAGCTGCTGCATACCTGCGGCCTTCCCTTCTTCCTTGCGTTAACGTTAGCTTTCTCCGCCAAAGAGAGTTTATTCAAAGCCTTATACCGACACGTCGGGCAATATTTCGATTTTTCCGCAGCTGAAATTACGGCGATTAACGCGCATACCCTCGATCTGCAACTCATTGCCCGCCTCGGCCCTTTTGAAGCGCAACAAAGCTTTTCCGCGCGCTGGAATAGTGAAGGAGTGCAATTAACAACGCTAATCCAGCTCTGAGAATAATGAAAAGAAAAGGCTTGCGGCGTCATTATAAGAGAATGTTATAGTCAAAAAATAACCAATACAGACAACAACACAACATTGACGACAAGGAGTGATTCTCGATGGAGAGTACCGTTTCCCTGGAACAGTTTTTAACCTCTGTACAGCAGCGTGACCCGCACCAGACCGAGTTTTCCCAGGCGGTGCGCGAAGTTATGACTACCCTGTGGCCTTTTCTTGAACAGCATCCGCAGTATCGTCGTTCAGCGTTGCTGGAGCGTCTGGTAGAGCCTGAGCGCGTGATCCAGTTTCGCGTCGCCTGGGTGGATGACCGCAATCAGGTGCAGGTTAACCGCGCCTGGCGCGTGCAGTTCAGCTCCGCCATCGGGCCTTTTAAAGGCGGGATGCGTTTTCATCCGTCGGTGAACCTTTCCATCTTGAAATTCCTCGGCTTTGAACAGACGTTCAAAAATGCCCTTACCACTTTGCCAATGGGCGGCGGCAAAGGCGGCAGCGACTTTAACCCGAAAGGAAAAAGCGAAGGCGAAATCATGCGCTTCTGTCAGGCGCTGATGCTCGAGCTATACCGTCACCTGGGGCCGGATACCGATGTGCCTGCGGGTGATATCGGCGTGGGCGGCCGTGAGGTCGGCTTTATGGCGGGGATGATGAAAAAGCTCTCCAACAACACTGCCAGCGTATTTACCGGTAAAGGCCTCTCCTTCGGCGGCAGCCTGATCCGTCCTGAAGCCACCGGTTATGGTCTGATCTACTTCACCGACGCCATGCTGCAACGCCACGGGCTGGGCTTTGAAGACATGCGCGTTGCGGTGTCCGGCTCCGGTAACGTCGCACAATATGCCATCGAAAAAGCGATGTCGCTCGGCGCTCGGGTGGTTACCGCGTCTGATTCAAACGGCACGGTAGTTGATGAAGAAGGCTTCACCGCAGAAAAACTGGCTCGCCTGTGCGAAATCAAAGCCAGCCGCGATGGCCGTGTAGCGGATTATGCGCAAGAGTTTGGCCTGACGTACCTGGAAGGCCAGCAGCCGTGGAGCGTACCGGTTGATATCGCCCTGCCGTGCGCCACCCAGAACGAACTGGATGAGCAGGCGGCCCGCACGCTTATCGCCAACGGCGTGAAAGCCGTAGCGGAAGGCGCGAATATGCCAACCACCATTGAAGCTACCGATTTGTTCCTTGAAGCCGGCGTGCTGTTCGCGCCGGGTAAAGCGGCCAACGCGGGCGGCGTGGCGACATCCGGTCTGGAAATGGCGCAAAACGCCGCACGTCTGAGCTGGAAAGCCGAGAAGGTAGATATTCGCCTGCACCACATCATGCTGGATATCCACGAAGCCTGTGTAAACTACGGCGGCGAGGGCAAACAAACCCATTATGTGCGCGGCGCGAATATTGCAGGCTTTGTGAAAGTAGCCGATGCGATGCTGGGACAAGGCGTACTTTAAGCTCTTAACGGGTGCTGACAGAAAATCCACGCAATCGCATAAAGCCAGTCAGTTAAACAACTGACCGGCTTTTTCTTTGCCTTTTTGTCTCCCCATGGCCCTCCCTTTTCTGCTCTCAAGAAGAGCATCTCTGAGGACATATGGCTTTCCTGAATGAGTAGTATTATCTGAAAATCATAGTGTTAGCATTGCAAGGTTAAAAAACAATCGTTATGTTTTATTTCCCACAGGATTAGCAAGGGATAATGAAATGGATACGGTTGAAGAGCTAAATGGGACATATTTCTACGCAGGAAGATCAAACCTTACCACCGGTGAGCTTTTTTTCATGATCTGTTGTGAGACAACAGCGGATCATTTTGGAATTGAAGATGTGGCGGCGGTAGCGGCTCTTTACAGCGGCGTGAATAACCAGAAAACCCGAACGAAGCCGAAAGGGGCGAAAGAAGGTACTTCACGAGTTTCAAAAGTGATGAGGAAATATTTTAAAACAGCCAAATTTCCCTTTGGGAAAAAACTACCAACCTGGGTTGGTGGTTACACCCCCTGGACTGTAGAGCGACGGATGGTTGCGAAAATAAGTACTTTTGTAGGACGAACGATTCCTCTTGTAGGTGAAGTGATTTTACTGGCAGATGTATCGCAAATCACCTACTGCTCGATACGAGACTATAACCGTATAGCGCGAGGAAACGACAAGTTATGGTAGATAACATTGAACAACGCATTTTTATGTTGGTGAGGCGCTATAACGGCGTCTATTTATTCAATAACGAAAAGAAGCAAAGGTTATTATCGGCGGATACTGACTTTGATACTGATATGCAGTTAGACATTGGTGAAGCCGAAGAGTTAATGGATGAGTTTTTCAAAGAATTTCAGGTTGAGAGAGGCAATTTCAAGATAGAAACGTACTACCCGGATGAGCCTTTCTCCTGGAACCCATTCAAAAAATCCTCACCAATTCCCGTTCCAGATTTCACTATCGGTATGCTGATCGAATCAGCCAAAGCCGGGAAATGGTTATACGACTAATAACAAGCAAGGAGCTTTAAATATGGCTGTACCTGTACACTTATTTTTAACCGATGATGGCGGCGCGACGATCCGTGGTTCTTGCGATGTACAAGACCGTGAAGGGAGTATTGAACTAAGGGGCTTACACCACAGCCTGTCACTTCCCACCGATCCAATGACAGGGAAAGTTACCGGCACTCGTCAGCATTCTCCTTTCCAGTTCACTAAAGAGCTTGATAGCTCTTCCCCCTATCTTTTCAAAGCCGCTGCCACTGGACAGACGCTCAAATCTGCTGAGTTTCGTTTTTATCATATTAACTACGCAGGGCAGGAGGTGGAGTATTACCGGATTTCGCTTGAGAATGTGAAAGTGATTTCTGTCAGCCCTATAATGCACGATACGCGAAACTGTCCAGGGACGGGACATATGGAAGAAGTTGCCCTGAACTACGATAAAATCACGCATTTGTATAAAGACGGCAATTTATTAGCTCATGACGCCTGGAACGAGCGCCCCACGGCATAAAAAGGAGCGCTTTGCCCTGCTGTTTGTCAGTTAAGCCTTTGCAGAGGGCCACAACGGATAACGTTGTGGCTCTTTTTTTTACGCATCCGATCCCGAACGCATATAACCCCGGCTTTTGACCTTCTCGGCGGCGGTCTTACCGGCAAGGAAAGCGTGGTCGGAATTATAGTATTCCCATTCGCTGTAACGCCCGGCAAGCGTAATGTCCTGGGTCAGCAGCCACTTGCGGATCGTCTCGACGTTACTTTTTCGCTGCCTGTCGTAAATGACGTAGGCAAACGGGATATCGATTTGATTGGTAGTGATAATCGCATCGTCAGCATTGAAGATGCCTGCCGCAATACATTCGCGAATGCACCTGTCTGTCAGCGCTTTCCCTTCCAGCGGCAGCGGTTTGCTGTCCGAATAGCTTATTTCACACGTCAGCCCGCAACAGCCAGGGGGATTACATCCGGGGCTCGCATTTCCCTGCACAAATATTCTGTGAAACACGGTATCGCCTGCAAAGTAGATCCAGTGCTTATCCGTTATATCCGCCCGCCCGATACCAAGGTTTACACACCTGACTGACACATGGTGTAAGCCGTTGGCCGCCGCCCGTACTTCGGGAGGGGCTTCATTCCCCATCATTCTGATCAGTTCAGGCAGAACCAAGGTGCTGATTAGCTGTTCGTAGCGGTAGTGCCTGCCGTCACGGAGCACGGCAATATGCTGAGCGGGGTATATCTGGCTTATCTCAGCGCCTGTTTCCACAACGCCCTGAATATGGGGCAAAAAGCCGGACATCAGCGCCTGGAAACCACCTTTTAGCGGATAGCCAAAGCGCGCGTTTGGCCCCATCGGTTTGCCAACGGGTTCAATAGCCCCTTCGATAATCTGCGCTAAATCCGGCAGCGGCACTCGCCCGCCCAGCCATGAGGTTTCCATTTCTGAAAGCGGTACGGTCCATAGTTTTTTGTTGTAAGGGATAGCAAAGTGGCGAGCGATCCCCGCTCCCCACGTCTGATAGATAAAGGCTTCGAAGCTATCTTTTGGGCACGTTTGTCCTGCAGAAACCGACTGGTTGAAATCAGGCACCGTTCCGTCAGCGCAGCAATCGGAAAGCAGCTTTTGATTTTCAGAAGCGTTCGCCGTGCCGCCAGCCTGCCCATACCTGGCCTCTATCGCACCAAGCAGGCACTCCTTGATGGTTTCCGCAGGCAAACCATAGAGCGCCCCCTGGAAGGGATAACGGGTGTACACGCCTTTGGTATAAATCCATGCTTCGCGCTCCTGCCAGTGAATATTGTCGCCCAGCAGCATTTCATACAGATCCAGCACGTAGGAATCGTTGGAGAACATAATGTGTCCGGCGTAATCGAAGGTAAATCCTTTATCTTCAATGGAGCGGCACCACCCCCCCACGCTGTCGTTACGTTCAAGCAACACGGCCTCTGAACCGTAATGATACGCGGCGCTCAGCCCGGTAGGCCCGGCGCCCAGAATCAGGCAGCGCGCGGAGGTGACCTTACCTACGTGTGCCAGAGGCAGGCGCGTAACCTGATTTTGCGCCGCTTCTTCGTTTATCTCATGCGCCTGTACCTGAACCGCCTGATCCTGCGCGGAGGCTTTCTCCATCAGCTCGTACATCGCCCTGGCGGTGTTATCCCACGAGGTGGCAGATACGATAGCTTTCATCTGCTGACGCTGCGCGGCTCGGGTTTCCGGCGTCATCGCCAGCGCCTGTTCACAGGCAAGAATAAAGCCCGGGGCATCCCGGGCTATAGACACAATGTGACCGTAAGGCTGCACCACATCGGTAATCGCGGTGCTGACAACCGGCAGCTCCGCAGCCATATATTCGAGCACTTTGGTGGGGCTGATATAGTGCGTTGAAGCATTAAGCGCAAAGGGCATCAGGCAGACATCCCAGCCGGCCATAAAATGTGGTAAAGCCTGATAGGGTTGCATGCCGAGGTAATGAATGTTCTCTCTTTGGGGGAGCTGAGCCGGGTCGATTTTTACCACCGGCCCAACCATAATCAGCTGCCATTCAGGATGCGCATCCGCCAGCGCCGCGAGCAAAGGCAGGTCCATTCGCTCATCAATAACGCCGCAGTAGCCCAGGCGAGGATGAGGCAGAGCATCCTGTAACGGGTGATGATTGCTTCTGTCGAGCGCCTGTTCAAAATGTACGGCATCCACGCTGCTCGAAAAACAGTGGACGTTGGGGTGTCTCCCTGCTTTTGCGGCATAAAGGCTCGGCCCCCCGGTAAAGACGATATCAGCCCGCGCCAGCAGCGCAGATTCACGTTGCACCAGTTGTCTGGGCGCCTTCTCAAAGGCGGACAGCTCGTCCATACAATCGTATACCACAAGCGCTGGCGTAAAGCCGGTCAGCAAGGGCAGCGCCATCGGCGTATAGAACCAGACAATCGGCGTATCATCTTCTGCAATGAACTCAGCCAGCAGCGGCTGCATATAAGCGATCTGGCTGTCGTGAAAGCCCGCCACCTGTAAAGGCGTGTGCGGCTGCACCACGGTCACATTCGGTGCGGGATGCGAAAGCGTCAGGCCGGGTGCATCAGGAGAAAACAGCGGCTCTTCAATAAAAAATATTTGATAATGCTGAGCCAGGCGGGTCATTAAATGCTGGGGACGCTGGAAAACAAAGTCCCAACGTAAGTGACTAAAAATATAAATATTTTTCATAGAAAGCCTTTCTTTTCTGACGTCTGTTACAACGCCCAGTCGCCTTCGAAACAGATCCAGTCTGTGCTGCGCCCGCAACAGAGCGGTGGCATAAACCGTATCCAGTAATCGTGCAAATGGATCCGCGCCGTCGCGGTCAAGCTCCCATAGCCCGCTGTGGTGCCAGGCGGTTTCATCTTCCCAGTCAGGCCGGTCGATGATGGGGTAAAGACAGATCCCCAACATTTCAACGCCCGCCAGCTGAGCCTGCGCTACTTCCGTTACCACCTGCTCTATCCATGCGCCACGCCCGCTGCCCACATGGCTGGTTTCTGCCAGTAAAAGGGGGCGCTGGTAACGTTGATAAAGCTCCAGCAGCATCTCATGCGGCCTTCTGCGCCTTGGGTCGCCCAGATGCCACCAAAGCCGCTGATTGCTGCCGCTTTCCCATTGATTATTGTGATAATAATTGGCGCCTATTAGATCCAGATAGCGGGGGGCGCCCCCCAGTTCCGGCGCGACTCTACCGGCCAGCATGTCCCAGGACTGAAACTGGGCGGCGTTCCAGCTCGCTACACTTTCCTGCCATTCAGGATCGTTGTCCGGCGGTACCAGATAAATCATTGGGTCGCAATGAAGAATTCTGGCTCGTGGATCAGCCAGCCAGATGGCATCGCAGGCGGCGATACACGCCCGCACTAACTGGCGTTTACTTTCTTCCCCGGTGTGCTCACCGGGGGGCGCGGAGCAGGGAAATAGCCCTACCGATAATCCCCAACTGGTAAAGGAGATTTCGTTAACAGGTGAATAGATCGGTGGCTGCGAATAGTAAGGCCGTAAAAAGGCGGCCAGAGCGCCGCATAAGCGGGCAAAACGTGTAATAAAATCCGGCGCGAAGATGTCGGTATCGTCAGGCCAGCCGTAATGGCAAATCGTCCAACAAATCTGGATATTCTCCTCTCCTGCCGCGTCCATCTTTGCCGCGATGGTTGAAAAGTCATAGCCGTCTTTGCCTTCCACTAAACGCCAGCCGACGCTTTCACGGACGGTAGCAAAACCAAAAGGATTCAGCCGCTGATAATCCTCTCGCACCCGCAGGTCGTGTCCCGTGGCGGCGTTCATGGAAACGGCGTCTCCCCATCTTGTTCTGTGATCGGCACCCTCAAAACCCGCCTGCCAAAAAGAGTTGAAGAGCGTCATTGCACCGCCTTAACAGACTGAATTATTTCTTTGTTGGTTTATTAGCGGTTCTGCCAGAAGCCGCTGCGTTTTCTGTCGATTAATAAATCTCAGGGTGACCCCTAATTAAAAATGGCAAATAATTTTAGGCCGAGCGAGGGAAGGCATAACGTTTTGTCATGCCCTCCCCGCCTGATTAGAAAAAGCCTTTGATAAAGCAAATAAATAAGTCAGTATAGTGAAGCAGATGAGTCATTTATGTTCCGGCGTTGTGTAAAACAATTAGCTAATATAGTCTGCAGATAGCTTAACGGATTAATTTTTAACGGCAGCGCCGAAGCACGGTTAGCTCATACCGGTTGGTATGACGGCCCCGTGCCGGTATCTGCAGGCGCTTTCGTTGTTTTAAGGGGTTGCTAGTGCTAAGGCCAGTTGCCCGACATCTTCATCATTAAGTTTTTCGCTTTTATAATTATCATTATTAACTGCCTGGATTTAAAGGGTTTAACTTTAAAAATAAACTTAAAAAAACAGGGTCTGATTAAATTTATTCATACGATACTATTAAAAGTAGTCGTAAATTCGATAGTTAACCATAGTACGAACAACTTTAAAGATAATAATTTTCTAATAAAATAGGAGGAGGGAACAATACGCCAAAATGTGTTTTATATGAACGCATTATTCATTTATCCGACTTAAGGTTAACTGGCTCAACAAGGAAAGCGGGTAACATCTAATAACGGGAGGTATTACCCTCTGGAACGGGGCAATGTTCTTTTGCGTGAACGCCTTTCGCCGCCCGCCTGCAGCATCGTGTTATAGTCCCGGCAATAGATGCAGCACATCAAAGGTCGCTAACAATGAGCCAGAACCCCTTGATTCCCGAGAGCAAGTTACCTGCCCTTGGCACCACTATCTTCACGCAAATGAGCCAGCTTGCGCAGCAATATCAGGCCATTAACCTCTCCCAGGGTTTTCCGGATTTCGACGGGCCGCGCTATTTGCAAGAGCGCCTCGCTTTTCACGTTGCTAACGGCGCAAACCAGTACGCCCCGATGATCGGCGTGCAGGCGCTACGCGAAGCCATTGCCGATAAAACCGCCGGGCTGTATGACTATAAGCCTGACGCGAACAGCGATATCACCGTCACAGCCGGGGCGACAGAAGCGCTGTACGCGGCAATTACCGCGCTGGTTCGCCCGGGCGATGAGGTGATTTGCTTTGACCCCAGCTACGACAGCTATGCTCCAGCGGTGACGCTTTCAGGTGGGATACTCAAACGCATCGCCCTGCAACCGCCCTTTTTTCGCGTTGACTGGGAGGAATTTGCCACGCTGCTTAGTCCGCGGACGCGCCTGGTTATTCTGAACACACCGCATAATCCATCAGCAACGGTGTGGCGCAAAAGCGATTTTGCAGCGCTGTGGCAGGCGATTGAGCAAGATGAAATTTATGTGCTGAGCGATGAAGTTTACGAACACATCTGTTTTGCCGAAGAAGGCCATGCCAGCGTGCTTACCCATCCGCAGCTTCGCGAACGGGCGATTGCCGTCTCTTCATTTGGCAAAACGTTCCATATGACAGGCTGGAAAGTAGGTTACTGCGTGGCGCCAGCGGCAATAAGCGCCGAACTGCGCAAAGTGCACCAGTATCTGACTTTCGCCGTCAATACCCCGGCGCAGCTTGCGATAGCGGATATGCTACGCGCGGAGCCAGAACATTACCTTGAATTACCAGAATTCTATCGCGCCCGACGCGACAGATTGATTCAGGCGCTGGCGGATAGTCGCTTTGAGATATTGCCGTGCAAAGGCACTTACTTCCTGCTGGCGGATTACAGCGCGATTTCCGATCTGGACGACGTGAGTTTCTGTCAATGGCTGACGAAAGAGGTAGGCGTGGCGGCGATCCCGCTGTCGGTGTTCTGCGCCGATCCGTTCCCGCAAAAGCTGATTCGCCTCTGCTTCGCGAAGCAGGAAGCGACGCTTGATGCGGCGGCTGAACTTTTATGCAAGCTTTGAAACGTCCCTCTCCCCCACGGGAGAGGGTTAATTTTCTAAGCCGCGGGCACCACTTTAATATCCTCCATCCCAATCCCCAGCTTACGCGGTTCATGGCCAAGAATATTGCCCTCATTGGATAACTGCGGCTCCGGCGGAATGATTTCCAGCGTACTGCTGCGCTCCGGATTAACGAAATGCAGCGTTGTGGTACTGAGTTCTGCGCCAAGCGTTAACGTCTGCTGCTGGTTGCCTACTTTAACCGGCACTGGTTTACCCGCGTTTGGCCCGAAGGCTTTGGCGGTAATCACCAGATCAAATTTTTCCGGCAACGGTTCAGCGTATTCAATCTTCACCTCCGGCGCCAGATTGGCGTTTGACCAGCGTCCCCAGGCCTCGGGACGTGAGATACCGCTAAACTGCTTCACGTTTTGCGGCGCACCCGGCACGCTGAAGATAAAGCTGTCCGCCTGATAGCGAATGGCGTTTTCATCGGTTTTCAGCGTCGCCACGTTGTGATTGAATCTCTCTTTATCGAGCGGTTCATCAGCAAACGTCACCGCCTGCTTAGCCGTTTGCGCCTCCACCAGACGCACCGAAGGCTTGCCGCCCAACTGCCCCTGCGACACGCATAACCCGGTAGAAAGCGCCAGCTGCGGATCCCACAGACGCGCCATTTTGAAGCAACGGTCAACCCAGATAAACTTATCTTTTACCGAAAAACCGGCCAGCTGATAACGCAGCGGCGCGGAATATTCGCTTTCCGGCAGCGGCTCAATGTTGTCGTCAGAAATGCGCAGCAGCAGCGGCATTTTGAAGTGCGCGCCAGAGTAACTGAACGTATTTTTCTTTTGATCGATGGAGTATTCAGTAATGGATTTCGGGAAGTTCCACAGATCGATGACGTCCGGCTTCCATTCAAGAATTTTTTCTTTGATATTCATAAATACGGAAGAGAGCGACTCGCTCGAAATACTGCTGCGCCCAAGACCGATATAATTATCGCCGCCCAGAATATCCAGCACCGTTGCGCCGTTATCCATCGTGCTGCGTTTTACCGGAATCAGTTTTGTTTCAGGCTTATCGCCCCGAATGATAAAGAATAAATTATCGCGCTCCTGCTTATTGAGATATTTATAAGCCGTGTTATTCATAGCCAAATGATCGGATGAAACGACAATCACCGTATTTTTAAAGTACGGCGAGGCTTTAATTTTTTCGATTAACGCCGCTACGTGCTCCTGGCTACAGGCTACCGCGCTGAATGACTGATTTACTTTACCGTCGAAGGTGTAGCTGCGACGGTTGCAGGTTTTCGAGATAAAACCGTCCGGATGATGGGTATCCACCGTCAGCGTAAACAGAGAGAAGCGTTTATCCGCTTTTGAAAGTTCGATGAACTTTTCGTAAACCTCATCCAGCACGGTATCGTCATAAAAGCCCCAGTTATTGCGATAAGCCGGGTCAGCGACGATATTTTTCAGCTCTTGCGCGCCATAGATATGCTCAAAACCGTGGGATTGTAAAAAGACATCTTTGCCCGCGAAGCGCAGGTCTGCACCCTGCATAAAGTAGTTTTCATAGCCTGAGGCTTTCAGGATATCGCCAAGACAGACGTTTTTTGGAAAGAAGCTCGACATAGAAGCCGATGAGTTGCCTTCGAAAGGCGCAAACAGCGGAATGCCGCACTGGGAAGAAACCATTCCGGCAATGGTGTAATCGGTACCCGGCAGCTGGCCGGTGTGGCTGAAATCCATGCCAGAATCTTTTAGCCCCGTTAATTCAGGTGCGAGATCGGGGAATAATTCCGGCTGAAAATAAGTACGCTCCAGGCTTTCGCCGTAAATATAAACCAGGTTCAGCTTCGGATTATTAATTACGCCATGCGGGGTTTTATAATAAGCAGCGAAATCGGACTCCCCGGTGCGGGTCTGGGATTTTACTAATTCAACAACCTGGCGAAACGCGGAGGAAGCATCCACCGAAGCCAGTGCGAGCATCACAGCCAGCAGGCTGTAGCCAAAATGGTGAGGATGCTTACGGCGACGCAAAATCCAGGTCAGGAGACCAAAGATCACCACCAGACCTGCCAGCACCCCAAGGCCTGGCAGAATATATTTCCCGATGCCTGCGCCTGTCAGGCTGCTGGTCAGCGTATAGAGCACCGCGTCATTAATGCCTTCGCCGGTAAAGTAGTTGCTGGCAACCAGCGTTACATTAAGCACGATATAGAGCGTTAAAATCAGCAGGATGGAGCTAAACCACCAAAAGTTTCGACCGGCTTTAGCGGCATACACAGCAATGGCTGCCACAAACAACGAGATTGAAAGCAATTCCGACAACTGCATGCCCCTCACTAAAATGGACGCCCGTCTGGCGCGCGACTTGCCTCAGAGAAATTCTGAGCGCTCAATCTACAGTTGAAGGCAAATCGTTGCAATTTGTCTGTCACAAAAGTGTGCTGCATTACGAAATTGTCGGAAATACTCCTTATATAGGAAAAATCTATTACAGCTATTGATACGACAATTACCCGGCAGGTTGACCCTCTCACCGCTTCAGTGCTGTAATTTGCGCGCTGTTATAATTTTTTAAAGTGGAATTGTAACGCGCAACATTAAGAGGCCACCCCGCAACGGGTGGCCTTTTTCTTTTGTCGGCATCGCTTTGTAAGGTATGACTTATTGATTCAATAAAACCTACCCATTAGAGATAAGCGCTCAACTCAGGTAACTTTCTCCCATCGCAAAACGGAGGAAGTACAGATGTCCTTAATCAACACAAAAATCAAACCATTCAAAAACAGCGCTTTTAAAAACGGTGAATTCATCGAAGTTTCCGAGCAGGACGTAGAAGGTCGCTGGAGCGTATTCTTCTTCTATCCGGCCGACTTTACCTTTGTATGCCCAACCGAGCTGGGCGACGTGGCTGACCATTACGAAGAATTCCAGAAGCTGGGCGTAGATATTTACTCTGTATCTACCGATACCCACTTCACCCATAAAGCATGGCACAGCAGCTCTGAGACCATCGCGAAAATCAAATACGCGATGATCGGCGACCCAACTGGCGCGCTGACCCGTAACTTCGAAAACATGCGTGAAAACGAAGGCCTGGCAGACCGCGGTACCTTTATCGTTGACCCACAGGGCATCATTCAGGCTATCGAAGTGACTGCGGAAGGGATTGGTCGTGACGCTTCTGACCTGCTGCGTAAAGTGAAAGCCGCTCAGTATGTCGCATCTCACCCAGGTGAAGTTTGCCCGGCTAAATGGAAAGAAGGCGAAGCTACTCTGGCTCCGTCTCTGGACCTGGTCGGTAAAATCTAAGACTTACCGCGTTTGATATCCGCTTTATCGGCAGCGCTTGCTGCCGATTTTTCTCGCCACCAGGGAGATTTACCATGCTCGACACCAACATGAAAACACAGCTCAAGGCCTACCTTGAAAGATTAACTAAACCTGTTGAGTTAATTGCCACGCTGGATGACGGCCCTAAGTCGTCTGAAATAAAGGAACTGCTGGCGGAAATCGCGGAATTATCTGACAAGGTATCTTTCAGCATTAACAACGATTTGCCGGTGCGTAAACCGTCGTTCCTGATTACAAACCCAGGTTCCGACAAGGGCCCGCGCTTCGCCGGTTCCCCGCTCGGCCACGAATTTACGTCTCTGGTACTGGCTCTGCTCCAGACCGGGGGGCATCCGTCGAAAGAATCGCAGGATCTGCTCAATCAGATCCGTGAAATCGACGGCGATTTCCACTTTGAAACCTATTACTCCCTCTCCTGCCACAACTGCCCGGACGTTGTGCAGGCGCTGAACCTGATGAGCGTGCTTAACCCGCGCATCACCCACACCGCAATTGACGGCGGCGTGTACCAGAATGAAATTCAGGAACGCAATGTGATGGGCGTTCCGGCGGTTTACCTGAACGGTAAAGAGTTCGGCCAGGGCCGTATGACGTTTGCTGAAATCGTCGGCAAAATTGACACCGGCGCGGAAAAACGCGCGGCCGAAGCCCTGAACAAGCGCGACGCTTACGACGTATTAATCGTCGGTAGCGGCCCGGCGGGTGCTGCGGCTGCCGTTTATGCGGCGCGTAAAGGCATTCGTACCGGTTTAATGGGCGAACGCTTTGGCGGCCAGGTGCTGGATACGGTTGATATCGAAAACTATATTTCCGTGCCGAAAACCGAAGGCCAGAAGCTGGCCGGCGCGCTGAAAGCCCACGTTGACGATTATGACGTGGACGTTATTGATACCCAGAGCGCCAGCAAGCTGATCCCAGCCCAGGCTGAAGGCGGTTTACATCAGATCCAGACGGCCTCTGGCGCAACGCTTAGCGCACGCAGCATTATCATTGCCACCGGTGCAAAATGGCGCAACATGAACGTGCCGGGCGAAGATCAATATCGTACCAAAGGCGTGACTTACTGCCCGCACTGCGACGGCCCGCTGTTTAAAGGCAAACGCGTGGCGGTGATCGGCGGCGGCAACTCCGGCGTGGAAGCGGCAATCGATCTGGCGGGTATTGTTGAACATGTAACGCTGCTGGAATTTGCCCCAGAAATGAAGGCCGACCAGGTGCTGCAAAACAAAGTGCGCAGCCTGAAAAACGTCGACATTATTCTGAACGCGCAGACGCTGGAAGTGAAAGGCGACGGCGCAAAAGTGACCGGCCTGCAGTATAAAGACCGCGTCACTGACAGCGTGCATGAGGTAGCCCTTGCCGGCATCTTCGTGCAGATCGGCCTGCTGCCGAACACCAACTGGCTGGAAGGTAGCATTGAGCGCAACCGCATGGGTGAAATCATCATTGATGCGAAATGCGAAACCACCGTGAAGGGCGTGTTTGCGGCCGGCGACTGCACTACCGTACCTTATAAGCAGATTATTATCGCCACCGGTGAAGGCGCCAAAGCTTCATTAAGCGCTTTTGATCACCTGATTCGCACCTCGATCCCCGAATAAAAACAAAGACTCACCTGCAAAACTCAAGCGGCTTCAGCCGCTTTTTTGCGCTCTTAACTCTCTTTACCCACTGGAAAAAAGGGGTTAATGGCACTCTGCGCGACGTAGCTTAAAGCGCAAAGTGGTACGCTGCGTTCTTAAGTCTTCTGTTGATCCCCTGATAGCCGCATCGCACATTTTATCTGTAAAAACATGGACGCGGGTATCGGTATGTATAAGGCCGAGCTTATGAAGCGAATCGCTATTCCCTCTCATTATATACAAACCCGCAGCACGCCGTTCTGGACGCTGGAAACCGCGCCGCCCGGTATCTGGAAGCGCCATCTGGATGCCGGTACGCGACAGGGCGTTTATCCCCGCTTATCAGTGATGCAAGGAGTGATCCGCTATTGCGGCTATGCCGATGAATTCACTCCTGACCCGGTTGAAACATTAGTCATTGAGGCCGGACAGTTTGGCGTCTTCCCGCCGGAGAAATGGCATCTTATAGAAGCCTTATCCGACGATGTTCTGTTCAACGTAGATTTTTACGTTGACCCGCAAATCCTGCTTGAGGAGTAAGGCTTAAAAAATGGATGCTAACGAAGAAAACAAAGGTTACACGCTGGCGGTGATGAACCGTAAGACCGGAACGGTCGCCGAAAAAGTTTACATGAAGCCGATGGCGCTTTACGTGCCGTCCGTCGCCACCGCAGCCGTTGCCGCACTGGTGGAGAGCATAGGGCCGTCTGATGATTGTACGGTTTGCGATACCGGTTACGCGCTCACCGTCACCAATAACAATAACGGCGTCTCGGTAGATAAAGATTTTATGACGCTTGCGCAGCTGGCGGAGCCGGATACCGCCACCGATGCCGTAAAAGATCTTATTAATATCGTGCGCGGCTATGATGACGACGAAGAACACAACGTTTGTGGCTGGTAGCTTTTAGCGTTTCCTTTTTGATGTAAAAAAGCCCCCTTTCGGGGGCTGGGAACACGATTATTTTCTACGCCAGGTGGTTCCCTGCGGGCCATCCTCCAGCACAATTCCCATCTCGTTTAAGCGGTCACGCGCCTGGTCGGCCAGCGCCCACTCTTTTGCTTTCCGGGCATCGTTACGCTGTTTGATAAGCGCCTCGATTTCCGCAACTTCGCCATCGTCTGCCTGCGCACCACTTTGCAGGAAAGCTTCTGGCTCCTGCTCGAGCAAACCCAGCACGCCAGAAAGCTGACGCAGCGCCGCCGCCAGACCGTTCGCCGCTGCCGGATCTTCCGTTTTCAGACGGTTAACTTCGCGCGCCATGTCAAACAGCACGGAATAGGCTTCCGGCGTGTTGAAATCGTCATCCATTGCTTCACGGAAGCGCGCTTCGAACGCTTCGCCGCCGGCAGGCTGAACCGCGCTGTCCGTGCCGCGCAGAGCGGTATACAGACGCTCCAGGGAAGTACGTGCCTGTTTCAGGTTTTCTTCGCTGTAGTTCAGCTGGCTGCGATAGTGACCGGACATCAGGAAGTAACGGATGGTTTCCGCATCGTAGTACTTCAGCACGTCGCGCACGGTGAAGAAGTTGCCCAGCGATTTGGACATTTTTTCCCGGTCGACCATCACCATCCCGGAGTGCATCCAGGTGTTAACATATTCGCCGTCATGGGCGCAGGTGGACTGGGCGATTTCGTTTTCGTGGTGCGGGAACATCAGATCCGAACCGCCGCCGTGAATATCAAAATGGTTGCCGAGCTGTTTGCAGTTCATGGCGGAACATTCGATATGCCAGCCTGGGCGGCCTTCGCCCCACGGGGATGCCCAGCTTGGCTCGCCCGGTTTAGACATCTTCCACAGCACGAAGTCCATCGGGTTACGCTTCACGTTCGCTTCGACTTCAACGCGCGCACCGGCCTGAAGCTGGTCTAAATCCTGACGAGAAAGCTGGCCGTAGGTCGGATCGGTTTCCACCGAGAACATCACATCGCCGTTGGATGCTACATAAGCATGGTTACGCTCAATAAGCTGTTCAACAATTTCGATGATTTCAGGGATATGTTTGGTGGCGCGCGGCTCGCTGTCCGGGCGCAAAATGTTCAGCGCGTCGAAATCAACATGCATTTCGTCCACCATGCGGTCGACCAGGGCAACAAAATCTTCGCCGTTCTCTTGCGCGCGCCTGATAATTTTATCGTCGATATCGGTGATATTGCGCACGTAGTTTAGTTTAAATCCGAGAAAACGCAGGTAACGCGCGACTACGTCAAAAGCAACAAAAGTGCGGCCATGGCCGATATGACACAGGTCGTAAACGGTTATCCCACACACGTACATGCCGACTTCTCCGGCATGAATAGGTTTGAATTCCTCTTTTTGACGAGTCATTGTATTAAAGATTTTTAACATCAGGGGATTCCATATCAGCGTGTGTAAGCGAAATTGCGGTATATGTTACCTTAAAATTACACACGCACGCAGTACGCTTTGCAAGGTGATGATCGGCAGCAGTTATGCTATAACAATCACCTTGTGTGGCGGCACCGTCTGCCGAAACACTGTCTGACTAAATATAGGATGCACAGCATGGTTACTTTTCACACTAATCACGGTGATATCGTCATCAAAACTTTTGACGATAAAGCGCCAGTTACCGTTAAAAACTTCATGGATTACTGTCGTGAAGGCTACTACGACAACACCATTTTCCACCGTGTGATCAACGGCTTTATGATCCAGGGCGGCGGTTTTGAACCGGGCATGAAGCAGAAAGAAACCAAAGATACTATTCAGAACGAAGCGAACAACGGCCTGAAAAACACCCGCGGCACCCTGGCGATGGCCCGCACCCAGGCTCCGCACTCCGCAAGCTCGCAGTTCTTTATCAACGTGGCTGATAACGACTTCCTGAACTTCAGCGGCGAAAGCCTGCAGGGTTGGGGCTACTGCGTATTTGCAGAAGTCGTGGAAGGCATGGACGTGGTTGATAAAATCAAAGCCGTCTCCACCGGCCGCAGCGGCATGCATCAGGACGTTCCTAAAGAAGACGTAATCGTAAACAGCGTCACCGTAAGCGAATAATCCCCGCTTAATGTTCCTGTTTATTGCAGATTTACACCTCTGCTCAGAAGAACCGGCGATCACCGCCGGTTTTCTGCGTTTTCTGGCCGGTACAGCACGAGAAGCGCAGGCGCTCTATATCCTCGGCGATCTTTTTGAGGCCTGGATTGGCGATGACGATCCGCAGCCGCTGCATCGTGAAATTGCCTTGGCAATCAAAGATCTGGTTGATTCCGACGTCCCCTGCTATTTCATTCACGGCAACCGGGATTTCCTGATTGGAAAACGTTTTGCAAACCTGAGCGGCATGACGCTGCTGCCGGAAGAAAAAATTCTCGACTTATATGGCCGCAGGGTATTGATTCTGCACGGCGACACGCTGTGTACGGACGATGCTGGCTATCAGGCGTTTCGCCGGAAAGTGCATCAGCCCTGGCTGCAACGACTGTTCCTCTCGCTGCCGCTGTTTATTCGTAAGCGCGTCGCCGCCAGAATGCGTGCCGGAAGCAAAGCCGCTAACAGCAGCAAAACCATGGCAATCATGGATGTGAACCAGCAAGCCGTTATCGCAACCCTTACCCGCAATCGGGTACAGTGGATGATTCACGGCCATACGCACCGCCCCGCTATTCACCCGCTTGAAGCCAACGGTCAGCAAGCGTTTCGCTGCGTGCTGGGCGCCTGGCACACCCAGGGTTCGATGATCAAAGTGACCCCGCAGGACGTGGAGTTAATTCCTTTCGATTTTTAGCTTTAAATCGCCTCTTTTCGCCGCTTTGCTGGCCACGCAACCGTTTTCCTTGCCTGTTGTTCATGATATTCTTCCACTCCTTCTGACCGACCGCCAGACGTTCGGTGATGTTTGCATACCCACAGGAGTTTTGAGACGCATGTCCCCGACCCAATCCCCGGCGCGTATCGCCATTGTCATGGGTTCCAGAAGCGACTGGGCTACCATGCAGTTTGCCGCAGAAATCCTCACTACCCTTGACGTTCCGCACCACCTTGAAGTGGTATCCGCGCATCGCACGCCGGATAAGCTGTTTAGCTTTGCTGAACAGGCTGAAAGCAACGGCTATCAGGTCATTATTGCGGGTGCGGGTGGCGCTGCACATCTGCCCGGTATGCTGGCGGCGAAAACGCTGGTGCCGGTTCTTGGCGTGCCGGTACAAAGCGCGGCCCTGAGCGGCGTGGATAGCCTCTACTCCATCGTTCAGATGCCTCGCGGTATTCCGGTTGGCACGCTGGCGATTGGTAAAGCGGGTGCTGCGAACGCGGCTTTGCTGGCGGCACAGATTCTGGCCCTGCATGACGACAAGCTGCATAAGCGCCTGGCCGCATGGCGTAACGAACAAACGGAAGAAGTATTGCAGAACCCGGACCCGCGGGGTGAGGCATGAAACGCGTCTGCGTATTAGGCAACGGCCAGTTAGGCAGAATGCTGCGCCAGGCGGGCGAGCCGCTGGGCATTGAAGTTTATCCGGTAGGGCTTGATGCCGAACCGGAAGCGGTTCCCTTCGCGCAAAGCGTGATTACCGCTGAAATCGAGCGCTGGCCGGAAACTGCTCTCACGCGCGAGCTGGCTCGTCACAACGCTTTCGTTAATCGCGATGTATTTCCGATCATCGCGGATCGCCTCACCCAAAAGCAGCTTTTCGATAAGCTCGGCCTCGCGACCGCGCCGTGGCAGTTGCTGGCAAGCCGCGATGAATGGGCTGGCGTATTTGCAAACCTTGGCGACCTCGCCATTGTGAAACGTCGCGTTGGCGGCTACGACGGACGCGGCCAGTGGCGCTTGCGCAGCGCTGAAACCGACCAGTTGCCGGACGACTGCTACGGCGAGTGCATCGTTGAGCAAGGCATTAATTTCTCCGGTGAAGTATCCCTGGTTGGCGCGCGCGGCCATGACGGCACAACGGTGTTTTATCCGCTGACGCACAACCTGCATCAGGATGGCATCCTGCGCACCAGCGTTGCCTTCCCGCAGGCTAACGCGCAGCAGCAGCGCCAGGCCGAAGATATGCTCTCTGCCATTATGCACGAACTGGATTATGTCGGCGTGATGGCGATGGAGTGCTTTATCACGCCAGCCGGTCTGCTGATCAATGAGCTTGCGCCGCGTGTTCACAACAGCGGACACTGGACGCAGAATGGCGCCTCCATTAGCCAGTTTGAACTGCATCTGCGGGCGATTGTTGATTTGCCGCTGCCGCAGCCGGTGGTTAACGCCCCATCGGTAATGATCAACCTGATCGGCACCGGGCTGAACTACGACTGGCTGAAGCTGCCGCTGGTGCATCTGCACTGGTATGACAAAGAGGTGCGGGAGGGACGCAAAGTCGGCCATCTCAACCTCAACGACAGCGATACGGACCGCCTGAGCGCCACCCTTGAAGCGCTGGTACCGCTGCTGGTGCCGGATTACGCGAGCGGCATTGCCTGGGCGCAGAGCAAGTTAGCCAGATAGAAAGCTGTTTTACAGGGTAGCCTGGCTGCCCTGTCGTATTTCCCCTCTTTCATTTCTCTCTCACCAGGCGCACAATCCCCGGCGTTTCACCCCCATTCGCTTTAAGGTTTATGCATGCAAAACGCCCGCTCCGACACCCAACAATATGAAATCCTGCTGCGCAATGACATTCCGCTTATCGATGTGCGTGCGCCGGTTGAGTTTGCTCAGGGAGCCATGCCCGCAGCGCTGAACCTTCCGCTAATGTCGGACGACGAGCGGGCCGCTGTCGGCACCTGTTACAAACAGCGCGGCCAGCAGGCGGCCATTGAACTGGGCCACAGTCTGGTGAAGGGCGAGATCCGCGATGCCCGCATAGAAAAATGGCTGGAGCAGTGTCGGCTGCATCCTGAAGGTTATCTGTGCTGTGCCAGAGGCGGCATGCGTTCCCATATCGTGCAGCAGTGGCTGCGCGAAGCGGGCGTGAACTATCCGTTGGTGGAAGGCGGCTATAAAGCGCTGCGTCATTATGCATTGCAGATTATTGAGGCCCGCGCAAAGTGGCCGATGATTATGGTGAGCGGCAACACCGGCTGCGGCAAAACCATTCTTATCCGCTCGCTGCCAACGGGTGTCGATCTTGAAGGGCTGGCGCGTCATCGGGGTTCATCGTTTGGCCGCACCATTGTGGAACAGCCAACCCAGGCGAGCTTCGAAAATAACCTGGCCGTTACGCTGCTTAAGAAAAGCAATGGCGCGCCGGTCAGCTGGGTAATCGAAGACGAAGGCCGCATGATCGGCTCCCGGCATATCCCGGAAGCGTTCAGAGATGAAATGGTCCGCTCACCTATTGTGGTGGTAGAAGATCCGTTTGAACTGCGTCTGGAGCGGTTGAAGCAGGAATATTTCCAGCAGATGAGCGAGGCATTTTTATCCATTAGCGATGAAGAAACCGCGTGGAAAAACTATGCGGAGTATCTGCATCACGGGCTGTTCGCCATTCGCCGCCGTTTAGGGATGGAGCGTTTCCAGCAGTTCACCATGGTGCTGGATAAGGCGCTGGAGCTTCAGCGTAACACCGGTTCGTGCGACGGCCATCTGGCCTGGCTCGCCCCGCTGCTGGAAGAGTATTACGACCCGATGTATCGCTATCAATTAAGCAAGAAAGCGGCGCAGATCGTTTATCGCGGGGACTACGGCCAGGTTGAAGCCTGGCTGCGCGATAGAACGAGCGGTGAGGCCAGGTAAGCTTTTGCAGTGACTTAAGGGCCGGATTATTCCGGCCCTTTAGAACTCAATCCCTGATACGGTAACTTCTGTTATGTGCCAGAAGCGGACGTTGGTAGCTGGTAAAAGCTGTAGTGATACTTCGCCGGAGAGAGTAGACCTGTCCGGTTTAGATATCGAAGAATATTTATCTGATTTCGTTTTTTGCAAAACTGCTGTTTAGGTTTTTCAGCACTTCATTGATACCTCTGCTTACAATCCGGTCTTCCCGCATGACTGTCCCGAGAGTCCGGTGAAGAGAGGGCGTCACAGAGTAAAGATCGAGCCCCGATCTTTCCTCAATGCATGCAACGGACATTCTGGGAACAATGCTGTAGCCAAGACCGGCACGGACCATTCTTTTAATAGCTTCGATACTGCCAAGCTCCATGACCGGGCAGGCAATATGTCCCGTCTCCCGGAACCACTGGTCAATCAGGGCGCGTGTCCCGCTTCCCGGTTCAAAGATAATCAGCGGCAGCGGCAGCAAGGCGCCCGGAGTCCATATTTTCGCGCTCTGCTCTGATGCATCCTTTTCCATGATGACAACAAACTCATCCGTACCCAGCGGGATGATGCTCAGGTTTTTACCTGCGGCTGGCAGTGTCACCAGGCCAATATCTATACGATTTTCCTCCACGCCCCGCACAATATCGGAAGTGTTACCTGTGCGTACGTCCACCTTCAGCAGGGGATGGGCCTGCCGCAGTTGCTGCAGTAAGGGGGGCAGTAGATGAATACAGGCCGTTGCGCCTGTGCCGACAGTAACAGTGCCGGTTATCTCATCGGAATGCAGACTCACTGATTCAACAGCTGTACTTACCACGGCATCAATTTTCAAGCTGTGCTCAACGAGAGTCAGCCCGGCAGACGTGGGTCTTACTCCCCGGCTGGTTCGCTCGATAAGGCGGACCTGAAGCGCCTGCTTCAGTTGTCTTATCTGCAGGCTCACTGCCGGCTGCGACAGACCAAGTGCTTCAGCCGCGCCGGAGAAACTGCCCCGGCTGATAACCAGTCTGAAAGGAGCCAGATGATCGAGATTCAGGTTTGCCATCCCAAAATTTCCTTATGCTGCTGATAAGTCCTGCTGCCTGTCTGAAATTCTTCATTCGGGTTAGTCTCTGCTTCTGACCGCAGAAGGAGCCGTATCGATGGAAATAACCGAAGCAGATGAACGACATATTCCTGCCATCCAGCAGATTTATGCTTATCACGTATTGCATGGCACCGCCACTTTTGAAACCGAACCGCCGGATTCGGCTGAAATGACAGCCCGTCTGAAAAAGGTGCGGGCAGCAGGACTGCCCTGGTTTGTGGCGGTTGAGGACGGCGATATCCGCGGGTACTGCTACCTGTCACTCTACCGTGAACGGTGTGCCTACAGATTCACCCTGGAGGACTCTGTATATATTGCCCCTGGCTTTCAGGGTAAGGGGATTGGAAAAAAGCTGTTATCGAGTGCGGTCGTATGGGCAGAGGCCCGTAGCTTTCGCCAGCTTGTGGCCGTAGTTGGCAACAGCGGAAACACCGCCTCTATTGCCCTGCATAGTGCGGCAGGCTTCAGCATTACAGGAACGCTCAAATCTGTGGGCTTCAAGCACGGACGCTGGCTTGATACGGTCATCATGCAGCGTACGCTTGGGCAGGGCGACGCCACATTTCCGGAGAGTACAGGTTGACTGACGGGTATCTAACAGGCCGCACCATTTTCTGCATTGGCATGACGCAGTTTATCAACTGGGGTATCACATTCTATATGCCGGGAGTCTTCGGGAGCGCCATCATGCTGGATACAGGCTGGTCGCCGGTTGTGACATTCTCCGGCCTGACTATTGCCATGCTTGTGATGGGCCTTGTTTCGCCGCTTGCGGGTGCCCTTATAGCCCGTACCGGCGGACGTACGATGATGATGGCGGGAACCTTCGCCATCATCATCGGTTGTTTTTTGATGGCTTTTACCCATTCAACAACATCGTGGGTTGCCGTCTGGCCCCTGATGGGAGCTGGCATGCGACTTGCACTGTATGATGCCGCATTTGCTCTGCTTGTAGAAACCGCAGGCGCAGGGGCCCGCCGGGCAATTACCCTGGTCACACTGCTGGGTGGTCTCGCTTCAGTCGCGTTCTGGCCTGCTGGCGCTGCGCTACTGCACATTACCGACTGGCGGCATGCCATTATCGTTTACGGCTGCGCGGGCATTGTCAGCCTGCTTTTTTGTCCACCGTTCCGGCAGGGCATCGGAGTCAACCTCCCGTTGCCGGGCAGCCCGCTCTTCCGGCGATCGGACCAGCAGAAGACCGGAAAGCCTTTATCAGCGGCCTGTGGTACGCCACGTTGATAGCGCTGATAAGCTTTGTTTCCACCGGCGTGTCCGCTCATTTTCCTCAGATACTGGCCGCTTATGGTATGCCCGCCGTAGCGGGTATGTTGTGGGGGGTGGGACAGGTGAGCGCCAGACTGCTGGACGTGGCTTCCGGTGCACGTACTTCAGCGATCCGTCTGAGCCTGTTTACCGGCATTATTCTGCCATTATGCTTTTTGGTTGGCCTTGCAGGGAATGTTACCCCGGTGGCTACAGCCATCTTTATTCTGAGTTACGGGGCTGTAAACGGACTGAGTACGATCATTAAGGCCGTCCTGCCTCTTGTGCTGTTTGATCCGCAGCAGTATGCCCGTAAAACAGGCTTACTGCTGTCACCCGCTTTTTTGCTCGCGGCGCTCGCGCCGTCAGTTTACGCCATACTGCTGGAGCAATACGGCACACCCGGCACGCTGCTTTTATCTGCCATCCTTACCCTGTTCATCACGGCGATTTCCATAGTGATCTGGCGTCGCCATCCTTCCTCTGCTGGACAGAAACGGGATAAGAACGTGCCATCCATTCCGGGGAAAAATATTTGACGCTGACTATATTTCCATTATTCTGGAAATATAGTTAAAGGAGGCCGCATGGATTTAAATACAGCAGCAAATGCACTCCGGGAGCTGGGGCACCCGACCCGTCTCAGCGTGTACCGGGAGCTGGTGAGAGCGGGTCATGACGGCCTGCCGGTCGGTGTTCTGCAGAAGCGCCTCGGTATTCCGCCCTCCACGCTCAGTCATCATATTTCGGCGCTGATGTCCGCGGGCCTGATCAGCCAGGAACGGCAGAGCCGTACCTTGTTTTGCAGACCTTGCTATACGCAGCTTGAACAACTGATGGCCTTTCTTACAGAGGAATGCTGCGCAGGCAGTAGCTGCAGCCTGTCACCCGCGACGACTCACAAAGAGACCTCATTGTGAATAACATGAACGATACCCTGAAAAATGTTGATACTTCACTCCTGGACGTGCCGCTGACGGAAGATAAGCTGAGGGCTGCAGAAGTGGCGCACCCGCCCCGCATTCTGATGCTCTACGGCTCGCTGCGGGAACGATCTTATAGCCGGCTGACGACGGAAGAAGCCGCCCGGCTGCTGACGGCAATGGGTGCAGAGGTCAAAATTTTTAATCCGTCCGGTCTGCCGCTGCCTGATGATGCCCCTGAAACGCATCCCAAAGTTGTGGAACTGCGCGAACTGGTTCTCTGGTCGGAAGGCATGGTATGGTGCTCCCCGGAGCGTCACGGCGCTATGACCGGCATCATGAAGGCGCAGATTGACTGGATACCGCTGACGTCAGGTGCGGTTCGCCCGTCGCAGGGAAAAACCCTGGCTGTCATGCAGGTCAGCGGCGGCTCGCAGTCTTTCAACGCAGTTAATCAGATGCGCATTCTGGGGCGCTGGATGCGTATGATTACTATCCCGAATCAGTCATCCGTGGCAAAAGCCTGGGCTGAATTTGATGAAGATGGTCGCATGAAGCCTTCGCCTTACTACGATCGCATCGTGGACGTAATGGAGGAGCTGATGAAGTTCACTCTGTTGACGCGCGGGCGCAGTGACTACCTGACCGATCGCTACAGCGAAAGGAAAGAAAGTACCGCGCAGCTCTCTGAGCGGGTTAATCAGCGCAGTATATGAAAAAAGCCGGCATCTGCCGGCTTCTGTTTTTGCGTCTCCCTTCCTGCCGGCAGCACACTGAAAAAATCAGTGGCTCATCCGGTTTCCGTGTTCATCAATGACTTTTTCGCCGTCCTCTTTCGTAAATGCTCCCTGCTGCGGGTCAGGCAGAATGTCCAGAACCGCTTCAGACGGACGACAGAGTCTTGTGCCGAGCGGCGTCACAACCACGGGGCGGTTTATGAGGATAGGGTGAGCCAGCATCGCATTCAGCAGTTCATCATCGTTGAACCGGTCTTCTGCCAGCCCCAGCTGCTCATACGGCTCTGTATTTTTGCGCAGCAGGGCGCGTGCGCTAATACCCATATCAGCTATCAGCTTTTTAAGCTCGTCGCGGGATGGTGGCATCTCCAGATACAAAATCACTGTTGGCTCCACGCCACTGTTACGGATAAGCGCCAGAGTATTACGGGACGTTCCGCAGGCCGGATTGTGATAAATAGTGATATCAGTCATAAACGGTACTCCGTTAAGGAGCTGCACAGACGCAGCCCCGGGGTTAAGGTTGAAAAGACAGGCGCAGGGCCAGCGCCGCCAGCGTCACAAAAAGTACCGGCAGGGTCATCACAATGCCCACGCGGAAGTAGTAGCCCCAGCTGATGGTGATGTTTTTCTGAGCCAGCACGTGCAGCCACAGCAGTGTCGCCAGGCTGCCGATGGGTGTGATTTTCGGGCCGAGATCGCAGCCGATGATGTTGGCGTATACCATTGCCTCTTTCACCACACCCTGAGCCGTGCTGCCGTCAATCGAAAGCGCGCCAACCAGCACGGTAGGCATGTTGTTCATTACGGAAGAGAGTGCCGCAGTCAGGAAGCCGGTGCCAAGTGTGGCACCCCAGACGCCGTGCTCAGCAAAACGGTTCAAAGCAGCAGAGAGGTAATCCGTCAGGCCGGCGTTACGCAGGCCATATACCACGAGGTACATGCCCAGCGAGAAAATGACTATCTGCCAGGGCGCGCCTTTCAGCACTTTGCGGGTGTCGATAACCTGTCCTTTTTGGGCAACCAGCCAGAGAACAAACGCCCCTACCGCTGCTACCAGGCTGACCGGTACTCCAAGGGGCTCAAGGCCGAAAAATCCGACCAGCAGCAGAAGTAAAACAAACCATCCGGCCCGAAAGGTGCGCATGTCGCGTATAGCTTCCGCTGGCGCTTTCAGCTTCGCCAGGTCATAGGTTGCCGGGATCTCTTTGCGGAAAAACAGATGCAGCATCACCAGCGTAGCCACCACGGAAGCAATATTCACCGGCACCATGACGGAAGCATACTCACTGAAGCCCAGCTTAAAGAAGTCCGCCGTGACGATGTTGACCAGGTTCGACACGATTAGCGGCAGGCTGGAAGTGTCAGCGATAAAGCCCGCTGCCATTACAAATGCCAGCGTGGCAGCCGGACTGAAGCCCAGCGCCAGGAGCATGGCAATAACGATTGGCGTCAGGATAAGCGCCGCGCCGTCATTGGCGAACAGCGATGCCACTGCCGCGCCCAGCAGAATAATATAGGTGAACAGCAGTCTTCCTCTGCCGCCTCCCCAGCGGGAAACATGGAGTGCTGCCCACTCAAAAAAGCCGGACTCATCTAACAGCAGGCTGATGATGATGACCGCAATAAACGTGGCCGTCGCATTCCAGACAATCTGCCATACGGCAGGAATATCACCGATATGCACCACGCCGGTCATTAGCGCCAGAGCGCCCCCGATAACGGCACTCCAGCCAATACTCAGTCCTTTCGGCTGCCAGATAACCAGTACCAGCGTCAGAACAAAAATCGCACCCGCCAGAAACATATACTCTCCTTTAATACTGCACCTGTCAGGCCTGGCGCAGAGAACTTAAAAATATACATATGGGAAAACACATATGAATAGTTAAAAAATTTAAATGCAGATTGGCTTGCCGTTGGTGGTTACATTGTCCCGCTCAGCCTGCTGGCTGAGCTGCAGGATGTCATCCCGCTGGCACAGATAAGCCTGTTCAATTACAGCTGCCGCCCAGACGGGCATATGAGGTGACAGTCGGTAATGAATCCACTTGCCATCACGCCTGTCGATAAGCAGACCGGCGTCCCGGAGTAACGCAAGATGACGGGAAATTTTTGGCTGAGATTCTCTGAGAGTAGTTGTGAGTTCGCAGACGCAAAGTTCTCCCTTTTCCCGCAGCAACAGCACCAGACTGAGCCGTGTTTCGTCAGAAAGCGTTTTGAAAAGCTGTAGAGGATTAAGCTGAAGCATTACAACTCCTGTTTAACAAACAGTGAGCAGTATCGCTAAGTAGGGGGTAGCGAGCAACTATACATTCGGTAAAACATATATTTTTGGTGGTTTTTTATCTTGCAGGTCAGATATAGAGTACGTCGATAAATAAGTTGTAATCGATCAAGGTCCGCTCCTCGCTCATAGCGGACCTCCAGCTCAGTCAGCATGTCCGCTCTGTGCCAGAAGCGGACGTTATCTTTTAATTAAAACGGCTCGTTACAGAGCCTGCTCTTAAAAAATTAATGCGGATGGCTGCCGGCAAGATGGCCAGAAGAAATAACGGGAAGGACATCATCCGACTCATCTGCCTGCTCCAGTTCGCGCAAAATGCCACAGTCGCGCGTTGCACGGTTGGCGTTACAATGACTCTGCAGCTCGCACAACTGCGTTTCCAGCATATTAAGTTCACGAATACGGGCCTGTACATGAAGAAGGTGCTCGTTTATCAGGTCGTTAACCATACCGCAATCTGCATCAGGCTGACTGCGTGCCTGCAGCAGCACCCGGATTTCTTCATGGGTCATATCCAGCGCCCGACAGCGGCGGATAAACATCAGTCTTTCCAGATGGGCACTGTCATAGTGACGGTAGTTATTTGCCTGGTCACGTAATGCTGCCTGCAGCAGCCCCTCACGCTCATAATAACGCACCGTCTCTACCGGACAGCCTGCCTGCCGGGCCAGTTCGCCAATTTTCATAACTTTTTCCTTGTACACTTGACCCTGTAGTTACTTCAGGGTCTTTAATGCCAGTATATGCTATGAACGAGATAAAAACATGAGTGACTGCTGTAGTAATAACAAGTGCGGTTCTGCCGCGTCCGGAGAGCGGACATCCGTCAGCTATACCTCTGCTGCCACGGCAGACGCCTCCGGAAAAACTTCGCAAAAAATGGCTGATGCCTCACCGGACTGTTGTAGTGCCGGAAGCTGCTGTTCATCGGAGAGTCTGAGTCAGCCTTCCGGGCCAGTGGCAGAACGCGACGGGAGCGATAGCGTTCAGACACGTCTGCGCATCGTGCAGATGGACTGCCCGACGGAAGAGACGTTGCTTCGTAAAAAACTCACAAAACTGTCTGACGTCAGTGAGCTTGAATTCAATCTGATGCAGAGGGTACTTACCGTGACCCACTCGCCGCAGGCACTGGAGCCGGTACTACAGGCGGTGCGCTCTCTGGGTTTTGACCCGGAACTGGCTGATAAAGTCACCCGGCCTGCCGGCATCAGTTGTTCAGGCAGCAAAGCGGAAAGCGCCTGCGGTTCCTGCTGCGCACCTGCGGCTGTCACTTCCGGTGAGCTGCAGGCACAGCAGTTGACCGCTGACGGAGTGCGTACCAGCATCCGCATCAGGCAGATGGACTGCCCGGTAGAAGAGGGCATGATCCGTAAAAAGCTGGACGGTATGTCGGCCGTTAAGGAGCTGGATTTTAACCTTATGCAGCGCGTTCTGACGGTCGTTCATGCACCGGGTACGCTGGAGCCGGTTCTGGCCGCCATTCGTTCGCTGGGCTTTGAACCTGAGCTCTCTGACAGCAGCGGGCGGCACGCGGCTACTGAGGAAAAGAAAAATCCCTGGTGGCCGCTGGCACTGGCCGGCGTTGCGGCAGCGGCCGCCGAAGCTATGCACTGGACAGGCATGCCGGAATGGCTGGAAGCAGTTCTGGCCCTGGCCGCTGTTGGTGCCTGCGGCCTGTCTACCTACAAAAAGGGCTGGATTGCGCTGCGTAACGGCAATCTGAATATTAACGCCCTGATGAGCATTGCTGTAACCGGGGCGCTGGCGCTCGGGCAGTGGCCGGAAGCCGCCATGGTAATGGTGCTGTTCACGATCGCGGAACTGATTGAGGCGAAGTCTCTTGACCGCGCCCGCAATGCTATTGGCTCCCTGATGACGCTGACGCCTGAAACAGCCACGATTCAGCAGCCGGACGGTTCCTGGACAGTGGCAGATGCCAGATCTGTACCCCTTGACAGCGTGGTCCGGGTAAAACCGGGTGAGCGTATCGCCCTTGACGGCAGGGTTGTCCGAGGCAGGACCAGCATCAATCAGGCACCCATTACCGGCGAAAGCCTGCCGATCGAAAAAGGAGAAGGCGATCCGGTTTTCGCCGGGACGGTTAACGGCTCCGGTGGTTTTGAATACCGGGTAACGGCTGCTGCCGGAAATACTACACTCGCACGCATCATTCATGCCGTGGAGGAGGCCCAGGGGGCAAAAGCCTCTTCGCAACGCTTTGTTGACCGCTTTGCACAGGTTTATACCCCCGTGGTGTTTGCAATCGCGGTTGCGGTTGCCATCCTCCCGCCACTGATGGCAGGTGAAAGCTGGCACGAGTGGGTTTATAAGGCGCTTGTCATGCTGGTTATCGCCTGCCCCTGCGCGCTCGTCATTTCCACGCCAGTAACTATCGTCAGCGGCCTGACGGCGGCAGCCCGCCGGGGGATCCTGATTAAAGGTGGCATTTATCTTGAAGAGGGCAGAAAACTGAAATGGCTGGCGCTCGACAAAACTGGCACGCTGACGCACGGTAAACCTGTACAAACGGATGTGATTATCTATACCTGGGTTGCCGAAGATGAAGGCCGCAGACTGGCTGCGAGTCTGGCGGGTTACTCCGATCATCCGGTTTCGCAGGCCGTGACGGCAGCATTAGAGGGTTCGCAGCGTTATGACGTTGAGCGCTTTGAAGCTCTGCCGGGCCGCGGGGTGCGGGGTGTCATCAATGACAGAACCTACAGCCTCGGGAATCTGAGACTGGCTGAAGAAACGAGCAGCTGCCCGGAGACTGTCAGGGCGACGCTCAGGGAACTGGAGTCCGCTGGTAAAACGGTCATCCTGCTCTGTGACAGTCATCAGGTACTCGGGCTGTTTGCAGTGGCAGATACAGTCAAAGAAAGCAGTCGCGAAGCGGTGAGCCAGCTGCACGGTCTGGACGTCCGGACACTCATGCTGACCGGAGACAATTCGAGTACAGCGCAGGCCATTGCCGTTCAGGTCGGTATCGATGAAGCCCGGGGTAACCAGTTGCCTGAGGACAAACTGCGCGCCATTGAAACACTTACGGCTCAGGGTACCACTGGCATGGTAGGCGACGGCATCAATGATGCGCCGGCGCTGGCTCGCGCCGATATCGGCTTTGCTATGGGCGCGATGGGCACCGATACCGCCATCGAAACCGCTGATGTTGCCCTGATGGACGATGACTTACGTAAAATCCCTGCCTTTGTCCGGCTTTCAAAACAGACTTACAGCATTCTGGTTCAGAACATCGTTATGGCAATTGGCATCAAAGCAATATTTCTGGCCCTGACCATTGCCGACATGGGAACCATGTGGATGGCTGTATTTGCCGATGTGGGTGCAAGTCTGCTTGTTGTGGCAAACGGCCTGCGCCTGTTGCGTAAATAGCTGGTTATTATGTTGCCCGCTGGCTAACGGCGGGCAACGTCTGCTTTTCGCTCATAACAGACATTCAATCCCTTCAGAACGCACAACAAAACACAACCATCTCAACTCTGGCAAATCCAGCCCAGCCCCTTCCCTCAAGGAAAGGGGGTCTTTTAAACTCAACCCTGAGTTAATGAACCCCAGGCACCGGTTCGCCCTCGATCATCTTCAACCCACCCGCTACCCGAACAAATCTCGGTGCTTTTAGATCTTCGGCCAGCACATAAATCAGCTCATACAGGATCGCGATCATCTGCTCTCTTTGATCCGGCAAATCCTGATGATTCAGCAATACGATCGTTAATGCCGTGCAGTATTCGCACAGGGTTTCGGAATCTGTTGAAAGATAAGTTCGGTAGTCGCTGGTTTCGCTATCTTTTAGCGTCAGCTGTTCGATGAGATGATCCGGCAGCGGCGCTTTAAGCACGCTTTTTAATACTTCCAGCCCGGCAAGCAGGCGGCCGCACAGTGCCATGCATTCCGTGTGATTATCGTTTTCGATCAAACTATCTACGTACTGCTGGCAAATATCCAGTATCTGGAAGAGATCCATCGCCGCACCCTGCGGCTTTTTTAACAGGGTTGCGATGCTGTCCGCAAATGCGGGTTGTTGCGGGGTGATTTCAGGGCGAGCGGGTGTGTTACCATCGGCATTAGCCATAGCTGTTACCTCTCTTAACGGTTGTGGTTAGCCCTCGTCTGGTGTTGCTGCACCTTTCGGGGGCGTTTCTTTTCAGGCCTGCACTGACCTGACTGGTTACTAAACACACTAATACTACTGGCTAACTCACCAGTAGACCAGGTGAAAAATCAGGCAGATTTGCAGACTTCGAAGCGGCTCGCAGAGGGATGAAACGCTTTGGGGAATTTGCAGTTGGCAGGGCGGGCAGCAGAGGAGCCACCCGCCTTTCTTCACGGCCAGAACGTCAGGCAACAAACTGACGGAACAACGCTTTGCCTTTCAGCAGCCTGATCCCCAGCCAGCCGCCACAGGCTGAAAGCAGTAGCGCACCGGCTATCGGCAGGATAGCCCACAATCGCCAGTCGGGCTCCCAGGGGAAAGCAAACACTTTGGTTTGCAGCACGCCTAATGCGGTTTCCGCACCGAGTGCCGCCACCAGGCCCGACACCAGCCCCAGCACGGCGAATTCGCACCACAAAGTGGTGCGCAGCAGCCTTTTCCCGGCGCCCAGAGTCCGGTAAACCACCAGTTCCTGATGGCGCTGACGCATGCCTACCTGCACCTGAGCCAGTAGCAGCAGAACGCCACAGGCGGTGACCAGCACCACCATCACTTCCAGCGCGCGGCTCACCTGCTCCAGCACCTGCCCCACCTGACGCAGGATGGCGCCAATATCCAGCAGGCTGACGGTCGGGAACTCCCGGTTTAGCTGCGTTAACAGGCCGTTCTTCCCTTCCCAGCGGAAGCTGGTGAGCCAGCTTTGCGGTTGATTATCCAGCGCGCCCGGCGGGAAGATAAAATAGAAGTTAGGCCGCAGGCTTTCCCAGTCTACCTTGCGCAGGCTGGAGACTTTAGCCGAGAAGGCCTGGGTGTCGCCCATAAAGGTAACGCTATCGCCCAGCTTAATGTTCAGCCGTTTCGCCACGCCCTCATCCATTGATACTTCGCCCGCCTTCGGCGGCCAGCTTCCCGCAAGGATCGGGTTGTGCTCCGGCTTCTGGCTCTGCCAGGTCAGATTCAGCTCGCGGTTCAGCGCCTCGTCCGGATTCCCCTCGGTAGATTTGCCGTTTATCGCCGTCATGCGTACCCGCACAATCGGATAGAAGGATTCCGGGATGATCTGATGCTCGGCTAAAAACGTTTTCACCGGCTGCACCTGCTCGGTTGCGATGTTCAGCAAAAAATAGTTCGGGCTTTCCGGCGGCAACTGTTGCTGCCAGCGGTCGAGCAAATCGCCGCGCAGCACCAGCAGCAGGGCCAGCAGCATAAACGACAGCGAGAAGGCCGCCAGCTGGCTTAACGTTGCCCACGGCTGGCGCAGCAGGCGATTCACCGCCAGGCGCAGCGCGAGATTTTTTACCGTCAGCTTTTTAAGGAGTTTCAGCATGCCCCAGCCAACGACGCCGCAAAGCGCCGCCAGCACGACGGTTCCCGCAAGCACCGCCCACAGCAGCGTGCTGCCGCCCATCAGCCATGCCAGCAGCAGCACAACGACGATGCTGATGACGGGCAGATAGATTTTCAGCGGCCAGACGTTAGCCACCGCGTCACGACGCAGGACACGCAGCGGCTGCGTCGCCAGCAGCAGGCGGTAAGGGCGCAGGCCAACCAGCAGGGAAATTACCACCATCGATCCTACCGCCCAGACCCAGGGCCACAGGCTCGCCGGTGGCAGCGCCGCTGGCAGCACCGGTTTTAACAGGCGCATCAGAACAGCTTCAAATACCATCCCGGCGGCACCGCCGGTAATAGCAGCAAGGGCCAGCACCATCAGCCACTGGCCGATAATCAGCTTACGCAGCGCCGCCCGCCCCGCCCCGAGCGTTTTCAGGATGGCGACTAAATCATAGCGGCTGCGGCAGTAGTGGTTCATCGCCACCGCAACAGCAGCCACCGCCAGCAGCAGTGTCAGCAGCGCGGAAAGCAGAAGAAATTGCTGTGAGCGTTCAAGGGATTTGCCCAGCGCGCCTTCGTCCTGCTCCATGCCGTACCAGCGCTGCTCCGGTTTCAGCTTCGGCAGCAGGTATTTTTCGTAAGCTTCAATCTGCTGTGGCGTGCCGCCAAATTTGTAGCGCCAGGAGATGCGGCTGCCTGGCTGCACCGCCCCGGTTTTCTCAACGTCCGCCAGATTCATCATCAGCCGCGGCGCCATCTGGAAAGGATTGAAGCCGGAATCAGGCTCCTGCACCACTTCGCCCGCAATGCGCAGCGTGGCATCGCCCACGTCCAGCGAATCCCCGACTTTCAGATTCAACAACGCCATCAAACGCGGCGCGAGCAGCACGCTGCCCGGCTCTGGTTTCAGGCCCGGCGGGCTGGTTTCCAGCTTGCCATACATCGGATAGATAGCGTCCACCGCTTTAACGCTCGCCAGCTGCGGCGTGTCGCCTGCGAAGGTCATAGTGGCGAAGGTAAGCTGTTTGCCCACCTTCAGGCCATCTTTAAGCGCCTGGTTCAGCCACTCTTCCGGCACTTCGCGCGCGCTGCGCAGTGCGCGATCGCCCGCCATAAAATCGCGGCTTTGTTGATTCAGCCCCTGCTCCATACGGTCGCTGATATTGCCCAGCGCCAGCACACAGGCCACCGCCAGACTCAGGGCCAGCCAGACGATCAGCAGCGAAGGCGAGCGCCATTCGCGCCAGAACCAGCGGGCTATCATGCCTCCTCCCACAGTTTGCCTTCACGCAGGCGCAGACGGCGGTCACAGCGGGCGGCCAGCTGTTCATCGTGGGTGACGAGAATAAGCGTGGTGGCGAAGTCACGGTTAAGCGAGAAGAGTAAATCGGCGATGCGATCGCCGGTTTGCCTGTCCAGGTTGCCGGTTGGCTCATCGGCAAACAGCACGCCGGGTCGCCCGTTGAAGGCACGCGCCAGGGCAACGCGCTGTTGCTCGCCGCCGGAAAGCTGGGCCGGAAGGTGATCCAGACGCTTACCCAGCCCGAGCTGTTCGAGCAGGGCTTTCGCCTGAGCGCGGCTGGCAGCATCATTCTCACCGCGTAAGAGCGCTGGCAGCTCGACGTTTTCCATCGCATTTAAGGTTGGCACCAGCATGAAAGACTGGAATACGAAACCAACGTTTTTGGCTCGCAGCGCCGCACGCGCCTCTTCATCCATGTTGTGCAGCGGTTGCCCGCAGAGATGCACTTCGCCTTCGCTGCCATCGTCCAGCCCGGCCAGAATCGCCAGCAGCGTGGATTTTCCTGAGCCAGATTCACCGATTAACGCGATGGTCTGCGCCGGTTTGACAACCAGCTCAACTCCGGTAAGGATGGAGAGCCGATGTTCCCCCAGACCTACGGACTTACTAAGATGATGAACTTCAACAATGTTTTCCGCTGGCATTTGCTCTTCCTGTTTCTGGCTTTGATGACCTTCCGCGCCGCCGCAGCGGACACGTTGTTAATTCTTGGTGATAGCCTGAGCGCTGGTTACCGCATGTCTGCCACCGCCGCCTGGCCTGCGCTGCTGGACTCGAAATGGCGTCAGCAGGATACCAGAGTGATTAACGCCAGCATCAGCGGTGATACGGCAACGCAAGGGCTGGCACGTCTGCCTGCGTTGCTAAAACAGCACCAGCCGCGCTGGGTATTAATTGAACTGGGCGGTAACGACGGTCTGCGTGGTTTTCAGCCGCAGGCCATCGAAAAAAACCTGCGGCAGATAATCGACGACGTGAAAGCGGCAAACGCTCAGCCCCTGCTGATGCAAATACGTCTGCCGGCAAACTACGGTCGTCGGTATAATGAAGCCTTTAGCGCTATTTATCCGCAGCTTGCCAAAGAGTTCGATATTCCTCTGCTGCCCTTTTTTATGGAGGAGGTTTATCTGAAACCGCAATGGATGCAGGATGACGGCATCCATCCTAACAGCGATGCTCAGCCGTTTATCGCCGACTGGATGGCGACCCGTCTGGCTCCTTTAGTTAACCACGACTCATGAACAATCGGGGCACCCCTCGGGTAAAGTTATGCAAAAATCTATCTTAATAACAGGCTGTTCCAGCGGTATTGGCCAAGCGTCCGCACAAGCATTACAGTCGCTTGGCTACCGCATTCTGGCCGCCTGTCGCAAACCCGAAGACGTCGAGCGCATGAACCAGGCCGGATTTACCGGCGTCCTGCTCGATCTCGACTCGCCGCAAAGCGTGGAGCGTGCGGCGGCGGAAGTCATCGCGCTGACCGGTAACCGTCTCTACGGGCTGTTTAACAACGGCGGCTACGGCGTTTATGGCCCGCTGCCAACCCTTTCCCGCGAACAGCTGGAACAGCAGTTTTCCACCAACTTTTTTGGCGCTCACCAGTTAACCATGCTGCTGCTGCCCGCCATGTTGCCGCACCGCGAAGGCCGCATCGTGATGACCAGCTCGGTGATGGGGCTTATCGCCACGCCCGGGCGTGGCGCCTATGCCGCCAGTAAATACGCGCTGGAAGCCTGGTCAGATACGTTGCGTATGGAGCTGCACCGCAGCGGCATTAAAGTCAGTTTGATAGAACCAGGACCGATTCGCACAAAATTTACCGATAACGTAAATCAGACGCGTACCGACCAGCCCGTTGAAAATCCCGGCATCGCTGCACGCTTTACGCTTGGCCCGGAGGCGGTGGTTGAAAAAGTGCGCCATGCTTTTAACAGTCCGCGCCCAAAGCTACGCTACCCGGTAACGCTTGTTGCCCACGCGATGTCCTGGTTACGTCGCCTGCTGCCGGGCCGCGCGCTTGATAAAATTTTACGTGGTTGAGTTGAAGAGAAGCCAGCCGCCCCCATGTAAAAACAAATTGTTATAAGAGAGTAAGCCATGTCAGCCCACTATATTATCGACATCACCGAAGCGAACCTGCACCAGACCCTGGAACAATCCGTTACCACGCCGATCCTGTTTTACTTCTGGTCGGCGCGCAGCCAGCACTGCGAAGAACTGACGCCGATACTGGACAGGCTCGCCGCGCAATATCAAGGGCAGTTCATTCTCGCTAAAGTGGATTGCGATGCTGAACAGATGGTCGCATCCCAGTTTGGTTTACGCAGCATCCCGACGGTTTACCTGTTCCAGAACGGGCAGCCGGTAGACGGGTTCCAGGGCCCGCAGCCTGAAGAGGCGATTCGCGCCCTGCTCGAAAAAGTGCTGCCTCGCGAAGAAGAGCTGAAAGCTCAGGAAGCGATGCAGCTTATGCAGGAAGGCAAGCACGCGGAAGCGCTGCCGCTGCTCAAAGAGGCCTGGCAGCTCTCCGGCCAGAACAGCGAGATCGGCCTGCTGCTGGCGGAGGTGCAGATTGCCCTGAACCGCAGCGAAGATGCCGAAGCCGTACTGAAAACTATTCCATTGCAGGATCAGGACACCCGCTATCAGGGTTTGGTCGCGCAGATCGACTTGCTCAAACAAGCTGCCGATACGCCTGAAATCCAGCAGCTGCAACAGCAGGTTGAACAGGATCCAGAGAATGCGCAGCTGGCAAGCCAGCTGGCGCTGCAGCTGCACCAGGTTGGCCGTAACGAAGAGGCGCTGGAGCTGCTGTATACCCATCTGAAAAAAGATCTGGGCGCCGCCGACGGGCAGGTGCGCAAGATGCTGATGGAGATCCTTGCGGCGCTCGGCATCGGCGATGCGCTGGCATCCAAATACCGTCGTCAGATCTATTCTCTGCTGTACTGATTATTTAATCTGCCTGTCAGAGCGGAAGTCACTGAATGTTTCCGCGCCAGCAGTTAAACTAGCATCAAAACAACCAGGAGGTTTTTTTGATGCTAATCGTCATTCCCGTACTCATCCTCGTCGCGCTGATTATCGTCGGCGCCGGGGTAAAAATCGTCCCTCAGGGCTACCAGTGGACCGTGGAGCGCTTTGGCCGTTACACCAAAACCCTGATGCCGGGCCTGAGCCTTGTGGTGCCGTTTATGGATCGCATCGGCCGCAAAATCAACATGATGGAGCAGGTGCTCGATATTCCCTCCCAGGAGGTCATCTCCAAAGACAACGCTAATGTCGCCATCGACGCGGTGTGCTTTATTCAGGTAGTCGACGCCCCACGCGCCGCCTACGAAGTCAGCAACCTTGAGCTGGCCATCATTAACCTCACCATGACCAACATCCGTACCGTGCTCGGCTCCATGGAGCTTGATGAAATGCTCTCCCAGCGAGACAACATCAACACGCGTCTGCTGCATATCGTGGATGAAGCGACCAACCCGTGGGGGATTAAGATCACCCGTATCGAAATCCGCGACGTGCGCCCGCCGGCTGAACTGATTGATGCCATGAATGCCCAGATGAAAGCAGAACGTACCAAGCGTGCCTATATCCTTGAAGCCGAAGGGGTTCGCCAGGCGGAAATCGTCAAGGCCGAGGGGGAAAAACAGTCGAAGATCCTGAAGGCTGAAGGTGAACGCCAGTCGGCCTTCTTACAGGCAGAGGCCCGTGAACGTAGCGCCGAGGCGGAAGCCCGCGCCACGCAAATGGTCTCCGAGGCTATCGCCAAAGGGGATATTCAGGCGGTGAACTACTTTGTTGCTCAGAAATATACCGACGCGCTGCAACAAATTGGCTCGGCGAATAACAGCAAGGTGGTACTGATGCCGCTCGATGCTACCAGCCTGATGGGTTCCATCGCCGGTATCAGCGAACTGATCGCGCAAAGCGGTAACGAGCGTAAAAAATGATTACCCTGCTGCTTAGCCATCCGCATGTCTTCTGGCTGACGCTGGGTGGTCTGCTGCTGGCGGCGGAGATGCTCGGCGCCAGCGGTTATCTGCTGTGGAGCGGCGTGGCGGCGGTTTTAACGGGGCTGCTGGTGTGGCTTCTGCCGCTGGGCTGGGAGTGGCAGGGCGTCTGCTTTGCCCTGTTGACGCTGGTGGCGGCCTTTCTCTGGTGGCGCTGGCTGTCGACCCGCAAGCAGCAGGAGCCAGGTGAAGTGCTCAACCAGCGCGGGCATCAGCTGGTGGGGCGACATTTACGTCTGGACACGGCGTTAGTCAACGGACGCGGGCATGTGCGAGTCGCCGACAGCTCCTGGCCCGTAATGGCAGACAGCGATTTGCCTGCGGGAACAGAAGTCGTTGTGGTTGCCGTCGAAGGCATCACGCTAAAAGTTCAGGCGCGCTAGTTAGTCTGCTGGCGATGGTAGCAGCCGGAAAGGTTGTCGATGATCGGGCAATCGGCGCTGTCATCACCCGGGCAGGATTCCGCAAGGGTAAGCAACTGCTGGCGCATCGCCTGCAATTCGCCAATGTGTTTTTCAATGTCCGCCACTTTTTGCAGCGTGCGGGACTTTACATCTGCACTATGGCGCGCGGGATCGTTAAACAGATTCACCAGCTCGCGACACTCCTCCAGATTAAAACCGACCTGGCGTGCCTGGCGCAGCAGGGTCAGTTCATCAAGGTGCTTTTGCGTGTAAGTCCGGTAGCCGTTTTCAGAACGAAACGGCGTAGTCACCAGCCCCTTCTCTTCATAAAAACGGATCGTTTTGCTGGTTAAGCCGGTTTTTTTTGCCACATCGCTAATATTCACACATCCCCCTGATCTTCCCCGTGAGGAAAGTAGCTTCAACTCCATATCGTTCTACTGCATTCAATAGACAATAAAAAGACGATAATCATATTATATGCCATGCTGATTTTCATGCATTACTGAATCGCAAGAAAGAATAAATCGTGAGAAAATACGGATATTTTCCGTGGCAAGCTTTCTGTGCTGAAATAACTGAAACGAAGTAAAATCCTGCAATTAATAAGGCCCTGGAACCATTCCAGAATCAACTGGCTTTGGGTTAGGTCAGTCGGTGCTTCATATCTGGCGGGCGATCGCCAATGCTCCTGATACTTACACGGCCCTCCTCAGAAGAACAGACAATAAAGTTGATGTTGATGATGGTCTGGATATTACCAGGATGATAGATAAAAATCCTTTCCCATTGTGTTGAAAAACTGTTCAATTTTTTAATCTATGCACTATCGTCAACGACTGTCTGAAGTTCATTAAGGAAGAACGGCTGGTTATCCTCGACGCCAGCTCTTTCTCGGTGCAATACCCATCGGTAACGTTCGAGCGTTACCTTACCCGCAGGACCACACCCATAGCGCCCCTGTGAATCCCTGCGCCATCCTCTTTTGACCGTATCTTCATGCCAGATTCTTGTTTTTGGTTGGGGCCTGATTTTGATCGGCATCAAGATGTGAAATTAAGGCATGATATGTAAATCGACCAAAGTTAGTGTAAGCAGATAAGTTTTTCCATATTTATAAAAACTGAGTACCTACTCACAGAATCAAATGGCGAAATAATTATTCTGGTTATACCCACTATAAAAAATTAAGGTGACCCCCAAAATATAAAAAGCGCTAATTAATTAAGCTTATTCATTTAAAAGACTATGCCCCTGTAAAGTTGCGGACAATCGACATAAATTTAAATTTATATAATTTGTTAATATTAATCGTTTAATAAAGCACAGAAACGTTATCGAGTCATTAAAGCAGATAAAAGGATGTTTTTTTGCCTCTATTTTGATGGATGATATCAGGATGGCCAACATGTCCGATCATATAGAAAAAAGTGTCATTTCAGCACTGATTACAGGTTATTACCCCGATCCGTTCGCTATTCTTGGTATGCACCGCACCGAAGCCGGTCTGGAGGTGCGTGCATTATTACCCGAGGCCACTGAAGTTTGGGTTATCGAACTAAAAAAAGGGCGTAAGGTCGGCAAACTGGAACGCCTCGACTCACGCGGTTTCTTTAGCGGTTTATTGCCACGCCGAAAAAACCTGTTTCGCTATCAGCTGGCCGTCACCTGGCTTGGACAGCAATACCTGATTGACGATCCCTACCGTTTTGGCCCTCTGCTGCAAGGCATAGAAGAAAGGTTGTTGTCTGAAGGCAAGCATTCGCGTCCCTTTGAACACCTGGGGGCACATATCGACACTCTGGACGGTATAGCCGGCACCCGCTTCTCGGTCTGGGCGCCAAATGCACGCCGGGTTTCGGTCATCGGGCAGTTTAACTATTGGGACGGCCGTCGCCACCCGATGCGCCTGCACAGTGAATCGGGTATCTGGGAGCTGTTTATTCCCGGTGCACTTAACGGCCAGCTATATAAGTTCGAGTTAATCGACTCACACGGCAAACTGCGTATTAAGGCCGACCCTTACGCCTTTGAAGCGCAAATACGCCCGGAAAACGCATCTCTCATCCGTGGTCTGCCGGAAAAACTCGAACAGCCGCTGGCGCGAAAGCAAGCTAATCAGATTGATGCGCCAATTTCTATTTATGAAATCCACCTCGGCTCCTGGCGTCGCCATACCGATAACAACTTTTGGCTGAGCTACCGCGAGCTGGCTGAGCAACTGATCCCCTATGCCAAATGGATGGGTTTCACGCACCTGGAACTGTTGCCGGTTAACGAGCACCCCTTTGATGGCAGTTGGGGCTATCAGCCGACCGGGCTATACGCACCGACCAGCCGCTTCGGCACCCGTGAAGACTTTCGTTACTTTATTAACGCAGCGCATGCCGCCGGGCTGAGCGTAATCCTCGACTGGGTGCCTGGCTGTTTCCCGTCCGACGATTTTGGGCTGGCGACGTTTGATGGTACTGAACTGTATGAGCACAGCGCCCCGCGTGAAGGCCATCAGCAGGAGTGGCATTCGCTGATCTATAACTACGGTCGCCGTGAAGTCAGCGATTTCCTGGTGGGTAATGCGCTTTACTGGATTGAACGTTTCGGCATTGACGCCCTGCGGATGAATGCCGCGGCAGCAATGAATGACAGTGACGACAACCGTCAGGAAGGAGAGTGGATTCCCGATGCATTTGACGGACGAGCAAACCTTGAAGCGATTGAGTTTTTGCGCAACACCAATCGTATTTTGAGCGAACTGACACCCGGCGCGGTAACGATGGCGGAGGAGTCTACGGATTTTACCGATGTCTCGCATCCGCAGGCGACGAGCGGGCCAGGTTTCTCTTACAAATGGAACCTCGGCTGGTTACACGACACCCTCGGCTATATGACACTGGACCCGGTTTTTCGCCAGTATCATCATGACAAACTCACATTCGGCATACCCTACAACAACAGTGAGAATTTTGTGTTGCCGCTGTCCCACGATGAGGTGGTACACGGCAAAAAATCTCTTCTTGAGCGCATGCCCGGAGATGCGTGGCAGAAATTCGCCAACCTGCGCGCCTATTACGGCTGGATGTATGCTTTCCCGGGGAAAAAGCTCCTGTTTATGGGCAATGAATTTGCCCAGGGGCGGGAATGGAACCACGATGCCAGCCTTGACTGGCACCTGCTGGAAGGGGAAGACAACTGGCACCACGGCGTCCAGCGCCTGGTCCGTGACCTTAACCATACCTACCGCCATCGTAAAGCGCTGCATGAGCTGGATTGCGATCCCTATGGTTTTGAATGGTTGGTGGAGGACGACCGTGAGCGATCGGTCTTTATCTTTGTGCGTCGTGACAAAGCGGGCAACGAGCTTATCGTCGCCAGCAACTTTACACCGGTGCCACGATATAACTACCGCTTCGGCATCAACCAACCGGGGGCCTGGCATGAGGAAGTAAATACCGATTCTTTACACTATCTCGGCAGCAATGTCGGAAACGAAGGTGTGGTTTACAGCGATACGATAGCCAGCCACGGCCATGACTATTCGCTGAGTATTACCCTACCGCCTCTGGCGACTATTTGGCTGGTCCGCGGCGAGAGTAATTAAAAGTTGAAGCATTTATTTAAAATATATCGCTTCAATTATTTCCGGGAGAAGCTATGTCTGGTTTTTTGCTCAGTAGATGCTTTAGCTGCATAAAACCCCTCTTGATATGCAATAGTTAATTGCAGGATATTACTTATGAAAAACTTTGAAAATAACAAAAATTTAATGCTGGCAAGACAATTACCGCTAAAATCAGTGGCATTAATTCTCGCCGGAGGTCGGGGAACCAGACTGAAAGATTTAACAACCATCCGGGCGAAGCCAGCAGTACATTTTGGGGGCAAATTCAGAATTATCGATTTTGCGCTTTCTAACTGTATTAACTCCGGTATAAGACGTATTGGGGTTATTACTCAATATCAGTCGCACTCACTGGTACAGCATATTCAGCGCGGCTGGTCTTTTTTTAACGAAGAGATGAATGAGTTTGTTGATTTACTGCCCGCTCAGCAACGCGGTCTTGATGAAAACTGGTATCGAGGAACCGCAGATGCGGTGACGCAGAATCTGGATATTATCCGCCGCTATAACGCGGAATATGTCGTAATTCTGGCAGGCGATCATATCTATAAGCAGGATTATTCGCGGATGTTGATTGACCACGTAGAGAAAGGCGCACGTTGTACCGTGGCCTGCCTGCCGGTGCCGGTGGAAGAAGCATCGGCCTTCGGAATTATGGCGGTGGACGAAAATGACAAAATCGTTGAGTTTGTTGAAAAACCGGCTAAGCCACCCACCATGCCTGGTGATGAGACAAAAGCGCTGGCCAGTATGGGGATCTATATTTTTGATGCGGATTACCTTTATCAGCTTCTTGAAGAAGATAGCAAAGATGAATTATCCAGCCATGACTTCGGCAAAGATATTATTCCAAAAATAACGGCGTCCAACGAAGCCTGCGCTCATCCATTCCCGCGTTCCTGCGTTCAGTCAGATAACAATGCTGAACCCTACTGGCGGGATGTCGGAACGCTGGAAGCATACTGGAAAGCGAATCTGGATTTAGCCTCCGTGGTACCAGAACTGGATGTTTACGACAAGAACTGGCCTATTCGTACATATGTACAATCTCTCCCTAGCGCAAAATTTGTTCAGGACCGTTCCGGTAGCCATGGCATGACGATGAATTCCCTGGTTTCAGGTGGCTGTATTATTTCCGGCTCAGTCGTTGTGCAGTCAGTTTTATTTTCTTGGGTTCGTATTAATTCTTTTTGTAATATCGATTCATCTGTTTTACTTCCTGGCGTATGGATCGGGCGTTCTTGTCGGTTAAGGCGCTGCGTTATCGACAGAAATTGCGTGATCCCGGAAGGCACAATTATTGGCGAAAATGCTGCCGAAGATGAACGCCGCTTTTATCGCTCAGAAGAGGGAATAGTGTTAGTCACGAAAGAAATGTTGGACAGGCTGACGGAATAAGTCTGCGGGTGGTTACGCCGGGTCCGTAATACATTCGTTCTTCATGAAGAGAGGTTGAAGCAGGAAGTTGTAATGGAGGTTTTACACGCATGTTCTGAGGTATTCCCACAGCTAAAAACCGGCGGGCTTTTGTGTTGTGGTCACGTCAATTATATCAGCGTATTAGTTAATAATTATGGATAATAAAAATGGAATCACCCGTTAGTTATATTGCTCCTGGACTCAATGAAGAGTCGCTGAAACATGCTATTGCCTATAAGCTGATGTTTAATCTGGGTAAAGATCCGGCCACCGCTAACAAACACGAATGGCTGAACGCCGTACTGTTTGCCGTCCGTGACCGTATGGTGGAACGTCGACTGCGTTCGCAGCGCGCTCGGCTTTCACAGGAAGCGCGGCAGGTCTATTACCTGTCGATGGAATTTCTTATTGGCCGCACCCTGTCTAATGCGCTGCTGTCATTGGGCATCTATGAGGATGTGAAAAGTGCTCTGGAGGCGATGGGGCTGGATCTTGAAGAACTGATTGATGAAGAGAGCGATCCGGGGCTGGGTAATGGCGGTCTGGGGCGGCTGGCGGCCTGCTTCCTTGATTCGCTGGCAACGCTCGGTTTACCGGGCCGTGGCTATGGCATCCGCTATGACTATGGCATGTTTAAACAGAGTATCGTTGATGGCCAGCAGAAGGAGTCGCCTGACTACTGGCTGGAATATGGTAATCCCTGGGAATTTGAGAGCCATAAAACGCGTTATACCGTGCGCTTTGGCGGACATATACAACAGGAGAACAAGAAAACCCGCTGGGTTGAAAGCGAAAGGGTTATCGCAGAAGCCTACGACCAGATCGTACCCGGCTACGATGCCGATGCCACCAATACGCTGCGCCTGTGGAGCGCCCAGGCCAGCAGCGAAATCAATCTGGGCAAATTCAACCAGGGCGATTATTTTGCTGCAGTGGAAAACAAAAACCACTCTGAGAACCTTTCCCGCGTGCTTTACCCGGACGACTCCACCTATTCGGGGCGCGAACTACGTCTGCGTCAGGAATATTTCCTCGTCTCCGCCACGGTGCAGGATATCCTCATCCGTCATTACCAGTTGTACAACACCTACGACAATCTGGCGGATAAAATTGCCATCCACCTTAACGACACCCACCCGGTGCTGTCGATTCCTGAGCTGATGCGGCTACTGATAGACGAGCATAAATTCAGTTGGGAAGAGGCGTTTGAGGTAACCTGCCGGGTGTTCTCTTACACCAACCATACGTTGATGAGCGAAGCGCTGGAAAGTTGGCCGGTCGATATGCTGGGGAAAATTCTGCCGCGCCATCTACAGATCATCTTCGAAATTAATGATTACTTTATGAAGACGCTGCAGGAGCAGTATCCCAACGATATCGCGTTGCTAAACCGCACCTCAATTATAGATGAGTCCAACGGCCGCCGTGTGCGGATGGCCTGGCTGGCTGTGGTGGTCAGCCATAAAGTCAACGGCGTGTCTGAGCTACACTCCAACCTGATGGTGCAGTCTTTATTCTCCGACTTCGCAAAGATTTTTCCACGGCGTTTTACAAATGTCACCAACGGTGTGACGCCACGTCGCTGGCTGGCGGCAGCCAACCCATCGCTTTCTAAGGTGCTGGATACCCATATTGGTCGTACCTGGCGTACCGATTTAAGGCAGCTCAGCGAGCTGGGGGAATATCTGGATTACCCGCTAGTCAACCAGGCGGTTCGCCGTGCCAAGCTGGAAAATAAACAGCGTCTGGCCTCCTTTATCGCCCGGGAACTGAACGTAGTGGTCAATCCGAATGCGCTGTTTGATGTGCAGATCAAGCGTATTCACGAGTACAAGCGCCAGTTGATGAATGTGCTACATGTCATCACCCGCTACAACCGCATCAAGGCCGATCCACAGGCGGAATGGGTGCCACGCGTGAATATCTTCGCGGGTAAAGCCGCCTCGGCCTACAACATGGCAAAACATATCATCCGCTTAATTAATGATGTGGCGAAAGTGATCAACAGCGATCCACAGATTGGCGACAGGCTGAAAGTAGTTTTCATTCCGAACTACAGCGTTAGCCTTGCGCAGTTGATTATTCCAGCGACAGATCTTTCCGAGCAGATTTCGCTGGCGGGAACGGAGGCCTCCGGTACCAGCAACATGAAATTCGCGCTGAACGGCGCGTTGACTATTGGTACGCTGGACGGAGCAAACGTGGAAATGCAAGAGCACGTCGGTGAGGAAAACATCTTTATCTTCGGTAACACCGCAGAAGAGGTGGAAGCGCTTCGTCGCAACGGCTATAAACCACGAGATTACTACGAACAGGATGAGGAGCTGCATCAGGTGCTGACACAAATCGGCAGCGGCGTCTTCAACCAGGAAGAGCCGGGACGCTACCGTAACCTGATTGACTCGCTGCTCAACTTCGGTGACCACTATCAGGTACTGGCTGACTACCGCAGCTACGTAGATTGCCAGGATAAGGTTGACGCGCTGTACAGCCATCCTGAAATGTGGGCCAGCAAAGCGATGCTCAATATCACCAATATGGGCTACTTCTCCTCGGACAGAACTATCCAGGAATATGCAGAAAAAATCTGGTACATCGAAAAAACAAAATTATAGGGTTTCCCTGATCCGAAAATGATAAACGCGTTCAGGCTGTGCCGCTTAAAAAGCAACGGCCTGAATTCGCTTTCCCGAAAAAAATAAGCGGTGACGCACTGCGGTTAACTGAATAACGTTTTTTAATAGCTTAACCGCCTTCGCCTTGATGGTTACGGGCATGTTGTTATGAACAACGCCTTCAGATTTCCCCAGATCTATCCCCTCCCCCTTCCGGCTCTCAGCACCAGTGCACTATTCTGAAGATTATTTTTTGATACTCCTGAACCGTATCGCGAATGCTAAACCTTTACTGTAGCTTTTGCGGGACACGGTCTGCGGGGCTTTATGTTTGTATTGCGGACACTTTTATCAACGCGTGGTCACTGCTTTTAAACCTCTTTTTCAATCAGCCAGTTAAATTCTTGACCTTCCCCTTGCTGGAAGGTTTAACCTTTATCACAGTCAGCTAAACCCGCAATAAAGGAGCTTGTTATGTCTCAAACCATCGACCTGGCGCTGGACGGTTTGTCCTGTGGCCATTGCGTTAAACGCGTAAAAGAAAGCCTTGAGCAGCGCCCTGATGTTGAACAGGCGGAGGTGACCGTTACCCAAGCCCACGTCACCGGCAGCGCTTCCGCGGAGGCTTTAATGGAAACCATCAAACAGGCCGGATACGGCGCGGAAGTTGCCAGCCCCCCAAAGGCTGAACCGCTGACAGAAGAGTCATCAACCCCGTCGGAAGCCCTGACAGCGGTCACCCCTTCGCTTCCGGCAGCCGCCGACAATGACGACAGCCAGCAACTGTTGATCAATGGCATGAGCTGCGCAAGCTGCGTATCCCGGGTGCAAAGCGCTTTGCAGAACGTACCCGGAGTCAGCCAGGCACGGGTAAACCTTGCGGAGCGCAGCGCCCTGATTATGGGCTCTGCCTCCGCCGACGCTTTAATCAAAGCAGTCGAAAGCGCCGGTTACGGTGCCGAAGCGATTGAAGATGATATTCAGCGCCGCGAGCGCCAGCAGGAAACAGCGAACGCGGCCGCAAAACGCTTCCGCTGGCAGGCCATTCTGGCGCTGGCGGTAGGTATCCCGGTAATGATCTGGGGCATGCTCGGCGACAATATGATGCTCACCGAGGATAACCGCTCGCTGTGGATGACCATCGGCATCATTACTCTCGCCGTGATGGTGCTTGCCGGCGGCCACTTCTACCGCAGCGCGTGGCGCAGCCTGATGAACCGCTCGGCCACGATGGATACGCTGGTGGCGCTGGGCACGGGTGCCGCCTGGCTGTATTCCATTAGCGTCAATATCTGGCCGCAGCACTTCCCGATGGAAGCGCGTCACCTTTATTACGAAGCCAGCGCGATGATTATCGGCCTGATTAACCTTGGGCATATGCTGGAGCAGCGCGCGCGCCAGCGTTCGTCGAAAGCGCTGGAGCGTCTGCTGGACTTAACGCCGCCAATCGCTCGCGTGGTCACGGACGAAGGCGAGAAATCACTCCCGCTGGCGGAAGTTACCGCCGGAATGACGCTGCGTCTGACCACGGGCGACCGCGTGCCGGTGGACGGTGAAATTAGCCAGGGCGAAGCCTGGTTTGACGAAGCCATGTTGACGGGCGAACCGGTGCCCCAGCAAAAAGCGGACGGCGACGCCATCCACGCCGGGACGGTTGTGCAGGATGGCAGCGTATTGTTCCGCGCTACGGCGACCGGCAGCCATACAACGCTGTCGCGCATTATCCGTATGGTTCGCCAGGCGCAGAGCAGCAAGCCGGAAATCGGGCAGCTTGCCGATAAAATCTCTGCCATCTTTGTTCCGGTCGTGGTGCTGATTGCCCTGTTTAGCGCGGCAGTCTGGTACTTCGTCGGCCCTGCCCCACAGATTGTTTATACGCTGGTGATTGCCACCACCGTGCTGATTATCGCCTGCCCTTGCGCGCTGGGTCTTGCTACGCCGATGTCGATTATTTCAGGCGTGGGGCGTGCGGCTGAATTCGGCGTGTTAGTGCGTGATGCCGATGCGTTGCAGCGCGCCAGCACCCTCGACACTATCGTTTTCGATAAAACGGGTACGCTGACGGAAGGTAAACCCCAGGTAGTGGCGATAAAAACACATGGCGGAATGCAGGAAAGCGACGCCGTGAGGTTAGCGGCGATGCTTGAACAAGGCTCCAGTCATCCGCTTGCCCATGCCATTCTGGAAAAAGCGGGCAACAGTAAACTGCCAGAGATTAACGGCTTCCGCACTCTGCGTGGTCTTGGCGTAAGCGGCGAGTTCGAAGGCCGCGCGTTGTTGCTGGGCAATAAGGCATTGCTCGACGAGCAACAGATTGATACCCAGCCGCTGGCGGATGAGATTGAAGCGCAGGCAAAGCAAGGCTCAACGCCGGTGCTGCTCGCCGTCGACGGCAAGCTCGTCGCGCTGTTTGCCATTCGCGATCCTTTACGGGCCGACAGCGTAAGCGCGCTGCAACGCTTGCACCGTAACGGCTATCGCCTGGTGATGCTGACCGGAGATAACCCAACTACCGCGAATGCTATTGCCAAAGAGGCGGGCATCGACGAGGTTATTGCCGGCGTGCTGCCGGATGGCAAAGCCGAGGCGATTAAAAATCTGCAGCAGCAGGGACGCCAGGTGGCGATGGTGGGCGATGGTATTAACGATGCGCCTGCGCTTGCCCAGGCGGAAGTGGGTATTGCCATGGGCGGCGGCAGCGATGTCGCCATTGAAACAGCCGCTATCACGCTGATGCGCCATAGCCTGGTGGGCGTGGCGGACGCGCTGGCTATTTCAAAAGCGACGCTCAGAAACATGAAGCAGAACCTGATGGGCGCCTTTGTTTATAACTCGCTGGGCATTCCGATTGCCGCCGGTGTGCTCTACCCGCTTACCGGCACGCTGCTTAATCCGGTAGTCGCCGGGGCTGCGATGGCGCTCTCTTCCATCACCGTAGTGAGCAATGCCAACCGTCTGCTGCGTTTTAAGCCTGAAGATTAAGCCCGAAGCCTTCATAAACCCCCTTACCGGCGGAGAAGCAAAACGCTATCCGCCATATTGCTTATAGCTTTTCCGTCTTATCCATTCCTTTTCGTTTTTTAACCTCTTTCCCGCTTCCCGTTATAGTCACCTTTGACCGGAACTGATTATTTTACAAGGAACTACAGGGTGAAAATGTCGATACCACATTTATACCGGGCCGCCGCTTTACTCCTGACTGGCCTGCTGCTGGCGGGCTGCGATCAAAACGGCAGCAATGCGCAGCACATCAAAGTCGGCGTGATTAACGGCGCGGAACAGGACGTGGCGGAAGTAGCCAAAAAAGTCGCGAAAGAGAAATACGGACTCGACGTTGAGCTGGTGGGCTTTAGCGGCTCGCTATTGCCGAACGACGCAACCAACCAGGGTGAGCTGGATGCTAACGTGTTTCAGCATCGTCCGTTCCTTGCAGAGGACAACAAAGCGCATAGCTACAGGCTGGTGGCGGTAGGTAACACCTTTGTCTTTCCGATGGCGGGTTATTCCCGCAAGATCAAAGCGGTTTCTGAACTCAAAGATGGTGCCACCATCGCGATTCCAAACGACCCAACGAATCTTGGCCGGGCGCTGTTGCTGCTGCAAAACGAGAAGCTGATTACGCTTAAGCCGGATACCGGCCTGCTGCCCACGGCGCTGGATATCACGGCAAACCCGCATAATTTGCAAATTATGGAACTGGAAGGGGCGCAGCTGCCGCGCGTGCTGGACGATCCGCAAGTCGATGTAGCTATCATTAGCACCACCTATATACAGCAAACCGGCTTATCACCGGTGCACGACAGCATATTTATTGAGGACAAAAACTCGCCGTACGTAAACATTATCGTGACGCGAGAAGAGAATAAAGACGCGGAAAACGTTAAGGAATTTATCCAGTCGTATCAGTCGCCGGAAGTAGCGAAAGCGGCGGAGAAAATCTTTAACGGCGGAGCCGTACCGGGGTGGTAATTGATCAGGCGGGGCGGGGCTGGGCCTGCGCTTTTGGCCTTGCCTCGCCATGAGGAAATTTGCACCTTCTCTCCCACGGCGGTAGCATGGCTTTTTAGCCAGGGAGTTTGCTGTATGGGTTTGCTGTCGCGCATTCGCTCACTGTTTTCAGGCCTTGCCACCACAACTTATCCCTGGCCTGCCCTCGACGTTGTGCTCCCCGGTCAGCGCTATCTCCATCTGGTAGGCAGCATCCATATGGGGACCCGCGATATGGCTCCCCTGTCGCAGCGCTTAATCGACAAACTGCGCGCTGCGGATGCGCTGATTGTCGAGGCCGATATTTCCACAGACGGTTCCCCCTTCACTCACGATACTGATGAGATCCCTCTTGAACAACGTTTGTCCCCGGCGGACTGGCAGCGGGTTGTTACCCTGACGCAGGAGCTGGGCATTTCGCTTAGCAGCATAGATACCCAGCCCGCCTGGCAAATCGCGCTGGTGCTCCAGGCTCATCAGGCACAACGCCTGGGTTTACGTCCTGACTACGGCATTGATTTTCAACTGCTGGAGGCGGCCAAAGCGTTATCCGTGCCGGTGGTAGAGCTGGAAGGCGCGCAAAATCAGATTGATATGCTTATGCAGCTGCCACAGGGCGGAATGCCCCTGCTGAGGGATACGCTAATCCACTGGCATACCAACGCCCGACTGCTGCAAACGATGATCGGCTGGTGGATGGAAACGCCGCCGCCGCGGGGTAATACCTCTTTGCCAAACACCTTCGGAGATGAGTTATACGATGTGCTGATGCACCAGCGTAACCGCCAGTGGCAGGCTTTTTTGCAGCAGCTTCCCGCGGGGCGCTACGTGGTGGCGGTGGGCGCGCTACACCTTTACGGTGAAGGAAATCTGCCTGGTCTTTTGAAAAAAAGCTAAAAAAATGGCCAATATCGCTATTGGCCCGTCAAAGAGAAATAAGTTTATTATTGTTGTTATTTCGATCGATTAACGACCGAAGCTGGAATTGTCGCTCAATGTGACGATGAACGCTATCACTATTAAGCAGGATTGTAGTATCTGTAAAACATATTAGCTAAATTATAATCCCGTGCGTTTTTGCGACAAATTTTGCAGGAAGGATGAAATGACGCCCGCCGTAAAGCTCCTCGAAAAAAACAACATCCCTTTTCAGCTCCATGCTTATGAGCACGATCCTAATGAAACCAACTTCGGTGACGAAGTGGTTCGCAAGCTGGGGCTCAATGCCGCGCAGGTTTATAAAACGCTGCTGGTGGCGATGAACGGCGATATGAAACATCTGGCCGTGGCCGTTACCCCCGTTTCCGGGCAGCTGGATCTGAAGAAAGTGGCGAAAGCGCTGGGCGCTAAAAAAGTTGATATGGCAGACCCGATGGTCGCACAGCGCATCACGGGATATCTGGTCGGCGGCATCAGCCCGCTGGGACAAAAAAAACGTCTGCCGACGGTCATTGACGCACCAGCGCAGGAATTTGACTCGATTTATATTTCCGGCGGTCGGCGCGGGCTGGATATAGAGCTTGCCGCGAGCGATCTGGCAAAGCTGCTTGATGCCAGCTTTGCCGATATCGCCCGCCGCGATTAAGCCATTACTGCCAGCTCACCTCGCCTTTCGGCTCGTAAGCGCCCACATCCAGCGGTGAGTGTTGTTCGATGTACTGCTTAAGCACTTCCGCATCCACAAAACCGGTGTTGACATAGGCCGGTTTTTTGTCGATGGCCGGATAGCCGTCGCCGCCGGTAGCGTTAAAGCTCAGCGTCGCCATGCGGTAGGTTTTGGCCGGGTCAACCGGTTCGCCTTTGATTTTCAAATCCTGCAACCCCTTTGCTGAGGCGACAAAACTTACGTTCGCAAACTGCGGATACGCGCCGGAATCAGGCGTTTTTTTCGCGACCTCCGTCAGGTACTCAGCCACGTCTTTGCCGGACATATCGACATAAGCCACGGTATTACCAAACGGCTGGACCTTCAGCACATCTTTATAAGTGATATCCCCCGCTTCGATGGAATCGCGAATACCGCCGCCGCTCATCACCGCAAAGTCCGCGCTGGTACGCGCCATTTGCGCGGCAAGGATGACACGCGCGAGGTTCGTTTGCACAAAGCGAACTTTGCTGCGATCCCCTTCCAGATGCCCGTTCACGCTACCCACTTTAACCCTGAGCTGCGCCTGGCCTTTGTTCTGGAACGGCTTTAACAGCGAAAGCATTCGCTGATTCTCAACGAGTTGTGGGGTGTAAAGTACGCGCTCGCTTTCGCCGTTATCGTAGGTAATCTTCTTCTTCAGATTAATGGGGATAAGCTGATAGTGAACCAGCTTCATCTCACCGTTGCGGAATTCAAAATCCGCACGGCCAACATATTTTCCCCACTCGTGCGCCTGCACAATCCAGGTACCGTTTTGCTTATCCGGCGCGCAGGGCGTACCCGGCACGTAATCCACCTGCTTTTTATTTTCAGAAGCCATGCAGACCGGGTTTTGTGAGTGACCGCCCACAATCATTGTCAGCGCGCCTGCTGGCAGGCTACGCGCCATTTCAACATCCCCCGGCGCGTTGGAGCCGTGTTCGCCATTATCGTAGTGGCCCATGTGGGTTGCGGCGATAATCACATCCGGCTGTTCTGTGCTTTGCAACTCCTGGATCGCAAGCTTCGCTTCGTCGGCAGGTTTACGGAATTCGATATCGGTGAAGAACTCAGGATTACCGATTTTTGCGGTGTCGTCCGTGGTCAGGCCAATGACCGCAATTTTAATACCTTGCGGTTTGAAAATGGCCCAGGGTTTAAATAACCGTTCGCCGGTACTTTTTTGATAAATATTGGCTGAAAGCAGCGGGAATTTGGCCCACTTTTCCTGCTGGCGTAAAACCGAAAGCGGATTGTCGAACTCATGGTTCCCGACAGCCATCGCGTCGTAGCCAATCAAACTCATGCCGCGGAAATCGGGTTCTGCATCCTGCAGGTCGGATTCCGGCACGCCGGTGTTGATATCGCCGCCCGAGAGCAGAAGCACGCTGCCGCCTTCCTGCGCCACCTCTTTACGCACGCTGTCCACCAGCGTTTTCTGTGCGGCCAGACCATACTCGCCATATTCGTTACGCCAGAAATGGCCGTGATGATCGTTGGTGTGCAGAATAGTAATCTTGTAAGTTTTGTCTTTTTCCCACGCCAGCGCAGATACGCTCGTCAAACTCAACGCCACTAACAGTGCCGAAGCTAACCCTTTCATTGCGAACCGCATTGAAAATCTCCATTTTCCTAAACCTGAACCATTAGCAGAATGTTAGCAGGCGAGGCAAATAAGTTTTACGAATTGCGACTTTCCTCAAATCTTGCCTGCGGGTATGTTAGCGGGGTAACAATAATCCACGGATACGCCTGCAATCCGTAACCGTTATCCGTTCAAAAATAATAATCAGTTTCTCAACAGGTATTTATGGCAACCTCCGAACAAACCCTTGTGCCGCCGGAAGCAAAAAAGGCGCGCACCTCTTTTGGTATTTTAGGGGCTATCAGCCTCTCGCATCTGCTTAACGATATGATCCAGTCGCTGATTCTGGCGCTCTACCCGCTGCTTCAGGCTGAATTTTCTTTAAGCTTTGTCCAGATAGGAATGATAACTCTCACCTTCCAGCTGGCCTCATCGCTACTGCAACCGGTTGTGGGTTACTACACCGATAAATATCCAATGCCGTGGTCGCTACCGATTGGTATGTGCTTCACGCTTTGCGGACTGGTGCTGCTCGCGCTGGCGGGCAGCTTCCCGATGGTCTTGCTGGCGGCGGCGCTGGTCGGTACGGGTTCATCCATCTTCCACCCTGAATCATCACGCGTGGCGCGTATGGCTTCCGGTGGCCGTCATGGTCTGGCGCAGTCTCTGTTCCAGGTGGGCGGCAACTTCGGAAGCTCACTCGGGCCTTTGCTGGCGGCGCTGATTATTGCCCCTTACGGCAAAGGGAACGTGGCCTGGTTCGTGCTGGCCGCGCTGTTGGCGATTATCGTGCTGCTGCAGATTAGCCGCTGGTACGCCGCTCAGCATCTGATGGCGAAGGGGAAACCTAAAGCCGCGGTGGTTAATCCACTGCCGCGTAATAAAGTTATGCTGGCGGTTTCCATTCTGCTGATGCTGATTTTCTCAAAGTATTTCTATATGGCGAGCATCAGCAGTTATTACACCTTCTATTTAATGCATAAATTTGGACTGTCGGTGCAAAATGCCCAGTTTCATCTGTTCGCATTCCTGTTTGCTGTCGCCGCCGGCACGGTGATTGGCGGGCCGCTGGGCGACAAAATCGGCCGCAAATATGTCATCTGGGGATCGATTCTCGGCGTTGCGCCTTTTACCATGGCTCTGCCCTATGCATCCCTGTACTGGACGGGCATTTTAACCGTCATCATCGGCTTTATTCTCGCCTCGGCGTTTTCTGCGATACTGGTGTATGCCCAGGAGCTGATGCCGGGGCGTATCGGCATGGTTTCCGGGCTATTTTTCGGTTTTGCCTTTGGCATGGGCGGGCTCGGAGCGGCGGTGCTGGGCCTGGTGGCCGACAGGACAAGCATTGAGTTAGTGTATAAAATCTGCGCCTTCCTGCCGCTACTGGGGATTTTAACTATATTTCTGCCCGATAATCGGCATAAGTTGTAGCTTTAACCGGCCAAAGTTTTGCTTTGGCCGTATTACATTCTCCTGTTCCTTCGCCTCTTCCTTTGCATAAGTTCCTGAAATAGCGCTTAGCTTCTTTCTTTTATCGAAATGCGCCTTTTAGTAAAAACTTACCCATCATTCGCCAACGCCGGTAAAAAATTGTCATAAACTAATAAGGTGATTTTTGGGCTAACCGACCAAAACTGGACCTCACCGCTTACGAAAGGAGACGGAATGCATCATGCCACACCCCTTATTACCACCCTTGTTGGTGGTCTTGTGCTCGCTTTTTTATTCGGAATGCTTGCCAACAAGTTGCGGATATCGCCGCTGGTCGGATATTTGTTAGCAGGGGTGCTCGCGGGTCCATTTACGCCAGGCTTTGTCGCTGATACCAAACTGGCGCCGGAACTGGCGGAATTAGGCGTTATCCTTTTGATGTTCGGCGTAGGCCTGCACTTCTCTTTGAAAGATCTTATGGCGGTAAAGACTATCGCCATCCCAGGAGCTATCGCACAGATAGCAGTAGCGACGCTATTGGGTATGGCGCTTTCCGCAATAATAGGCTGGTCAGTTATGACCGGAATTGTCTTTGGACTGTGTCTTTCCACAGCAAGTACCGTGGTATTACTGCGCGCGCTTGAGGAAAGGCAGCTGATTGACAGCCAACGGGGACAAATCGCCATTGGCTGGCTGATAGTTGAAGATCTGGTGATGGTGTTAACGCTGGTACTGCTGCCGGCGGTAGCGAGCATGCTGGAAAAAGGCAATATGGGCCTGGCTTCGCTGTCGCTTGATATGGCTTTCACCATCGGTAAAGTAGCGGCCTTTATCGCTATTATGCTGGTTGTGGGCCGCCGTCTGGTGCCATGGATTCTGGCGCGCAGTGCGGCTACCGGCTCGCGTGAACTGTTTACCCTTTCTGTTCTGGCCCTGGCGCTGGGCATCGCCTTTGGTGCGGTCGAGCTCTTTGACGTTTCCTTTGCGCTCGGCGCGTTCTTTGCCGGGATGGTGCTGAACGAGTCAGAGCTGAGCCACCGTGCCGCACACGACACCCTGCCGCTGCGCGACGCGTTTGCCGTGCTGTTCTTCGTCTCCGTCGGCATGCTGTTCGATCCGATGATCCTGATTCAGGAGCCGCTGGCCGTGCTGGGGACGCTTGCGATCATCGTCTTCGGCAAGTCCGTCGCCGCGTTCGGTCTGGTGCGCCTGTTCGGCCACTCACAGCGTACGGCACTGACCATTGCCACCAGCCTCGCACAAATCGGTGAATTCGCCTTTATTCTTGCAGGCCTCGGCATGGCGCTGAATCTGCTGCCGCAAAACGGCCAGAATCTGGTGCTGGCAGGGGCAATCCTGTCGATTATGCTCAACCCTGTTTTATTCGCCTTGCTTGAGCGTTATCTCGCTAAAACCGAAACCCTTGAAGAGCAGACGCTGGAAGAAGCTATTGAGGAAGAAAAACAGATCCCCGTGGATATCTGCAACCATGCGCTGCTGGTAGGCTACGGGCGCGTCGGCAGCCTGCTGGGCGAAAAGCTTATGGCGCAGGGGATTCCACTTGTGGTGGTGGAGACCTCCCGTAGCCGGGTGGATGAGCTGCGCGAGCGCGGCGTGCGTGCCGTGCTGGGCAATGCCGCCAATGAGGAAATAATGAACCTGGCGCATCTGGACTGCGCCCGCTGGCTGCTGCTGACCATCCCTAACGGCTATGAGGCCGGGGAGGTCGTGGCGGCGGCGCGGGCAAGACGCCCGGATATCGAAATTATCGCCCGCGCGCACTATGACGATGAGGTGAAATACATCACCGAACGCGGCGCCAGTCAGGTGGTGATGGGGGAAAGGGAGATTGCCAATACTATGCTGGGGCTGTTAGAAACGCCCGCGCCGCAGGAAACGGTAACAGGGTGATTTATCTTTCTGGTGGGCTACCTTTTAACCCACCAGATTTTACATAACAAGGCGGCGCGCAGCGTTTTCTACACCTTTAAAGATTGCCTCGCTAATATGTTCGGGAAAAGACGCTGGAACTAATGCTCTTGCTTGTCTTAATACCTCGGGCGTTTTTTCATGAAAATCATGCATTAATTCCGCCATTCGGGATTCGCTAAATCCACATTTTTTAGCCGTTGCCAGGAAGTTGCGCGGATAAATCGAATGCCATTCGTACTTCTTTCCTTTTCCCGTCGAAGCCAACGCCATAGCCATTTTAATGTCCTGCTTTGCGAGACCACGTCCGCCAATAAGCGGATAGCAAGACATAATGTCGTATAATGGCGTCAGTTTATAGCCGCCGCCAGGCATTATTGTGACAGAATAATTTTTTGCGTGCCCATCGCTTGCCGCCAGCAGCCAGAAAAGAATATGGCTGCGCATAAAGTTTTCACGATCCTGTTCGGCATTATCCGAACCCAGCAAAAATTTCATGATTTCTGCAATCCCCGGGCCCCCATCGCTTTCATATTTTTTAGTTGATGGAATACCTAAGGCCTGACAGATATCTTCCTGTGGGATACGTGCAATCCAGCTATTATTATTGATAAAACGACGATCGAAACGCTCTACCGCTAATGCTTTGATGTTAGCCGTGGTGACGATCTCGCACTGTGGTACATCCAGACCATAGAGCCCCGCCAGTAGCATGCTGAGCCATTCGTTTTCCACACTCTCGCTTAGATCGAGCGTAAAGCTATGCCCTTGGATCTCCCCTACTGGTAATTTAAATATGTGAGTTGTCGGCGTTATACCCTTAGGTAATTGCCAGCACTGCTGGTAGCGAAGCAGCGCGGTCTTTTCTTGCGCCCCGGCAATTGAAATACGAAAATCTCGCCTGTCTTTTTGATGCAAGCGGGAGGGGCTCAAATAGCCTGTCAGAATTTCGTCCAGCGCCTGCGCATCAATCACCTCACAATTTATTTGTTCAACATTCTGAATGATTTCTTCCGGTGGCTGTAATATTAATGCTCCGACACAATCACGGCCAATTTCATACAGTAGGTCGAAGGGTTGCAGTGAATCGGCCTGGTAGCGGCTGGCTATTCGCTCGCGAATTTCACGGTTATCCGGCAGAAGATTGTCGAAGAAGTTGAAAACAACCTGCCCCGCGTATTCCGCGGCACGAAGTGGCATAGAGAGTGATATTGGACGAGCACCTGATGTATTAAGCCAGCGGGGATCATACTGGAAGATGTTCGCTCCGCTTTTTTCCTGTATTAATTGCCCCACCAGGTAGCCATTCATAAATACGGACAGGCTTCTCATCTACCACTCCTCTTTCCATTTTTCTAAGCGGCCTTGCTCAGATCTCGGTTCAACATGAAGATCCATATTCATCGAGGAGAGTATTTTAAACAACGTATCCACTTGTGTTTTATCGGGATTATTTTCAAATTTTGAAATTGTATCCTGCCGCAATCCCACTTTCTCCGCGAGCGCTTCCTGCGTTTGTTTTTTCCCTTTTCGAGTGTCTTTCAGGTAAATAGCTAGCTGTTCTGGGGAAGTGATCTTCATTATTCGCCTCGCAGGTTTTTACCGGTACTAGCGTGTAAAATCAATTTTACCGGTACTAGCGTGTAAAATCAATTTTACCGGTACTAGCGTGTAAAAAAGGCCGACAAGTTGAACTTATCAGCCTTTTTCGCAAGACGACGTCAGGTCAATCAACGATCCCAGTAAGACTCTTCCAGACTATCCTCGCGTTCCGGCAAACCTCGCGTCAGGCGCGGGGAGTGCTGATTCAGCACCTGGTAACTCACGCGGTTCGCGTATTTACACACCTGCGCCAGAGAAGAATAGGTCAGCCAGGTGAACTGATGCTTGCTGGAGTTCGGCACGTTGGAGCGGTGATAATTATTCGCCGTAATATCATGCAGCAGCGCGGCCAGCGCGCCATCGCCTGCGCCGTTGGTGTTCATGATTTTCTCCGGGCCGCCCATATAAGGCGCGATATGGGAGAAAATGCGCAGCGGCTGCTGGCAATCTTTATGGCGCATCGCACGGCTAAATTCGTACTGGTTAAATTCAGCTATCGCGCCCGGTAACAGCGGGTGCTGGGTGGTGCGTTTAGCCGACGCTTCCGTAAAGCCCGCCATATATAAGCCTACCGGCCCGGCGGTACAGAGCACTAAATCAACCCAGTCCAGCGCCCTGTCAGCGGCAAGCAGCGGATCGCTTTCGCCGGTCAGCGCCTCGCCTTCCTCTTCGTTCATCGCCAGAATCGAGACGTGCTCTTTCAGAAAGGCCTGCCACCACGCCGGGTTTTCGGCAATCACATATTTTGTGCCCAGCGTCAGCACGACCGGGACGTTATGCTTTTTGGCATAACCAATCGCCTGCATGGTGGCATCCGGCATCGGCTCACCGGGTTTACAACGTACCAGGTAGGAGGTCAGCACCAGCGCGGAAGCCCCGGCAATGACTTCTTCAGGAATACTGTCGGCACGCAGCTGATTCATATGCCCGGGGCTGATGGCAAAGGTGCGTTCGCCCTGTTCGCCAATCAGCGTAAAGCAGCGGCCAATCGCCCCCTCTACGCCCTGCAGGTAGTTCAGATCGGTACGGCTGGAGGTGTTGCACAGATAGCGATAGGCGTAGCTGCCGATTTCGATATTGCTGCACATTACGCCAAGCAGAACCGAGCGATCATCCGCCAGCACGGAGTAGTTGTGCATGGTATTGCCGATGGTGCCGCCGGCAAACTGGTGAGTAATGAGCTTTTTTTGCACCAGCTCCCGGTACAACGCTTCCGCTACGTCATCGTCAATGACCAGCGAATGGCCGAAGCTTAACCCGTAACGCTGAACAAAGTCGTCGTCGACTTTGGCTTCGATATCGACCAGCGTCTGATCGATACCAACTATCCAGGAAGTCCCGGTTTCGTTTTCAGGCTGAGCCTGCTGCAGCAGAGGATCGCGGGCGCTTACGGGAAAATAATGTTTGGATTTGCGTTTACCGGGAAATTTCATAATGTCATTGGGTGTGGCTAATCAGGCCGCGAATAGTAGCATATTCACGGCCTGTGGCACGATTAGCGATAGCGATCGATAAGCTGCACCATCATGGCGATATGGGCAGGATCGTCATTGAGCGCAGGAATGTATTCATACTTTGTGCCGCCCGCTTCGATAAAGACTTCGCGGTTTTGCACCGCCATTTCTTCAAGGGTTTCCAGGCAATCGGCCGAGAAGCCGGGACACATGACCTGAATATGTTTCACGCCCTTTTCTGCCACCATTTTTAGCGTCTCATCCGTATAGGGCATCAGCCAGGGCTCGCGTCCAAAGCGCGACTGGAACGTCATCATCACTTTTTCCGGCGGCAGCTCCAGCGCGGACAGCAGTTCGCGCGTGGTATCACGGCAGCGCTGCGGATAATCGTCACCTTCATTGGCGTAACGCTGCGGAATACCATGGTAGGAGAGCAGAAGTAAATCCGGCTCGCCGTGCTGGGCAAAAGAACGTTTCACCGAAGCTGCTAGCGCGTTGATATAAGCAGTGTCTTCGGCATAATCACGAATCAACGAGATGGATGGCATGGTGCGGTAGCTGGCAAAAATGCGCCCCAGCTCATCCCAGACGGCGGCCACCGTCGAGCAGGAAAATTGCGGATAAAGCGGCAGTACCACAATATGCGTGACGTTGTGTGACAGAAGTTCATCAACCGCGTTTTTTAACGAAGGGTTGCCGTAACTCATCCCCAGCACTACGGGCATGTCCGGCAGTTGCGCTGCTAAAGCCTGCTGCTGGCGGCGGCTGAACACCATCAGCGGAGAACCCTCTTCCATCCATACGGATTGATAAAGCTTTGCCACGCGTGGAGAACGCAGCGGCAGAATCACGCCGCGCAGCAGCGGCCACCAGAGCAGACGAGTAGTATCGACGACACGTTTATCGCTCAGAAACTGGCGCAGGTAGCGTTTTACCGCCGCCGGAGTCGGTGCATCAGGCGTACCAAGGTTTGCCAGTAAAACGCCTATTTTTTCCTGACCCATTACCCCTCCTTATCAACTTATTGCCGATAAGTGTAACGTAAAAGCCTTCCGGAAAAACCGATAACAGCGAGAGGGAAAGATTCAGATAAAAAAATACCGGGGCATGCCCCGGTATTTTCACATCGGCTTTATATTAGCCGAGGATTTTAGCCAGCTCTGCGCTGACTTCGGCCACTTTACGGGTGCCGTCGATTTTCACGTATCTGGTGTTGCCCGCTTCGGCTTCCTGACTGTAGTAAGAGATCAGCGGAGCCGTCATCTGATGGTATTCCACCAGACGTTTACGTACGGTTTCTTCCTGATCGTCTTTACGGGTGGTCAGCTCTTCGCCGGTCGCGTCGTCTTTACCTTCCTCTTTTGGCGGATTGAAGGTGACGTGATAAACGCGGCCAGACGGCGCGTGTACGCGACGGCCAACGATACGTTCGACGATCAGTTCGTCCGGTACAGCGAATTCCAGAACCACGTCCACGCTGATGCCAGCTTCTTTCATGGCGTCAGCCTGTGGAATGGTGCGTGGGAAGCCATCAAGCAGGAAACCATTGCGGCAATCTTCCTGAGTAATACGCTCTTTCACCAGCGCGATAACCAGCTCATCGGTCACCAGCTTCCCGGCGTCCATGATGTCTTTGGCTTGTTTACCCAGTTCTGAACCAGATTTAACCGCGGCACGTAACATATCACCGGTGGAGATTTGCGGAATGCCGTATTTCTCCATGATGAACTGTGCCTGAGTCCCTTTACCTGCGCCCGGAGCGCCGAGCAGAATGATACGCATTGCGTAATTCCCCATACGTTTGGATTTTGTGTACTTGGATCTGAGGCAATGACCTTATCATTAAAGGCGTATTCACCTCAAGGAAGCCAGGCGGCGAGAGCGCTGTTAGCGGAAATAAGGCAAAAAAAAACCTGCCTTCCGGCAGGTTTTTACTAATGGATAAACTATCTGTCTGTCAGGAAACTAATAGCTGGTTCATACGACGGATAAACTGGTTCGGATCTTCAAGCGTGCCGCGTTCTGCCAGCAACGCCTGATCGAGCAGCAGCTCTACCCATTCGCCAAACTGCGCTTCATCCTGGGTGTCGGCTGCGCGTTTCACCAGTCCGTGATCCGGATTCAGCTCAAAAATGTACTTCACTTCCGGCACGGCCTGGCCCGCGGCGGCAAACAGTTTCGCCATCTGGGTGCTCATGTCGTTGCTGTCGGTCGTGACGATGGCTGGAGTGTCAGTCAGACGATGCGTCAGGCGGACTTCTTTCACGCGGTCGCCCAGCAGGGTTTTCACGCGATCCACAAAAGGCTCAAGCGCCTTTTCAGCCTCTTTCGCTTCCGCGGTTTCTTCGTCAGCCAGTTTCTCCAGCGATTCGTCGGTTTTGCTTACGGACTGGAAGGCCTTACCGTCGAACTCGGTCAGGTAGCTCATCATCCACTCGTCGATGCGGTCGGAAAGCAGCAGCACTTCGATGCCTTTCTTACGCAGCAGTTCCAGATGCGGGCTGCTCTTCGCCGCCGCGTAGCTGTCTGCGGTGATGTAGTAAATCTTCTCCTGGCCTTCTTTCATGCGCGAGACATACTCTTCAAGCGACACGGTCTGTGCGGAGGAGTCGGTATGGGTCGTAGCAAAGCGCAGCAGCTTAGCAATCGCTTCCTGGTTGGCGTTATCTTCAGCCGGGCCTTCTTTCAGCACCAGGCCAAAGTTTTTCCAGAAGGTCTGGTATTTTTCGCTATCGTCTTTCGCCAGTTTATCCAGCATCTGCAGAACGCGTTTGGTCAGCGCGCTGCGCAGGTTCTGCGTCACACGGCTGTCCTGCAGAATTTCACGGGAGACGTTCAGCGGCAGATCGTTGGAATCTATCAGGCCGCGCACGAAGCGCAGGTAGTTCGGCATGAACTGCTCGGCGTCGTCCATGATAAATACGCGCTGTACGTAAAGCTTCAGGCCATGTTTATGATCGCGGTTCCACATATCCCACGGCGCCTGGGATGGGATATACAGCAGGCTGGTATACTCCTGCTTCCCTTCCACGCGGTTGTGGCTCCAGGCCAGCGGGTCGGTAAAGTCATGGGCGATGTGCTTGTAGAACTCGTTGTACTCTTCTTCCTTCACTTCAGACTTGCTGCGGGTCCACAGCGCCTGAGCTTTGTTGATCTTTTCCCAGCCGAGGATGGTTTCGCCATCTTTCTCTTCGCGGGTTTCGATTTCAACCGGCAGCGCGATGTGATCGGAATATTTACCGATGATGGAGCGCACGCGCCAGTCGTCGAGGAATTCATCTTCACCTTCACGCAGATGCAAGGTGATTTCAGTCCCGCGATCCGCTTTGGTGATATCCGCTACGGTATATTCGCCCGCACCTTCGGATTCCCAGAATACGCCTTCATCAGCAGAAGCACCGGCAGCACGAGTCCGCACGGTGACCTTGTCCGCCACGATAAACGCGGAGTAGAAGCCCACGCCGAACTGGCCGATAAGCTGGCTGTCTTTCGCCTGGTCGGAGCCCATGGATTCAAGGAAGGCTTTGGTGCCCGATTTTGCAATGGTGCCCAGATGGTCGATGGCTTCGTCACGCGTCATACCGACGCCGTTGTCGGCGATGGTCAGGGTGCGTTTTTCTTTATCAAAAGAGACGCGCACGCGCAGTTCGCCGTCACCCTCGTACAGATCGGCCTGGGACAGCGCGCGGAAACGCAACTTGTCTGCCGCATCGGAGGCGTTGGAGATCAGTTCACGCAGGAAGATTTCTTTATTTGAATAGAGAGAATGGATCATCAGGTGCAGAAGCTGTTTCACTTCAGACTGGAAGCCACGAGTCTCTTGTCCTTTCATGGTCATTGATACCTCAACAAAATCAAAATACAGGGGTGATAAAAACGTTGAGGGAGTAATGGGGATAGCGGGAGAATTTTTCAAGCGGGGAGACGAAGAATCTCCCCGTATTCGATTAGAAATTAATCTTGTGGCGCCCGGCCAGAGAGTGCGAAAGCGTGGTGCCGTCAACCATTTCCAGCTCGCCGCCCACGGGCACGCCGTGCGCAATGCGGCTGGCATCAACGCCGTACTGCCCGCACAGTTCGGCGATATAGTTGGCGGTCGCTTCCCCTTCTACCGTGGGGTTGGTCGCCAGAATGATCTCTTTGATGGTTTCGCTGGATAAACGCTCTTCCAGACGGCCAAGCCCGATATCATCAGGGCCGATGCCGTCCAGCGGCGAAAGATGGCCCATCAGCACAAAATAACGCCCGGAGAACTGACCGGTGGCTTCGATGGCATGAATATCCGCCGGGGTTTCCACCACGCAAATCTGGCCATTTTCCTGGCGGCGCGAGTTTGAGCAGATAGCGCACACTTCCTGTTCGGTAAAGGTGCGGCAATCCGCACAGTGGCCGATTTCCGACATGGCGCGGGTCAGCGCCTGAGCGAGGCGCATGCCGCCGCTGCGATCGCGTTGCAGGAGCGCAAAAGCCATGCGCTGGGCAGACTTAGGGCCAACACCGGGCAGGCAACGCAGAGATTCCATAAGGGCTGTAAGTAAAGGACTGGTTTGCATCGCTCAGCTTTCTGAAAAAATAGTGGGCCATAGCCTAACATTTGCGCCAATGGCGGGTATAGAAAAAGATATTCCCCCTGCGCGATGGCTCGCACAAGGGGGTTTTTTAGCCTCGTTGGGAATCAAGCTGTTCCTGATTCGACACCACGTCTTGCGCTTTCTGATAGCTTTCCATCAGCAAGCCATATTCAATGAAGACGCCAGACCACAGATTCGCCCATTCCGTCGCATCATCCCGATTCCAGGTATGCTGAATTTCCGCCACGATGGCTGCGGTATCCATCGGCACCACGCCCGCCTGCATGACACGCGCCAGAGTTATTTCCTGCGCCATTTTCGAGTAGGTTCCCGAGGCGTCAATGACAGCGAAAACTTTAAACCCTTCCGCAACCGCCGCGATCGCCGGGAAAGCCATGCATACGCTAGTGACCGTCCCGGCAATAATTAACGTTTTGCGCCCCGTAGCTTTAACGGCTGCAACAAAGTCCGGGTTATCCCAGGCGTTAATTTCCCCTTTGCGGGGAATGTACTGCGCATGAGGAGCATACTGGTGGATCTCCGGGATCAGCGGGCCATTCGGCCCCTGCGGCACAGAAGCCGTGGTGATCACAGGAATATTGGCAAGCGTCGCAATTTTGGCGAGCAGCGTGGCATGAGTACGTAAAGTTTGCATCGGCATGTCATGGACAAGCTGAAACAGGCCGCTCTGGTGATCGATAAGCAGCATTACCGCGTCGCTGGCGTCGATCGTAGGTTTTTGTCCGTCAAAATTCGCAGGGTTCATCGTCTCTTCCTCTCTAATAAAACGGCTATCAGGTGATAGCCGTTACGGGTTAAGTATTCGATTGTCCGAACCGGCCCTGATTAAAGTCATCAATGGCCTGATTGATCTCCTCACGGGTGTTCATAACAAAAGGTCCGTAGCCGGCAACCGGCTCGTTGAGCGGTTCTCCGCTGAGTACCAGTACAACAGCGTCGTTATTTGCTTCAATAGCCACGTTCTCGCCTTTGGCGTCCAGCACCACCAGTTGCGCCTCACGCACCACTTCCTGGTCGTTTACCTGCACCGTTCCTTTCAGCACGACCAGCGCAGTGTTCCAGCCGTCCGGCAAAGTCAGGTTCGTTACGCCATGGGCGTTCAGCCGCAGATCCAGAATACGCATAGGCGAGAAGGTTCTGGCCGGGCCTTTTTGCCCATCCATAACGCCAGCAATCACGCGAGCCTGGCCTGCGTTATCGGGCAGCGTCACCACCGGAATATCACCATCCGTAATAGACTGGTAGCCCGGCGGCGTGGACTTATCCTTTGCGGGCAGGTTCACCCAAAGCTGCACCATTTCCAGCGTACCGCCCTTCTCACTGAAGGCCGGAGAGTGAAATTCTTCATGCAGGATGCCGCTGCCTGCGGTCATCCACTGCACGTCGCCCGGGCCAATCACCCCGCCGCTGCCGGTGGAGTCGCGATGTGCAACCTCGCCTTTATAGACAATGGTGACGGTTTCAAAGCCACGATGCGGATGCACATCCACGCCACGCTGCCCTTTGTTGCTCGGTTTAAATTCTGCCGGGCCCGCGTAATCCAGCAGCAGGAACGGGCTTAGCTGGCTTGCGAATTTTGAATAAGAAAACATTGAGCGAACAGGGAACCCATCGCCCACCCAGTGGGACGCAGGAGCTGTGTATACGCCAAGAATTGATTTCATCGTTATCTCCATTGAGTGTCGATTGCTATGGGATAAAGCTTACGTATAAGACAATGATCGCGGTAGAGTGATAAAAAAGAATCAGCGTTCTATTAACAGGACAATACAGATGCAGGATCTCAACGATCTCCGGTACTTCGTGCAGGTTGTGGACAATGGCGGTTTCTCACCGGCCAGCCGCGCAATCGGCATTCCTAAATCCCGGCTGAGCCGCCGTATTGCTCTCCTTGAGGAACGCCTGGATACCCGGCTGCTTCAGCGCTCAACGCGCAGTTTTACTGTCACCGAAGCCGGGCAGATTTTTTATCGTCACTGTAAGGCAATGATGATTGAGGCAGAAGCGGCGCAGGAAGCCATTGATACGCTGCGGGCAGAGCCGCGCGGCCTGATTCGCCTGACGTGTCCGGTGACGTTATTACATGTGCACATTAGCGATATGCTGGCGCGATTTATGACGCTCTACCCGCAGATAACGGTACAGCTTGAAGAAACCAACCGTCAGGTTGATGTGCTTAATGAAAACGTTGATATCGCGATCCGCGTGCGCCCCCTTCCGCTGGAAGACAGCGATCTGGTGATGCGCAAACTAGCCGACCGCAGCATGTGCCTTGTCGCCAGCCCAAAGCTGGTTGAGCGCTTTGGCGCGCCAGCTTCCCCCGCCGATCTTCAGCGCTGGCCGAGCCTCGCCCTAAGTAAGCCACAGCAGATTTATCGCTGGTGTTTATATGGTCCGCATCAGCAGGAAGCGATTCTGCACCACACCCCGCGTTTTATTACGACGGATATGCTTGCGCTACGCACGGCGGCTATAGCCGGAGTGGGCATTGTGCAGCTTCCTTTGCTGATGCTGAATGAACAAATCGCTGCGGGGACACTGCTCCATCTGCTGCCGGAGTGGCGAACCCGACGAGAAATTATTCACGCGGTCTTTCCGTCCCGACGCGGGCAGCTACCGGCGGTCAGGGCGCTGATAGATTTTCTTGCGGAGTGTTACGGAGAGTTTGAGGAGGAGTGAAGTGGTGCGGGAAATTAAGTCGGGTGGCGCTGCCGCTTACCCGACCTGGGATTTACCAGGGCGGATAAGCGCAGGCGCGCCATCCGCCAGACGCATCAGAACGGCATTTTAAAGCCCGGTGGCAGTTGCATCCCGTTGGATACGCCAGCCATCTTCTCTTTCTGCGCTTCGCCAATACGACGAGCTGCATCGTTGAACGCCGCAGCGACCAGGTCCTCAACCATCTCTTTGTCGTCTTCCATCAGGCTCGGGTCAATTTCCACACGGCGGCAGTTGTGCGCGCCGTTAATGGTGACTTTTACCAGGCCCGCACCAGATTCGCCAGTCACTTCCAGCTGGGCGATTTCTTCCTGAACCTGGGCCATTTTTTCCTGCATCTGCTGGGCTTGCTTCATCAGGTTACCCAGTCCGCCTTTTCCAAACATAATCTTCTCTCTTTCGCTCGGGCCGCCTAATCGCACGATACGGTTAGCGGCTATCAGGGTTTACAACAGGCCGGAAAAACCGGTCTGTCAAATAGGGCGAATGCTGTCTTCATCCAAATCCGCATCGAAAAAACGACGCAGCGTCTGGATGTTAGCATCAGCGCTCATTGACTCTCTTGCCTGCGCCAGCTTCTCTTCGTAGATAGCCTGACGCCACTCCAGCGGCGTACGTTGCGCCTGGTTATCATCTTCAATAATAGTCAGTTCAACGGACTCACCACTGAAGCTATTTATTGCCTCCATCAGCGCTTTTTGCGCTGAGGGAGAGTTCAGGTGGCGCTGGCTGGAACGCAGATGCAGAGTGATGCGATTACCCTGCTGCTCTTTCCAGGCATTCAGCGCCAGCTGCTGTACCAGCTTTGGCAATACCAGCTGATTAATTTCTGCCGCCCACGCATCACGTTCAATCGCCTCCTGCGCCAGCTTCTGTGCCAGCTCCGGGGTTTTCTCATGCTCCAGAGCGCGCTTAAGCGCCTTCGGCGTGGCCACCGGTTCAGTCACCTCTTCGGTGACGATTTGCGACTTCCAGCGATAGGCTTCCGGCTTCTGCTCAGGTTTTGCCTGTATGCCTGCCACCGGACGAGACTGCACCCGCTCGGTAACCGATGCCAGACGCTCCAGCGCGGTAGTTTTTGCCGGCCGCGCTGAATTTGGCGCTGCCGGCTCACTCTTTTTTGCTTTGTTGGCTCCCTGCTGGCGCATCAGCTGTGTGCGCGCCTGCAGCACCTGGCTTGTGGTGTCCGGCAACGGGGCTTCGCTTTGCCGTGGCGGCGGCGAGGCCTGTTGAAGCGGCGGAGGCGATCCCGCATTCACGACCGGAATGCTTGCAACCTGACGGGGCTGCTCTGGCTCCGGCATCGGTTTACGCGGATGGAATGCCAGCGCGCGCAGCAGCGTCATTTCAATACCCATGCGGCGATCCGGCGCCCACGACAGCTCCTTGCGGCCAATCAACAGCGTTTGATAATAAAGCTGTACCTCGGCGGGTGGTACGGTGCGGGCAAGTTCACGCATGCGTTGTTCAATCGCCGCCATGTCGCTGCCCAATGCAGACGGCGACAGCTGCACCATCGCCACGCGATGCAGCAGGCCAAGCATTTCCACCAGCAGCGCTTCCCACTCCACACCACGTGCCGCAGCATCGTTAAGCAACGCCATCACGCGCTGCCCGTCTGCGCCCACCATCGCTTCTATAAGCGACAGCGCCTGATCGTCATCCAGCGTCCCCAGCATGGTGCTCACCGCAGCGGTGGTCACCTGCCCGTCGCCGCTGGCAATGGCCTGATCGGTGAGGCTTAACGCGTCGCGCAGGCTGCCGTCTGCGGCGCGCGCCAGCAGTTGCAGAGCGCGGGGCTCGCTGGTTATTTTTTCCTCGCCGAGGATATGCTCCAGCTGATGGCGGATCTGTTCGACATCCAGCGCTTTCAGATGGAACTGCAGGCAACGGGAAAGAATGGTGACCGGCAGCTTTTGCGGATCGGTGGTCGCCAGCAGGAATTTAACGTGCGCAGGCGGCTCTTCCAGCGTTTTCAACAGGGCGTTGAAACTGTGGCGGGAGAGCATATGCACTTCATCAATGAGATAGACTTTAAAGCGGCCACGCGCTGGCGCGTACTGGACGTTGTCCAGCAAATCGCGGGTATCTTCCACTTTAGTGCGCGAGGCGGCGTCGATTTCAATCAGATCGACAAAGCGCCCTTGTTCGATTTCACGGCAGTTATCGCACACACCGCAAGGGGTGGCAGTGATGCCGGTTTCACAATTCAGTCCTTTCGCCAACAGGCGAGCGATGGAGGTTTTCCCCACGCCGCGCGTCCCGGAAAAGAGATAAGCGTGATGGATTCGGCCCAGCGACAAGCCATTAGCCAGCGCGGTCAGCACGTGTTGCTGGCCGACAACATCAGCGAAGGTTTGTGGGCGCCATTTGCGGGCTAAGACCTGGTAGCTCATTCTCAGATTGGCTTCTTGATCGCGGGTGTGAATTTGAAGGGTAATGCTAACATAAGCCTCACCCGATGGGCGAGGCTTCTCATTGAAGAGAGATGTGTGCTTAGTGGCCCGGGAATGGCACCAGGCAGTAGCTTTTTACGCCCATTTTTTCAAGGCGCTGTTCGCCACCGATATCAAACAGATTGATGATAAAGGCAGCGTCGGTCACTTCCCCACCCAGACGGCGGATGAGTTTAACGGTGGCTTCAATAGTGCCGCCGGTGGCCAGCAGATCGTCCACGACCAGAACCTTATCGCCCGCCTGGATCGCATCAACGTGGATTTCCAGCTGATCGGTGCCATATTCCAGCTCGTAGCTTTCAGCGATGGTTTCACGTGGCAGCTTGCGCGGTTTACGAACCGGGACAAAGCCTACGCCCAGCGCCAGTGCAACAGGTGCGCCAAACAGGAAACCACGTGCTTCGGTGCCCACCACTTTGGTGATGCCGGCGTCTTTAAAGCGCGCTACCAGTAATTCGATGCTGGTCGCGTAAGCTTTCGGATCTTCCAGCAAGCTGGTAACGTCACGAAACAGGATCCCAGGTTTTGGATAGTCAGGGATGCTTTTGATGCTATTTTTCAGGTACTCAAGCTGCTGCGCAGTCGCGGTCATGGGGTTTTGCCTGCTAAAAACATGAAACTCACAGAGCGCGTTGCAGGTTCATACTGAACCGCTGGTTAGCAATTAACCAGCCGCACCCGTGCTCGAAAACGGTCGAATTTACTGGCTGGCGCGGACATTTGCAACCACCACCAGTGCCGTTCAGGGTTTTTGTTGCTTTTCGTCAATAACCGGCATGCGCCACATAAAGACAAGCAATGCGCACATCATTACCAATAAGAATAGCCGCACCCACAACATGTTAATCAGATAAAGCGACACGGAAAAAGTTATCACGATAAAAATCAAAGCCTTCGGTTTGGTACCCGGCGGCAGCGCGCGGTACTTTTGCCAGTGACGTAAATAGCCGCCGAACCACGAACGGTAAAGCAACCAGTGGTGGAAGCGGGGACTCGAACGCGCAAAACACCAGGCGGCGAGCAGCAGGAACGGCGTGGTAGGAAGCAGCGGAAGCACTACGCCAAACGTCGCAAGGACTACCGCCAGCCAGCCGATGATGATTAAAATAGTCCGTTGCATACCTATTCCCGGAATAAACTGGCGCGAAAACAGCGCTGCCACTGGAGAGCCATTTTGTGAAAACCGCTTCGCTCTTACAAGCTCTTGATGCACGCGTCGCGGAACTGGCAGCTGCAATTGAGCCGTTATCATTACAGCGCGCGCCGCAGGCTCGCTTCGATAAAAAGCTGTTTACAACGCACAGTACTCAGCTAAAAGATTATCTCGCCGAAGCCCAGGCTAATCTCGCTCAGCTTGAGCTTAGCGTGAAAACTGGCAAAACGGAGCAGGTTGCCTTTGTAGCCGAAAAACTGGTCGCGCAAATTGCCGCGCTCACGCGCGAACTGGCCACATGGAAGATGCGCGCCAGCGAACCACAAAAACCTGCGCCAGAAAATCTCTACGAAAAGCTCTCCACCCATCAGGATTATGAACGCCGACTGCTGTCGATGATAAGCGATCGTGAAAGCCAGCTGGGCGTACAAACGACGCTGAGCGCCCAACAGCAGCTCCAGCGGGAAATTGCCGCCCAGGAAGGCCGCCTGCAGCGCTGCCGCCAGGCCATCGCCCGCATAGAGCGGGCTATCGAGCGCAGGGAGCGTGGTCTGGGTTAGCTATACTGGAATTACCACTTGCCGTTCGGGGGAAAACGATGGGACTACTAATCTGGGTGATCATTGGCATCCTGGCGGGGGTTACGGTAAACCATTTGCGTCCTGCTGCCGGCGGCTTTGCCGTTGCGCAGGTCTTAGCCGTAACGGGCGCATTAATTGGCGGGTATGCCTGCGCCGTATTTAATATAGGCACCTTGATGACCTTTGAACCCAAAGCATTGCTAGCAGCACTGGTCGGTTCGCTGCTGTTTCTTTTTATGTTTCGCAAACTACGGATATCTTAAATGTCGCTGGATAACGCCCCGGACGAGGTCAAACTGGCCGTCGATTTAATTATGCTGCTTGAACAGCACGAGATCCCAGCGTCAACGGTGCTAAGCGCACTGGAAATTGTCCGCCAGGATTTTCTACGTAAACAGCAGGAAGAACCTCCTGCCCGCTAGCGCCTTTCGATTTAGATGGCGACGTCATCCGGGCTGCGCAGAGTCGGACAGAACTGGAACATTTCTAATAATATTGCGACGTGGTCTTGCGCCTGAGCATATAAATCAAAGCTGTCTGGCGCGACGAGCCAGTTTTCAATCAGGCCGGTAATATAGCTGCGCAGGACAATAACCGCGTGGGAGAGGCGTAAATTTTCGGGTAAGGAACCGGCGTCAATACAGCGCTGGAGGCTTAGCTCAATACGCTCGTTACCTTCCATATAAAGGGTGCGTCTGGCCTGTTGTAAAACGGCCATTTCCCCAACGAATTCACATTTATGAAAAATGATTTCCGTCATTAGCCGACGCCTTTCTTCGGTAACGGTTGCCCGCAGTATGTAAATAAGCAACTCTCTGACAACGGAGAGTGGATCGTCAGGAAATTTTGCCCGATACTCAGTTTCTAAATCACCGATACTGGATTCAGTTAGCTCCCAGATTTCATTAAACAAATCCGACTTATTTTTAAAATGCCAATATATTGCACCGCGGGTGACCCCGGCCGCTTTGGCGATATCTGCCAGAGAAGTGGCGGAAACGCCCTGCTGAGAGAACAAGCGAATGGCCACATCAAGTATGTGCTGGCGGGTTTCAAGAGCCTGTTGTTTGGTTTTTCGTGCCATACGTCGGTGAATTTAATGGAGTCAGATTTACATACATTTGTGAATGTATGTACCATAGCACGACGATAATATAAACGCAGCAATGGGTTTGTGGACATTTGATCCATTGAACAAATTTGAAATCGGACACTCGAGGTTTACATATGAACAAAAACAGAGGGTTTACGCCTCTGGCGGCCGTTCTGATGCTTTCAGGCAGCTTAGCGCTTACAGGATGTAACGATAAAGAGGCCCAACAGAGTGCGCCGCAGGCCCCTGAAGTGGGTGTGGTGACACTGAAAAGCGCGCCTTTGCAGATCACAACAGAGCTTCCTGGCCGTACTAGCGCTTATCGTATTGCAGAAGTTCGCCCGCAGGTAAGCGGCATTATCCTGAAGCGTAACTTTGAAGAAGGAAGTGAAATCAAGGCGGGTGTCTCGCTTTACCAAATCGATCCTGCGACCTATCAGGCATCTTACGACAGCGCTAAAGGCGATCTCGCGAAAGCGCAGGCCAGCGCCAGTATCGCTCAGGTTACCCTGAAACGTTATCAGAAGCTGTTGGGTACCAAATACATCAGCCAACAGGACTACGATACCGCGCTTGCCGATTCACAGCAGGCAAACGCTGCCGTTGTGGCGGCGAAAGCCGCCGTTGAAACTGCCCGCATTAATCTGGCCTACACCAAAGTCACCTCGCCTATCAGCGGGCGCATTGGTAAATCTTCCGTTACTGAAGGGGCGCTGGTGACCAGCGGGCAAACCAACGCCTTGTCCACCGTTCAGCAACTCGACCCTATCTATGTCGATGTCACCCAATCCAGCAGCGATTTCCTGCGCCTTAAGCAGGAGCTGGCCCAGGGCAAGCTGAAACAGGAAAACGGTAAAGCTAAAGTGCAGTTAGTCACCAGCGACGATATTACCTATCCACAGGAAGGTTCACTGGAATTCTCCGATGTAACCGTCGATCAGACCACCGGGTCTATCACCTTGCGAGCCATCTTCCCTAACCCGGATAAAACTCTGCTGCCGGGCATGTTCGTCCGGGCAAAACTGGAAGAAGGCGTGAATCCCAACGCGCTTCTGGTGCCTCAGCAAGGCGTTACCCGTACGCCACGTGGCGACGCTTCCGCGATGGTTGTTGGTAAAGATGACAAAGTTGAAGTACGTCAGTTGAAAACATCCCAGGCGATTGGTGATAAATGGCTGGTAACCGAAGGGTTACAGTCTGGCGATCGCGTCATCGTAACCGGTTTGCAGAAAGTGAAACCCGGTGTTCAGGTGAAAGCGCAGGAAATTGCGGCAGACAAAAACGGTCAACAGCAGCAGGCCGCAGGCGCACAGTCCGAACAAACGAAGTCTTAACTTAAACAGGAGCCGTTAAGACATGGCTAAGTTTTTTATCGATCGCCCGATTTTTGCCTGGGTTATCGCCATCATTATTATGTTGGCGGGCGGGCTTGCGATCATGAAATTGCCCATCGCGCAATATCCAACTATTGCGCCTCCGGCAATCACGATCTCAGCAACCTATCCGGGTGCAGATGCGAAAACGGTACAGGATACCGTGACACAGGTTATCGAACAGAATATGAACGGTATCGATGGCCTGCTGTACATGTCCTCGACCAGTGATTCCTCCGGCACCGTTCAGATAACCATTACCTTTGACTCAGGTACTGATGCGGACATCGCGCAGGTTCAGGTGCAGAACAAACTGCAGCTTGCCATGCCACTGTTACCGCAGGAAGTGCAGCAGCAAGGGGTTAGCGTTGAGAAGTCCTCGAGCAGCTTCCTGATGGTGCTCGGTATGATCAATACCGACGGCTCCATGACTCAGGAAGATATCTCGGACTACGTTAACGCCACCATCAAAGATCCTGTCAGCCGTACTAACGGCGTGGGTGACGTTCAGCTGTTCGGTTCGCAGTACGCCATGCGTATCTGGATGGATCCGAATAAACTGAACAACTTCCAGTTGACGCCGGTAGACGTCATCAATGCGATTAAAGCGCAGAACGCCCAGGTGGCAGCAGGCCAGCTCGGTGGTACGCCGCCGGTGAAAGGCCAGCAGCTTAACGCCTCTATCATCGCGCAAACACGTTTAACCTCCGCCGATGAGTTCAGCAAAATTCTGCTGAAAGTGAATCAGGACGGTTCCCGTGTGCTGCTCAAAGACGTGGCGAAAGTTGAGCTGGGCGGTGAAAACTACGACGTTATTGCACGCTTTAACGGCAAACCGGCCTCCGGTCTGGGTATCAAACTGGCGACAGGCGCCAACGCCCTTGATACCGCTGCGGCGGTGCGTGAAACCATTAAAAAACTGGAGCCGTACTTCCCGGCCGGTCTGGAAGTGGTTTATCCGTACGACACTACCCCGTTCGTTAAAATCTCTATCAACGAAGTGGTGAAAACCCTGGTTGAGGCGATTGTGCTGGTGTTCCTGGTTATGTATCTGTTCCTGCAGAACTTCCGGGCAACCCTGATCCCTACCATCGCCGTACCTGTGGTTCTGTTAGGTACATTTGCCATCCTCGCGGTCTTTGGTTACTCGATAAACACCCTGACGATGTTCGGCATGGTGCTGGCGATAGGCCTGCTGGTGGATGATGCCATCGTGGTGGTGGAGAACGTCGAGCGTGTCATGGCGGAGGAAGGGCTGTCGCCAAAAGAAGCTACCCGCAAATCGATGGGGCAGATTCAGGGCGCGCTGGTCGGTATCGCCATGGTGCTGTCGGCGGTATTTATCCCGATGGCCTTCTTCGGCGGCTCTACCGGGGCAATCTACCGTCAGTTCTCCATTACCATCGTATCGGCCATGGTGCTTTCCGTACTGGTGGCGATGATCCTGACTCCGGCGCTCTGCGCCACCATGCTCAAACCGATTGCTAAAGGCGATCATGGTGAGAAGAAAGGTTTCTTCGGCTGGTTTAACAACATGTTCGATAAGAGCACGCACCACTACACCGACAGCGTAGGTAACATTCTGCGCAGTACCGGTCGTTACCTGCTGCTCTATCTGCTGATCGTGGTCGGCATGGCCTTCCTGTTTGTTCGTCTGCCAAGTTCATTCTTGCCGGATGAAGACCAGGGCGTGTTCCTGACCATGGCACAGCTCCCGGCCGGGGCCACGCAGGAGCGTACGCAGAAAGTGCTGGATGAAGTGACCAAATACTACCTGGAAAATGAAAAAGCTAACGTAAACTCCGTGTTTACCGTTAACGGCTTCGGCTTCTCCGGTCGTGGTCAGAACACCGGTCTGGCGTTCGTCTCCCTCAAAGACTGGGGCGACCGTCCGGGCGAAGAGAACAAGGTAGCCGCCATTACCGGGCGTGCCAGCGGATACTTCTCGCAGATTAAAGATGCCATGGTGTTCGCCTTCAACCTGCCGGCGATCGTTGAACTGGGTACCGCAACCGGCTTCGACTTCCAGCTGATCGATCAGGCGAACCTGGGCCATGACAAACTTACCCAGGCGCGTAACCAGCTGCTTGGTGAAGTTGCCCAGCACCCGGATCTGTTAGTTGGCGTGCGTCCGAACGGCCTGGAAGATACGCCGCAGTTCAAAATTGATATCGACCAGGAAAAAGCCCAGGCGCTGGGGGTATCCATCTCGGATATCAACACCACCTTGGGTGCCGCCTGGGGTGGTAGCTACGTTAACGACTTCATCGACCGTGGACGTGTGAAAAAAGTTTACGTGATGGCTGATGCGCCGTTCCGTATGCTGCCGCAGGATATCAATGGCTGGTATGTCCGTGGTTCAGGGGGCCAGATGGTGCCGTTCTCATCCTTCTCAACCGCGCACTGGGAATATGGTTCACCACGTCTGGAACGCTATAACGGCCTTCCTTCCATGGAAATTCTCGGACAGGCAACGCCTGGTAAGAGTACCGGTGAAGCAATGAACATGATGGAAGAGCTGGCTGGCAAGCTGCCTACCGGGATTGGCTATGACTGGACGGGTATGTCCTATCAGGAACGTCTCTCCGGTAATCAGGCTCCTGCGCTGTATGCCATCTCGTTAATCGTGGTATTCCTGTGCCTGGCGGCCCTGTACGAGAGCTGGTCGATTCCATTCTCCGTCATGCTGGTTGTTCCACTCGGAGTATTCGGTGCGCTTCTGGCCGCGACCTTCCGTGGATTGACTAACGACGTATACTTCCAGGTGGGCCTGCTGACAACCATTGGGCTGTCGGCGAAGAACGCGATACTTATCGTCGAATTCGCCAAAGATCTGATGGATAAAGAAGGCAAGGGCCTGGTTGAGGCCACCCTTGAAGCTGTGCGTATGCGTCTGCGTCCGATTCTGATGACATCCCTGGCATTTATCCTTGGGGTTATGCCATTGGTTATCAGTACCGGCGCGGGCAGCGGCGCGCAAAACGCCGTCGGTACAGGGGTAATGGGCGGGATGGTTACCGCAACCGTTCTGGCTATCTTCTTTGTACCGGTGTTCTTTGTGGTGGTACGCCGCCGCTTCAGCCGTAAATCTGAAGACATCGAACATACGCACCAGGTCGAGCATCATCAGTAACCTGCTAAATATATTATTAAAAGGCCGCGCAAGCGGCCTTTTTAATGCCTAATAACCCTGTTAGCCATACGAGATATATAAGCATGGTCAGACTGCGCTCTTACAAGAGATTTCAAAATGTTGCGCAACCCGTTATTCCTGCCTGAAAATATTAAGTAGACTTGAGCTTAAATTTTCTTTTATCCAGCTAAAACTAACGTACCTACTTATTAATTAGGACTATTCTTACGTTCTGACATTTTCTAATTTAATTTAACATTGGTTAATCTAAGTAGTGTTAAGCTTATAGTATTAGTTCTGTACGGTGCTTAGATTAAGTCTTCCTCTCCAGGAAAAAACCTAATTTCATACGAAAGCATTAACAGACCGCAGGTTAAGCCCGAAAAATAGAGCGGAATTGTAATTTTTAGTAATAGCGCGAGGAAATCTTAATCAGATTGATTTATAGTGAAAGCATATGAAACAATCACTGTAACGATCCCCACCTCTTCCAGGTGTGTCCACCCCAGCGCATTACGTTTTATCAAATTTTCTTCGCTAAAAGGGGCTGCATTATGGACGAATACTCACCAAAACGGCATGATATAGCGCAGCTTAAATTCTTGTGCGAAAACCTGTATCATGATTGCCTGACCAACCTGGAAGAGAGCAATCATGGGTGGGTCAACGATCCTACGTCGGCCATTAACTTACAGTTAAATGATTTGATTGAGCACATTGCGGCTTTTGCGCTTAATTACAAGATAAAGTACGACGACGAAAGCAAATTGATTGAGCAAATAGACGAATACCTGGACGTTACCTTCATGCTTTTTAGCAACTACGGCATCAATGCTCAGGAACTGCAAAAATGGCGTAAGGTGGGGAATCGATTGTTCCGCTGTTTTGTCAGCGAGAGCCGGGCTAACCCGGTCAGTCTCTCTTTTTAAAAAATTACAAATACTTAAGGTGGATTTATGACAACTAAGCCCTTAACAAAGACCGATTATTTGATGCGTCTACGACGTTGCCAAACGCTTGATACGTTAGAGCGCGTAATTGAAAAGAATAAATATGAATTATCAGACAATGAACTGGCGGTATTTTATTCAGCAGCCGACCATCGGCTTGCAGAACTTACTATGAATAAACTTTACGATAAGATCCCACCTTCTGTATGGAAATTTATTCGTTAATAACCCGAAACTTTATTGCTTATTTTTAGTACGCTGGTCCGGATTGCCATGTTCAGGCGACACGCCCTAAAGCGTTGGCTGTTTCACGCCATCGGCATGGCTAACATTCATTCCGTGATTACCATCTGAGTACCCCATTCACCGGTCTGTTCCTGATAACCCAAAATGCGATCCTATGCACAGAGCGGGAACGATCCCAGTCATTATGATGTTTTTTCGTTTACGGTGAAGGCTTCCAGACTAAAAAAGAAAGGGAGCCATAACAATGAACGACCAGCAGAGTGAAGAAAAACAGAAAATGATCGCAGGCGAGCTCTATCGCCCTGGTGACGAACAGCTGCATGCCGAACGAGTGAAGGCCCGGCATCTGGTCCATCGCTACAATCATACCGCCCCGGACGAAGGCGCCGTGCGTAAAGAGTTGCTGGGCCAGCTATTAGGCTGTAGCAACGATGCCTGGATTGAACCCTCGTTCCGCTGCGATTACGGTTACAACATTTTCCTCGGGCAAAACTTCTATGCCAACTTTGATTGCGTGATTCTTGACGTCTGCCCGGTAAACATAGGCGACAACTGTATGCTCGCGCCAGGCGTGCATATCTACACAGCAACCCATCCGCTGGATGCCCGGACGCGCAACAGCGGCGTCGAGTTTGGCAAGCCGGTGACCATTGGTCATAACGTCTGGATAGGCGGGCGAGCGGTCATTAATCCGGGCGTCACCATCGGAGACAACGTTGTGATAGGATCGGGCTCCATTGTCACTAAAGATATTCCCGCCAACAGCGTGGTCGCCGGAAATCCAGCGCGAATCATCAAAACGCTTTGAACGGAGGCGGAGTGGCTAACTGTTATGGTTAATTTTGCTTAATCTGTTACTTTTTTGCCGGGTGACGGCTTCTTAAAATAGGGTTGTCACTTTTGTGGCATTCTTGACTGACCAGAAACCAGAAGGCTCCTCATGACCGAAATCCAGCGCCTGCTTAACGATACGATTGAACAACTGAACGTTGCCGAGAAGCGAGATAATCGCCCGCGGTTTAGTATCAGCTTTATTCGTAAACATCCGGGGCTGTTTGTTGGCATGTGGGTGGGCTGGTTCGCCACGCTTATCGTGATGATGCAGTCTGACACCCTGGCGGGCTCGGTATGGCTACTGGTTGTACTTTTCGTCCTGCTTAACGGCTTCTTCTTTTTTGACGTTAATCCGCGTTACCGCTACAGCGATATTGACGTGCTGGATTTACGGGTTTGCTATAACGGTGAGTGGTATAACACGCGCCACGTGCCGCCAACGCTTATCGACGACATTCTGCAATCTCCCCGGGTGGATGAAGAGCAAAAGTCACTGTTGCATAAAATGATAAACCGCAAAGGGGAACTGTCGTTTTACGACGTCTACGCCCTCTCTGGCCAGCCTGCAAAACCGTAGGGCAGATAAGCGCTGGTGTCATCCACCCTCAAAACTGGCGGATGACACTGCATTTATCTACGGCTTAACGTTTTTTCTTCCTGCCCTGCACCGCTTTAAATCGTGGGTTGCTTTTGCAGATCACATAGACTCTTCCCTTGCGCTTCACAATCTGGCAGTCCGGATGACGCTGTTTCGCGCTGCGTAATGAACTCAATACTTTCATGTGCTATGCCTCTTTGCCAAAAAAGCGACCAAAACGCTGCTGGAAGCGCGCCGGGCTGCCCTCTTTCTCGAAGGTTCTTTGCTTACCGGTGTAATGCGGATGGGAAGCAGAGGAGATTTCAACGGTGATATAGGGGTAAGTCTGGCCGTCGAGTTCAATTTCACGGTCGGTCTTAATCGTAGACCCCACTTTAAAATACTCATTGGCGCTGGTGTCGTGGAAAACCACGGTACGATAGTAAGGATGGATATCGCATTTCATTGCTTTCACCTTGATACGTTATAACATAACAATAAGGTAAAAGATGAGCGTTAAAAAAGCAAGCGGGTTTTGGCTATGCGGATCGGGCGCATCGAAATGCGCCCGACAGACTGATGGCCAGGGGGAGATTAAAGTTTAAAGCTGGCGACAACGCGCTCAAGATGCTGCGTTTGTTCAGACATAGATAAAGAAGCGGAAGAAACCTGCTGAACCAGGGTCGCGTTCTGCTGGGTCGTGTTATCCAGTTGATTAATCGCCACGTTTACCTGTTCGATGCCGGTGCTCTGTTCACGACTGGAAGACATAATTTCCCCCATCAGCGTAGTAACGTTACGTACGCCCTGCGTCAGTTCATCCATGGTAGCGCCCGCCTGGGTAACCAGACTGGTGCCCAGGTTAACGTTGTTTACCGAGGTTTCAATCAGCGATTTAATTTCCCGCGCTGACTGCGCCGAGCGCTGCGCAAGGTTACGCACCTCAGCCGCCACCACCGCAAAACCACGTCCCTGTTCGCCCGCCCGCGCCGCTTCAACCGCCGCGTTAAGCGCCAGAATATTGGTCTGGAAGGCGATGCTGTCAATAACGCCAATAATATCCACTACCTTGCCGGAAGAACTCTGAATCGCGTTCATGGTGCTGACCACCTGTTTAACCACTTCTCCCCCCTTCACGGCAACGTTCGAGGCTTCGCGCGCAAGCTCGTTGGCATGGGCCGCGTTATCCGCGTTCTGGCGCACGGTGCTGGTTAACTCTTCCATCGAAGCTGCGGTCTGTTCAATGGAGCTGGCCTGCTCCTCGGTTCGGGCTGAGAGATCCTGATTTCCGGTCGCAATCTGGTGTGAAGCGGAAGTGATGGCGCGTGCGCTATCGCCGACCTGACGAAGCATATTTTGCAGGTGCGAGATCACATCGTTAAAACTGTTGATGATAGCGTTAAATTCCGGGCTGCTGGTCGGCTCCAGGCGCTGCGTTAAGTCCGCCCCACCGGCAGACAGACGGCTGATATTTTGGTTCAGCTCGCCAAGTCGTCGCATAAAGCTGCGGATAAACAGCACCAGCACGCCAAGCAGCAGCAATGCCATTGGGATCTGCACCATGCTCAGGCGCATCATAATGGTATCCGTCTGTTTGGTAAGAAGCGCCGTCGGCAAGTCTACCGCGAGGATCCACGGGCTCCCCTTAATCGCCTGCAGCATAACGGTGTGCGAAGCGCCGTTGTTGTCATACTCCCGCTCGCTATCCTGAGCGCCATCAAAGCCTGGCAGGATCTCCTGCACCGCTTTCGCCATCGGCACCGAGCCGCTCATATCCGACAGGTTCTGCAGGGCTGCTGTTTTACCGATTTGTCCGGCGTTACCCACCACTTTGCCATCGGCCTCAATAATCAGCACCTGGCCTTTGATGCCCTCCCCCATCTGTTGGGCAAGCTGGTTGAAGAACCCAAGCGTGACATCAATGGTCGCAACTCCCCACGGCTGCCCGTCCTTGATTATCGCCATTGCACAGTTAGTGCGCGGCTGCGGGCTGGCGTCATCCTGATAAGCTTTCGCCCAGGCGCACTGCCCGGCAGGAGAAGCGAGGCCTGATTTATACCAGACCTGCTCGTAATAATTCGGCGCTTCGTCAGAGTTCCAGTAGGTGTTTTCTTCCAGCCCGTTGCTGGCGTTACGGGCAAAGAAAGTACTGAATTTATTGCGCCCGACTTCGCGTTTCTCCGGCAGCGGCCAGATGCCTCCGCCAAACACATTCACATCCCGATACTGATCGATAAGCGACGGCAGCAGGCGATTGATATCATCGCTCTGCATCGTGGCAACCGACTGCGTGATACTGCGCATTTGCGCCTGTACGCGGTTCATTTGTTCAACGATATTCACCGCAACGTTACCTACCTGGTAACGAATTAGCTGCGTTTCGTTGTGCTTAATTTGCGGCGTAACGAAATAGTGAATAACTAACGAGGTGATCATCGTCAGTAACCCAAAAAAAAGACATAAAGAGACAATAAAACGGGATTGTGTTGTTTTAAGCATGACGGTGGCACCTGGAAATAAAAGCGAAGCGCTTGCTGTTGTCTACGGCTTGCCCTCGACAAACTTGAACCCTAATACGTGCCAGCCTCCTCAGAATGTAACGCAGCGAAATTAATTTCCAGTGAAATCCATAACATAACCATTGACTCTGAAACATTTTGTCATACTTTGGCGCTTAACCATGGCCCTGAAAAGGTCGGATCTCCTCCACGTTACAAAGAAGATAACAATACTGGACGATGCAAAGGGCTTACGGCGACGGTCGTTCTGCCGCCTGGCACACCGACGGCACCATCAGGCCTTCTCACGAACCAGCAGCGTGGTCAGCATGAACGATAAGACCAGCGCCAGCGCAACGCCCATCAGGGCAAATATAAAATAGGGTCCGATATAGGCTGGCAGACTGAAGATACTCGACAGAATGTAGCCATACAGCCGCACGCCGAAGAAAGCGATAAACGCAGACGCGACGGCACTTGCCACGGTCGCGGCGATAAACGCTTTTTTATAGCGCGTCAGCACGCCGAACAGCGCAGGTTCCGTGATACCCAGCAGCGCAGAAATTCCAGCAGAGAGCACGACCGAGCGATCGGCACGTGACTTACTCTGCCGCCAGATAGCAAAAGTGGAACCGGCAATCGCCATATTCGCCATAAACATCATCGGCATCAGCATGTCGTAACCGCGGTCGGTAAAGTTTTGCAGCGCAATGGGCGTCATGGCGTGGTGCATTCCGGTGAGAATGGCTATCGGGCGAATCGCCCCAACCACCAGCCCGGCAAAGCTTGCCGATACGCCAAACAGCCCTTCGATAAACCACGCCAGACCTTTTCCGAGATAAATCCCCAGCGGACCGATAACCACCAGCGCCACAAGCGCTGCCAGGAACAGCGTCAGCGTCGGCGTAAAGACGGTTTTCAGCACGTCCGGCATAAAGCTGTCTACCCAGCGATGGATATAGCTCAGAGCCAGAACAGAGAAAATTACCGGGATAACGCTTGCTGCGTAGTTAAAGACGGAAACCGGGATCGCGTTGAGAAAATAGAACGCATCAACGGCGCCGGGCGCATGCCCTGCCAGCGCTTTTGCCGCCTCAATCAGCGATGGATACATAAAGCAGGCGGCAACCGCAGCGGCCAGATATTCGTTGGTTTTGAAAATGCGCGCCGCAGAGATCGCAAGGAAAAATGGCAGGAAATAGAACACGCCGCTGGCGATCAGATCGATTACGATCACCGTGTCGCTTGTTGCGGAAATAACCTTCAGCGCAATCAAGCCTGCCAGCAAACCTTTGATCATCCCCGCGCCAGCAATAGCAGGTACGATTGGCCCGAAGACGCCGGATACCGTATCCATAAACAGGGAGATCGGACTTTTACGTTCTTTTTTTTGCTCGCCTGTTGTGCCCTGAGCGGAAGATGAGCCCAGCGCGGTGGACAGTTGTTCATACCAGCTATTCACCTGCGGGCCGATGATGATCTGGAACTGATCGCTTTGAATCTGCGTCCCCAGAATACCCGGCAGCTTTTTAATTTCTGGCTGATCGATTTTACCTTCATCAACGATGTCAAAACGCAGGCGTGTCATGCAGTGCCAGACTTTATTTATATTATCGGCCCCGCCAACCAGGTGAATAATATTATTGATGGCCTCAACTGTCCCCATTAATGGCTCCGGATAGTAGGTTTAAAGTTATCTGCGACATGGCCACGATGGTAGAGAAACAAAAGCAACAAAACAAACCAATAAAACTTGAACCGCATCACAAGAAACCAATGTATAAAGCCCTTACCGCATTAATAACGCAAATTGGTCTGGTTTTTACTTAGTATTAAACTCATTTCCTGACCAATAAAAATTAATAAAAAAGCGGTTTACCTGCGCCTGTAAATAGGGTGATAGTAAATAAAGAAAAACCTTTTATTGATGAGCAACCGGCCTGTTTTATGACGGCTTGTGGAGTTATCTCGTGCTACCAACCCTTATTGAAAATATCGAATGCTTTATTACCAAACCCGACCGCCACAATCTGGTAAGCGTGCGCGTCACCACCAATAAAGGTGTCACCGGGCACGGATGCGCAACCTTCCAGCAGCGTCCGCTGGCGGTAAAAACCATGGTCGATGAATATCTGAAACCGCTGTTGCTCGGACGGGATGCCAATCACATCGAAGACCTGTGGCAAATGATGACCGTCAACGCTTACTGGCGCAACGGCCCGGTGATGAACAACGCCATTGCCGGTGTTGATATGGCACTGTGGGATATTAAGGGTCAGCTGGCGGATATGCCGCTGTACCAGCTTTTTGGCGGTAAATCGAAAGACGCTATTGCCGTTTACAGTCATGCGGCAAGCGAAACGCTGGAGGGGCTTTACCAGGAAGTGGATAAACTGCTGGCGCAGGGTTACCGCTACATTCGCTGCCAGCTTGGTTTTTACGGCGGAACGCCACAGGGACTGCATGCCACGAAAAACCCAACGACGGGCGCGTATTACGATCAGGATGAATACATGGCCAACACCATCGCCATGTTTAAAGCCCTGCGTGAGAAGTACGGCAGTCAGTTCCATATTCTGCACGACGTGCATGAGCGCCTGTTCCCGCAGCAGGCCATTCAGCTGGCGAAGCGGCTTGAACCTTACCAGCCGTGGTTCCTTGAAGATATTCTTCCTCCGCAGCAAAGCGCCTGGCTTGACCAGGTTCGCGCCCACTCCTGCGTGCCGCTGGCGATGGGCGAGCTGTTTAACAACCCGGCGGAATGGCACGATCTGATTGTCAATCGTCGTATCGATTTCATTCGCTGCCACGTTTCACAGATAGGTGGGATCACGCCCGCGCTGAAGCTGGCTATTTTGTGCCAGGCCTTTGGTGTACGCCTGGCGTGGCACGGCCCTCCTGACATGACCCCTATCGGCGTGGCGGTGAATACGCATCTCAATATTCATCTGCACAACGCGGCGATTCAGGAGTTCATTCCGAATAAACCGAATACCGAAGCGGTATTCCCGGGCGCACCGACGGCAGAGCAAGGCTATATGTACCCGCTGGAGAAAGCGGGTATCGGCGTAGGCTTTGACCAGCAGAAGGCGGAAAGCTTCCCGGTAGCGTATCGCCCGCATGAGTGGACCCAAAGCCGCCTGCCAAACGGTGCGATTCACACGCCCTGATTGCCTTTGCGAAAGGCCAGGTTGTCGTGGTTAAAGGGAATGACGTAGGTGCAGGAATAGTTGATATCGACGATTTCACTTATCTCAAATACCCGCCCGCCTTCCAGAATTCCCCGGTTGATGATGTACATCGCCGGGCTTCCTTTTTTACACTCCAGCAGCCCTGCCTGCTCTTTATTAATGCTCACGGCCTGATAGCTGGTCAGCAAATGAGAAATACGATAGCCCTTGCTCAGCACATACTGCTGAATGGACTTCTCAATAACGAGTTGATTAAGGTCGGGGAAATCCTTTACCGGCATGCGCGAAGTCTCAATCTGCACCTTTTGATTATCCACATAGCGCAGGCGGCAAAACTGCCAGATAAAGTCTTCTTCGCCGAGGCCAAACACCTGCTGCTCTTCACGATCGGGCAATTTTTTATGCAGGTTAAGCATACGAAAAGCGATCTGATCGAAGCGCTTTTCGGTGATGGAGTTGTAGACCAGCGGATTATTGCGCGCCTGCTGATTAATCCAGATGCCCGACCCCTGCACAATTTCAACCACCCCAATGCTCACCAGTTTTTCCAGAGCCTTGCGAATGGTAAAGCGGGAAACGCCATATTCTTCAGCCAGCTGCCGCTCGGGAGGAAGCTTGCGCAATGCCGATCCGCTCTGCTGATAGATTTTGCTGAGTAAATCCTGCGTGACAAACTCTTTTTTCTTCATGCCGCTTGCGGATCCCTCTCGCTGGTTTTTCATGGTGGTAAACGCATTATTCAGCCGGGCGTGACTCAGACCGGCTGAAACAGGAAGGTATAGCGTGAATTATTATCCGTAATAACGTGACGAGTGACCTACTTACGCAATAACTGCTGGAGTCGCTGCTGCTGCCGACGCTCCAGCCAGCCGTGCAAAACAAACAGCCGCACGCCACGTACCACCAGTAACGCGCCCCAGATTACCGTCGGCCAGATAAACCAAAACTGGCCGGGCGAGGTAACCAGGTTTATCGCCGTCAGCCCGGCGCAGATAACAGCCCAGGTTAAAACGGCGCGATAAAAACCATACTCCCTGTTCAGACGTTTTTTCGCCTGTTCAATTTTCTGGTTTAACGCCTCATCCTGAGTGGGTTCTGCAGACATCTCCGCATTCAAATCGGCCACTTTTAAATCAAATGCCGCAGCTATTGCGCTCAGGGTTTCCAGGCTCGCCTGGCCGCCGTTTTCAATCCGCTGAATGGTGCGCACACTTAAAGAAGAAAGCTCTGCCAGCTGCTCCTGAGACCAGGCTCTTGATAAGCGCAGCGCTTTAATAGTTGAGTATTTCATAGTGGGTTTTCTCCACGTTGTAAACCAGCCTTCACTTTGCGCCAGCCGCAGTTAACGCGCCACGACAGCACCGCGACACCAACCCGACAGCTTCACGACAGCGGTTGTCAGGGCACATAATCCGCTTTTACTTTACGCCAAGACGTTTAGCCAGCCGGTGCAGGTTTGCCACATCAAGCTGTAACTGGCGGGCGGTCGCCGCCCAGTTTCCACCGTTAGCATCGAGCGCCTGAATAACAACCTGGCGCTGAAAATCATCCGTAGCCGTCCGTAAATTATCCACGAGGGGATGCGTTTTTGCCGCCGCAGGCAGACTCTTTAATTCTGCGTCCGCCAGTTGAAAATGCTGTGGCTGCAGCAGCAGCTCCCCTTCCGGATGCCCGGCCCGCGCCAGAACAATCGCGCGATAAATGGCGTGTTCAAGCTCGCGGATATTACCCGGCCAGTCGTAACGGCGGAGTAAATCTCGTGCGCCGTCGCTTAGCACCACCTGTTTCAGGCCCATTTTTACGCGGCTTTGCTCGCAGAAAAAACCCGCTAAAAGCGTGATGTCATCGCCACGTTCGCGCAGAGGCGGAACGTGCACCGGAAAGACGCTTAAACGGTGAAAGAGGTCGGAGCGAAAATGCCCTTCCAGCACCTGCTGCTTCAGATCCCGGTTAGTTGCCGCCAGCACCCGCACGTTGACGCGCTGGCTGCTGTCATCCCCCACCCGCTGAATATCGCCGTATTGCAAAACACGCAGCAGTTTGGCCTGTAGCGTCAGCGGCAGTTCGCCGATTTCATCGAGAAACAGCGTACCGTTATCCGCCATCTCAAATTTCCCGGTTCGATGGTGTATCGCCCCGGTAAACGCGCCTTTAACGTGACCAAATAATTCACTTTCCGCCACGCTTTCCGGCAAAGCCGCACAGTTGAGATAAACAAGCGGATTGGCCGCTCGTGCCGATCCACTGTGAATCGCCCGCGCCACAAGCTCTTTACCCACGCCCGTTTCGCCGGTGATCAGCACATTCAGATCCGATCCCGCGACAATTTCGATCTCTCTCTTCAGTTGCTCAATGCCCGCAGATAACCCCACCATTTCCGTAGCGCCAGTTTTCCCCGTGGCGGGTGCCGCGTTCGCCGCAGGCGTCTGGTTTTCCAGCTGTTCCATCAGCAGGGCGTTATTCAGCGCCCCGGCGGCCAGCACGCTGATAAGCCGCAGCTCCTCATCGCTGAAATGGTCGAATTGTGCGGGGTCCATGCCGTCTACGGTCAAGGCGCCAATCAGGTTCTGGTCAGCGAACAGCGGTAACCCAAGGCAGGCATGCACTTTTAAATCACTGTGCTGAGGGATCAGCCCGTCGTAGGGATCGGGTAGCTCGCTTTCGGCTGGGAAACGCACCACGTCGCCCGCGCGCGCAATAGCCTCAAGGCGCGGATGTGCGTCCAGCGCAAACCGTCTTCCGAGGACATCTTCTGCCAGCCCGTCAATAGCCAACGGGCGGAACTGGCGCGCCTCGTAGCGCAGCAATGCTGTGGCATCGCTGTCTAAAAGCTGGCGCAGCGTGTGGATTAAGCGCGCAAAGCGGTCCTGATGGGTAATACCGTTTTGCAGTTCGATGGCGATATTGGCAAGCGAGGTGATGGACAGGCTCATAAGCAGCTCCCTGGAAAGATGCGTTAAGCCTACTTTATGGTAGTCAAAATGACAACAGTATTGTCATTTTAACATTATCAAGCAATGTCATTTTGACATTAACACAACCAGGTAAATCAATAAAAAACAATAAATTCAAAGAGATAAAAAGTTGGCACGCCGTTTGTAATAGGAATAGCACATGCATCATTTTATTTAATTGCTTATTGAGGTCCTACAAATGGCTATTCTGGTTAAAAACAACATTCATTGGGTTGGTCAACGTGACTGGGAAGTCCGCGATTTTCACGGTACCGAATATAAAACGCTGCGCGGCAGCAGCTATAACAGCTATCTCATTCGTGAAGAAAAAAACGTCCTGATCGATACCGTCGATCATAAATTCAGCCGCGAGTTCGTGCAAAACCTGCGCGGCGAAATCGACCTGGCCGATATCGATTACATCATTATTAACCATGCGGAAGAAGATCACGCAGGCGCGCTGACCGAACTGATGATGCAGATCCCGGACACGCCGATCTACTGTACCGCGAACGCCATTGACTCTATTACCGGTCATCACCACCATCCGGAATGGAACTTCAACGTTGTGAAAACCGGCGACTCGCTGGATATCGGCAACGGCAAGCAGCTGATTTTCGTTGAAACTCCGATGCTGCACTGGCCGGACAGCATGATGACCTACATGACCGGCGATGCGGTGTTGTTCAGCAACGACGCCTTCGGCCAGCACTACTGCGACGAACACCTGTTCAATGATGAAGTGGATCAAACCGAACTGTTCGAACAGTGCCAGCGCTACTATGCCAACATCCTGACGCCGTTCAGCCGCCTGGTGACGCCAAAAATCACTGAGATCCTCGGCTTCAACCTGCCGGTGGATATGATTGCGACCTCTCACGGCGTGGTATGGCGCGATAACCCGACGCAGATTGTCGAAATGTACCTGAAATGGGCGGCGGATTATCAGGAAGATCGCATCACTATCTTCTACGACACCATGTCCAATAATACCCGTATGATGGCCGACGCCATCGCACAGGGCATTGCCGAAACGGACCCACGCGTGGCGGTGAAAATCTTCAACGTAGCGCGCAGCGATAAAAACGAAATCCTGACCAACGTCTTCCGTTCCAAAGGTGTGCTGGTCGGCACCTCGACTATGAACAACGTCATGATGCCGAAAATTGCCGGCCTGGTGGAGGAGATCACCGGTCTGCGTTTCCGCAACAAACGCGCCAGCGCCTTTGGCTCTCACGGCTGGAGCGGCGGCGCGGTAGACCGTCTCTCCACCCGTCTGCAGGATGCCGGCCTGGAAATGTCCCTGAGCCTGAAAGCAAAATGGCGCCCGGATATTGATGCGCTGGAAATCTGCCGTGAGCACGGCCGTGCCATCGCACGCCAGTGGGCGTTAACTCCGCTGCCAGCAGCCAGCAGCGCCGCCGCGCCGCAGCAGGAAGTCGCCGCTGTTGAAGCCAAATCCTGTGCTGACCTGGGCCCACGCATGCAGTGCAGCGTCTGCCAGTGGATCTACGATCCGCAAACCGGCGAGCCTATGCAAGATGTACAGCCAGGGACAGCCTGGAGCGACGTGCCTGATACTTTCCTGTGCCCTGAATGTTCTCTGGGCAAAGATGTGTTTGACGTGCTGGCTACGGAGGCAAAATGAGCGCAGGCATCGTAATTATCGGTTCGGGCTTTGCCGCCCGCCAGCTGGTAAAAAACATCCGCAAGCATGACGGCGAAATACCCGTTCGCCTGATTGCCGCAGACAGTATGGATGAATATAACAAGCCCGATCTCAGCCACGTTATAAGCCTGGATCAGCGTGCAGATGAAATGACCCGGCAGCGCGCCGGGGAGTTTGCCGAGCAGTATAATCTGACGCTGCATGCTAATAGCTGGGTCTCTTACATCGATGCCAGCAAGCGCCTTGTGCAATGTGGCGATCGGCAATGGCCCTATGACAAACTGGTACTGGCGACCGGCTCAAGCGCGGTGCTTCCCCCCATTCCCGGCCACGAGCTAATGCTGACGCTCAACAGCCAGCAGGAATATCTCGCCGGTGAAACAGCGCTGCGTGATGCACACCGGGTGATGATTTTAGGCGGCGGTCTGATTGGCAGCGAACTGGCAATGGATTTTTGCCGCGCCGGTAAGCAGGTGATTGTGGTAGATAACTCAGCCAGCCTGCTCGCTTCGCTGATGCCTGCGGAGGTGAGCAGCCGTCTGCAGCATCGTCTGAATCAGATGGGCGTCGAGCTGTTGTTCAGGCAGTCTCTGGAATCGTTAACTAAAACCCCGCAGGGGATTGATGCGGCGCTGAGCAACGGGCGTGTTGTGAGTGTTGACGCCGTTGTGAGCGCTATTGGGCTGCGTCCTAACGTCGAGCTGGCGAAGCGTGCCGGGCTTGCGGTGAACCGGGGGATTGAGGTTAATCGCCAGTTACAGACCTCTGATGCGAATATTTACGCGCTGGGCGACTGTGCGGAAATCGAGGGTAAAGTACTGCCGTTCTTACAGCCGATTCAGTTCAGCGCCATGACGCTCGCTAAAAATTTGCTGGGGGCCGCCGACGGCCTGACCCTGCCTGCGATGCTGGTGAAGGTAAAAACGCCGGAGATGCCGCTGCACCTGGCCGGTGAAACCCAGCGAGCCGATTTGCACTGGCAAATCACCGCCGAGCCGCAGGGATTGATTGCAAAGGGTTACGATGAGACGCAGCAGCTCAAAGCCTTTATCGTCAGCGAAGCGCATATGAAACTGGCGTTTGGGCTGCTGCGGGAACTGGTGCTGTAGGAGGGGTGAAAAAAGTCCGGTGGATGGCGCTAAAGCTTATCCGCCCTACGATTCGACGCCCAGCGTTCAGTTCCTGGGCGGATAAGCGAAGCGCTATCCGCCCAGGCCTGGTAAATCAGGACTCGTCCAGCAGCGGCATAAATCCGCCGTAGATCATGCGCTTGCCATCAAAGGGCATGGTGTCGCCAAACTCCTTCATGCGTGGGTCGGCCATCATTTTTCTGTTGGCCTCGTCACGTGCTTCTTTAGAAGGGTATTCAATCCAGCTAAAGACAACCTCTTCATCCTCTTCGGCTTTGACGGCCATACGAAAATCGGTGAGCTTGCCTTCGGGCACGTCTTCAGCCCAGCATTCTACAATACGCAAAGCGCCAAACTCCTTAAACAGCGGCGCCGTTTTGGCAGCCAACTGTTTGTACTCCTCCTTATTAGCAGCGGGAACCGCTACCACAAAACCATCGACATAATGCATTGTTGCCTCCACAGGGTGAGGATACGGGCGGGTGGTTTCCACCCGTGATGATTACGCCAGATAAGTGTAGCGATGAAGAATGGATGCTGCCCGGTCAAAATTTAAACAGCATTTCATATTGCGTAATGGGGTCCTGGCGGTAGCCGCAACTCAGGTACAGCGGGGCAATCTGCTCCGGGACGGAGCCTGCGGTAGAAAGCCCGGGGAAACGCTCATGCAGCAGCGCCAGCAGCTTTTTCGCATACCCTTTTCCACGTGCGGCGCTGTCGACATAAAGCATACGCAGTTTGGGTTGCTGCGCATGCGGGACGACCATCGCGTAAGCGACATCGTCGAGCACATAAGCCTTGCCGGGCAATTTATAGAGCGTTTCAGGCGCGCTTAACCAGGGTAATCGCAGGCGGCTGTCGGTCATCATTTTTTTCGCCATCAGCAGCGGGTCGATCTCCAGCAGTTCACCGGTCGGACGGAACAGCGTTGAGCCCGTGGCGTGAAAACCGACCAGCGTTTGCTGGCAGACAAACCCCATGCGTTTATAGAGCGCCAGGGCGCTGTCGTTGCCGACTATCACTTCCAGCCACATTTGCCGATCGCCGCGCGCCTGCGCCTCGTCAATTAACTGCCGGATAAACTCTTTGCCATGTCCCTGCCCGCGCAGTTCCGGGCGAATCGCAAATGCCGCAAGCCGGCTGGTCTGCCCACGGCGGACGATAACCGCCAGCGCTTTTGGGTCACCATCCTGCAGCCAGACTTTGCTGTCATTGAGGCTGATGTCCTCAGCGCTAAAGCGGGTCGCGAAGGCGTCGCCGTCAATGTTAAACGACACCAGATAACCTTCAAAACAGTGGGTAAGAATGTGCGCTAACTGATGACTGCTCCAGTTTGATGCCGCATGACTGATAAGCGGGGTTTGCATCGTGACCTCATTGATGGGAATTTTTCTTTCAGACAGATAAAGATAGCGCGACAAAAACGCGCCATGATTATTTTGTTCAATACCACACCAGGCCCGGCGTGGCACGCTGGTTGCCCAATAAATGAGGAGTGGTTATGAACGTTGTCTGGTCGATGATGATTTTTGCGCTGGTCTCTTCCGTCTCACCGGGGCCGGTGAATATGGTGGCATTAAGTAGCGGCGTGAGTTTCGGTTGGCGCGCCTGCGTGCCGCATGTAACGGGAGCCACCGTCGGCTTTACCGCGCTGCTGCTGGCAACCGGCTATGGTTTATATGAATTACTGAACTACTGGCCGATGCTGCAAGCGCTGCTCAGATTCAGCGGCATTCTATTTTTGCTCTGGATGGCCTGGCGGTTGGGGCGGGATAACGGCGACATTTCCCGCGCCAGACAGTTGCGGGCACCCGGAGCCATAAACGGCGCCATGATGCAGTGGCTGAACCCGAAGGCCTGGCTCGCCTGCGTGGCTGGCATGGGGCTTTATGCCCGCGACGGCAACCATGCGACGATCTGGCTCTTTGCCGCTATCTATTTTGTGATCTGTTATCTGTCGATTCTGAGCTGGGCACTGGCCGGGGCATCGCTCAGTGATTATCTGCAGCGACCTTCCCGCATTCGCCTGCTCAACAGAACGCTGGCCGCCCTGCTGGTGGGCTTCGCGGGCTGGTTAGCGTTGAATTAGAGCAGGTCGCGGTATTGCTTAGGCGTCACCGCCAGATGCTGCTTAAAGACCCGCTGGAAGTGCGCCTGGTCGGCAAAACCGGCTGCCTGCGCCACGCTGACCAGCGCATCGCCACTTTTAAGGCGTTCACGGGCGATATGCAAGCGGCGGTTTATCAACAGAGCATGAGGCGTAACGCCATAATGCTGTTGGCACAGACGAATCAGATGGCTCACCGAAAGATCGGCCGCCTGCGCAAGCGAGGCCAGCGTTAAAGGTTGGTCGTACTGTTGCTGGATTTTTTCGATGGCCCTGGCCAGTTGTTGGGGTGCGTTGCTAAAAGGATTTAACTGCGGACGCAGTTCTTGCTGCACCCGCAGCATAAATTCAACCGCCGCAGACTCTTTTTCCAGCATAGCGTATTGAGGACTAGTGACCCTAAGGTAGAGCTGGTTAAGGCCGGTATACAGCGTCTGACTGGCGGTCCAGGTTTGGGTAAAGTGGCAGGTGTTTTCTTCGTCATCGCCCAGTAACTGGTTTAACCAGCGCCTGTCGAAATAAAACATCCGATAGGCCCAGGGTTGATCCTGCACCGGATTACAGGCGTGCAGCGCACCCGGGTTCATCAATACCACTGAACCTTCATCAATCTGTAGCTGCGTCTTCTCGTTAAGGTACGTGCTGGTTCCCCCCACTACCGCGCCAATAGAAAAGGTTTCGTGAGTATGCGGCGCATAGCAAACGCCGCGTCCGTCCAGCACGTTTCTGACCTCAAGCCACGGCAGTGCGGCATCACGCCAGAACTGCTGTTTTATCGGGTAGCGGGCCATGATATCTCCTTATCGGGCTGTAGGTTAGGTTTAACACAGCTTTGAACCTATGGCACTACCCTTGACCCGGCCTGCAGCTTTTCGCGGCGAACCGTAACCCGAAACCACGGCAGGCATAGCTGGATCAGCGGGCCAATGGCGAGAGCATAAAGCACCGTGCCCACTCCCAACGTGCCGCCCATCATCCAGCCCGCAAAAAGTACCGTCAGTTCTATTGCGGTCCGCACGCTGCGTACTGACCAGCCGGTGCGGGCGTTGATGCCGGTCATTAAGCCGTCTCGCGGGCCAGAGCCGAAACCTGCTCCGATATACATACCCGTGGCAACGGCATTCACCATTATGGCGCAAACAAGCAGGATGCTGCGCGTAACCAGCGACTCCAGCGGCGGCATCAGCGCCAGCGCCGCGTCCGCCGCCAGCCCAATCACGATGACATTGCTGATAGTACCAAGTCCCGGACGCTGCCGCAGAGGGATCCACAGCAGCAGCACCAGCGCGCCAACCAGGATCATCACCATGCCAATATTAAGGGAAAAGATTTTTGCCACGCCGAGGTGAAAGACGTTCCACGGATCCGCTCCCAGATCGGCGCGGACAAACATCGCCGTCGATACTCCATACAGCACCAGCCCGATGTAAAGCTGCATTAACCGACGTGCCATCATTTTTCCACCTCACCTGTTCATTGTGGCTATACTTTCCGGCAAAATGGACTGATTATTAAGGTCCAGTTATCACAAAGTGGACTGTTATGACACAGCGCAGAACGGGGACCGCCTCACTGATCAAACTCCTGGGGCACTGGCACCAGACGCTTTCCCGAACGCCGGTTTATCGCCAGCTTGCGGATGGGCTACGTTTGTTGATTCTTGACGGCAGGCTGCCACTGGACAGTCGGTTACCCGGCGAACGCGAGCTGGCAGCGGCGCTTGGCGTCAGCAGAACAACCGTTGCCGCAGCGCTGGGGCAACTGCGCGAAGAGGGCTATTTGCTCAGCCGCCACGGCTCAGGATCCACAACTATCCTCCCTGAGGGCGGACTTACCACCTCGCCAGTACCCGGCGTTGCCCCGGTATTGGATCTTTCGACTGCCGCATTATCCGCAGGCCCGGAGATTCATCAGGCTTATACCAGCGCATTAACGGCGTTACCCGAGCATCTCGGCTCCACGGGTTACGATCAGCGTGGATTACCGGAGCTTCGCGAAGTGATTGCCCGGCGTTACGCAGCCCGTGGCTTACCGACTTCAGCGGATCAGATCATGGTGGTAAACGGTGCGGTAAGCGGATTTAGCTTGATTCTGCGACTGCTAACCGGCCCCGGTGACAGAGTGGTTATCGATCATCCAACCTATCCGATGGCGTTAGCCGCAATTACAGGCGCATCCTGCCGCCCGGTTTCAGTCAGTCTGCCGCAGCAGGGCTGGGATACGGATGGTCTGGCTGCAACCATCGCCCAGACCTCTCCTCGTCTGGCTTACCTGATCCCGGACTTTCATAACCCCACCGGGCGCTGCATGGACGCCGCTACCCGTGCAATCGTGACGGAAATAGCCGCCCGCACCCGCACGGCAATAGTGGTGGATGAAACTATGGCGGATTTATGGTTTGACGAGCCTCCCCCGCCGCCGCTCGCCGCTTTTGATGATGCGGATAACGTCATCACGCTTGGCTCGGCCGGAAAAAGCTTCTGGGGTGGTTTGCGTCTGGGGTGGATTCGGGCCTCCTCACGCACTATCGCCTCACTGATACAGGTGCGAAATTCGCTCGATTTAGGCTCCCCCCTTCTTGAGCAACTGGCGACGATTAGCCTGTTCAACACGGCCGAAAATTTCCTGCCGCAGCGCAGGAAGATGTTGCTGCAGCAAAGGGATTTTTGCTCCGCAATCGTAAGAGAGCTTTTCCCTGACTGGCGAATTACCGCCGCGCCGGACGGCGGTTTATCTTTATGGATTGAGCTACCGAAACCGCTGGCGACCGTCTTCGCCGCCAGCGCCGAGTCCATTGGCATTCGCATCGGCGCAGGCCCGCGCTTCGGCACAGAAGGCGCGTTCGAACGCTACCTGCGTTTGCCTTTTACCCTGGAACCCGCGTCAATGCGCAACGCGCTTGAACGCCTCCAGCCTGTCTGGAAACAAGTGACGCAAAATCGTGGATATGTGGAACGCGGGTTGACGGTTTAGTTAAAGCGGCGGTAAACGCCGCTTTACCGGACTGCTTTTCACAATCGAGGTATTGCTCTGCGCAAAGTTTGCTAATTCATCCAGTATTTCATCCAGTTGCGCTATAGAACGGATGACCAGCCGCATCACAAAACAGTCCTCACCGGTTACCTTGTCACATTCTGTGCATTGTGGAATGCCCTGAATGAGCTTTTCGACTTTATGCAGCATGCCCGGCATGGGTTTCACTCGCACGATTGCCTGCAAACTGTAGCCAAGCGCAGGGAGATACGCATCCAGCGTATATCCCCCAATCACGCCTTTTTCTTCCAGGCGCTTCAGGCGCTCCGCCGTGCTGGGTGACGAAAGGCCAACATGCCCACTCAGCACTTTCAAAGAGATGCGGGCATCCTGAGCGAGACAGGTAAGAATATGGCGATCTATATCATCAGGAAGGTAGTCAGCCATTTTTATCTCACTTTAAAAGGAAAATAAGTAGTTATCCCTAATATTACCACTTCATCCTGCCCATGGCACTTGTCAGAATAAAGCCAACCCATTGGGAGGTGAAAATGAAAACTGACATCAAAACTGGCAGCCTGCAAATGATTGCAGCGATGGTTATTTCCGGCACTATCGGCGCGTTTGTGCTGCTCTCCGGACAATCCGTCACAAACGTAGTGTTCTGGCGCTGCGTATTCGGCGCGTTAACCTTATTCGCTTTCGGTCTTTATCGCGGAAACTGGCGCAGCCATTTGTCCCGTAAGATTATCTTTATTTCAGCTCTGGGGGGCATTGCTCTGGTTCTGAACTGGCTGCTGCTGTTTGCGGCCTATTCCCGTATCTCCATCGGCCTTGCGACGGTAGTCTACAATACCCAGCCGTTAATGCTGGTTGGGATGGGCGTTTTCATTCTGCAAGAGCAGGTCAGTAAAGCAAAGTGGCTTTGGCTGGTCTTATCTTTCGCCGGCATGCTGCTGGTGCTTTCCAGCGGGCTGTCGCACGGCACGGATGCTGGATGGGTCGGGGGAATAGCTATGGCGCTGGGCGCAGCATTTTTCTATGCCCTTACCGCCCTGATCGCAAGGCAGCTTAAAGGTGTACCGCCGCAGCAAATCGCCCTGGTGCAAGTCACCCTCGGCGTGGTGATGCTGCTGCCGCTGGCGGATTTTAGCCAGACGCTAACCCTTTCCGGCTGGGGCATCGTACTATTGCTTGGCGTGCTGCACACCGGCGTGATGTACCAGTTGCTGTATAGCGCAATTCAGAAACTGCCCACAGCCCTGACCGCTTCACTTTCTTTTATCTACCCGGTGATGGCGGTGATTGTCGATCGCATAGCCTTCGGCCACAGTATGAGTCTGTTTCAGTTTGTCGGCGGGTTTATGATTTTGCTGGCGGCGGCCGGCATAAATATGGGCTGGGGTGAAAAAACGCAGGTAAAAGCGGCAAAGGCTATAGGCTAGCCAGAATTGGGTGGGGGCCCTGCCAGCTACATCCCGGCACACACGTCACCTGCTGCGGCTGCTTCCTTCCGGATCTGACCGAGTTCACAAGTTAGTGTTGCGGGAGAACCAACAGAGCCCCCATTGAGAGCGACAGTTACCTGACGCGCTGGCGCATTATCCATGTTGCCCCGGGCAATTGCAAGCCGCAGGCGGTCAGGTGTTGGTTTCTTGCGCAACCGGCGTTTTTCTTGGCTCAGGAGACAGCGGCCATTATGCTTAGCAATGTCGTTTTGAGGATCAAGCTATGGATAATCACGATTCTTTCCCGCAACGGGTTTACCAGATTATTGCCGCTATCCCCCCAGGCCTTGTCACAACCTATGGGGATATAGCTTCGCTTGCGGGCTCGCCGCGCGCGGCGCGTCAGGTCGGCGGCGTGCTTAAGCGCCTGCCGGAAGGCAGCAAGCTGCCCTGGCACCGCGTGGTTAATCGTCACGGCGTCATCTCCCTTAAAGGGCCTGATTTACAACGTCAGCGTGAAGCGCTGCTGTCCGAAGGGATTATGGTTTCCGGGGATGGGCATATTGATATGCAGCGTTACCGCTGGAACTACTAAAAAGCGCCTCCGCAGAGGCGCTAAGATTGATGCCAACCACCCGAAAAGCGTGGTTTCGGGTGGTTGGGGTAAAACCATTTTCAACTTCTAATGACCCTGTCAGCATTCTCAGCGCCTCTGCGGAGGCGCTAAACATCAGAACGTGGTCGGTGCAGGAACCGCAGAAGAAGGGGTTACCTGCGTCGGGGAAGTTGATGGTACGGTTGTTACTGCTCCACCGCCCGGCTGCATCGGTACCGCCGTTTGCTGCACCGGAACCAAAGTCAGATCCGCTTTCGTGCCGCCCTGATTGATAACCGGCTGTACGGTATCGGTAATAAACACCAGTTTATCGTTCACGGTGATCGCAGCACTCAGGATAATACGCGCGTTTGGCTGGACATCTGCCGGGTTAAACGGCAGCACAAAACTAAACGGCGCCTGTTTACCTTCGGTGCGGGTCACCTTCTGCGCCAGCACCTTAGACGGGGAATCGGCAAGGGAAGCATCCGACAGCGTTACCGTCAGGACAGCATCCGGCGGCAGTGCAACTTTCTGACGAATCCAGGCCGTACCGGTTACAGATGGCTGTGCAATGACCGGCTGAGCCGTGGCTCCAGAGGTAGTTGCGGCTGGTGCCGGGGTTGGAATGTCAGCAGATTTCTGCGCGCATCCCGCAAGCGTTACCGCGACGGCTAAACCACTTAACACGTGCACAAGTTTCATTGATTTGTTCTCCTTATTATCAATGCACCAGTGGGCGCTGTGTCCCACAAGTAATGAGTGGTTAAAACATGTTTATCACGCTAAGTGTGGCACATGTCACTGAATTTTGCCTGGCACGGCCTTTGTTATCAGGTCGGGCCAGTGCTCGATCGATGCTAATAGCATGTTATAATCAGGCGACTAACGCGCGGGTTATCACTTTATTGAGGATGTTCTATGAGTCAGGCGCTCAGCAATTTATTGGCTTTGCTCAATCTGGAAAAGATTGAAGAAGGTTTGTTTCGGGGCCAGAGCGAGGACTTAGGTTTACGCCAGGTATTTGGTGGTCAGGTGGTCGGCCAGGCGCTATATGCCGCCAAAGAAACCGTTCCGGCGGAGCGCCTGGTGCACTCCTTCCACAGCTATTTCCTGCGTCCCGGTGATAGCCTGAAACCCATCGTTTATGACGTTGAAACGCTGCGCGACGGCAAAAGCTTTAGCGCTCGCCGCGTCGCCGCCGTACAGAATGGCAAGCCTATTTTCTACATGACCGCCTCTTTCCAGGCGCCGGAACCGGGCTTTGAGCATCAAAAAACCATGCCGCAGGCCCCTTCGCCTGACGGGCTGATATCAGAAACGGATATAGCGCGTTCTGTCGAAAAATTCCTTCCACCGTCGGTAAAAGAAAAATTCCTTTGCGAAAAGCCACTGGAGATTCGCCCGGTAGAGTTCCATAACCCGCTCAAAGGGCATCAGGCAGAGCCAGCCCGCCAGACCTGGCTGCGCGCCAACGGCAAAATGCCGGACGACCTGCGGGTGCATCAGTATCTGCTGGGCTACGCTTCAGATTTTAATTTCCTGCCAACCGCTCTTCAGCCGCACGGCATCGGTTTTCTGGAACCCGGGATACAGATAGCGACTATCGATCATTCCATGTGGTTCCACCGTCCGTTCGACATGAACGACTGGTTGCTTTACAGCGTTGAGAGCACATCGGCATCAAGCGCGCGTGGTTTTGTACGCGGTGAGTTTTATAACCAGGATGGCTTGCTGGTTGCATCAACGGTGCAGGAAGGGGTAATGCGTAAGCGGGGATAGTATTCACCCTTTCTGAAAGAGAGTGCGAAAACAGACTCGACCCTAATCCTCTTCCCTTTTTGGGGAGAGGATTAGGGGTAACTCTTTATGCGTTGTAAGCGTTCTCACCGTGGCTGTTGACATCCAGCCCTTCGCGCTCCTGCTCCTCTGGCACACGCAGACCAACGGTCAGGTCAGCGACCTTAAAGCCGATAAAGGCCACGACGCCAGACCATACGATAGTCACGCCAATGCTTTCAAGCTGTACCAGAACCTGATGGCCCATGGTCACGCCTTCCGCGTAACCCACGCCACCCAGTGAAGCCGCAGCAAAGATGCCGGTCATAATGCAGCCAACGATGCCGCAAACGCCGTGCACGCCGAACACATCGCATGGGTCATCAACACGCAGCCATTTCTTCAGCAGCGTCACGCCCCACAAGCCAGCCAGACCCGCAGCGATACCGATAATCAACGCACCGCCTACGCCGACATAACCACAAGCCGGGGTGATCCCCACCAGACCTGCAATTGCACCGGAACAGGCGCCAAGCAGCGATGGCTTACCGCGCAGCGCCCACTCGCCAAAGATCCAACCCAGCACCGCGGCCGCCGTTGCCACCACCGTGTTCACGAAGGCCAGAGCGGCAATTTCGTTAGCAGAGCTTGCAGAGCCGGCGTTGAAACCGAACCAGCCAAAGTAGAGAATTGCGGTGCCCATGAAGACCATTGGCAGGTTATGCGGTTTGAAGGCTTCTTTGCCATAACCCACACGTTTACCGACCAGGTAAGCCCCCACCAGGCCTGCAACCGCAGCATTAATATGCACAACCGTGCCGCCTGCGAAGTCCATAGCGCCGTGTGTCCCCAGCAGACCACCGCCCCATACCATATGTGCGATCGGCACATAGGAGAGCGTCAGCCAGACCAGAACGAAAATGAGCACGGCGGAGAATTTAATACGCTCAGCCAGCGCACCAACAATCAGCCCTACGGTGATACAGGCGAAAGAGCCCTGGAACGCCACGTGAATATACTGATAGAAAGAGCCCATCAGCGCGGTCAGCTGGATATTCCTGAGCATCACCCAGTCGAAGTTACCGAAGAAGCTGCCGCCCGTACCAAAGGCCAGCGTATAGCCGTAAACCACCCACAGTACGCAAACCAGCGCGAAGGTCACCGAAACCTGCGTCAGCATCGAAAGCACGTTTTTAGAGCGAATCAGACCGCCGTAAAACAGCGCAAGCCCGGGAATTGTCATAAACAGCACCAACGCGGTGCAAATCATCATAAAGGCGTTATCTGCTTTATCGGCAACGGCCGGAGCGGCCTGAGCCAGCGACGGCGCAAGTGCCAGGGCTACAACGCCTGATACGGAGGCTAATTTCTTCATTTTCTCTGTCCCTTTCACGATTGGGGAGGCTTACAGTGCAGCTTCGTCGGCTTCGCCGGTACGAATACGAATGACACGTTGCAGTTCGGCAACAAAAATTTTGCCGTCACCAATTTTGCCGGTGTAGGCCGCTTTGCTAATCACATCAACCACTTCATCAAGCTGGTCATCGGCAATAGCCACATCGATTTTCACTTTTGGCAGGAAATTAACGCTGTATTCCGCCCCGCGATACAACTCTGCATGACCTTTCTGACGACCAAAGCCTTTTACCTCGGTGACGGTCAGTCCCTGAATGCCGATAGAAGACAACGCCTCACGCACGTCTTCGAGTTTGAACGGTTTTATTACCACGGTAACCAGCTTCATAGATTCCCCTCCAGTCAGAATTGGTAATTGCTCTGCAATACTTTTGTTATAAAGCAAGCCGCGTGCCAGAAATGAAAACTATGCTTTTAACGGCGCCTTAGTCAGCGGTGGCGGGAGATTATTCAGCATGGGAAAAGAGCGGCGGGAATTCAGATTGTTCCTGGAAAGAAAAAACGCACTATGCTGGTGCACAGTGCGTTTCAATATTGCACCAACGGGACTCTTCCCTGGCGTTGTGCAAATTTATTGCCTGTTGCTGGTGCATCAGGCGATAAGCGATTCCTCGTGCGTGGCGGCGGCCAGCTCTTCACCAGCCAGTTGCAGCTGATACATCTGCCAGTAGCGCCCTTCCGAGGCCAGCAGTTCGCTGTGCGTGCCCCGCTCAACCGCCTGACCACGGTGCAGCACCAGAATGGTATCCGCATCGGTAATCGTCGATAAGCGGTGGGCGATCACCACAAGCGTGGTATGTTCGCGAATGGCCGTCAGCGCCTGCTGGATAGCCTGCTCGGTACCGGAGTCGATATTCGCGGTCGCTTCATCCAGAATGAGGATTTGCGGAGCATCAACCAGCACGCGCGCCAGCGCCAGCAGCTGTTTTTGCCCAACGGACAAGTTATTGCCCTGTTCGCCCAGGCGGGTGTGGATATCGTCCGCCATCGTGCGTGCGAGATCCGCCAGCTGCACCGTTTCCAGCGCCTGCCATACGGCCTCTTCGCTGATATCGCGCCCCAGGGTGACGTTGGCGAAGAATGAATCCGCCAGAACCACCGGATCCTGTTGCACCATGGCAACGCCGCGGCGCAGGGTATCGTGGCTGAGCGTAGCTAACGGGCGGCCATCAAGACGTATTTCGCCGCTGGTCAGCGGGTAATAACCCATCAACAGGTTAGCCAGCGTACTTTTGCCGCTGCCCGTATGCCCCACCAGCGCCACAAAGCTGCGCGACGGTACTTCCAGATTAATATCCTGCAGCACCAGGCGATCGCCACGGTAGGCAAAAGAAACGTTATCCACGCTGATGTTGCCGCTTGCCAGCGGACGAGTATCGTTGCCGTAATCCTGGCGTTTACCATCCATCAGCTCAAAAACACGCTCCCCGGCAACCACCGCCTGCTGCAGCATCGACTGCTGAGTGGTCAGTTCGATAAGCGGCTCGTTGAGCCGACCAAGGTAGTTAATGAAGGCATACAGCACGCCCACTTCAATCGTGCCTACCGAGGTGAAGCCGAACAGCATCAGTAATCCGCAAAGCACCAGCGCAGAAAACAGGCTAAGCAATGGCCGCAGCAGAAAACCGTCCAGCCGCAGGGTTTGCATACGCGCCAGATAGTGTGAACGGCTCGCCGCGCCCATACGTTCGCCAAATCGCGCCTGCTGGCGGAACTGCTGGATAACGCTCATGCCGTTGATAACTTCGTTGAAGCCATCGTTAATATCCGCCAGATAGCTGCGTACCCGGCGCACAATCGGCGTGCTGTAGCGCTGGTAAATCACCATCACAATCAGCACGGCCGGGAAGATAGTGACGGCGACCAGTGCCATCCGCCAGTCGAGGCTGAACATCGCCACCAGCATCGCGCCAATTAGCGCCGCGCTGCGCAAGACGGTAGCGACGACGGTGACGTAGAGATCGCGAATCACTTCCGTGTCGTTGGTAACACGGGAAATTAACTGCCCCACGGGCTGCGTATCAAATGCGCTCAACGGCTGGCGAAGCGCCGCATCCATCACATCGGTACGCAGTTTTTGCACCACGCCAACGGCGGCCTGGTTGAAGAGCAATGCCTGCCAGTAATGCAGCCCCGCAGCCGTAATGGAAAGCAGCAGGTAAGCCGTGGCAAGCCCGGCCACCAGCGCAACCGGCAAACGATTTTGCGAGACCATATTATCGATGAAATAGCTCACCAGCACCGGGCCGGTGACTTCCGCCGCCGCCGCGATCCACAGCATCGCTACCGCACCCGCCAGCGGTTTGCGCCACGGTGAACCGTAGGCCAGGAGACGTTTTATCGTCGGCCACTGCTTGTGGAGCTTACGCATTGGCTTCCTCCGTATCGACCGCTTCTGGCACATCGTCCAGCGCAGCTTCCAGTTGCTGATAACGATACATATCGCGATACCATCCTTGCCGGGAAACCAGCACGTCATGATTACCGCGCTGGGCAACGTGCCCGTGCTGCAAAACCAGAATTTCACTCGCTTCGGTCAACGCTGACAGGCGGTGCGCGCTGATAATCACCGTGCGGTTCTCCCCCCACTGACGCAGGTTGTGAAGGATCTGGTATTCGGTACGCCCGTCTACCGCCGAAAGCGCATCGTCGAGAATAAGGATTTCCGCATCCAGCAACAGCGCACGGGCAATGGAGATACGCTGTTTCTGCCCACCGGAGAGCATTACGCCGCGCTCGCCTACTTCCGTTTCGTAGCCCTGCGGCAGGCGCAAAATATCTTCATGTACGCTTGCAAGGCGCGCGACATGTTCAATTTCCTGCTGCGTGGCGTTCGGTTTACCCAGCGCGATATTGTTCGCCACGGTATCGGAGAATAAGAACGGCGTCTGGTTCACAACCGCAAGGCGGCTGCGCCAGGCGTCGAGCTGCATCTGCGCCAGCGGGATATCGTGGAAGCGGATATCGCCCTGGTCGATGTCAAAATGGCGCTGGAGCAGGGATAAAATGGTGCTTTTCCCCGCACCGGTCGGGCCGCATAATCCAAGCATGCCGCCGGGTTTTAGCGTGAATGAAACATTCTCAAGCGTCGGCTGCGCGGTTTGCGGGTAGTGGAAAGCGCGAATAGTAGCCTGCACGGTGCCGCGCCCGGACGGCGCTGCTTTCTCGCCGTCAGTTACCGAGGGCGCTTCTTCCAGCATGCTGCGAATACGGCTATAGGCGGCGCTGCCGCGCTCGACAATATTGAACATCCATGCCAGCGCCAGCATCGGCCAAATCATCAGGCCCAGATACATGACGAAGCTCGTAAGCTGCCCGAGCGTTAACGTACCCTGCATCACCATCCAGCTCCCGCCGCCTATCGCCAGCAGGTTTGCTGTGCCGATTGCGATATAAATGGTTGGGTCAAAACGGGCATCCACCCGCGCCACGCGCATGTTCTTCGCCCCGGCGTCCTGCGCTTCGGAGGCAAATAACGCCGACTGTCTCTCCTCCAGACCAAAAGCTTTGATCATACGGATGCTGGTTAAGCTTTCCTGGGTGCGATCGTTAAGGGTTGAGAACGCCGCCTGAGCGAGTTTGAAACGCTGGTGTAGCTGGTCGCCGTAACGTTTGATAACCAACGCCATTACCGGCATGGGGAGCAGCGCCAGCAGCGTTAACTCCCAGCTAATCTGGGTGGACATAACAATCAGCACCGCGCAGCCCATCACCAGCGAGTCCACCAGCGTCAGCACGCCTTCGCCTGCGGCGAATACCACGCGGTCTACGTCATTCGTGGCTCGCGCCATTAAGTCGCCGGTACGATGGCGAAGATAAAATTCGGGATGCTGGCGGCTTAGCTGACGGTAGTAATCCTCACGTAATTCGACCGCAAGCTGGTAAGACGCGCCAAACAACAGCACGCGCCACACGTAGCGCAGCGCATACACCACAACGGCAATTACAATCATCACGGCAAGCCACATCAGCACCTGTTGTCCTGACAGGCGATGTTCAGTGACGCCATCCACAATCACGCCCACCAGTTTTGGCGGCACGAGTTGCAGAATAGCGATGATGATAAGCAAGGCCACCGCCCCGAGATAGCGACGCCATTCACGGGTGAAGTACCAGCTTAATTGAGCAAATAATCGCACGCGGTTTTATTCCTGATTTGCAGTCTGCCGACGAGGGCGCTAAAGAAGTGCCGAGAAGCGCTAAAACGCAGCGTGGTTAACCGCTTATCGGCAAAGCTGTAGTGTATTTTATCTGTTCCATGGCAAAACTCGAAGTCACATCGGTTAAACCAGGAATACCGTTGACCAGACGCTTATAAAAATCGTCGTAACGCTTCATGTCCGCCACCTGCACACGCATCAGGTAGTCATACTCGCCTGCCATACGCCAGAAGCCGAGAACTTCGGGCATCTCCTCCACTACGCTCACAAATTTGCCGTACCACTCGCTGCTGTGCTGCTGGGTTTTTATCAGCACGAAAGCCGTGAGGCCCAGGCCAAGTTTTTCGGGATCCAGCAAAGCGACTTTCGCGCGCACAATGCCGTCGTCTTCGAGTTTTTTCAGGCGCTTCCAGCAGGGCGTGGTGGTCAGATTAACGGCATCAGCCAGCGCCTGCAAAGAGAGGGTACAGTCTTCCTGCAGCAAGGATAGTAGCTTACGGTCAATTTTATCTATCATAACGCTCTTCTGGAGAAAATTTTTCTCTAAGGAAAGCCTTATAAAGGCAAAATGGCAACTTTTTTATCCTTCTTTTGCTTTACGCTAAGCACAAATAGACAAACGGATCCCGACCATGACCAGCAGCTGGGTAAACCACGCCATCAGCGAAATCAACGCCGATTACCAACGTTCGGCAGACACGCATCTTATCCGCCTCGCCTTACCTGGTTTTCCCGGTATTCAACTGTATCTGAAAGATGAAAGCACCCATCCGACGGGCAGCCTGAAGCACCGTCTGGCGCGATCGCTGTTTCTCTATGGCTTATGCAATGGCTGGATCAAAGAAGGCACCCCCATTATCGAGGCGTCGTCTGGGTCAACCGCCGTCTCTGAGGCCTATTTTGCTCGCCTGCTGGGGCTGCCTTTTATTGCCGTTATGCCGGGATTTACGGCGAAACGTAAAATCGAGCAGATCGAGTTTTATGGCGGCCGCTGCCATTTTGTTGACAGCGCCTGTGAAATCTACGCCGCTTCCGAAATGCTGGCGCGCGAGCTGAACGGCCACTATATGGACCAGTTCACCTATGCCGAACGCGCTACCGACTGGCGCGGTAATAACAATATCGCCGACAGTATCTTCCGTCAGATGGAGCATGAGCCGCATCCGGTGCCGGACTATATCGTGATGAGCGCCGGTACGGGCGGGACTTCCGCAACGATTGGCCGCTATCTGCGTTACCAGGGACATCCGACCCGGCTTCTGGTGGTCGATCCACAAAATTCGGTCTTCCTCGACTACTGGCATCAGCGTGACTGCGGGCTGAGCAGCAAAGTGGGCAGTAAAATCGAAGGCATCGGCCGTCCGCGCTGCGAACCCTCGTTCATCCCGGATGTTATCGATGAAATGATGCGCGTACCGGACGCCGCAAGCGTCGCCACCATGCAATGGCTGGAATCGATGCTGGGACGCAAAGTGGGCGCATCCACCGGGACAAATATGTGGGGCGCATTACAGATGGCGGTTCGTATGCGCACCGAAGGCCGCACGGGTTCCATTGTGACGCTGCTTTGCGACAGCGGCGAGCGCTATCTGGAAACCTATTACAACGCGGAGTGGGTAAAGGCGAATATTGGAGAGTTGCAGCCGTGGCGGGCAAAAATTCAGGGTTTGCTGCAATAAAAAAGGCCGGGGTTCTCGCCCGGCCTGCTGAAAATGCCTTGTCATTCGGGGGAATAAGTAAGGTTTGGAGTATCCAGCCAATGAGTTAAATAATGTGAAACCGCCTGATTACTGCAGTGACCAATAACCGGCAGATGAGGTAAATCCGCTTTTAACTGGGCCATCGCGTTGCCCATAATCAAACCGTGACCGACCGACGAGAGCATTTCCCGGTCGTTCATCGCGTCGCCGAACGCCATACAATCTTTCATCGTCAGGCCAAGATGCTGGCTCAGAATGCCCAGCGCCGAGCCTTTATTACATCCCACCGGCAAGACTTCCAGGCAATCTACCGCAGAGAAACAGAGAAACGCGCTATCGCCCAGGGCTTCGGCAAGCTGAATTTTAAGCTGGCTGAGATCGTCGTGATCGCCGCAGAAACAGATCTTAGTCACTTCGTCTTTGGGCAGACGCTTCAGATCTGTCAGATGATATTTGAAACCGCTGTAGACATGGGCATGAAGCAGTTCCGGGATGTCGTATTGCGTCATCCAGCCCGCGTCATTGAAAACATGCATGCTGGCCTGGGTCTCCCACTGGCCGAGAATAACGTTTTCTGCCGCATCCGGGGTGAGATCCTGCCGATGCAGCAGCTCTCCTTCCATATTGTGAATACGTGTTCCGTTGCCGGTAATAAGGAAGGCTTCAAGATCGAGAGAGCCTAAAACATGACGCATTTCGAGTACGTGACGGCCGGTGGCAAAAGCGAGAGTAATTTGACGCTCTTCACGCAGGCGCTTAAGCGTACGCAGCGTTTCATCACCAAGGTAATGAGTGGGCAGCAGCAAGGTGCCATCCATATCAAATGCAGCCAGACGTGCCATAAATACTCCCGGTTGTGGCCTCCCGAACATGTCCTGCAGTATTGCCTGGCATATGCGGAACTAATAGTGAATACTTCACAAAAATTGTTCCGGGTTTAATCATGCGTTTGTTGAATCGGCTTAATCAGTACCAGAGATTGTGGCAGCCTTCGGCGGGTGAACCCGTTCAGGCAACCGTGGCGGAACTTGCTGCCCGTTGCTTTTGCAGCGAGCGCCACGTCCGTACCCTGCTCAATCAGCTTGAAGATGCAGGCTGGTTAACATGGCGCGCGCAGTCGGGAAGAGGCAAACGTGGCGAGCTGACTTTTTTAGTGACGCCGGATAGCGTGCGCTCAGGGATGATGGAGGAGGTGTTGCATAAAGGGCAGCATCAGAACGCGCTGGAGCTCGCGCAAATCGCCCCCGAACAGCTTCGCCACCTGTTGCAACCTTTTCTCGGTGGGCAATGGCAAAACGATACGCCAACCCTGCGCATCCCCTATTATCGTCCGCTTGAGTCGTTACAGCCAGGCTTCCTGCCGGGACGGGCCGAACAACATCTTGCCGGGCATATTTTCTCCGGGTTAACGCGTTTTGCGACTAACAGCGCGCTGCCCCAGCCCGACCTTGCTCACCACTGGCAGGTTTCAGACGACGGCCTGAGCTGGCACTTTTTTATCCGCTCAACGCTGCACTGGCATAACGGCGAGGCGGTGGAAACCGCGCAGTTACAGCAGCGTCTGCTGATGCTGTTAGCGCTTCCCGCGATGCACCGTCTGTTTATTAGCGTAAAAACTATCGAACAGCCGCACGCCCGGTGCCTGCGCTTTGTCCTGCATCGCCCCGATTACTGGCTGCCCTGGCGTCTGGCGAGCTATTGCAGCCGTCTTGCCCATCCGGAAGATACACAGCTTGGCTGCGGGGCATTCCGTATCGCCAGCTATAAAGCAAACCTGGTACGTATCGAAAGCCATGAAAGCTACCACCTGGGCCACCCTTTACTGAAAGCCATCGAGTACTGGATAACGCCCCAGCTTTTCGAGGCGGCACTTGGCACCAGTTGCCTCCACCCGGTGCAAATCGCCATCGGGCAGCAGGATGAGCTTGTCCATTTGCGGCCGGTGAAAAACAGTATCAGCCTGGGTTTCTGCTACATGGCTGTCAGGCAAAATGGCAACCTGACGCCGGATCAGGCCCGTACGCTGATGCAGATCGTGCGCCGCCATGAGGTGATCGGCACGCTGCCGGTAGAAGAGTCGTTAATCACGCCAAGCACAGAGATGATCCCCGGCTGGACGATGCCGCACTGGGAGGATCGGAAGGCGGCGAAACTGCCCCGCCGGTTGACGTTAATTTATCATCTGCCGGTGGAACTCCATGCGATGGCTCAGCAACTAAAGCGGTATCTTGCCACGCTTGGCTGTGAGCTGACGCTGATATTCCATGACGCAAAAAACTGGGCTGAGTGCGAGACGCTGGCCGAGGCAGATATCGTCATGGGCGACAGGCTGATTGGCGAAGCACCGGAGTATACGCTCGAGCAGTGGTTGCGCAGCGACGTGCTCTGGTCGCATGTGTTAACCGCTGGCCAGTATGCGCATTTGCAGGCCACGCTCGATGCAGTGCAGAGCCATCCCGATGCTACCGAGCGCTATGCTGGTTTACAGGCTGTGTTCCGCTCGCTGATGCATGATGCCATCATCACGCCGCTGTTTAACTATCGCTACCAGGTCAGCGCCCCGCCGGGGGTTAACGGCATCGAACTTAACGCCTGGGGCTGGTTCGACTTTAATCAGGCCTGGCTGCCGCCGCCGTCGATGGCGTGAAGAAGCTGGGCAGCCGCACACGGGGGCGTTACCATATCGTTCGTAAAATTACTTTTGGCTTACAGGATTACTCATGAAACGTGCGGTCGTCGTCTTCAGCGGTGGGCAAGATTCCACCACCTGCCTGATTCAGGCTTTACAACAGTATGATGAAGTACACTGTGTGACGTTTGATTATGGCCAGCGCCATCGCGCTGAGATCGACGTTGCGCGTGAACTCGCGCTGAAACTGGGCGCCCGCGCTCACAAGGTGCTGGATGTCACGGTGCTGAACGAACTGGCCGTCAGCAGCCTGACACGCGACAGCATCCCGGTGCCGGATTACGATCCGCAGGAAAATGGCATTCCGAGTACTTTTGTTCCGGGTCGTAATATTCTGTTCCTGACCCTCACGGCTATCTATGCTTATCAGGTTGAAGCCGAAGCCGTGATTACCGGCGTTTGTGAAACTGATTTCTCGGGCTACCCAGACTGCCGCGACGAATTCGTTAAAGCGTTAAACCATGCGGTAAGTCTGGGCATGGCGCGGGATATCCGCTTTGAAACGCCGCTGATGTGGCTGGATAAAGCGGAAACCTGGGCGCTGGCAGATTACTGGCAGCAGCTTGAGCTGGTGCGCAGCCAGACCCTCACCTGCTATAACGGCATTCAGGGCGACGGCTGTGGAGAGTGTGCCGCCTGCAACCTGCGCGCCAACGGCCTCAACCGCTATCTGACCGACAAAGCTGCGGTGATGGCCGCAATGAAGCAGAAAACCGGTCTGCAATAGCGCCGTTACGCCCCGTCCCTGCGGAGCGTTATCGTTACCTCAATGGCCGGCTGACCAGCCGGTCATACTCCTTAGCATCGTGGCTGCAAAACAGCGTCACCTCATCCGAATGCGCCTGCGACAGCGCTCTTAGCCGCTGCTGATTGTGAAGACGCGCCCCTCTGTCCGCCTCCATCATCCACTGATAGAAACGCAGACCGGGCGTACATTGCGGGCTCGGCTGCATCTCCTCCCTGTAGAACCAGGCATCACCGCCGTGAAGCAGCCATCCATCGCTATGCTGGACTGCTACCCCCGCGTGACCCGGGGTATGACCCGCCAACGGAACAAGCAGGATCTCTGGCGGCAGCCCAGCCAGAGAACGTACCGCCTCAAAGCCAAACCAGGGCTCGCCGTTCGTCTGATAGCCGTGCCAGCCCGACTGATTTCCCCACTGCCCCGGTCGATAACGCTCGCGCGAGAGCCAGCCCTGCCTGCGCTGCACGGTATCAATCTCCGTCTGCATCATATGGATCTGCGCGTTCGGGAAGTCGGTTATCCCGCCTGCATGGTCGAAATCGAGGTGGGTCAGAACGATATGCCGCACGTCTTCCACCCTGAATCCCAGCGCCTGGATTTGCGCCTGCGCAGTGAGAGGCTGACGATACTGAATGTTATTCACCATGCGGAAAAACCAGGAGAGCCGCTGCGCCGGGTGGATCATATCCTGCTGTCCGAAACCGGTATCAATCAGGACCAGACCGTGGTTATCCGTCTCCACCAGCAGGCAGTGGCAGATAAGGTGCGCATGCAGGCCTTTGCTGAAGCCATCGTACAGAGCGCCCCCTAAAGGACACATGCAACCGCAGTTCAAATGATGGACGTGCATAGATTCTCCTCTGGCGTAACTACGCTCGTGATTGTTAATCACATAAGGTCTGAAGTATAAGCGCAGGAGAAAAAGGCGTATTTTTCTGCCCCGGCCGTTTATCGGCCAGGGCGTTGAGTTATTGCATCATCGCTTCCAGGCGCTGGCGCAGCTCACCCTCAATGGGCACGGCTTTCTGGGTATGCAGATCGATACAGACAAAGGTCAGCAGCGCATCTGCCACCGCCTGCCCTTCTGGCTCAAGCGTAACGACCTGGCTTAATAGGCCGCTCTTGCCGTTTAATTGTTGCAGTTTGCTGGTGATGCGCAGCACATCGCCAAGCACTGCGGGACGCCGGTAGCTAATATTGATATTCACGACGATGAAAGCGATGTTGTGCTCCGTCATCCACTGAAAACCGGTGGTGTTCTCCAGCCCTTCCCAGCGGGCTTCTTCAAGGAACTCCAGATAGCGCGCATTATTCACGTGCTGGTAAACGTCCATGTGATAACCACGAACTTTGATTTGTGTCTGCATAGCGCGATGACCTTTTAATTTTAATTAGCAGGTAAGATGATCAGGCCATGCCAACTGGTATGACCTGTGATTTAGCGTAGCAAAGTTTTCTCACTACGCGAGCCAATGTGCACTATCAATCAAAGTTTTATGCGGGCGCGGTTACGTTCCACCAGCGCGCTGCCGATGCCCGGTACCTCCTGCAGTTGATCCAGTTCTTTAAACGGCCCGTACTCTTCACGATAGGTCACGATAGCCTGGGCTTTTTTCAGCCCAACCCCATTAATGCCCTGTGCCAGTTCTTCGGCGCTTGCCGTGTTGATACTCACTACACCATCGCTGGCCTCCGTCGTTTTCGGATCGGTGGCTTTGGAGGTGGAAGCTTTAACAGCGTTATTCTCAGCCGTAGGGACGATCTGCGTGGTCGCCGCGTTTTTCGCGGCTGTGGGAACCGCATAAGCCGGTGAACAGGCGCCCGCTCCAATAAGCGTTAAGGTAAGACAAAAAGCTTTTATTCCTGACTTCATGCTGTTTCCTCCTTCTATGTTTGGCAGCAAGGTCACCTTACCGGGGAGAAAAAACGGCAACAAATGCCAAAGTCAAAATATGGAAAAGGCCGCGAAAGCGGCCTTTAGTTGTTGCATTACGTTGCAACGGAATGCGAGAAAAGCTGAGGATTACTGCTGCTGGTCGACAATGTCACCCATTTTGATCTTCGCTTCTTTACGCAGATTGGTCATCAGCGCTTCAAAGGCGATTTGGGCGTTGTTCTGGGTAATACCCTGCACCATCGCTTTTTTCTGTTCCGCAGGCATAGTGCCGGCCTTCACTTCGTCCAGGGCTAGCAGTACCACATTGCCCTGCATGTCGTTGGCCACGCCGTAGCCTGGCTTATCTTTAGCAGGCAATGGCAGCGTGAAGGCCGCCTGGCTTACCGGATCCTGGCCTGTACGGGTCAGCGTTTTGGCTGCACCAAAGCTTAAACCTGCCGCTGCCATCGCCGCGTCGCCTTTACCCTGCTTCAGTTCAGACAGTAGCTTGTCCGCCTGCAGTTTTGCCTGCTGTTCAGCTTTCTGGTGTTTAACCTGAGCGATAACCTGCTCGCGCACTTCAGCCAGCGGCTTAACGGTTTCGGCTTTATGTTCCGTCACACGCAGAACGAACGCGCGGTCACCGTCAACGGTGATGATGTCAGAGTTGCTTCCCGGCGTACCGTTTTCCCCCACCAGGCCGCCATTGAAGATAGCGTCTGAAACGGGTTTAAAGTTTAGCTCTGCTGGCAGATTATCGTGACCAAACCAGCCTGTCTCAACAGCCTTAACGCCTGCAACCTGTTCAGCGCCCGCCAGGGATTCGTTATCATTGCTTGCCGCATCGCTTACTTTCTGCTGCAGCGCGTAGTAAGCGTCCAGGGCTTTGTCCTGTTTCACTTTGGCAGCAATCGCATCCCTGACTTCAGACAGCGGTTTGGTTTGTGCTGGTTGAATATCATCCAGACGAACCACCAGGAAACCAACGGACGATTTGATAACGCCAGACAACTGGCCTTTTTCTTTCAGACCGGCATTTTTCAACTCGTCAGGCGTTGTGCCCGGCTCAAGCCAGCCCATATCGCCACCGTTACGGGCAGAAATAATGTCGGCTGATTTCTCTTTCGCCAGCGCCGCGAAGTCGCCGCCTTTGTTCAACTCAGCCAGGACAGCTTTTGCTTCCGCTTCAGTTTTAGTCTGGATCACGCTGTAGCGGCTACGCTGTGGCTGAGTAAACTCATCCTGATGCTGATCGTAATAAGACTGAATATCCGTGTCCGTTGCTGTCTCCTGCATTGAGGCAGCATCAAGCTTGATATAGCTGACTTTAAACTGCTCAGGCGCGACGTAGCGGTTTTTGTTCTGCTCATAGCTGCTGTTGATTTCCTGCTCGGAAACATCCTGCTTCGCTGCCAGCGCATTCACATCGATGGTTGCTTCACGTACCAGGCGTTCCTGAGCCACCAGCGCGGCCAGTTCGTCGGTTTCGCCAGTAAGCATAAAGTCTGTGCCCACAACGGCGCTAATAAGCTGCTGTGTGGTCAGCTGGTTACGCAGCGCTTGCGCGTACTGATCCGCCGTCATGCCCATATTGCTGATGATGGCTTTATAGCGAGCGTTGTCGAATTTACCGTTGTTCTGGAATGCAGGCTCTTTAAAAATAGCCTGTTTGATTTGTTCGTCGCTGATGCCCAGACCGAGATGTTTAGCGTACTGGTCCATCAGGGCTTCATCGACCATGCGAGACAGCACCTGCTGACGCATCTGCTTCATGTAGCCTTCGCTGGAAGCAAGCGCTGAGAACTGTTCACCTAATTGCTGTTGCTGGCGATTACGTTCGCTGGCTACCGCATTTTCGAACTGCCCACGACCAATCTCCTGGTCATTCACTTTTGCGGCGTAATTGGCGCTGCCGCCAATCAGGTAGTTACCCACGCCAGTCAAAATGAAAGAGACGATAATCAAACCCAGAATGATCTTGAGCACGACGTGGTTTGCCGCCGCGCGTAAATTGTCCATCATGGTGTAACAACACTCCGCTGTAGTGTGATTGGTAAACCCTGCGCAGTCGTCATGGCATCCTTGCGAACGCTCGTTACTCGCCACTGCGCGCAAGAGGGTATTGTGACAAGAAACCCGTCCCAAATCATCAGGCATGCGTAAAATTAGGTCGCCCGAAACAAAAAAGGCACATCTGCTGATGCGCCCCTGACAAAGCTTTACGGTTTGTATTAATAAACTGGTCGAAAACTCAGTTAACCGCGTCTTTCAGCGCTTTACCCGCACGGAATCCTGGGACTTTCGCTGCAGCGATGGTGATTTCTTTACCGGTCTGAGGATTACGGCCTGTACGGGCAGCACGCTCTTTAACAGCAAAAGTACCAAAGCCAACCAGTGCCACGTCTTCCCCGGACTGCAGAGATTCAGTAACAGAAGCGATCACAGCATCTAACGCACGTCCAGCCGCGGCTTTAGAAATATCAGCACCTGCGGCAATTTTGTCTATCAGTTGAGATTTATTCACTCTTCTCTTCCTCTCGTTATTATTTATATCGTACCCGTTTCCTTCAAAGCACGACCGCGCAGCAGTTATAACAGGCCTGTCATAGCCACACAACATCCGTTGTTAGTGGCATACCCAAACGCTGTCTAACTTAGCGATACAAAAAAAAGCTGGCAAGTGACAATTCACCTGCCAGCTCCAATTTTATTGACCGTATATGCGTCAGGTCACTATTTTGCGGTAACAACCTGCATTCCGTACGGCTCATTCTGCAATGCAAGCGCCAGAACTTCCTCAATACGTTTTACAGGGTGGATAGCCAGATCGGCAATTACGTTGTCCGGAATCTCTTCCAGATCGCGTTTATTCTCGTCCGGAATCAGCACGGTTTTAATGCCGCCACGGTGGGCTGCCAGTAGCTTTTCTTTCAAACCACCGATTGGCAGAACCTGACCACGCAGCGTAATTTCACCCGTCATTGCCACATCCGCACGGACCGGGTTACCTGTCAGACAGGAAACCAGGGCGGTACACATAGCGATACCTGCACTTGGCCCATCTTTCGGCGTTGCGCCTTCCGGTACGTGAACGTGAATATCACGTTTTTCGTAGAAGTCGCCGTTGATGCCCAGTTTTTCCGCACGGGCGCGAACAACGGTCAAAGCCGCCTGGATAGATTCCTGCATGACTTCGCCTAACGAACCGGTGTAGGTCAGCTTGCCTTTACCCGGCACGCACGCGGTTTCGATAGTCAGCAGATCGCCACCCACCTCTGTCCACGCCAGGCCTGTTACCTGCCCTACACGGTTTTCACTGTCCGCACGACCATAATCAAAGCGCTGAACCCCCAGGAAATCCTTCAGGTTGTCGCCGTTGATATCGATGTGCTTAAGCGTTTTATCCAGCAGCAGCTGTTTCACCGCTTTACGGCACAGCTTGGAGATTTCACGTTCCAGGCTACGCACGCCAGCTTCACGGGTGTAGTAACGGATAATGCCGGTAATGGCGCTATCTTCTACCGTCAGCTCGCTTTTCTTCAGGGCGTTACGCTCAATCTGCTTCGGCAAGAGGTGCTGCTTCGCAATGTTCAGTTTTTCGTCTTCGGTATAACCGGACAGGCGAATAACTTCCATACGATCCAGCAGTGGAGCCGGAATGTTCATGGAGTTGGATGTCGCCACAAACATCACATCGCTGAGATCGTAATCAACCTCAAGGTAGTGATCGTTAAAGGCGACGTTCTGTTCTGGATCAAGCACTTCCAGCAGAGCAGACGCCGGATCGCCACGCATATCCGAAGACATTTTGTCGATCTCATCGAGCAGGAACAGCGGGTTTTTAACGCCCACTTTCGCCATTTTCTGAATCAGCTTGCCCGGCATCGAACCGATATAGGTACGACGGTGGCCGCGAATTTCGGCTTCATCACGCACGCCGCCCAGCGCCATACGGATATATTTGCGCCCTGTCGCTCTGGCGATGGACTGGCCGAGGGAAGTTTTACCCACCCCAGGAGGCCCTACCAGGCACAGGATTGGCCCTTTGAGCTTGTTGACGCGGCTTTGCACTGCGAGGTATTCCAGGATGCGATCTTTTACGCGTTCCAGACCGTAGTGATCGGTATCCAGCACTTCCTGAGCCTGACGCAGGTCTTTTTTCACCTTGCTGCGCGAGTTCCACGGCACCTGCACCATCCAGTCGATATAGCCACGTACCACGGTTGCTTCCGCAGACATTGGCGACATCATTTTCAGTTTTTGCAGTTCCGCTTCGGTTTTCTCACGCGCCTCTTTCGGCATTTTCGCCGCATCGATTTTGCGTTTTAGCGCTTCGTTTTCATCCGGCGCATCGTCCATTTCGCCCAGTTCTTTCTGAATCGCTTTCATTTGCTCATTCAGATAGTACTCGCGCTGGCTCTTCTCCATCTGCTTTTTAACGCGGTTGCGAATGCGTTTTTCAACCTGCAGCAGATCGATTTCTGATTCCATCATCGCCATCAGATATTCAAGACGTTCGTTAATATCGGACATCTCAAGCACTGACTGTTTATCCGTTAATTTCAACGGCATATGTGCGGCAATAGTGTCAGCCAGACGTGCGGGATCGTCGATGCTGTTAAGCGACGTCAGCACTTCTGGCGGGATTTTTTTGTTCAGCTTGATGTAGCCTTCAAACTGATTAATGGCCGTGCGTACCAGCACTTCCTGCTCGCGCTCTTCAATAACCGGCGAGTCGAGGTATTCGGCCTGGGCTGCGAAATGTTCGCCATTGTCAGACAGCCTGGTAATACGCGCGCGCTGTAAACCTTCCACCAGCACTTTTACCGTGCCGTCTGGCAGTTTCAGCATCTGCAAAATAGAGGCAACGGTGCCCACCGAGAACAGGTCATTCACACCCGGCTCATCCGTTGAGGCCTCTTTTTGCGCCACCAGCATGATTTTTTTATCGTGGTCCATGGCTGCTTCCAGGCAGCGGATGGATTTTTCGCGCCCGACAAACAATGGAATAACCATGTGCGGATAAACCACCACATCGCGCAATGGCAATACGGGGATTTCAATGCGTTCAGAACGCTCAGGATTCATAGAGCTCTCTCTTAGTTTAATTTCCGCCAGGTGATGGGGCGATGCCTCCGCTCTCATGGCATCACCAGCAAGTAAGTCAGTATATGGGGATGTTTCCCGAGCATTCAATGCCGGAAATGCAGGAAAAATAAAAGGGGGATAAAAATCCCCCTTTTTCAACTAACTGACTGGTTATTTTGGCGAATTATTCACCGGACGCCTGTTGTGCTTCCGGCTTACCGTAAATTAATAACGGCTTGGTCTGGTCGTCAATCACCGCCTCATCGATAACCACTTTTTCGACATCTTCCATAGAAGGAAGGTCGTACATGGTATCGAGCAGAGCGCCTTCAACGATAGAACGCAGACCGCGGGCACCGGTTTTACGCGCCATCGCTTTTTTGGCAATAGCATCCAGCGCTTCGTCACGGAACTCCAGTTCCACACCTTCCAGATTGAACAACGCCTGATACTGCTTGGTCAGGGCATTTTTCGGTTCTTTCAGGATCTGAATCAGGGCTTCTTCGCTCAGCTCGCTCAGCGTAGCAACGACCGGTAAACGACCGATAAACTCAGGGATCAGACCAAACTTAATCAGATCTTCCGGCTCTACCTGGCCGAGCAGCTGGCCTTCGCTCGCTTTCTCAGACTTGCCTTTAACCGTCGCGCCAAAGCCAATGCCTGAACCGGTTTCTACACGGTTAGCGATCACTTTGTCGAGGCCTGCAAACGCACCGCCGCAGATAAACAGAATCTTGGAGGTATCAACCTGCAGGAACTCTTGCTGCGGATGCTTACGGCCACCCTGCGGTGGAACCGCAGCCACGGTGCCTTCAATCAGCTTCAGCAACGCCTGCTGCACGCCTTCACCGGATACATCACGGGTGATGGACGGGTTGTCAGATTTGCGGGAGATTTTGTCGATCTCATCGATATAAACGATACCGCGCTGCGCTTTTTGCACATCGTAGTCGCATTTCTGCAGCAGTTTCTGGATGATGTTTTCCACATCTTCACCCACGTAGCCCGCTTCGGTCAGCGTAGTGGCATCTGCCATGGTGAAAGGTACATCCAGCAAACGCGCCAGGGTCTCAGCCAGCAGCGTTTTCCCGCTGCCTGTCGGCCCGATGAGCAGGATGTTACTTTTACCCAGCTCGATGCCGTTAGTGCTGTCGCCGTTGCGCAGACGTTTGTAGTGGTTGTAAACCGCCACCGCCAGGACCTTTTTCGCCTGCTCCTGACCGATGACATAGTCATCCAGATGGTGACGGATTTCATGCGGCGTCGGCAGCGCGCTACGCTCGCGGTGCGGCGCTACTTCTTTAATCTCTTCGCGAATAATGTCGTTACATAAGTCGACACACTCATCGCAGATATACACTGACGGCCCGGCAATTAGTTTGCGCACTTCATGCTGGCTTTTGCCGCAAAAAGAGCAGTACAGAAGTTTGCCTGAACCGTCTTTGCGCTTATCTGTCATAAAGTCAAAACCTCTTTTCTGTTACTTTGCACCGTTCAGAACGGCGCAAGTGCCATTGTTGCGGCACAGCCAATCTAAGCGGAAAGCCGGGCCACTACTTTTACTATAGTATATGGCCCGCTGTTTTCGGGCATTAGTTACGGTGAGTCAGGATCGAGTCAACTAAGCCATACTCTACCGCTTCGCTGGCAGCGAGGAAACGGTCACGCTCGGTGTCTCTTTCGATTTCTTCAAGAGATTTGCCGGTGTGTTGCGCCATAAGTTCATTCATACGGGCTTTAACTTTCAGGATTTCGCGGGCGTGGATTTCGATGTCCGTCGCCTGCCCCTGATAGCCGCCCAGCGGTTGGTGAATCATTACCCGCGAGTTCGGCAGACAGAAACGCTTGCCTTTCGCTCCGGCAGTCAGCAGGAAAGCTCCCATAGAACAAGCTTGTCCCATACAGATAGTACTGACGTCCGGCTTAATAAATTGCATAGTGTCGTAGATAGACATACCTGCCGTAATTACGCCACCCGGTGAGTTAATGTAGAGATAGATATCTTTTTCTGGATTTTCAGCTTCCAGAAACAGCATCTGCGCCACAATCAGGTTAGCCATATGATCTTCGACCTGTCCGGTCATGAAGATGACACGTTCCTTGAGCAGACGGGAATAAATATCGTATGAACGCTCACCACGCGATGTCTGTTCAACAACCATCGGCACCAGGGCCATATGGGGTGCTAATTGATCTCGTTCGCCACTGTATGACATTTCCGTCTCCTGGAGTAATTAAGCCTTCTAACCTACTGTACTGATTCTACTTGAGACGCGAAAAGAAGACTACGCTCCTTGCGCCCTTTGCCTGTCATGGACGGATTATCAGTCAGGGTCGTGTTTTGGAGCCATGCCTTACTTTATGGGGATGGCTTCGCCCTGTTTCAAGCATAACAACCTTTTCTTGATACGCTAACCCTGAAAGCTCGTATTATTCGTCGCAAAGATGCCATTCACAGGATAAAAAAAGCCCGCCACTGTGAGTGACGGGCTTGATGCAGCAATCTTATGGCAATGGAGCCAAAAAATTACGCTTACGCTTGCTGGTTCATCAGCTCGCTGAAGGAAGAGGCTTTTTCTGACACTTTCGCTTTTGCCAGAACCGCTTCAACAGCCTGTTCTTCCAGAGCAACATTGCGCATGTTGTCCATCAGTTCTTTGTTCTTGCTGTAGAACTCGATAACTTCTTTCGGATCTTCGTAGGCGGAGGCCATTTCTTCGATCAGAGCGTTAACGCGCGCTTCGTCAGCTTTCAGTTCGTGGGTACGAATGACTTCGCCCAGCAGCAGACCAACAACTACGCGGCGTTTAGCTTGTTCTTCGAACAGCTCGCGCGGCAGCTCCAGAGCCTGTTGCTCGTTGCCACCGAAACGCTGTGCAGCCTGGCGACGCAGCACGTCGATTTCGCCGTCGATAAGTGCTGCCGGCACGTCGATGTTGTTCGCGTTAACCAGACCGTCGATTGCCTGAGACTTGATGCGGTTACGCACCGCGCCTTTCAGCTCGCGATCCATGTTCTTACGCACTTCGGTACGCAGGCCTGCTACAGAACCATCTTCTACGCCGAAACGTTTGATGAATTCTTCAGTAAATTCAGGCAGCTCACGCTCTTCCACTTTCTTCAGAACGATGTCGAACTTAGCCGCTTTACCTTTCAGGTTTTCAGCGTGGTAATCTTCCGGGAAGGTCACTTCGATGGTGAACTCTTCGCCAGCTTTGTGACCCACAACGCCATCTTCAAAGCCCGGGATCATACGACCCTGGCCCATTGCCAGTACGAAGTCAGACGCCTGACCGCCTTCGAACACTTCGCCGTCTACGGAGCCGGTGAAGTCGATAGTAACGCGGTCTTCTGCCGTTGCAGCAGCGTCAGAGTCTTTCCAGGTTGCCTGCTGCTTACGCAGGGTGTCCAACATGGTGTCAACGTCTTCGTCAGTCACGTCAACAACTGGTTTTTCAACTTCGATGGCTTCCAGACCCTGCAGCTCAACTTCCGGGTACACTTCAAACTCTACGGAGTAGGTGAAGTCTTCGCCCAGTTTGTATTCGCCCGGCACGTAATTAGGCGCGCCTGCTGGATTGATTTTTTCTTTGATGATCGCATCAATGAAGTTGCGGCTCATCAGCTCGCCCAGCACGTCCTGGCGAACAGAAGCGCCGTAACGTTGAGCGACAACGGTCATCGGTACTTTACCCTTGCGGAAGCCGTCAATACGAACTTTCTTTGCCACGTTGACCAGCTCGCTTTTTACAGCGTTTTCGATGCTGTCTGCAGCGATAGTAATCGTGAGACGGCGGCCAAGGCCCTGAGTGGTTTCAACTGAAACTTGCATCTTGTTACCTCAAAAAATCACAGTGCTCGGTCAACTCTGGAAGCCCTTAACGTTGCTTCACAGAACCGGGATGCCTTCTGTAGCAGAATCACATTCCCTGTCGTCAGAATCGTCCCGAAGACATTCCGAAAAATAAGACGCAGCATTATAGCGGCATCGCCAGAGTGAGTCGAGAACGGCGACATAACGTCGCTGCGGCCTTTTTCACACTTTGTTGGAATTTATTGTCTAATCCCTGCAAAAAAGCCGGGTATTTAAGACAAAACAAAACGGCCCGCAGGCCGTTTTGAGAAACACAGTTAACAGATAGCAACATAAAGGAAAAGTTCCCTCAGTTGCAAACCCGAAAAGGGTATTTTCAGGCGATAGAGCCCGCTCCGCGACATGGCGGTGAGGCGAAAATGGTATCCTGCAACCCTTCCCACTCTTTAATGGTGTAGGTGTGCAAGGCCAGAGCATGTACGGTACTGGAGAGTTCCTCGCTTAAGGTTCCGTAAATCAGACGATGGCGACTCAAAAAACGTTCACCGGTAAAGCGATCGCTGACCAGCACAACCTTAAAGTGACTTTCAGAACCAGCCGGGACATTGTGACGATAGCTTTCATCCACGACTTCCAGGAATACGGGTTCGAACGCTGCCCTTAGTTTTGTTTCTATTTGCTCGCGTATCATCATGAACTTTCTCCTCAACTACGCCCGGATGCCACTCATCCCTTTAAATCTTAGCCGCTTTTAACCGTTTTAATAACGTAATGCCAACAATTATTTAGCTTTCGTCCGATTTCCTTCACCAACCCCCTGTAGTTTAATGCTATTAAGGCCCTATTCAGCACGAATTCGGTCTGATAGCTTTATTAGCGCTCATTAAAAGCGCAACGCGATGAAATTCCGTGCGTTAAGCACTTCCACTGGGCAACCGCAGTGTTATGATGACGTGTTTTTTCTGCCTGCCCCTTTGAGTACATTGAGATAGCGAACATGTTAAAAAAATTATTCTTCCCACTGGTCGCCGTTTTTATGCTGGCCAGCTGTGCAACACCACCGACCACGATTGAAGTATCGCCGACCATCAACCTGCCACAGCAGGATCCAAGCCTGATGGGCGTGACGGTTAGCATCAACGGCGCCGATCAGCGCACCGATCAGGCGCTGGCTAAAGTCACTCGTGATAATCAGCTGGTTACGCTGACCCCTTCCCGCGATCTGCGTTTCCTGCTGCAAGAAGTGCTGGAAAAACAGATGACCGCACGCGGTTACATGATTGGCCCAAGCAGCCCGGTTGCTTTGCAGATCATCGTCAACCAGCTGTATGCGGACGTCTCCCAGGGTAACGTGCGCTACAATATTGCTACCAAAGCGGATATCTCGATTATCGCTACCGCTCAGAACGGCAATAAGATGACGAAAAGCTACCGTTCCAGCTACAACGTAGAAGGGGCGTTCCAGGCCACCAACAAAAATATCGCCAACGCGGTTAATTCCGTGCTGACCGATACCATTGCGGAAATGGCCCAGGACACCAGCGTTCACGACTTTATTAAGCAGAACGCACGTTAATTTATCCTCCGTCAGCCCGCGTCATGCGGGCTGACAGTCAGAGCAAAGCATGCCCAATCAGTATTTACGTATCTTTCAGCAGCCAAAATCAGCCATTCTTCTGATCCTCGGCTTTGCCTCAGGGCTTCCCCTAGCATTAACCTCCGGCACGCTGCAAGCCTGGATGACGGTCGAAGATATCGATCTAAAAACCATCGGCTTCTTCTCGCTTGTCGGCCAGGCCTATGTCTTTAAGTTCCTCTGGTCGCCGGTGATGGACAGATACACGCCGCCGTTATTGGGACGCCGCCGTGGCTGGCTGTTGATTACGCAAATTCTGCTGTTAATTTCTATTGCCGCCATGGGCTTTCTGGAGCCCGGTACTCAGCTTCGCTGGATGGCGGCGCTGGCGGTCATTATCGCTTTTTGCTCCGCCTCGCAGGACATCGTGTTCGACGCCTGGAAAACGGATGTGCTCTCAGCCGAAGAACGCGGCACGGGGGCGGCCATCAGCGTGCTTGGCTACCGTCTGGCGATGCTGGTTTCAGGCGGTCTGGCGCTCTGGCTGGCTGACCGTTACCTTGGCTGGCAGGCCACCTACTGGCTGATGGCAGCGCTGCTGCTGCCCTGTATTGTCGCAACCCTGCTGGCGCCGGAACCTACGGATACCATCCCCGTTCCGCGCAGCCTTGAACAAGCGGTAGCCGCCCCGCTACGTGACTTTTTCGGTCGCAATAACGCCTGGCTAATCCTGCTGCTGATTGTGATGTACAAACTGGGCGATGCTTTCGCTATGAGCCTGACCACTACTTTTCTGATTCGCGGCGTCGGTTTTGATGCAGGTGAAGTTGGGGTGGTGAATAAAACGTTGGGGTTATTCGCCACCATCCTCGGGGCGCTTTACGGTGGCGTGCTGATGCAGCGCCTGAGTCTGTTTCGCGCCCTGCTTATCTTCGGCATTTTGCAGGGGATATCCAACGCCGGCTACTGGGTGCTCTCCGTCACCGATAAGCATATGTTCAGCATGGGCGCCGCCGTCTTTTTTGAAAACCTGTGCGGCGGAATGGGTACGGCGGCCTTTGTCGCGCTGCTGATGACGCTGTGTAATAAATCCTTCTCCGCCACGCAGTTCGCCCTGCTCTCGGCGCTATCCGCCGTTGGCCGCGTTTACGTCGGGCCGATTGCTGGCTGGTTTGTTGAGGCTCACGGCTGGCCGACGTTCTATCTGTTCTCGGTTGTCGCTGCGGTGCCGGGCATCCTTTTGCTGCTGGTCTGCAAAAATACGCTGGAATACACCCAACAAAACGAAAGCTTTATGCCGCGCCGCCGGTTCGCCCCGGTTTATCGTTTAGCGCTGCGCATTCTGAGCGTGGGCTGTGTACTGCTTGGCGCATGGCTGCTGATTGTTATTGCCAATGCGCTGGGTTTAACCCGCTGGACGTTCGGCTTATACCTGCTGGAGTGGGGCGCGCTGCTTGCCATCGGCGGGATACTGCTCGGCGGCCTGCTCGACTTTCTGGCGCTGCGCCGTCTGACCTACCCGCAGCAGCCTCAATAATGGGTGCAAAGTTTTCTGGCGTGGAAATATATTTCCTGAAACCGACTGCGGTTAACGAAAAGCTAAAAAGGCTTCTGGATCAATCGATTAACAATAAACAATTAATACCCATACGTTATTTTATGGACAATAAAGCAGCACCCGGGCAGATACACAGGATTTATTTATCAAAAGTACAGGCAGGTTTCTTTAATTAATTTGTGCGCTATAAATTTAAAGTGAGCATTAAACGATTCAGCCCGGTGCGAAATTATTTATTGTTATAAATGTTCATTAAATGATGGCAATTTGTTAATTAATTGTTCTTTAAAATGATTGGTTATACCAATTTACCCACTCTATTTCCCACAGCCTGAAAATTCGTTCTAAACTCAACGGAGCGCAAGCTATCACCCGATTTTACAGTTTGTTGCATTTCGTGTGACATTGACGGCAGAACCCGGTAACACCCCACTGACACTATGCCAATCATGTTTACAGTAATGTAACCTTCCCGTAAAATGCCGGCACACTTTAAACGACAATAGAGCTCCCTGGAATTGAGGTCGTTAAATGAGACTCAGGAAATACAATAAAAGTTTGGGAATGTTGTCATTACTCGCAGGAACTGTGTTACTCAGTGGCTGCGATTCTGCACTTCTTGATCCCAAAGGACAGGTTGGCCTGGAACAACGTTCGCTGATACTGACGGCCCTCGGTCTGATGTTGATTGTCGTTATTCCAGCCATCGTGATGGCTATCGGTTTCGCCTGGAAATATCGGGCAACCAACAAGGACGCTAAATACAGTCCCAACTGGTCGCATTCGAACAAAGTTGAAGCTGTGGTCTGGACGATCCCTATCCTTATCATCATTTTCCTTGCGGTACTGACATGGAAAACCACACACGCCCTTGAGCCAAGCAAACCGCTGGCGCATGACGCGAAGCCGTTGACCATCGAAGTTATTGCCATGGACTGGAAATGGTTCTTCATCTATCCGGAGCAGGGTATCGCGACGGTAAATGAAATCGCCTTCCCGGCCAACACCCCGGTGGAATTCAAAATCACCTCGAACTCGGTGATGAACTCCTTCTTTATTCCGCGCCTGGGTAGCCAGATCTACGCAATGGCAGGCATGCAGACCAAACTGAACCTGATTGCCAACGAGGCCGGCTCCTATAAAGGCATCTCCGCTAACTATAGCGGTCGAGGCTTCTCCGGCATGAAGTTTAAGGCTATCGCCACGCCGGATACCGAAACGTTCAACCAGTGGGTAGCTAAAGCAAAACAGTCTCCGAAAGCCATGAACGATATGGTTGCCTACGAGAAACTGGCCGCGCCGAGCGAATACAACAAGGTTGAGTACTTCTCCAGCGTCAAACCGGATTTGTTTAAAGACGTCATTAACAAATTCATGGGACACGGGAAGAGCATGGACATGACCCAGCCAGAAGGGGAACACGCGTCCCATGAAGGTATGGAAGGCATGGACATGAGCAAAACGGAAACCTCTCATTAAGGGGCCGAGGAATATTACGATGTTCGGAAAACTTACACTGGATGCAATCCCGTACCATGAGCCGATTATCATGGTTACGCTGGCTGCGATTCTCGTCGGGGGACTGGCGTTAGTTGCAGGTATCACTTACTTCGGTAAGTGGTCTTATTTGTGGAACGAGTGGCTCACTTCCGTGGACCACAAACGCCTGGGGATTATGTATATCCTCGTCGCTATCGTGATGCTGGTGCGCGGCTTTGCCGACGCCATCATGATGCGTACCCAGCAGCTGCTGGTTTCCGCCGGCGAACAGGGCTTCTTGCCGCCGCACCACTACGATCAGATCTTTACCGCTCACGGCGTTATCATGATCTTCTTCGTGGCGATGCCGTTCGTTATCGGTCTGATGAACCTCGTGGTGCCGCTGCAAATCGGCGCTCGCGACGTTGCCTTCCCGTTCCTGAACAACCTGAGCTTCTGGTTCACCGTGGTCGGGGTTATCCTGGTGAACGTTTCACTGGGGTTAGGCGAGTTCGCGCAGACTGGTTGGGTGGCTTATCCGCCGCTGTCGGGACTTGAGTACAGCCCGGGCGTAGGCGTGGACTACTGGATCTGGAGTCTCCAGCTTTCCGGTATCGGTACGACCCTAACCGGTATTAACTTCTTCGTCACCATCCTGCGCATGCGTGCGCCGGGCATGACGATGTTCAAAATGCCGGTATTTACCTGGACGGCTCTTTGCACCAACGTGCTGATTATCGTCTCCTTCCCGATCCTGACCGTCACTATCGCATTACTGACCGCGGACCGTTATCTGGGCACCCATTTCTTCACCAATGATATGGGCGGCAACATGATGATGTACGTGAACCTGATATGGGCCTGGGGCCATCCGGAAGTGTACATCCTGGTTCTGCCGGTGTTCGGTGTCTTCTCTGAAGTGACCGCCACCTTCTCCAGAAAGCGTCTGTTTGGTTATACCTCGCTTGTCTGGGCGACCATCGCGATTACCGTACTGTCGTTTGTCGTCTGGCTGCACCACTTCTTCACCATGGGCAGCGGTGCGAACGTTAACGCCTTCTTCGGTGTCACCACGATGATTATCGCCATCCCTACGGGGGTGAAGATCTTCAACTGGCTGTTCACCATGTACCAGGGCCGTATTCAGTTCCACTCAGCAATGCTGTGGACTATCGGCTTTATCGTCACCTTCTCTATCGGTGGGATGACGGGCGTACTGCTGGCAGTACCGGGTGCGGACTTCGTGCTGCATAACAGCCTGTTCCTGATTGCCCACTTCCATAACGTTATTATCGGTGGTGTGGTATTCGGTTGCTTCGCTGGCCTGACCTACTGGTGGCCAAAAGCCTTTGGTTACACCATGAACGAGACCTGGGGTAAACGCGCCTTCTGGTTCTGGATCATCGGCTTCTTCGTGACCTTTATGCCGCTGTACGCTATGGGCTTCATGGGTATGACCCGTCGCGTTAGCCAGGACATCGACCCGATGTTCGAACCGCTAATGATTGTGGCTGAAATCGGTGCGCTGCTGATCGCCTGCGGTATCTTCAGCATCATCATGCAGATTTACACCTCTGTTCGCGATCGCGACCAGAACCGTGATCTGACCGGTGACCCGTGGGGTGGACGTACGCTGGAGTGGGCAACCTCTTCCCCGCCGCCGTTCTATAACTTTGCGGTCGTTCCGGAAATCCATGAGCGCGACGCGTTCTGGGAAATGAAAGAGAAAGGCGAAGCGTACAAGCAGCCGACGCATTATGAAGAGATTCATATGCCGAAAAATAGCGGCGCAGGCGTAATTATCGGCGCGTTCAGCACCATCTTCGGTTTTGCCATGATCTGGCATATCTGGTGGCTGGCCATCCTGGGCTTCGCAGGCATCCTGATCACCTGGATTGCGAAGAGCTTCGATGAAAGCGTCGATTACTACGTACCGGTGGCTACCGTTGAGAAACTGGAAAACCAGCATTTCGATGAAATTAGCAAAGCAGGGCTGAAAAATGTCAACTGATTCTCTGGCACATACTGGCGCCCATGCGCACGACCATGGGCATCACGATGCGGGAGCCAATAAGGTCTTTGGCTTCTGGATCTACCTGATGAGCGACTGCATTCTCTTTGCAACGCTGTTCGCCACTTATGCCGTTCTGGTGAACGGCACTGCGGGGGGCCCAACCGGGAAAGATATTTTCGAACTGCCTTTTGTGCTGGTTGAAACTTTCCTGCTGTTGTTCTCCTCCATTACCTATGGCATGGCGATTATCGCCATGAACAATGACAAACGTAGCCAGGTTATCTCCTGGCTCAGCCTGACGTTCCTGTTTGGCGCAGGCTTCGTCGCGATGGAAATCTATGAGTTCCATCATCTGATCGTCGAAGGCTTCGGTCCGGATCGCAGCGCGTTCCTTTCAGGGTTCTTTACCCTGGTAGGCACTCACGGCATTCACGTGACCTCGGGCCTTATCTGGATGGCGGTGATGATGTTCCAGGTTTCCCGTCGCGGCCTGACCAGCATGAACCGCACCCGTCTGATGTGCCTGAGTCTGTTCTGGCACTTCCTGGACGTGGTCTGGATCTGCGTATTCTCTGTTGTCTATCTGATGGGGGCGATGTAATGAGTCATTCTACCGATCACGCAGGCGCCCATCACGGCAGCGTAAAAACCTATCTGACCGGCTTTATCCTATCTGTCATCCTGACGGTGATCCCGTTCTGGATGGTGATGAATGGTTCTGCGTCTCACGTGGCTATCCTGGGTACCGTCCTGGTCACAGCAGTGGTTCAGATTCTGGTACACCTGGTGTGCTTCCTGCACATGAACACCTCCTCTGAGGAGCGCTGGAACCTGGTGGCCTTTGTCTTTACCGTGCTGATTATCGCCATCCTGGTGGTAGGCTCGATCTGGATCATGTGGAGCCTCAACTACAACATGATGGTTCACTAAGAGCGGCCTGTATGATTAAGCAATACCTGCAAGTAACAAAACCAGGAATTATTTTCGGCAATTTAATTTCTGTCATTGGAGGATTTTTACTGGCCTCAAAAGGCAGTATTGATTATCCCCTGTTTCTCTACACTCTCGTGGGGGTGTCGCTGGTGGTGGCGTCTGGTTGTGTTTATAACAACTTTATCGACCGCGATATCGACCGCAAAATGGAGAGAACCAGGAATCGGGTGCTGGTTAAGGGCCTGATTTCGCCGAAAACCTCGCTGGTATACGCCACCTTGTTGGGTATTGCTGGTTTCATGCTGCTGTGGTTTGGGGCGAATCCGCTGGCTATGTGGCTTGGCGTGATGGGCTTTGTGGTTTACGTAGGGGTTTATAGCCTCTATATGAAGCGCAAATCCGTTTACGGCACGCTTATTGGCAGCCTTTCTGGTGCGGCTCCTCCGGTCATTGGCTACTGTGCCGTGACTAACGAGTTTGACACCGGTGCCCTGATCCTGCTGGCTATCTTTAGCCTGTGGCAGATGCCGCACTCCTATGCGATTGCCATCTTCCGCTTTAAAGATTACCAGGCTGCCAACATTCCGGTACTGCCTGTGGTGAAAGGGATCTCGGTCGCGAAAAACCATATCACGCTGTATATCATCGCCTTTGCTGTCGCAACGCTGATGCTTACGCTAGGCGGCTATGCCGGATACAAATATCTGGTCGTCGCCGCGGCAGTAAGCGTCTGGTGGCTGGGCATGGCTCTGCGGGGTTACAAAGTAGAAGACGATAAGGTCTGGGCGCGCAAACTGTTCGTCTTTTCCATCGTCGCTATTACCTCTCTCTCCGTGATGATGTCCGTTGATTTTATGGTGCCCGATTCCAACCATCTGCTGACTTACGTCTGGTAAGCCATGAACCGCATAAAAGGGCGCATCAGCGCCCTTTTTTATTGCTGTAAAACAGCTGAAAAAGGTGCTTTTCGGCTATTTGATATAAACCAGAAGCCCTTATTCTTTTCGTTTATGATTTCCAGTAATATTACTTTCAAATTCAATGGATTTTGTCAGGCGACTGAGGATGCATCAGCCTCCTTTTTCTTATCAACAGCAATAGTTTTGCCTGTAATATTTGTTAAACAACCAAACGTTTACCCTCCCCTGCCTACGCACTACACTATGTCCGGTTTTTCATCTGAGGTGGAAATGAACGATTACAAAATGACGCCCGTCGAACTACGTGCGACGTGGGGTTTAGGCACGGTATTTTCACTACGCATGCTCGGCATGTTTATGGTGTTGCCGGTTCTTACCACTTACGGAATGGCGCTCCAGGGCGCGAGCGAAGCGCTGATCGGCTTTGCCATTGGTATTTATGGCCTGGCGCAGGCGATCTTTCAGATCCCCTTTGGTTTGCTCTCCGATCGTATTGGCCGCAAGCCGCTGATCGTGGGCGGATTACTTATTTTTGTGCTCGGTAGCGTGCTGGCCGCCCTTGCGGATTCTATCTGGGGCGTGATCCTTGGCCGCGCGCTGCAAGGCTCCGGCGCCATTGCCGCCGCCGTTATGGCGCTGCTTTCAGATCTCACCCGCGAGCAAAACCGCACCAAAGCGATGGCGTTTATCGGCGTCAGCTTCGGCGTCACCTTTGCCATCGCCATGGTGCTTGGCCCGATTATTACCCACGCGCTCGGCCTGAACGCCCTGTTCTGGATGATTGCGATTCTGGCGTCGGCCGGTATTTTAATCACCCTTTGGGTGGTGCCGAATACCGAAAACCATGTTCTGAACCGCGAATCCGGGATGGTAAAAGGCTGCTTTAGCAAGGTTCTCGCTGAACCAAAGCTGCTGAAGCTGAACTTCGGCATCATGTGTCTGCATATTATGCTGATGTCTACCTTTGTCGCCCTGCCCGGCCAGCTTGAACAGGCGGGCTTTCCTGCCGCACAGCACTGGAAAATTTATCTCTGTACGATGCTGATTGCCTTCGCTTCCGTCGTGCCGTTCATCATTTATGCCGAAGTGAAGCGTCGCATGAAGCGGGTGTTTGTCGGCTGCGTGGCGCTGTTATTAATTGCGGAGATTGTGCTGTGGGGTTCCGGCCCACACTTCTGGGAACTGGTGCTTGGCGTGCAGCTCTTCTTCCTCGCCTTTAACCTGATGGAGGCCATCCTGCCGTCGCTTATCAGCAAAGAATCGCCGGCGGGTTACAAAGGTACAGCGATGGGTATCTACTCCACCAGCCAGTTTATCGGCGTAGCGATCGGCGGTTCATTAGGCGGCTGGCTCGATGGCATGTTTGATTCGCAAACCGTATTTTTGGCGGGCGCCCTGCTGGCTATGGTCTGGCTGCTGGTAAGTTCGACCATGAAAGAGCCGCCTTATGTAGCGAGCCTGCGTATTGAGCTGCCGGAAAATGCAGCAAACGATGTGGAGCTGAAAGCAAGGTTACTGGCACAACCGGGGGTGAGCGATGCGAACATCATTGCGCAGGAGCGCAGCGCCTACGTGAAGATTGACAGCAAGGTGACGAACAGGTTTGAGATTGAGCAATTGGTGAAAGGGGCGTAATGCCCCTTTGTCGTTAGTCGCGGAAGTTTTTGAACTGGAACGGCTGCCCTAAATCCCCGCCACGCACCAGCGCCATTGCGGCCTGTAAGTCGTCACGGGATTTGCCCGTTACGCGCAGCTCTTCACCCTGAATCTGCACCTGAACCTTGGTCTTGCTGTCTTTAATCAGCTTAACAATTTTCTTGGCAATCGCAGATTCAATGCCCTGCTTGAGCTTAGCTTCTACGCTCCAGGTTTTACCGCTGTGCACGAAATCGTCCGGCACATCGATTGAAGCGCCTTCAATACCGCGCTTAAGCAGCTTGGCACGAAGAATATCTAACAGCTGGTTGACCTGGAAATCGGACTCGCTGGCAACTTTAATAGACTGATTTTTCTCATTCAGCTCAAAGGTTGCCGGCACGTTACGGAAGTCAAAGCGAGTAGCGACCTCGCGCTCCGCGTTTTCGATCGCGTTACGCACTTCCTGGATATCGATTTCAGACACGATGTCAAAAGATGGCATGTTTTCTTCTCCCTCTCTTTTTTGTTGCGTTGCATCATACCCGCTGGGCCACGCAAAACAACCCGTTAAAGCAGGTGAGAAGCCGATATAATATAGTTTACGCAAAACATCTGCGCATTTTGTGGATGGGGAGGCAAAATGAAAATCACCGTCCTGGGTTGCGGTGCTTTAGGCCAGCTCTGGCTGGCATCACTTTATAAACAGGGACACGAGGTCCAGGGCTGGCTACGAGTACCCCAGCCTTTCTGCTCCGTAAATCTGGTGGAGGTGGACGGCAGCATCTTTAATGAATCGCTGACGGCCAACGACCCCGATTTTCTCGCCGACAGCGATCTGCTGTTGGTGACGCTCAAGGCCTGGCAAGTTTCCGGGGCCGTCAAAACGCTGGCTGCGACACTGCCGGAGTCCAGCGCCATCCTGCTGTTGCACAATGGCATGGGCACGCTGGAAGAGATGAAGATGCTTCGCCAGCCTGTTTTACTGGGCGTAACCACGCATGCTGCAAAGCACGACGGCAATGTCATCATTCACGTCGCCAACGGCACCACGCATATTGGTCCTGGCAATGCCGCAGGCGGTGATTTCAGCCGCCTGGCTGACACGCTGCATCACGCCCTGCCGGATGTGGCCTGGCACGATAATATCCTTCCCGCAAACTGGAAGAAACTGGCGGTAAACTGCGTCATCAACCCGCTTACCGCGCTCTACAACTGCCCTAACGGCGAGTTAAAAAATCATCATGACGAGGTGGTGAGCATCTGCAACGAAGTGGCTCTGGTCATGGAGCGTGACGGTCACCATACTTCGTCTGAGAGCCTGCTTTGTTATGTGGAGCAAATTATCGACAGCACTGCGGCGAATATCTCGTCCATGCTGCAGGATGTGCGCATGCAGCGACACACCGAAATTGACTATATCACCGGCTATTTACTGCAACGCGCACGGGCTCATGGCCTGGCCGTGCCGGTCAATAGCCGTCTGTATGAGCTGATTAAGCGTAAGGAGAATGAATATGAGCGCTCGAGCTCTGGTCTGTCTGGCGCCTGGGAATGAGGAAATGGAAGCCGTTACCACCATCGATTTACTGGTACGCGGCGGCATTGAGGTCACGACGGCAAGCGTCGCAAGCAGCGGCGATCTCACCATTACCTGTTCACGCGGCGTAAAACTGGTCGCCGACGCGCCGCTGGTAGAAGTGGCCGACGGGGATTTCGACGTCATCGTCTTACCCGGCGGATTAAAAGGCGCGGAATGCTTCCGCGACAGCCCGCTGCTGGTAGAAACCGTACGCCAGTTTCATCTTTCCGGACGCATTGTGGCAACCATCTGCGCCGCAGCAGGCACCGTGCTTGTGCCACATAAGATTTTCCCCATCGGCAATATGACCGGCTATCCGGGCCTGAAGGAGACCATTCCGGAAGATCAATGGCAGGACAAACGCGTCGTCTGGGATCCCAGGGTCAATTTGCTGACCAGCCAGGGGCCGGGCACAGCGATAGATTTTGGCCTGAAGATTATTGATTTACTGGTGGGGCGTGAGAAAGCCCATGAGGTGTCGCAGCAGCTGGTGATGGCCGCGGGAATTTATAGCTACCGGGATTATTAAGCTATATCCCCCTCTCTTGAGAGGGGGATATAAAAGGGTTAAGCGCGATAAATTTTCACGTTATTAAAGCCCTGCTCACGCAGATAGAGCGCCTGCAGGCGGCTCATTACGCCACGCTCGCACCACAGCAGATAGGTTTTGCTCTGGTCTAAATCGCCAAACTTAGTGCTCAGCTTGTAGAACGGCAGTGAAGCCACGATCACGCCTTCCTGTTGGAAAGGTTTCTCATCCTGCTCGTCGATAGAGCGGATATCCAGCAGCACATCGTTCGGGCCGAAGGCGTCGACCGTTTCAACTTCGGTGACCACTTCTTTGGTCTGGGTGGCGATATCGCGGATATCAATGTTCGTCGCATCTTCGATTACTTTATCGAGCACCGAGAAATCGAAGTTAGCTTCTTCCGCTTCAATCTTCGCCTTCACCGCCTTCACGGTTGGGCTTTTTGAGATCACACCGCAGTATTCCGGCATGGTACGGGCAAAATCAGCGGTGCCGATTTCACGTGCCAGATCGATAATGTGCTCTTTATCGTGAGAGATAAGCGGGCGCAGGATCAGCGTATCGGAGACGTTGTCGATCAGACGCAGGTTGGTCAGCGTCTGGCTGGAAACCTGACCCAGCGCTTCACCGGTGACCAGCGCCTGAACGCCGTAACGTTCAGCCACGCGAGATGCCGCACGGACAAACATACGCTTGAGCACCACGCCCATCTGGCCGTCTTCGACTTTCTCGAGAATTTCGCCAACCACCGGCTCGAAGTTGATAGCGACGAAACGCACGCGGTGGGAACTGCCGTAGCGGTTCCACAGATAGTGAGCTACCTGCTTCACGCCGATTTCATGTGCCGCGCCGCCCAGGTTAAAGAAGCAGTAATGCACGCGGCAGCCGCGACGCATCAGCATATAGCTGGAAACGCCGGAGTCGAAGCCGCCGGAAATCAGCGACAGCACGTCTTCCTGAGTGCCGATAGGAAAACCGCCGATACCTTCATAACGCCCTTTCACCAGCAGCAGGCGATCGTTTTCGATTTCCAGATTAACCGTCACTTCCGGGTGAGTCAGCTTCACGCGCGCAGATTCGATATGCTGGTTTAAACCGCCGCCAACATAGCGTTCCACTTCAATGGAGCTAAACTCATGCTTACCACGACGTTTAACGCGCACGCAGAAGGTCTTGCCTTCCAGCTGGTCGCGATAAAGCTCCAGCGCCTGCTCGAAGATATTGTGCATATCGGTGTACGGCACATCTTCGACTTCAAGAATATGATGGATGCCGGGAATGCGGGTCAGGGCTTCACGAATGGTGATACGCTGGCTTTCGTCTTTGGCGCGAACTTCGATATGATCCCAGTGGCGAACAACCGCCAGATCTTCATCGTAGTGTTTTAAAACGTTACGAATGTTCCCGGTGAGCATTTTAATAAAGCGTATGCGCACAGATTGACTCTTGATGGTGATTTCCGGGAACAATTTAATGATAAACTTCATGGCGCTCATGATTTGTTGGTGAGCCATGCATGCGTTGAGTCATGCGGGCTGAAAGACTTAAAGAACTGCAAAGGCGTGAGCGCCCTTGCATCCGAGGCGCGAAAGTATACCACTAACAGCTTGCCATAGCGTTACACAATTGAGTCCGCTACCATGGCGACGTCGCACAATTATTAGAGTCAGACATTCACTATGCCGAAAAAAACCGAAGTCCCCGTCAGCTTTGAAACCGCGCTTGTGGAGCTTGAGCAGATTGTCACTCGCCTGGAAAGCGGCGAGCTGCAACTGGAAGAGGCGTTAAACGAATTTGAACGCGGAGTGCAGCTGGCCCGCCAGGGTCAGGTGAAGCTGCAGCAGGCGGAACAGCGTGTACAGATCCTGCTGAGCGAAAACGAAGACGCCCCCCTTACGACTTTCACGCCGGACGCCGAGTAAAAATGGATTTAGATCAAGATCTTCAGGCTCATGCCGCGCGAGCCAACGAGGCTCTGCTGCGCTTTCTGGCCCCGCTGCCGTTTCAGAACACTCCGCTGGTTGAAGCAATGCATTACGGCGCACTATTAGGGGGTAAACGCCTTCGTCCTTTCCTGGTATACGCTACCGGTGAGATGTTCGGCGTAGCGGATGAGGCGCTGGACGCCCCGGCCGCGGCAGTAGAATGCATCCACGCCTACTCTTTGATTCATGACGATCTCCCGGCGATGGATGACGACGATTTACGTCGCGGGCAGCCGACCTGCCACATCAAATTTGGCGAAGCCAGCGCAATTCTGGCCGGAGACGCCCTACAAACGCTGGCGTTCTCTATACTCAGTGAAGCCCCGATGCCCGGTGTGGACATAGCCGACCGTCTGGCAATGGTAAAAGAGCTGGCTACGGCCAGCGGCGTGGCGGGGATGTGCGGCGGCCAGGCGTTAGATTTGGCAGCCGAAGGCAAACAGGCCACGCTCGAAGAACTTGAGAAGATTCACCGTCACAAAACCGGCGCTTTGATACGCGCCGCCGTTCGCCTGGGTGCCTTAAGCGCCGGTGAGGCAGGACGTAATGCACTGCCGTTGCTGGATCGGTATGCCGAAAGCATCGGTCTGGCATTCCAGGTACAGGACGATATCCTCGACGTCATCGGTGACACCACGACGCTGGGTAAGCGTCAGGGCGCCGATCAACAACTGGGTAAAAGCACTTACCCGGCGCTGCTTGGCCTGGAAAATGCCAAAGCCAAAGCGTGGGATCTTTATCAGGATTCTCTCCGTGCGCTGGAAGGTCTTGCAAGCCAGTCGTTGAATACAACGACGCTGGAAGCGCTGGCGAGCTATATCATCCAACGTGATAAATAACTTATAACACCACGACGAGTTTCTAATTTAATGAGCTTTGATATTGCCAAATACCCGACACTTGCGCTGGTAGACTCAACCCAGGAGCTTCGCCTGCTGCCAAAAGAGAGCCTGCCGAAACTGTGCGATGAGCTGCGTCGTTATCTGCTTGATAGCGTAAGTCGTTCCAGCGGGCACTTTGCCTCCGGGCTTGGTACGGTAGAACTGACCGTGGCGCTGCACTATGTCTATAACACCCCCTTCGATCGGCTGATTTGGGACGTGGGCCACCAGGCCTATCCGCATAAAATTCTGACCGGTCGCCGTGATCAGATTGGCACCATCCGTCAGAAAGACGGCCTGCATCCGTTCCCGTGGCGCGCAGAAAGCGAATACGATGTGTTGAGCGTCGGCCACTCGTCGACCTCAATCAGCGCAGGCATCGGTGTCGCTGTGGCGGCGGGCAAAGAAGGCAAAGATCGCCGCACGGTTTGCGTAATTGGCGACGGTGCTATCACCGCTGGCATGGCGTTTGAAGCGATGAACCACGCCGGGGATATCCGCCCGGACATGCTGGTTGTATTGAACGACAACGAAATGTCGATCTCTGAGAACGTCGGGGCGCTTAACAACCATCTGGCACAAATTCTTTCCGGCAAGCTTTACTCCACCCTGCGCGAAGGCGGGAAAAAAGTCTTTTCCGGCGTGCCGCCAATTAAAGAGCTTCTCAAGCGTACCGAAGAGCACATTAAAGGCATGGTCGTACCGGGTACGCTGTTTGAAGAGCTTGGTTTTAATTACATCGGGCCGGTAGACGGGCACGATGTGATGGGTCTGGTGCATACCCTGAAAAACATGCGCAGCCTGAGCGGCCCGCAGTTCCTGCACATCATGACCAAAAAAGGACGCGGCTACGCGCCTGCGGAAAAAGATCCGATTAGCTTTCATGCGGTGCCAAAATTCGATCCTTCAAGCGGCACGTTGCCGAAAAGCGCAGGCGGCCTGCCGAGCTATTCAAAAATCTTCGGTAACTGGCTGTGCGAAACGGCCGCCCATGACGACAAGCTGATGGCGGTGACTCCCGCCATGCGTGAAGGCTCAGGTATGGTCGAGTTTTCTCGCCAGTATCCGCAGCAATATTTCGACGTGGCGATTGCCGAACAGCACGCGGTAACCTTCGCCGCAGGCCTTGCGATTGGCGGCTATAAGCCCGTTGTCGCTATCTACTCCACCTTCCTGCAGCGCGCTTACGATCAGCTCATTCATGACGTGGCTATCCAGAAACTGCCGGTGCTGTTCGCTATTGACCGCGCGGGCATCGTTGGGGCTGACGGGCAGACCCACCAGGGCGCGTTCGATCTCTCCTTCCTGCGCTGCGTGCCGGATATGGTCATCATGACCCCGAGCGACGAGAACGAATGCCGCCAGATGCTGCATACCGGCTATCACTATAACGATGGTCCAAGCGCGGTTCGCTATCCTCGCGGCAACGGCACCGGCGCTGAACTCCAGCCGCTGGCATGCCTGCCGATTGGCAAAGGCGTGAAAAAGCGCGAAGGTGAGAAAGTTGCCCTGCTTAGCTTCGGCACCCTGCTTGAAGATGCGGCGACGGTGGCTGAATCTTTAAACGCCACTCTGGTCGATATGCGCTTTGTGAAACCGCTGGACGAAGCATTGATCCTGGCGCTGGCTGAAAGTCACGAATTCCTGGTGACTATCGAAGAGAACGCCATTATAGGCGGGGCTGGCAGCGGGGTTAATGAAGTGCTGATGGCTAACCGCAAGCTGGTGCCGGTACTGAATGTCGGCCTGCCGGACTTCTTTATTCCACAAGGTACGCAGGAAGAGGCTCGCGCCGCTATCGGCCTGGACGCTGAAGGCATCGAAGCGAAAATCAGGAGCTGGCTCCGGTAATCCTCTTCATCACTCCTGCTATGCTTAGAAGAAACCCTACATAGCAGGAGTGGAGCCATGCAATACAACACGTTAGGAAAAACAGATCTTAAGGTTTCCCGCCTTTGTCTCGGTTGTATGACCTTTGGTGAGCCAGACCGGGGGAAACATGCCTGGACCCTTCCCGAAGAAAGCAGCCGCCTCATCATTAAACACGCCATTGATAACGGCATTAATTTCTTTGATACCGCCAACAGCTATTCAGACGGCAGCAGCGAAGAGATTGTCGGACGTGCCCTGAAAGATTTCACGCGCCGCGAAGAGGTCGTTATCGCTACTAAGGTATATCACCAGGTAGGCGACCTGCCCGAAGGCCTTTCCCGCGCGCAGATCCTGCGTTCGATTGACGACAGCCTGCGTCGCCTGGGCACCGATTACGTTGACCTCCTGCAAATCCATCGCTGGGACTACAACACGCCGATTGAAGAGACGCTTGAGGCTCTGAACGACGTGGTTAAAGCAGGCAAAGCACGTTTCATCGGCGCGTCGTCGATGCACAGCGAGCAGTTTGCCCGGGCGCTGGCGCTACAGGACCAGCATGGCTGGGCGCGTTTTGCTACCATGCAGGATCACTACAACCTGATTTATCGCGAAGAAGAACTCGACATGCTGCCGCTGTGCTACCGGGAAGGCGTAGCAGTGATCCCGTGGAGTCCTCTCGCCCGAGGCAAACTAACCCGCCCGTGGGGCGACACTACGGCTCGTTCGGTTTCCGATGAGTTTGGTAAAACCCTGTACGAAGGGAGTGCCGAGAACGATGCGGTAATTGCCGAACGTCTGGCAAACGTTGCCGCGGATAAAGGCGTTTCTCGTGCTCAGGTTGCGCTGGCATGGCTGTTAAGTAAACCAGGGATTGCCGCACCGATAATTGGCACGTCACGCGAACATCAACTGGATGATTTATTAGGGGCGGTGGATTTAACGCTGGCACCGGAAGAGATTGCCGAACTGGAAATGCCTTATCATCGGCATCAGGTGGTGGGGTTTAAATAGCGTCGTAGATTTTACCGGGCGGCTGGCGCAGGCCTGTCCGCCCCGCGATTTAAATCAATCCAATCGGCCACTGGTGCCCAAGCAGATAAATTATCCCTGCCGAGAGCACGCCTGCGACGATATCGTCAATCATGATCCCCATCCCGCCGTGAACGTTGCGATCAAACCAGCGGATTGGCCACGGCTTCCACATATCGAGTATCCGGAAAATCACAAATCCGGCGGCAACCCAGCGCCAGTCGTTAACCGGCAGCGCCATAAGCGTAATCCACATGCCGATGAACTCATCCCACACGATGCTGCCGTGGTCATGAACGCCCATATCACGTGCTGTTTGATGGCACAGATAAACGCCGATGCAGATACCGAGCATCACCACCAGCGAGTAAAGCTGCCACGGCAGGAAAGTCATCAGATACCAGAACGGGATCGCAGCAAGCGACCCCATGGTGCCGGGTACAACCGGACTTAGCCCGCTGCCGAAACCGGTTGCCAGCAAATGCCACGGATTGAGCAGGTTCAGGCGGCTTTTTGCCACATCTTTAGTGCGAGGCAAAGTGGTCATATCCTTTTAAGTCCAGGGTCACAGGCTTGCCCTCTTCAAAGAACTGAAGCCCTTCAGAAGCAGGAACGACCTGCCCTATGCAGGTAAACGGCACGCCCAGATTACCAATAGCGACATCCAGCGCGCCGCGATTGAGCTCAGGAACCGTAAAGCAAAGTTCGTAATCTTCGCCGCCAGCAAGCGCCCAGCTCAGAGCCTGCCCGGCATCAACGTTATCGCGCATTGCCTGCGAATATGGCAGCGAATCGAGCATAATTCTTGCCCCGCAATCGCTGGCTTTCAGTATATGACCAAGATCGGAAATCAGCCCGTCGGAGAGATCGATGGCGCTACTCGCCCGATCGCGCAGGGCCTGGCCGTGCAGCACGCGCGGTTTCGGACGCAGATGGCGTTTCAGCAGATAATCCGCCTGCTGCGCATCTGCCACAGCCAGACGATCCTGCAAGATTGCCAGACCGGCAGCGCTGTCGCCTGGCGTTCCGGTAACGTAAATCCAGTCGCCAGCGCGAGCACCGCTACGCTTAAGCGCACGCCCTGCGGGCACCAGCCCGTGAATACCGAGCGTCATGGAAAGCGGGCCGCGAGTGGTATCGCCGCCTATCAACTGCATATCGTAGTAATCAAGCTGTTCAAACAGGCTGTCGCTGAAGGCTTCAAGCCAGGGTTCATCGATTTCCGGGAGGGTGATGGCCAGCGTCAGCCAGGCCGGATCGGCCCCCATCGCGGCCAAATCGCTTAAGTTAACAGCCAGTGCTTTGTAGCCCAGATCGCGCGGGTCGATATCCGGCAGGAAGTGAATACCCGAAACAAGCGTATCGGTGCTAATCGCCAGCAGCTGTTTTTCCGCCACGCTCAGCAATGCACAATCGTCGCCAATACCGGTTTCAACATCACGACGGGTACTTCTTACGCGATCAAAATAACGGGCAATCAGGGAAAACTCACCGCATGCCATGCGTTATGCCTCTGAATTGAAGAGATAAAAAAAGGCCGGATAGTCATCATCCTTTGAGTGGCAGCGGTGTTGCTGCCACTCAAAGGCTAATGAATATAAACCGGCCAGATGGAGATTATTTTCTGTGGGGACGGATTTGCGGAGCGGCTTTATCGAGCACGCCGTTGACAAACTTGTGGCTGTCTTCGGCACCGAAGGTTTTCGCCAGATCGATGGCTTCGTTAATCGCCACTTTATAAGGCACGTCATCACGTTTTGACAGTTCAAACAGTGCGATACGCAGAACCGCTTTTTCTACCTGGCCCAGCTCTTCGAGCTGACGTGACAGGTAAGGCTTCATCAGCCCATCCAGATACGCGCTGTTAGTAGCCACCCCGCTAAGCAGTTCGCGGAAGTAGTTAACGTCAACATCCTTGACGTCCTGTTCCGCCAGGAACTGGTATTCGACATCAGCGATGTCATTGCGAGATAACTGCCAGGAGTAAAGCGCCTGAACGGCACACTCACGGGCACGGCGACGAGCAGCAGGTTTCACAGATTTCCCCTTACAAAAAATCAGGCCTTGATGGCTTTCAATACATTAATCATTTCAAGCGCGGTCAGTGCAGCTTCTGCACCTTTGTTACCGGCTTTTGTGCCAGCGCGTTCGATGGCTTGTTCAATACTTTCGGTGGTCAGTACGCCGAAGGCGACTGGAATACCGCTATCCTGGGCAACGCTTGCCAGACCGTTGCTGGCACCGCCGGCAACATACTCAAAGTGCGCAGTGCCGCCACGGATAACCGTACCCAGCGCAATAACCGCATCGTAACGACCGGTTTTCGCCAGCGCGTCTGCGGCCAGCGGCAGCTCATAAGCACCCGGCACCCAGACAACGGTGATGTTTTCATCTTTGACCTGGCCGATACGCTTCAGGGCATCGATGGCGCCTGCCAGCAGGCTGTCATTGATGAAGTTGTTAAAACGCGCGATGGTGATGGCGACGCGAGCGTCTGGAGTAGCAACGGCTGCTTCAATAATGTTCATAATCTTCCTTTACGGGTTCTGTTTAGCCCCGCAGGGGGGCGGATTTTATCATAATCTTTTGGCGGCTGCTTACGTTTTGACGGCGCTAATAACGCGGCGTCAAATGCAGGCATAAATCCGGGCCAACCTGACGTACTTCGCTGAACGTAAACTCAGGCGCATCGGCGAGTTTTTCAAGCCCCGGCAGATTGCACAGGCCGCGGGCATCGTTGCCAAGCAGCTTAGGGGCGAGGTAAACAATCAGTTCATCAACCAGCCCCGCCTGCAGCAGCGCGCCGCCGAGCGTTGCGCCCGCTTCCACCCAGATGGCGTTAATCTGGCGTTTGCCAAGCAGCATCATCATTACGACTAGATCGAGATGGCCGTTGTGCTGCGGGACGATAAACTGCTCCACGCCTTCCGGCCAGGCCTGCTCATCCGCCACACAGCGAGCAAGCCAGGTTTCACCCGGCTGGGCGATAATGTTATGCTGGGGCGTTACGCGATTCTGGCTGTCGATAATAATGCGCGTCGGCTGGCGTAAATGCTGTTCGGGATAAACGCTTTGCGTAGCGCTATTCAGTTCGCTCCAGCGCACGGTCAGGGAAGGATCGTCTGCCAGCACCGTTGCGCTGCTGCTGAGAATAGCTGCGCTTTGCGCGCGCAGACGCTGTACGTCGCGGCGGGATTCGGGAGAAGTAATCCACTGGCTTTCACCGTTGGCCATAGCCGTGCGACCATCCAGCGACGCGCCCAGCTTTAATTGTATATAAGGAAAACCGGTACGCATGCGTTTGAGAAAACCGCGGTTGAGGGCTTCCGCTTCGTTCATCATCAACCCGTGGCTGACTTCAATACCGGCCTGTTGCAGGCGGTATAACCCACGTCCGGCAACCTGCGGATTCGGATCCTGCATGGCCGCCACGACTCGCGTCACGCCAGCAGCAATCAGTGCATCGCAGCAGGGCGGCGTGCGCCCGTGGTGGCTGCATGGTTCAAGCGTTACATAGGCCGTTGCGCCACGTGCTTGCTCGCCTGCCATACGCAGGGCGTGCACTTCCGCATGAGGCTCTCCTGCGCGAAAGTGAAAACCTTCACCGACAATGTTACCGTCTTTGGCTAACACACATCCTACGTTGGGGTTGGGATGCGTGGTGAAACGCCCGAGCGTTGCCAACTGCAGCGCGCGCGCCATGAATTTTTCGTCAAGCGACATCAGGTTAGTCCTGTAAGCGGGCGATCTCTTCGCCAAATTCGCGGATATCTTCGAAGCTGCGATACACGGAGGCAAAGCGGATATAGGCTACTTTGTCGAGTTTTTTAAGCTGCTCCATGACCAGGTTGCCGATCATTTTGCTCGGCACTTCGCGCTCGCCGGTTCCACGCAGCTGGGACTTAATGTGGTTTACCGCCATTTCTACATCGTCTGAGCTAACCGGCCGCTTTTCCAGCGCTTTCAGAATACCGCTACGCAGCTTGTCTTCGTTGAACGGTTCGCGAACGTCGTTGCTTTTTACCACGCGCGGCATCACCAGTTCAGCCACCTCAAAGGTGGTGAAGCGCTCGTGACAAACCAGGCACTGACGGCGGCGGCGCACGGAAGAGCCCTCGCCGACAAGACGGGAGTCGATCACTTTGGTGTCTACTGCGAAACAGAATGGGCAATGCATGGCGCGTCCTGAAGGATTGTTCAATCAGACAATAGTTTACCGCGAAGTCGCTGGAGTACAAAGGCACGGCCTGTCGATTGGTGAAATATGGCTTTTCACCGGCAAACAGCTACGCTTAGCTGAGGAAAGATGAATAAGGAATTACAAGCCATGACAAAGACTTACCTAAGATTTCTCCTGGCAGGCTGCCTGGTAAGCCTGACCGCCTGCGCCCAGCAAACCGAAGTGCGTCAGATGCGTCAGGAAGTGGGGGCGCTCAACCAGGACATGATGAAGCTCAGCGATCGGAGCGTAAAACTGACTCAGCAGAATGCGTTAAACGCTAAATCCACCACGGGCGTGTACCTGCTGCCGGGTTCAGACACGCCAGCACGCCTGAACAGCCAGATAGGCAATCTGCAAATGTCGCTGAGTAACGTTGCAGCGGAAGCGAACGGTACGCGAGCGACGCTTACCATTAAAGGAGAATCCAGCGATCCGCTGCCGGCGTTTACCGCCGAAATTGCATGGGGACAAATCCAGGGCACGACGGACAGTTACCAGGAGGTAAACGTCCAGACGCAACGGGTCGATGCCCCTGCCAGTAACCTGGCACCAGGCAATATCGCAATCCCGGTACGTCTGCCAGGGATTACGCCGGACCAGTTAGGATTCGTGCGCGTTCACGATATCCAGCCGAACGTTCCGTAAGGTGGATAAACAAAGTGCCATCCACCGCTTGTGGGCAACAGAAACGGCGGATGGCGTAAGCTTATCCGCTCGACAAATAAATTCGGCAATATTTATTCTGTTACACCTCTTAGCATAAGTTGCTAAGCAACTTATCATTCGCTTTGCCAATGCCACTTCGTGACACCTATCACATTTACTTGTAACAAACATACTCAGCTTTGCTTAATTTTTTGTGGCAGGTACAATCACGCCGTTTTAAATGTATGCAAACGTGAACGCAATCGATTACGTATGCGACGATAATGTGAAATGAAACATTTTTTTGTGAGCAGGGGTTTCTATAATAGGCGCGCCGATGAGAAACCAGGTAAATGGTTGATGGCTTCGGGTAGCGACTTACCTCCTCCCCTCACGGGAATCATATAAAACAGTGGCAAAAAATATGAAAAAAATTATTCTGGCGGCCGGCACCGTTCTGGCGCTTTCAAGCTCTTTCTCCGCTAGCGCGGAAGACACTAAAAGCAGCGAATATCTTTCAGACTGGTGGCACCAGAGCGTAAACGTGGTGGGCAGCTACCACACCCGCTTCGGACCGCAGATCCGCAACGATACCTATCTGGAATATGAAGCTTTCGCTAAAAAAGACTGGTTTGACTTCTATGGCTACCTGGATGCACCAGTCTTCTTCGGCGGTAACACTGATGCGAAAGGTATCTGGAACCACGGTTCACCACTGTTTATGGAAATTGAGCCGCGCTTCTCCATTGATAAGCTGACCGGCGCCGACCTGAGCTTCGGTCCGTTCAAAGAGTGGTACGTTGCCAACAACTATATCTACGACATGGGCCGCAACAAGTCTGGTCGTCAGAGCACCTGGTATATGGGTCTGGGTACCGACATCGAAACCGGTCTGCCGATGAGCCTGTCCATGAACGTGTACGCTAAATATCAGTGGCAGAACTATGCCGCATCCAACGAAAACGAGTGGGATGGCTACCGCTTTAAAGTGAAATACTTTGTGCCGCTCACCACCCTGTGGGGCGGTAACCTGAGCTACATCGGTTTCACCAACTTCGACTGGGGCTCAGATCTGGGCGATGACAACTTCTATGACAACAACGGTCGTCACGCACGCACCAGCGACTCTATCGCTTCCAGCCATATCCTTGCGCTGAACTACGATCACTGGCACTACTCTGTGGTTGCACGTTACTGGCACAACGGCGGCCAGTGGAACGATGACGCGAGCCTGAACTTCGGCAACGGTGATTTCAGCGTGCGCTCTACCGGCTGGGGTGGCTACCTGGTTGTGGGTTACAACTTCTGATAACCGCCTGATATGAAAAAGCCAGTTCATAATGAACTGGCTTTTTTTTTGCCTGCCGTCCCTCCCCCGTGGGGGAGGAAAAAGGTTAAGGCAGAATGGACGGCTGATCCGCGCCTTCTTTCTCTACTTTCTGTTGCAGCATGTGCTCACGCTTCATGCCAAGCTTCAGCGCCAGCGCGGAGGCCACATAGATAGAAGATGCTGTACCGATAGAGACACCGATAAGCATGGTCAGCGAGAAGCCTTTAAGCATCGCGCCACCGAACAGATACAGCATCAGAATCACCACTAAGGTGGTCCCGGAGGTGATAAGCGTCCTGTGCAGCGTTTGGGTTAACGACACGTTGAAGATTTCGTAAGGCGTTCCGCGACGGATCTTGCGGAAGTTTTCACGAATACGGTCGGATACCACGATGCTGTCGTTAAGCGAGTAGCCGATGACCGACATCAAAGAGGCGACGATGGTCAGATCGACTTCGATTTGGAACAGCGACAACACGCCCATGGTGATGATCACATCGTGAGCAAGTGAGATAACCACACCGGCAGCCAGACGCCATTCGAAGCGGAATCCGACATAAATCAGAATGGAAATCAACGCTACCAGCAGCGCCATGGCTCCGTGCTGCGCCAGATCGGCACCCACGCTTGGCCCCACGAACTCAATGCGTTTTACCGCGCCATTCTGGTTGGTCGCATCGTTAATCACGCTCACGACTTTGCTACCCAACACCTGGCCGCCGGACTCGCTCTGAGCAGGAGGCATGCGCACCATGATGTCACGACTGCTACCAAAGTTCTGCACCAGCGGCTCGGCAAAGCCCGCTTTCTCCAGCGCTTCGCGCATCTGATCCAGATCGGCTGGTTTCTCCAGCGAGATTTCGATAACCGTACCGCCGGTGAAGTCCAGACCCCAGTTGAACCCCTTCACGCCGATAACGACGACGGAAAGGATCAGCAACAGGCCGGAGATGCCGAAAGCCCAGTAATCCCACCGCATAAAGTCATAGACTCTACGCCCGTGGTTTAATTGTTCAACACTATATTCCTGTGCCACAACGCACTCCTCAGATAGACAGCTTGTTGATGCGTTTGCCGCCGTACAACAGGTTTACGATGGCACGGGTACCGACGATGGCGGTAAACATGGACGTCGCCACACCAATACCGGTCGTGATCGCAAAGCCTTTAATTGCCCCGGTGCCTACGGCATACAGGATGATGACCTTGATAAGCGTCGTGATGTTGGCATCGAAAATAGAGCTGAATGCGCCCTGATAGCCTTCATGAATGGCCTGCTGTATCGAACGACCGTTACTAAGCTCTTCCTTAATACGCTCGTTAATCAATACGTTAGCATCGACAGCTACGGCAAGGGTTAGCACAATCCCCGCAATACCCGGCATGGTCAGCGTTGCCCCCGGCAGCAGGGACATAATCCCGACAATCAGCACCAGGTTAACCAGCAGCGCAGAGGTCGCAATCAGGCCAAACTTCTTATAGAAGAACAGCATAAAGATGATGGAAACCGCGAGGCCTGCCAGACAGGCTTCCAGCCCCTGCTTGATGTTTTCCATACCCAGCGTCGGGCCAATGGTGCGTTCTTCAACAATTTGAATAGGTGCAATCAGAGCACCGGCACGCAGCAGCAGAGAGAGCTGGCGAGCTTCGTTCGCGTTGTTGATACCGGTGATACGGAAGCTGTTACCCAAACGCGACTGAATGTTCGCCACGTTTATCACTTCTTCCTGTTTCACCAGCACCGCACGACCGGTGGCGTCTTTCTTACCGCTGTCCTTATACTCCACAAACAGGGTCGCCATCGGTTTACCGATGTTGTCCTTGGTGAAGTTAGACATGATGTTACCGCCAGCGCTATCAAGCGAAATATTAACCTGCGCCTGGTTGTACTCATCGGTGCTTGAAGTGGAATCTGTGATGTGGTCGCCGGTGAGGATCACGCGCTTGTACATGACAATCGGCTGGCCTTCACGGGTTTGTTTCACTTCAGAATCACCCGGCACACGGCCTGAAGCGGCAGCAGACTGGTCAACGTTGGTATTAACCAGACGGAATTCCAGCGTTGCGGTGGCACCCAGAATTTCTTTCGCACGAGCGGTGTCCTGAATACCCGGCAGCTCAACCACGATGCGATCGGCGCCCTGACGCTGAACCAGCGGTTCAGCCACACCCAGTTGGTTTACACGGTTGCGCAGAATATTGATGTTTTGCTGAACCGCATACTCACGGGCTTCGCTCAGACGTGCATCTGTCATCACGGCACGCAGCATATTGCTGCCCTGATTTGTGATAACCAGATCGCGATGACGAGGGCCTAAGTAAGAAACAGCCGCATCGCGCGCTGCGCCGTCACGAAAGACCACGTCAACACCATAGTTATCGGCTTTACGCACGTTGGTATAGGCAATGCCTTTCTCACGCAGGTCGCTACGCAGGCCTTCTGTGGTCTGTTCCTGCAGTTTGCCCAGCGCGGTATCCATGTCCACTTCCATCAGGAAGTGCACGCCGCCACGCAGGTCAAGACCGAGCTTCATCGGCTCTGCAGCAATTTTGGTTAACCAGTAAGGGGTTGCAGGAGCGAGGTTAAGTGCGACGACGTATTTGTCGCCCAGCACGCTCAGCAGCGCTTCACGAGCGCGTAGTTGCGTATCGGTGGTGCCAAAGCGTGCGAGGATCGCACCCTCAGATAGAGCCACAGACTTAGCGGTGATTTTTTCTTCTTTTAAGGTGTTCTGGACCTGGATCAGCGTTTGCTCACTGGCGGCGACGCCGCGCGCGCCAGTGATCTGAACTGCCGGATCCTCACCATATAGGTTGGGAAGTGCGTATAGCAGGCCGACGATAATTACGACGACCAGCATGATGTACTTCCACAAAGGATAGCGGTTTAGCACGGTAGTTCCCTTAGGGAAAACGAAAATTACAGCGCCTTCATGGTGCCTTTCGGCAGAACGGCAGCTACGAAATCACGTTTGATGACCACTTCGGTGGTGTCGTTTAACGCAATAGAGATGTAGCCAGTATCAGCAACTTTCACTACGCGACCCACCAGACCACCGGTCGTCAGCACTTCATCACCCTTGGCGATGGAGTCCATCAGTTTCTTATGTTCTTTAGTACGTTTTTGTTGCGGACGCAGGATCATGAAATAGAAGATCAGACCAAAAACCACCAGCATCAGGATCAAAGAGTACGGGCTACCCTGCGCTGGAGCACCTGTTGCAGCTACCGCATCAGAAATGAAAAAGCTCATTAAAATTCCCTCATTATTAAATTAATCAACGTTCAAAGGTGGAACTGGTTTACCTGTGCGCTCGTAAAAATCACTCACGAAGTGCTCTAATTTACCCTCTTCAATGGCCTTGCGTAAACCAGCCATTAAACGCTGGTAATAGCGCAGGTTGTGAATGGTGTTGAGCCGTGCGCCGAGTATTTCGTTGCAACGGTCGAGATGATGCAAGTAGGCGCGTGAATAATTGCGACACGTATAGCAATCACACTCAGAATCGAGCGTAGAAGTGTCATCTTTATGCTTCGCATTGCGGATTTTCACCACGCCATCGGTGACGAAAAGATGACCGTTACGCGCGTTACGCGTTGGCATTACGCAGTCGAACATATCAATACCGCGACGCACGCCTTCGACCAGGTCTTCCGGTTTACCAACGCCCATCAGGTAACGTGGCTTGTCAGCAGGGATTTGCGGGCAGACGTGCTCCAGAATACGGTGCATATCATCCTTCGGTTCGCCTACAGCCAGGCCGCCGACAGCGTAGCCATCAAAGCCTATCTCTACCAGACCTTTTACCGAGATATCTCGTAAATCTTCGTAAACGCTGCCCTGGATAATCCCGAACAGCGCATTTTTATTGCCAAGCGAATCAAAGCGATCGCGGCTACGCTTCGCCCAGCGCAGGGACATCTCCATCGAACGTTTCGCATAGTCCCAGTCTGCGGGATATGGCGTACATTCGTCGAAGATCATCACGATATCGGAACCCAGATCGTACTGAATTTCCATCGATTTTTCTGGATCGAGGAAGATCGGATCGCCGTTGATCGGGTTGCGGAAATGCACGCCCGCCTCGGTGATCTTACGGATATCGCCCAGGCTGAAGACCTGGAAACCACCGGAGTCGGTCAGTATCGGGCCTTTCCAGTTCATAAAATCATGCAGGTCGCCGTGCAGCTTCATGATCTCCTGACCCGGGCGCAGCCACAGGTGGAAAGTGTTGCCGAGGATGATTTGCGCCCCGGTATCCTGCACTTCTTCCGGCGTCATGCCTTTTACGGTGCCGTAAGTGCCAACAGGCATAAAGGCAGGCGTTTCCACTACGCCACGGTCAAACACCAGGCGACCACGGCGTGCGCGGCCGTCGGTGGTATCTAATTCAAATTTCACATTTCCTCCGGCATCAGAGAAACAGTCTGATGATTAAGACAAAAACGCCGTCGGGTTATCCGGCGGCGCAGAATTTTACGTTAAGCGCCGGGGCGCTCGTTTATCGCCTGCGGATTGTACGTGATGTACATGGCATCCCCGTAACTAAAAAAGCGATATTCGGCATTAATAGCGGCCTGATAGGCTTGCATGGTCTGTTTGTAACCAGCAAAAGCGGACACCAGCATAATCAGCGTTGATTCCGGCAGGTGGAAGTTGGTCACCAGCGCGTCGATAACTTTGTACTGATAGCCCGGGTAGATAAAGATTTGCGTGTCGCCAAAAAACGGTTCAATCAGCTCATTTTTGGCGGCCTGAGCGGCGCTTTCCAGCGAACGCACGGAGGTCGTCCCAACCGCGATAACTTTATTCCCACGCGCTTTACAGGCGAGCACGGCATCCACCACGTCCTGCGGCACTTCGGCGTACTCAGAGTGCATAATGTGGTCTTCGATGCTGTCCACGCGCACCGGCTGGAAGGTCCCTGCCCCAACGTGCAACGTAACAAACGCCTGTTCAATGCCTTTATTGCGCAGCGCTTCGAGCAAGGGTTCATCGAAATGCAGGCCGGCCGTCGGTGCCGCTACCGCACCTGGCTTCTGGCTATAGACGGTCTGATAGAGTTCGCGGTCCGCGTCTTCATCCGGGCGGTCGATATACGGCGGCAACGGCATATGGCCGATGCTGTTAAGAATATCCAGCACGCTGCGCTCATCTTCAAACTGCACTTCGAACAGCGCATCATGGCGCGCAACCATCGTGGCGTGTACGCTTTCATCATCGCCCAGCAGCAGTTCAGCGCCCGGCTTAGGCGCCTTTGAAGCGCGGATATGCGCGAGGATGCGTTTATCATCCAGCATGCGCTCTACCAGGACTTCAATCTTGCCGCCGCTGGCTTTGCGGCCAAACAGACGTGCCGGGATCACGCGGGTATTATTAAAGACCAGCAGATCGCCTGGGTTGAGCTTATCGAGCAGATCGGTGAAAGTGCCATGCGTTAAATCACCCGTTGGCCCGTCAAGCGACAGCAAACGACACGCGCTGCGGCTTGCCTGCGGATAGTGAGCAATCAGGGATTCTGGTAATTCAAAGGAGAAATCGGCAACACGCATGGCTTAAAACTCAGACTCAAAAAGTGGCGGTACAGTCTAGTGCCGGGGAACTTTCCCTGCAACCAGTAAGCCGCCATAAAGTTCAATACGGATAAAGTAATTTATGAATTTTCTCGCCCACTTGCACCTTGCAAGCCTTGCCCAGAGTTCGTTGCTGGGCAACCTGCTGGCAGATTTCGTCCGCGGTAACCCGGATGACGCTTTTGCTCCCGACATCGTCGCGGGCATTTATATGCATCGCCGCGTAGACGTTTTAACCGATGGGCTACCCGAGGTGACCACGGCCAAACGCTGGTTCCGCCCTGAAACGCGACGCGTCTCGCCGATTACGCTCGATGTGATGTGGGACCACTTTGTCTCACGTCACTGGTCAACGCTCAATCCGCAAATTGAGCTGGCTGAATTTGTTGCCCATGCCCGGGCAAACATCGTGCCGCATCTGCCCGATACGCCGCCGCGCTTTATCAATCTGAACAATTATCTCTGGGAAGAGCGCTGGCTTGAGCGCTATAGCGACATGGCATTTATTGCCAACGTTCTCAACGGCATGGCTTCGCGTAGACCAAAACTTGACGCATTGCGAGCCTCCTGGCAGGACCTCGAGGATCATTATGAGCCTCTCGAACAGCTGTTCTGGCAATTTTACCCACGCATGATGGCTCTGGCGGAGCAAAAAAGTTTGTAGCCGCTCGCAGGCCGAGCATTAACTTCTTGCCCTTTTTCAGAAAAGGGCTATTTTGACTGGTCAGTTGGCAAACATCCAATTTTTAATAGGCGAAACCTATCTGATTAATTGGTGCAGCACGCTTGAGTTGCAGGGAAGCCAACCCCTATACTCCCCCCGTTGCGTAAACCCCACTTTAACAAAATTAACAGGAGTACATATGGTCCTGGTTACTCGTCCAGCCCCTGATTTTACCGCCGCAGCCGTACTTGGTAGTGGCGAAATCGTTGAAAACTTCAACTTCAAAGCACACACCAACGGTAAACCAACCGTCGTGTTCTTCTGGCCAATGGATTTCACCTTTGTATGCCCGTCTGAACTGATCGCGTTTGACAAGCGTTACGAAGAATTCCAGAAACGTGGCGTAGAAGTCGTTGGTGTATCTTTTGACTCCGAGTTCGTTCACAACGCATGGCGTAAAACCCCTGTTGAGAACGGCGGCATCGGTGAAGTGAAATATGCGATGGTTGCTGACGTTAAGCGTGAAATCCAGAAAGCTTACGGCATCGAACATCCGGAAGCGGGCGTTGCGCTGCGCGGCTCCTTCCTTATCGACAAAGCCGGTATCGTGCGCCACCAGGTTGTTAACGACCTGCCGCTGGGCCGTAATATCGACGAAATGCTGCGCATGGTTGACGCGCTGCAGTTCCACGAAGAGCACGGCGAAGTGTGCCCGGCTCAGTGGGAAAAAGGGAAAGAAGGCATGAACGCGTCTCCGGACGGCGTTGCTAAGTACCTGAGCGAAAACGTTGCTAAGCTGTAATCGCTAAAAGCATCAACAAAAGGCCGCGAAAGCGGCCTTTTTTATTTGTTGGGCGACACAGCGCTTACGCCAGAATTACAAACTCCGCCACACGGCCACTGAAACCCCAGGCAGCGACAGCTCACGATTATCCAGCTTCGCATCGCCTTCCAGCTGCGTCCAGGCTTTGCCGCTTAACAGCGGATTCCAGGGCAGCGTCAGATCCGTTTGCTCCCCGCGGTTAATGGCCACCAGCACGCGTTCGTTTTGATAAACACGCACAAAGACAACGACGTCTCCTTCGGCATAAACCACATGGCAGCCACCCTGGCGCAAGGCCCTGCTCTGGCGACGCAATTTACCCAGACGCTGGTACAGCGCCAGCAAATCCAGATCCTGATCGCCCTTGTTCCACGGAAACGGCTTGCGGCAGAAAGGATCGTTATCGCCATCTAAGCCCACCTCATCACCGTAATAGACACAGGGGACGCCCGGCCAGCTATAAAGCCAGACTACCGCCAGCGGCAGGCGAGCCACATCTTTCCCAAGAACAGATTTAAAGCGCGCCGTATCGTGGCTGTCGAGCTGGTTAAACATGCGCAACTGTTGCTGATGGGAGAGGCTCGCGCGATATTCATCCATCCATGCCATACAGGTTTGCGCATCGATATGCTGCGGATCGTAGGAGATATCTGTGTTAGCGAGGAAGCCCCACAGTGGGAGGGTGAAGCCGCGATAGTTCATCGCCGCGTCTTCTGCATCCACCTGTAACCACTGGCGTGCATCGCCAAAATGTTCGCCCAGCACGTAGGCATCCGCTTTGGTTTCTTTCGCCGCTTTAGTAATGCCGCTGACGTGCAGCAGGTTATTCTTCGCCCCGCCCTCTTCACCTAACATATGCACTACGTCCAGTCGCCAGCCGTCCATTCCCCACGGCTCGCGCAGCCAGTGGCGCACCACGCTGTCCTCGCCCTGATAGATTTCCTCTATCAGCGATTCAGAGCTGTAATCCAGCTTTGGCAGGCTGGAATAACCTAGCCAGTCCAGCGCGCGCCCCTCTTCGGAGAAGCTATAAAAATCCCGCCATGGCGATTCAGGGTTATTACACGCTCCGGCTTCGGTAGCCTGATGGCGGTCAAACCACGGATGCGTGTCCCCGCTATGGTTGAATACGCCGTCCAGCAACAGACGCATCCCCTGCTGCTGCGTATTTTTACGCAATCTCAACAGCGCACGATCGCCTCCGAACTGCACATCCACATGACGATAGTCCTGCGTGTCGTACTTATGCACGCTGGGCGCGGTAAATACCGGGTTGAGATAGAGCGCCGTGATGCCGAGTTTTTTCAGGTACGGAAGTTTTTCGCTTATGCCGTCCAGATCTCCGCCATAGAAGGTCGAGCCGCCCGCCTCACCGCTCAGCGGGTCATCCCAGTCGCGCAGAATGATTTCGCGCTTCGCTGCATGGTGATAGTAAATCTCATCCTGCCCGGCTTTACGCGGCTGGCTGCGGGAAAAACGATCCGGGAAGATCTGATAGAACACCTGATCCTGCACCCATTGCGGCCCTTCATCGGGTGCATCAAACGCAAACTGCTCCAGGCGTGCCGGAGGGACCGGGCTGAAGCCTTGCGGCGTAAACCAGCGCTGCTTATCCAGCCATAAAAGCTTAAAACTATACCGACGGCGCGGCTGCCCGCTGCCCAAATCAATCGCCCCGCTCCACGCCACCACGCCCTCGTAAGGTGCATTTTTCTGACGCGTCATGGCAATCGATGTTTCTTCGTTATCTTTCTCGCAGCGCAGCACCACGCGTTCTGGCAAATCATCGCCTGCCAGCCAAAGGGTGATGTGCAGCTTCTCTTTACGAGTTTGTACGAATGGCGCAACCGGAAGATGCCAGGCATTCAACATAGTAACTTTCCCGTGTCTTAAAATTGACGCCACCTTGCCACAGCCGTGTGCCGTGTCACTCCTCATTCTCGTTTAATTTGGGGGAGGAAAGCGGGGGCGGAGAGGTTAACGTTAGCTATAAAGTGAGAGGCCTGCCAGAGGCTCAGGAACAGTACTCAACCAATATGCCACCATGCACGGGAGCAGATTTTGTTAACGTTCCAGAATTTAACTGGTGTGAGCAAGATCTTAAGTCAGAAGTGAGTATTTCCAAAGCGCAGCGCCGCTGTAAAGTCGGGTACGTCAGTATCCGGCATTTAAAACGCGCCACCGGTATAACCACCTATTACAGTCGCACACCCAGCCTGCACCTTAAAGGCGACTGGCTGACCGAGGCGGGATTTGGGACGGATACGCCGGTTACCGTGGCCGTCGAACGCGGGCTGCTGAGTGACAGGTAAAAAAATCCCAGCCGATTGGCTGGGATTGATCATTTAAAAACCACTTAAAACTACTTCACCATAATCATATTTTTTTATTTTATTTCCCCTTTCTTCGAAGATGCAGTGATTAAAATGCTTGATTAATAGATTGCATCCCTCATCCTCAACATCTGTATCTCCAATAAAATGAAGCATCAGATTATCTGAAAGAAAAATTTTAAAACCATCTGAGGTTTCTTCTATTCTTTCAACTAAATATTGATTATCAAAAGGTCTTCCATAAGGGCCATCTGGCAGAAAGAAGTAAAATGAACTTCTCCTACTTACCCATTGTTCAACCATTTCATTCGACTTCATTTTTTTATGATCCAGTCATTCTGTGGTGTAGGTAAAAATATCTGAGTGCCACCACCATGTAGTGTCGGATTCGTTCCCTGAGTGCCGGTTTGGGCTGCTGCCGCACCTTCGTAATACGTCGTTCCTTTAGGTATCTTTATAATTGCTTGATTTTGGAAAGTGTTCCCCCACTCGGGGAGAACAGCACTATCTAGCTGGGATTGCAACGGTCCTTTTGATGGCTCTGGCGTCCAATAACGACCATCAACTTTCGCAGAACCTCCATAATCCCTGTATAGATAAATATCCGTTTCCGCTACTTTCTCAGTATATGTTCCACTTCTGAACGTCGAGGCTGGAGCCCGTGAGTCACTGGGATTACCTAATGGCCCTGCTTCATACGGTCCATAAGATTTTATAATTTGCGATGATTGAGATACTTCAGCAGATACGACTTTATTTGCTAAAGAACCTAATTTACTTGCGGCTGCACTACCTAATACTGGCGTTACTGAAGCAGCTACGATCTTCATCCCGTCATAGGTTTCGATGTATGCAGTTGCCGTAGCCTTATCAACCCCAAGCTGCGTCATGGCATAGTTCACCATCGCATCCTTCACCTGCTGCTGATTCTGTGCATCAACGCTGGTGATATTCAGCAGGTCAACTATCTTACCGTAGGAGTCTGCATACTGCTGGCTGGCTTTCGAGTTGTAGTTGCCGGTATTCTCGTATTCACCTTTCGCCGCAATAACTTCCAGCCTCGCCCCGGCACAGGCCGCACTTCCTGCATTTCCGTTACCACAGGCATCCAGCACCTTCTGGTCACGGCTGATGTCTTTCTCTCGCAGGTCGTTTATCTGCTGCTGCGCTTTCTCACGCTCTGCCGGGTCTTTGCTGCTGAGTTTCTGTTTCGCCAGCTCAAGCTCTGTCTTCTCTGACACGCTCAGATAGTTATTCTCAACAGCATTCTTCCCTGCCTGCCCCCCGTCAGCCGCGCCGGATGTGCTGTCACCCGCCAGCCCTCCTGCCATACCCGCCGATATCGTGGCCAGCGTGCTGATGGTTTGTTTCTCACTCTCAAGCAGCTGGTCGGCGGTTTTTCCCGGATAGAGGGTTGCCATAATGGCTCTGGCGGCAAGCTCTGCCGAAGCTGCCCCGGCGGCTCCTGCCGCTGCATTATTTCCCTGAAGCATGGCTACCGCACCACCCAGAATGGCATGCGCGATGGCGTTGACCGCCGGGTCTTTTTCTGTCGGCTTCAGCAGGTGTGCCAGCTCCGGTGCCGACGCGCCCGCCAGCGCACCGGCTATATTACCACCCGCCAGCCCCTGAAGCGCAGCTGTGGCCGCCTGAATACCGCGCTGCATATCGCTGCCGGTACCGTAATTCACCATTTCATCTTTATAGGCCTGCGAGTTACGCAGTTCGCTCAGATACCTCTGCCGTTGCTCTTCCGTTGCATTCTCCGGCAGTTTCGCGCCGGACTCACTTTTCGCCTTCGCAAGCGCATTAATCTCACCCTGCGTCCGGGCGATATCTGCCGCCTGGCTGCCAATCTCGCTGATGGCCTGCACGGTCTCCAGCCGCTTCTGCTCTTTCTCCTTGTCGAATATCGGGCTGATGCTGTCGTTGGCATGCTCCGTGTCGTGGCTGAGCATTGCCACATCCTGCTGCTGGCTATCCTTATCCCGGATGGTGATGGTGCCGTCCGCTATCGCCGCCTGCGTGGTCCCTTCCGCGTGGCCGCTGCTGCCCGCTGCCGATATCATTCCGCCCGGCATGTTACCTTTAAACTTGTCGCCACCAAAGTCGCCGCCGCCGCTCAGGCTGATACCGCTGTGGCTGGCCTTATAATCCGCCTCGTTATGGATATCACTGAACCCCAGCGTGCCGGTATCAAGGTGGTTTTTATCCGCCGCTGCCGTGCTGGCAATCACCGCGCCGTCAAGCTGCGTGTGGTTCCCCACCGTGATATCGAAGCCGCCGTTACCGGCATAAATACCCGTCTGCTCAGCCACGGAATCAAAGCGGCTTTTCATTTTGTCCTGGCTGGCGTTGATATAGCCCGACGCAGTCATAGAACCAAAGGTAAAGCTGCCGCCTGCCGCCACGCTGGTCTGCTTCGAATCATATTTATTCGTATCCTGCTGGCTGCTTATCAGCAGATCGCGGCCTATATCAGCAATCACTTTATCGGCGTTCACCTGCGCACCGCTGAAGGTGGTATCACGTCCGCTGGTCATGGAGAGCGTACCGCCGCTGTCGAGCGTGGTTTCCGTCCAGTCCGTGCCGTTGCCTTTGTCTTTTCCTCTGGCAGCATTCACATTCGCAAAGACGCTGATGCCACCGCCGTTCGACCCGCCGCCGATGCTGACCCCCACCCCGCCACCGCTGCTGCTGTTCTTGCCGGAGGTTTGCCGGGTATTTGCAGCACCCAGCAGCAGGATATCGTTAGCTGCATCCAGCGTGGTATCTCCTCCCGCTTTCAGCTGACTGCCGCCAATGGCGATATCGCCGCTGTGTTCACTTTGACCCTTTCCGGTCGCGGTAATGGCGAGGTTGTTACCTGCGTTAAGCGTGGCGCCGCTGACCGTGTCTGACTGCTGGTGCTGCTCCGATTTTGCTTTCTGGGTGGTCAGCGACAGGCTCACCCCCATGCCGTTGTTCGGATCGCCGCTTGCCTGCGCCAGTTCTGCACCCTTTGCCGCCTGCACACCGGACAATGCCGCTTTGGTGGCCTGCAGGGCTGCCAGACGCCCGTCGCTTTCCTCTTTTGAACTCTGTGCCGCGCTGACCGCGCTGTTAATCGCACTCCCCACCACGCCCGACAGCGCCAGCGTCAGCCCGCTGCTCTTCTGCTCAAACGACTCATCGCGGGTGCGTTTGTCATGGCCGGGGTCAATCACCACACTGTCGCCGGTGACGGACAAATCCTGGCCCGCAATTAAATCAGACCCACCGATGTGCGCCTGGCCGCCCGCACTGATGCTGACACTGCCGCCGGTAGAGCCGACCGTGCTCGCACTCTGGCTCTGGGTGGTACCGTCCTCGTTCATTTCGGAGCGGGATTTGGCGCTGCCGACGGTGATGCCGATGCCACCGGTGCCCATCAGGCCGCTCTTTTTGGTCTCCTTCAGGCGGTAGGTGGAATCTGTATTGGTCGCCGCCACGATATCCACGTTATTACCCGCATTCAGCGAAACGTCACCGTCACCCACCACATCTGAGCCCTGCACCAGCAGGTTATTGCCTGCCGAAAGCTGCACATTATCGCCGCTCAAAAGCGTGCCCGCCTCACGTGTGGCGCTGTCTTCCTCAACGGTGTGCGTGGTCTTCTTGCTGAGGAAACTTTTCTTAGTTTTGCTCTCTTCCCTGTAGTGGTAGTCGCTTTCAGTTGCCGTGGTCAGGTTGATATCCCGTCCTGCCGCCACGCCGATATCGCCGCTGGCGGTGACCTGTGCGGCCTCGCTGTTCACATCACGGCCCGCGATAATTTTCGTATCTCCGCCGCTGGCGATCTCTGTCCCCTGCTGGCGGATGGATTCATCATTAATGACTTTATTTTTTGAGTTATAGCTGCTGCCATCGGTGGTTTCCTGCGCCTGCAGGTTCACGTCGCGCCCGGCCTGTAGGGCCACGTCGCCTTCTGCGGCCATGCCTGCTGCCTGGCTGTTGATGTCCCGCCCTGCGGCAAGCGTCAGGTCACCGCCGCTGCTGACTGTGGTGCGGGCAACATCCGTGCTGTGCGATTCGCTTTTGCCCCGGCTTGCGCTTTCGCTTGTCTGCGCCGCGCTGAGGTTCAGGTCATTGCCCGCCATCAGCGTCGCATTGCCACCCGCGTTGACTGCACTGGCTGCAAGCGTCAGGTCGTTGCCCGCCTGCATCCCCAGGCTGCCGCCTGCGGTGATGGTACTGCCCTGGCTGGTAACGGAGGCGTTGCTGGTGGCCTCTTTACCCCAGAAGCCCGACTGGCTGTAGCTGCTGGTCACCTGGTTCGCCGTGACCGCAATATCGCCCCAGGCGTCCATCAGCAGGTTGCCGCCTGCCGCCACGTTTGCGCCGGTGATATTAATATTGTTGCCAGCCAGCAGGCTTAAGCTGTCCAGGGCGGTGATGGAAGCAATATTGCCCACCTGTGTAGTACTGAGGCTTACCAGTTGGCCGCTCTTACCGGACGCCGCCAGGCTCCAGTTATCTGCAAGCGTAATGTTGTTAATGCTGCCGTTTATACTCTCGAGCGCCACCGTTTTACCGCTGATGGCTGAGCCGATGTTGTTGATATCCCCCAGCGCGCTTAGTTGCAGTCCTCCGCCTGCGTTCATCAGCCCGGCATTCAGGTTACTGATGCTGTTCTGGCTGTTAAGGCTCAGATTGTTGCCTGCGGTCATTGTGCTGCCGCTGTTGGTGATGCTCCCGCCATTCAGGGTGACATTGTTGCCGGCAATCACACTGCCGTTATTCACGGTCACATCTTTCGGCGACAGATAGAGCTTCGGCACCATCACCATTTCACCGTTGATGGTGGTGGCTTCCCACCACAGTATGCTGTGATCAAGCGATGCAATCTGATCGGCCGTAAGCGCTATGCCAAAATTCAGGCCAAGGGACTGTTGCGCGCGCGCAGCGTTATCCATCAGGGACTGCATCTGCTCGAGATCGGAACCAACGCCGTTAAGATAACGGTTGCCGGTCTGGTTAAGCATGGCATTGCTGACATAACGGGTATCAAAGGCGGCATCGCCCAGGAAGCGGTAGTCGTACTCCGGCTTCAGGTTGAGCCTGTCCAAAAAGTAAGACGAACCGAGGAATTTGTTCTGATCGGTAAAGGTGCTGTTCGTTTCACGTGGCGCTTCGCCCGGTTTATTCCCCGTCATGGTGTAGAGATCGTTGAACAGCGACGGATCAAGCTGACCCAGGCCATCCAGTTTAGGGTTAGTAGCGATAAGATATGGACTTTTCGGATCGCTGACAGCAACAAAATAGCCGCTGTTGCTAGTCGGTAACGGGTAAGCGCTTAAATCCACCGCACGGGTGTTTACCGTCTCAGCATTGCCAGGAGAAACGTTATATCCTTTTAAGCTGGCTGGATTGCCGGACAGGGCGGTGGTACTGCCCCCCGTGCCGTTATAGTTATTCAGGCTGGCCGAATTGCCAGACAGGGCAGTCGTATTGCCTCCGGCGCCGGTATAGTTATTCAGGCTGGCCGAATTGCCGGACAGGGCAGTCGTATTGCCCCCGGTGCCGGTATAGTTATTCAGGCTGGCCGCATTGCCAGACAGGGAGGTGGTATCGCCCCCGGTGCCGGTATAGTTATTCAGACTGCTGCCCTGACCACTGAGGCTGACCCCGTTACCGCCGTGGATGCTGTAGTCATTCATGCCGACCGCATTGCCGTTAACATCCACGGTGCCGCCAGAAGTGCCGTAGTGATTCAGCCCAACCTGACCACCATTCAGGCTGATAGTATTACCCTGAGCGGCGTTAAGACTGGCAAGGCTGCTACCACCGTTGATTTGCTGCAGAGCATTTTGCAGCTGATCCTGCCACTGCGGCGAACCCACGGCCACCTTATCCGCGCTGGCGAGATTCTGTTTTTGCACGCCGCCGCTGATATTCTGGTTGCTAAGGGTATTAAGTGATGGTGCAGAGATGGTGTTGCTTACGCCACCCGTGTTTGCGGTAGTATTGGTATTGCTGATGTTATTAGTGAAAGTAGCAACGACATCGCCGCCCGCCTGGATAACTGAGCGGTAGATCTCATCATTTGACGCCTCGGTGATTTGCCCTGTTAATTGATACTTAAAATAGGAATCAGTTGGCGGCGCAATGTAGTACCTATTAGATTTCGATGTGCCAACCGTTTCTATGTATTCGTAATTGTAATAATTGAATAAGGTTCCACTCTGATAGCTTTGGTTATTTAACGTACCGCCATATAACGAAATATTACGATTACCAAGAACAGAGCTGGCATTATTATCAAGCACATCGCTAAAGATAGAAATATCACGCCCAGAAGAGATACGACCCGCACCACCGTTGGCGCTAACAGAATTATTCGTTATTGATGATGCTATTTTTTGAGTGATATAGGCAGACAGTGGAATATATTGCGAATAGTAGGTGTAAACATCAGTCTGACAAGTACAGTTATGAAATTCATGGGTCAACCATTCTTTAATGGTATAACTTGCTTCCGGTAAAGTTCTCACATCTAAAAGTAACGTCGCGTCTCCAGAATTAGTCTGGCCTACATTTTCAGTCCAGCTTGTAAAAGACAACCCATCCCGCTCATTTAACAAATGCCCGGTCTTAACCGTGATATCCCCGCGCTGCGTCTCAATCGTTCCGGAAGTATTCACTACTTCTGTATTGGCATTGCCCGCCGTATCGCGCTGCATCCACAGATTATTGCCCGCCAGAATATCGCCTTTCTGATTGTGGATGCTGTTAGCCAGCAGGCTCATATTGTTGCCCGCATAGAGCAATGCGGTGTTAAGCAGCGATCCGGCGGCGCTGGCGGTCAGGCTGCCACGCGTACCGGTAAAACCGTTGAATGCAATATCTCCGCGGCTTGTCAGTGTAACGTCGCCGCCGGACTGCAACGAACCAGCCGCATTCATAGCGATACGGCTGCCGCTCAGGTTGCTGGCAGCACTGCCTGCGGTAAGCTGGCCGTTATTGGTCAGCGCGCCACCGGCACGAATGATTAGCCCCTGGCCCTGCATCACGCTCTGATTGGTGATGTCACCGTTACCGGTCAGCGTTAGCTGGTTGCCCGCCGCCATCACATTGCGGGTGGTGAAAGCGTTTGTCACGCCAACCGCAAGATCCCCCAGCGCCACCACCTGGCCGAGCTGATCGAATCCGGCGCTGTTAAGTAACAGGTTGCCGCCGCTGAACAGTTTTCCTGTTGCCTGATGATTGACCTGGTTTGCGGTAATGGTGAGCTGAGTATTACCGAGCAGCGTACCGCTGTTGGTCAACTTTTGATAATGCGAAGCCAGGTTTGCGGCCTGAACGGTGCCCGTGTTGGTGAGATCGTTACCGGTCAGCGTCGCCTGATTACCTGCCAGCAGCGTGCCATTATTGCTGGCATTCGCTGCATTGAGCACCAGCGTGGTAGCCTGCAGCCAGTTATTGTTGTTCAGTCCTGCCGTGTTAAGGGTCAGATCGCTGCCGAACAGCAGTTTGCCATCGTTACGTGCCGTGCTGACGGCGTCGATACGCGAACTGGCACCCCCCTGTAAGATACCGTAGTTGATAAGGTTTGGAGTGGTGATGGTCAGCGCTTTCTGGCTGAGGATAGAGCCCGCTGCGCTATTGGTCAGATTGCCGGTGAGGGTAAGCCGAAGGCCGTTATCCCCCTGTATACGCCCCTGATTATCCAGCCTGCCGCTGGTGATTTGCGTGTCGCCGCCCTGTATGCGGCCCAGGTTATTGACCGAAGCCGCATTGAGCGCCAGCGTGCCGCCCGTCAGCAGCGTTTTGTCCTGCTGCTGAGTAAACGCGCCATTGAGCGACAGTGTTAAACCGTTAACCCCGCTGGTTTCACCGTTGTTGTTGAACGTGGTGCCGCGTAGGGTGAGATTTTTAGCAATCCACTGCCCGTTATTCGTCAGGTTCAGGGCCTGTAATGCCGCACTACCGTTAGCCGTAATTTTGCTGTTTGCTGCCGAAAGCAGATCGCCGCTCAGCGTCAGGTTCATCCCATCGGCACTTTGGATCGCACCGTTGTTCTGTAACTTAGTGGCGGTAAGCAGGATTTGTTGCCCCTGCCAGCTACCGCTGTTAGTGATGTCACCGCCATTTATTTTCAGGGTGCCCTGGGTGAGCAGTGAACCGCCTTTATTGTTAGTCAGTATCTGCAGTGGCTGCGCCATTAACAGGCGGGTCTGAAGGTTTTGTGCAGCCTGTAGCGTCAGGGACTGCATACCGATTAGCGTACCGCTGTTATCAACCAGGCCGTTGCCCACGGACAGGTTACCCCCCTGTACGCTGCCACGGTTGATAAGCTGGTTTCCAGTCAGGGTAACATTGCCTTCGCTGAGCAGAGCGCCGACATTGGTCAGCCGCGCACTATTGACCTGAGTTGTACCGTGGCTAAGTAACTGGCCGCTATTGGTCAGATCGCCTGCTACAGTGACATCCAGCGTGCCGGTCCCAAGGGCTGTGCCGGTGTTATTCCATACACCGCTGCTTACCGTTACCTTCTGTCCCTGTAGGGTACCGCCGTTGGTTAGTTGTGTGGTCGTAAGGTCCAGTGCACCGTTGGTTAGCAGTCGCCCACCGGTGAGATTGTTCAGGCCAGTGCCTGTCAGGGCCAGTAAGTACCCCCCCTGCAACAGCCCCTGGTTGGTGGTATTCGCAACGTTAAGCGTCAGGCGATCGCCAGCCATCTGTCCATCGTTAACCAGCGTGCCGCCGTTAAGGTTCAGCGCCTGCTGTGCCAGCAGTTGACCATCATGCTGGCTGATCAACTGCTGGTTCACTTTCAGCTGCAGATTATCAGCCTGAAAAGTGCCGTGATTGTCCAGATTTTCAGCATTTAGGGTTAACAGAGCGAGGGCGATAATCAGACCGCTATTACTCTGTTCTGCGGCATCAAGGCGCATATCAGAATTGCTGATAAGCTGTCCGCCAGCCCGGTTGTTCATTGAACTGGTAGTCAGCGTGAAGCCATTATTACCCTGCAGAGTGCCACGGTTATCGAGACTGCCGCCGGACAGGCTGATGGTCTCTGCCGCCAGTTGCCCGCTGTTATCAACAGACTGCGCGCTAAGCTGTAAATTACCCTGGCTCAGGAGCAGGCCTGTGCTGTCAAAAGCGCCATTTACCGTGGCGTACAGATCCTGCGCGGCCAGTGTGCGACCACTGTTGCTCCAGCGGTTGCTGGTGAGAGTCACAGATTTACCCTGCAGCAGGCCAGCATTATCAAGCTGCCCGAGGCTGAGATTCAGCGCGCCATCGGTGAGTATCTGCCCCCCGGCAAGATTACTCAGCGCGGAACCGCCGAGCATCAGACTACTGTTACCCTGCAACAGGCCACTGCTAGTAATGCCGTTGCCGGTAAGGTTGAGGAGATCACCCGCCATCACGCCATCATTACTGATAGTGCCGGTCTGCGCGGTTAAGGCCTGTTGCGCAAGGATATTTCCTTTTCCCTGATTGGTCAGCGCACCACTGAGGGTCAGGTTAATATTCTGCGCCTGCAGACTGCCGCTGTTATCAAGGCTTGTGGCATTGAGAGTGAACAATTTGCTGACCTGCAGTGCGCCTGCATTGATCAGTTTGTTCAGGGTTAACGCCAGCGCACCGCCGCTGATAAGTTGTCCACCGGCAAGGTTGCTGAGTTGCGGAGTATTAAGTTCCAGGAGCGCATTACCCTGCAACAGGCCACCGTTGCTCAGGCTTTCCGCGCTGACTATCAGATTATTTGCGGCCAGAATGCCACTATTGCCCAGTGCCATTGCCTGTAGTTGCATATCGGTCTGGCTAAGCAGAACACCTGTACTGGTCAACGTACCGCTGACCGTGCCGGTCACGCCATGGCTGCCGAGCGCCTTCCCGCTGTTACGCCACTCCCCGGCACGCACCGTGAGCCTGTCCCCCTGCAACAGGCCCTGGTTGTCCAGCAGGCCGCCTGTAAGGTTCAGAGCCTTTCCGCTAAGCAGTTGTCCGACCGGAGCGTTGGTAATGTCTCCTTTCGTAACCGTTAAGCCGTGGTTACCCTGGATTAGTCCACTGTTAAGTAGCCGATCGGTGTTAAGCGTAATGCTGTCAGCCGCCATCATCCCGCTGTGCGTCAGACTTTTGGCACTCAGCTGCAGCCCCTGCTGACTGAGCAGCCTGCCGCTGCCGATCATGTCGCCATCTATCGTGGCAACCACACCGTTTTCGCCGAGGGCATTACCCTCGTTACGCCACTGGCCGGCATGCACTTTCAGGATGTCACCCTGCAACAGGCCGCTATTGGTGAGGTTCGTGGCATCCAGCGTCAGACTGCCGTCGCTGAATATCTGGCCTGCGGCCTGGTTATCGAGTATGGACGTTGTCAGATCCAGCTGCCGGGTGCCCTGCAACAATCCACGGTTAGTAAAGGAGTTACCTGTGAGTGTGAAGCGATCTGCCGCCAGCACGCCGTCGTTAATCAGCCATGGAGAGGTAAGATCCAGCGTGTCCCGGGCCAGTATCTCACTGCCCGCCTGGTTAACGATCTGTTTTTGCTGCTCCAGGGTGATATCCCGGGCCAGCAGCTGACCCCGGTTGTCCAGGCTGTCGCCGCGCACCGTCAGGCTCCCGGCCTGCATTAACCCGGCGTTGGTCAGCCGGATGAGCGCCGCCGTCAGCGCCCCGTCGGTCAGCAGCTCGCCCTCGCTGGTCAGCTCCGCCGCCGTCAGGGTTAATGCCCTGCTGCCCTGCAGCCGCCCGCTGTTGCTGACCGTGCCGGCATCCACCAGCAGGGTGTCACCGGCGGCGATGCCGCTGTTGCTGACGCTGCTGCCTTTCAGCGTCAGCGCCTCCTGTGCCAGCAGTTTACCCCCCTGCCTGTTGGTGAGCGCCCCGCGCTGGCTGAGCGTCAGGCTGCGGGCGTTAATCTCCCCTGCGTTATCCAGTGAGGTGCCGCCCAGCGTCATGTCGAGGGCGGCCTTGATCAGCCCGAGGTTGACCAGCTGCGGCAGGCTCAGCGTCAGCCCGCGGCCGCTGAGGATCTGCGCCCCGCTCTGGTTGGTCAGCGTGTCCGCCGCCAGCGCCAGACGGCTGTCGCCCTGCAGCGTGCCGCCGTTGGTGGTGGTGGTCGTGGCAAGCGCCAGGTCGCTGGCGGCCAGGGTGCCGCTGTTGGTTAAAACGGGCGCGCTGAGGCTCAGCGTGTCCTGAGCCAGTATTTTGCCGCCCGCCTGGTTAACGATCTGGTGTTGCTGCTCCAGGGTGATATCCCGGGCCAGCAGCTGGCCCCGGTTGTCCAGGCTGTCGCCGCGCACCGTCAGGCTCCCGGCCTGCATTAACC
>DAMBYU010000006.1:333018-390829 GCA_032051265.1 Buttiauxella sp.
GCTGCTCCAGGGTGATATCCCGGGCCAGCAGCTGGCCCCGGTTGTCCAGGCTGTCACCGCGCACCGTCAGATCCTGTCCCTGCAACAGGCCGCTGTTGCTCAGTTGCGGTGTGCTCAACGTCATTGCACCGTCGGCTACCAGTTGCCCGGCGTTGTTAGCGCTAGCTGTGCTGAGCGTCAGCCCACGCTGTGCCAGCAGTTTACCGGGCGTCTGGTTATCAAACGTACCACTCAGGGCAACGGCGATATCTGCCGCCTGTAATGTGCCACGGTTGCTTAGTGCCAGGCCGTCAAGCCGCAGATTCTGCCCGGCAATGAGGTTGCCGCTCTGGTCGATTGCACCGCTGTTCAGGTTGAGGTTACCGGTTGCCTGGAGCAGGCCGGTGGTGGTGAGCGCGCCGCTTAGGACATTAATTGTCTGTCCGGTTCCCTGGCCGCTGTGAGTCAGCGCCCCGGTGCTGTTTATCTGTAGGGTATTTTTCGCCGCCTGAGTACCGGCAAGTTTCGCCTGCTGCGCATTCAGTGCCAGATTCTGCTGGCTCTGTAACTGCGAACCGGCAAGGGTAGTAAACTGGCCGCGACTGGTCAGCGTGGCATCCTGTTGAGCAAAAAGCTTACCGCCCAGCTGCGCGCTGCCAGTATCAATGTTTACCGCCCCGTTACTGGTCAGCAGGCTGCTATTGCTACTGGTTAGTTGCTCACTGTGCAGGGTAATGCCGTCGTGACCGTTCAGCACACCGGAGAGCTGCAGGATATCGGCTGAGGCCGAAAGATAGCCGTCGCTCAGCAACTGGCCGCCAGTACCAATGTTAAGCATATCTGCCACATTGAGATTCAGGGTATGTGCGCTGCTAAACAGCCCACCAAGCGTCATGTTCTGCGTGGTCAGGTTGATATCGCCACCGCTTTGCCACTGCCCGCTGTTATTCAGGGTGGCGGCGGTCAGCCACTGATCACCCAGGCTTTGCACGCCTCCGTTATTCGTCAATGTATTGGCGGTAATTTGTGCCGTGCCTTTGGCACTCAATTTGCCGTTATTGGTCAGAGCGTTACTGTTGATGGAGATATTTTTACCGGCAACAAACTGACCCTGGTTGTCGATCGTTCCCGCCACGCTGGCGGTGATATTATTTGCCGTATCGGCGCGGCTGTTTTTGCCCTGAGTTAAGTCGCGCGCTGTAAGGCTTAGATCTTTCCCGGCGGTGAGCGTGGCATTGCTCAGCGTTAGTTTGCCCTTACCGCTCAGCGTCATATCCCCGTCGCTGGCAAGCTGGGCATTGTCCACCGTGACATCAGTTTGTGCATTTACGGTAAATGCGCCGCTTGCTTTGTTTTCACCTTTGAGCGCAACGCTTTCCCCTTTCGCCGCCAGGCTACCGCTCGTCAGGCTGTTTTTCACCGTCAGCTTGCCGCTGGCATCAAGGGTAATATCACCCTGGCGCGCATTAAGGTCGCCGAGGTTTACACCCACTCCTTTTTCGCTGGAGATGAGGTGTATACGGTTGGCGTACATGCCGCCGAGCGCGCCGGTATCCACCGCCACCACGGGAGCGGCTCCTTCACCGGCTATCGCTGTTACTCCGCCGCTGGCGCTCACTCGGTTAGCGCCCGTAATAACTTGCAAATCTTTTGCGTGGATCTGCGCATTCACTTCGGTGGCACGCGTAATAATCGATAGCGCATCCGTCTGGCTCGCATCCAGCCCTTTGCCTTCAACCGTGATGGAGCCCTTAGTGACGTCAAAGGATTGCAGATTGCCGTTCGCATCAAACACCGGTTTCCCAGTGGTCAACGTTGCATTCGGGGTGTTGATAAAGCCGCAGCCGTTACAGGTGATGCCATAGGGGTTGGCAACCACCACGTTTGCCGCTTTACCGGCAACTTCTGTATAGCCCTGCAGTTGCGATCGATTACCGCCCGTGACCTCATTAATAATGCCGCGCGCTTCCTGACCCGCTTTCAGGTTGGGGTTATTCTGTATTAAACCGCCAAGCTGCGTCTGGTTTAGCTGGCCGGTAGCGTTGTTGAGGATCAGCCCCTCTTTGCCAACGTTGTAATCTTTGAACTGATTATGGGAAATCCCCGCCCCGTTCGGCGTGGCGATATTCACCACCGGCACGCCGTTGCCCGCTTTGTCTATCTGCGTACCGGCACCGGTCGGGGTAAGGGTGGCAGCCACCGCAGGCAGCAACGGCTGGGTCGCCAGCATCGCGCTGACCAACCAGCTTAACAGACGCTGATAAAAACGAACCGGGTGCTGACTGTCCATAATCTGTGTCCCTTAAATGACAAACGCGATGCGGTAGTAAATGCTGACATGATCGGGCGCCAGCCAGTCGGGATATTTCACCGGCAAACCAACGGTAAACTGGCTGGAGTAAAAACGATTTGCCGTGGAAAGCCCGAACGCACTGCCCCACAGGGTGCCGGAGGCCCAGGGATCTTTGGCATCCTTTTGCAGCCAGCCGCCATCCAGCGCGGCAAGCGCGCTCACCTGGCCGATAACCGGCAGGGTAAAGAGCGTGTAGTTGAGCTCGTTGCGCCAGTAGCCGCCGTTATCGCCGGAAAGGTAGTGCTCTTTGAAGCCACGCACCGAACTCTCCCCGCCGATCGTCAGGCGCTCGCTGCCGTACAATCTGTCCGGCGACCACTGGCCGTAGGCGCTGGTCAGCCACCATAGGTTGTCTGCCACCGGAAGCTGGAAGCTGCCGTTCAGGCTCCATTTTTTAAATTCCGCTTTGGGTACGTCGCCGTGCTTGCCGTTATCATCTTCGGCCCCAAGCCAGGGCATACCGTGGCTGAAGGTCGGGTTAATGGTCGCCACGCCACCAAAGATTTTTTGCGTATGATTCAGGCCGAACAGCAGACTGGTAAGCTTGCGGCTACTGCTGTCGAGCTTCGCATTGTTAAGCCAGTTGCGGCTGATTTGATGAGACAGCCCAAGCGAAACAGCGGTTTTAATATCACCGTTGCGGAAAAGGACGCGTGAAGCGGTGAAGCGGTGGGACTGGCTATCGCCGGTGGAATTCCAGTAGTAACCATTATTGTTAATGGTGCTCTGGTAGTTGCTCCAGCTGTAGCTGTAGTCGAACAGGCTGTAGCCATAAGGCAGGCTGACGCCGGCCTGGACGTTCTGTGCGTCATGGTCAGAGGCAAAATCGCTGCTGCGCCCGCCGCTGATAAACCATCTGTCGGCAAGTCCGAGCAGATTGTTCCCGACAAGCGAGCCGCCCACCTGACCGGTGCCGGTACTCTTCTGGCCGCTGTTATCAAAGTTCAGGGAGGCGCTGAGCGGAAATTCCGGGCTCGCCGTAAGATTAACCACGGAATACCCCGCCGTTTCACCCGGCAAAATTTCAATTTGTACCGGCGCGCTACGGGTACGGTTAATCTGCTCCATGCCCTGTTCGATATCGCGCAGGTTAAGAATTTTTCCCTCCAGACCCGGGAAGACTATCGCCAGCGTGCGTGGCGGCTCCCCCGCCATCTGAATACGTTCTAAACGGCCTTCCAGCACGGCAATATGCAGCTCACCGCCGGACAGGTCCTGTTCGGTCAGAAAAGCACGGCTGGTGATATAGCCCCGGCTGATATACCAGTCGGAAATTGTGCGAGTCAGCTCCGCCAGGCGGGGCATATCCAGACACTGGTTTATCCAGGGTGTGGTCAGCCGGCTGACCTGGCGCTCATTAAGCAATGAAGCGCCATCAAGAGAAATGTGGGAGATGGTGAAGCAAGGCCCGGATGCGGGTTTCACGACTGGAGGCTGCGCGGCACGCGGCAGCTCGGTACTGCGTTCCAGCTCATCACGCTGGCGCTGGTTCTGTTGCAGCAGATTTTGCTGCTGTTGTTGAACGGTATTCCTGTCAGCGGGGGACAGAGGGGCCGCAGATGCCATAAATGCGGAGAGATTAATAAGACAGGCTACTGTATACAGCCCGTAATTGAAGTTAACAGACATCTGACTGCCCCATCCCTAAGTGCAATTATCTTGAGTAAGTCACTAACAAACACAAATGTTTATTAATATTCAGAAATAAACTCGAAATAAACCACAAATAAAAAATGCCGACAACAACCCATGTCACAATTAAGTAAGTTCCTATTTACTTAAGTAAAATTTGAGTATCCTAAATTTAGCCAGCTAGCCATAAATAAAAAACCCGCCGAGAGCGGCGGGTTGATAAACGTTAGTTGCTTTCGGCAAGCGATGCTGCGCGTCGGCGCTTAAATAGCCAGCCAATCAGCAGCAGGACAATCCAGCCACAGCCTACGTAGAGCGAAATGCGGGTATCCGGGTGCCAGCCGATAAGCGCGATGATAAACGCCAGAAACACCAGGCCAACCAGAGTGGTTGCCACGCCGCCGGGAACCGGGAACTTCAGCGCTTTGGCTTCCTCTTTCGAGAGTTTGCGGCGGAAGGCTATCTGCGACAGCAAAATCATTATCCACACCCAGACGGTGGCGAACGTTGCCAGCGAGGCAATCACCAGGAAGACGTTTTCCGGCATGATATAGTTCAGGTAAACCGCCAGCAACATGGCCAGGCTCATCACCAGCACGGTGACATAAGGGATGCCGTTGCGGGAGGTTTTTGCGAATACCTTCGGCGCGCTACCCTGCTCTGCCATGCCGTGCAGCATACGACCAACGCCGAATACATCGCTGTTAATGGCCGAAAGCGACGCGGTGAGCACGACAAAGTTCAGGATACCTGCCGCAACGGTAATCCCCATATGCTGAAACGTCAGTACGAACGGGCTGCCGGAGGTGCCGACCTGGTTCCACGGATAAATAGACATGATGACAAACAGCGTGCCCACGTAGAACACCAGAATACGCAGAGGAACGGAGTTGATAGCGCGAGGAATAGATTTTTGCGGGTCTTTCGCTTCACCCGCCGTGATACCGATGATCTCAATACCGCCATAGGCGAACATGACCATTTGCAGCGACATGATCATGCCTGTCCAGCCGTTGCTGAAGAAGCCGCCGTTGGTCCAGAGATTGTGTATCCCTGTCGCCTGTCCGCCATTGCCGATGCCCCAGACGATAATACCGATACCGGCAGCGATCATAATGATGATGGTGGCGACTTTAAAGAACGAGAACCAGAATTCCAGCTCGCCAAACACTTTCACGCTCATCAGGTTGATGGCGCAGATGATCAGCACCACGCTAAGCACCCAGACCCAGTGCGGCACCGCCGGGAACCAGACGCCCATATAGATACCGAACGCGGTCACATCCGCAATGGCGACGATGAGGATCTCAAAACAGTAGGTCCAGCCGGTGATGTAGCCGGCAAGCGGCCCGAGATTGTCCTGCGCGTAACGGGAAAACGAACTGGCGGCGGGATTATGGACCGACAGCTCGCCCAGCGCGCGCATAATGATATAAGCCGCCACGCCACCGATAATATAGGCCAGCAATACGCTTGGTCCCGCCATTTTGATGGCATCCGCCGAGCCGTAAAACAGCCCTGTACCAATCGCCGAACCCAGCGCCATAAAACGTATGTGCCGGGTGCTCAAACCACGCTTGAGCTTATTCTTGTTTTCCATCGTACCAAATCACTCTCAACCAATAAAAAACCACGGAGCGCAGCCCCGTGGTTAAACAACATGCAAATTTTTAGTGGGCGCTGGAGGTCACCTGTCGCCCTGCTGCGCGGTCCCAGACTACGGCGATGATCACCATCGCCACGGTCGGTAACACCCACGCCAGACCTTGATCGGCAAGCGGTAAGCGCGCAGTCCACGCTGGCAGCAGATCGCTGATGGCCGAAGCCTTGATCCCGTCAATGATACCAAACATTGTGCTGATGAGCATCGCCGGTGCTATCACACGGCTTGAGTTGTGCCACCACGGACGGGTGAAGCTCAGCACTACCAGCGCGATACACGGCGGATAAATGGCCGTCAGTACCGGAATGGATACCTGAATCAGATGGCTCAAACCGAGGTTAGACACCACCATAGAGAACAGGCCGAGGATAAATACCAGCGCGCGGTAAGAGAGCGGCAGATACTGGCTGAAGAACTCCGCGCACGCGCAGGTCAGGCCGACAGCCGTCACCATGCAGGCCAGGAAAATCAGCGCAGCCAGGAAGAGACTGCCCGCGCCGCCGAAGGTGTGAGCCACATAAGCGTGCAGGATCGCAGCGCCGTTCGCGTTCTGATCGGCAACAAGAGATGCGCTGTCTGAACCCAGACGGAACAGCGCCAGATAAATCAGCGTTAAACCAACGCCCGCAATCAGGCCAGCCCAGATGGTATAGCGCGTCAGCAGGCGGGATTCTGTCACGCCGCGCGAACGGGCCGCGTTAACAATAACGATACCAAACACCAGCGACGCCAGGGTATCCATGGTCAGATAACCGTTCACGAACCCGTTGGAAAACGCGGCATTTTGATATGCCTCAGTCGCGGCGCTGATACCGCCAGCAGGCCACAGCATGGCTCCCGCAGCCAGCACCAACAGTGCGACAATTTTCACCGGCGCCAGCACGTGCCCGACGGTATCCAGCAGTTTGCCTGGATAAAGGGAGATGGCGATAACCATAGCGAAATAGACGAGGCTGTAGATAAACAGCGGCAGCTCGCCTGAGCCGGTCAACGGTGCGATACCTACTTCAAAAGAAACGGTTGCGGTACGCGGCGTGGCAAACAGCGGGCCGACAGCCAGGTAGCAGATAGTAGCCAGCAGCACGCCAGCACGACGGCCAATCGGCGAGCTTAAGCTATCGATACCACCACCCACGCGGGCAATGGCGACAATAGTCAACACCGGCAAACCCACGGCGGTTACCAGGAAGCCAAGAGCTGCCGTCCAGACGTGTTCACCGGCCTGTAAGCCAACCATTGGAGGGAAAATGATATTGCCCGCACCGACAAATAACGCAAAGGTCATAAAGCCCAGAGCGATGATGTCGCGAGATTTTAAGTGATGGGTCATAAAATAATTGCAGCCTGTGGATGTATGGTGTTGAGTTTGCGAAATTTCTCTGCCGTAAAGCATGGCAAAAAAGCGGCATTTCCAGTTATCGGCAGCGGAAAACACTGATCCTGATCGGTGGCGAAGAATAGTTGGTCGAATTACCACGCAAATTCAGTCGGTCTGGTAATGCCAAGGGCGCAATTAAAACGCTTATAGCGTTTGAAGACAAGGAGCGATCCTGAAACCAGATTGATATTCTTAATTCCTGAAAAAAAGCAGTGAATAAATTCAATTACAGGAATTCATTATGGTTCATCGTGCGGTTATTTTATCACCGACGGCCGAATTTTGGTTAACAGGAGGGCAAAAAACGTACAACAAAGGCGATCTGGAAAGAGAAATTGACAGGAATGGTTAATAAATGTGCAGTAATTAGATCGCAAACCTGGGATATTCTCATCAGGCCTTCTCCCGCGAGAGAAGGCCTGCATAACGACAAGCTAACTCAGGCGCTCATTCACCCGGCACAATCAGTCGCTCAGGCAGTACAAACGAAAACGTCGTTCCACGCCCCAATGCGCTTTCGATATCCAGCCGCGCCTCATGATGACTCAGGGCGTGTTTAACAATCGCCAGCCCCAGCCCGCTGCCGCCCGTTTGCCTGGAGCGCGCTTTATCCACGCGGTAGAAACGCTCTGTCAGACGCGGGATATGCACAGCGGAAATGCCCGGTCCGTTATCCGTCACGCTGAATTTTGCCCCCAGCGTTGTCTTTTGCCAGCTAACGGTAATATGGGTGCCTTCAGGCGTGTGGTTCACCGCGTTGTAAACCAGATTCGAAATCGCGCTGCGCAACTGCTCTTCGTTGCCAAATACCTTAAGCGCTGGATTGACATCAAACTGCAACGTCTGCTTTTGTTGGCATAGCGTCTGCGCTTCACGTTCCACCACCCGCAGCATCAGCGGCACGTCAATTTTTTCATTCAGCGCCATCGCCGGAGCCGCTTCAATACGCGATAGCGTCAATAACTGTTTCACCAGGCCTTCCATACGCGAAGTTTGCTCGCGCATGGTGCCCAGCGCTTTATCGCGCAGGGGCCCTTCCAGGTTCTGGTCCTGCATCATTTCCAGGTAGCCCTGCAGCACGGTTAACGGCGTGCGTAACTCATGGCTGACGTTGGCAAAAAAGTTGCGTCGCGCGCCTTCCAGCTGGTGCATCTGCGTAACGTCGCGCGCCACCAGCAGCCACTGCTCATCGCTGTAGGACATCACGCGGAACTCCAGATGACGGCCAGTGTTCAGCACCAGGGTCAGCGGACGGGTAAATTCTTTTGTGGTTAAGTAGCGGGTAAATTCCGGGTAACGCAATAAGTTGAGGATATTCTGGCCGTTATCGTCCGGCCAGCGCAGACCGAGTAGCTGTTGCGCCAGGCCGTTACACCAGAAAATCGTCCCTTCTTCCGTGGTCAGCACTACCGCATCCGGGAGCGATTCAGCCCCGCTGCGAAAACGCTTAATCAGATTTCCCAGCTCCTTACGGCGTTTCTTGTTACGTAGCTGCATCTGATGCAGGCCATACAGCAAAGGCTCCCAGCTACCGCTTCCGGGCGGCGGCGTCATGCTGCGATCCACCCACAGCCACCAGGAAAGACGCAGTAAGTTCCAGAAATGCCACACCAGCAAAGCGGTAACCGCCGCCAGTAAAAACCAGGGAAGATAGCCAAAAATCAGCCCGAGAATCGCCGCCGGTAAACAGCAGAGCACCAGCTCCAGCACCAGCCTTTTCCATGACAACCGTTCCAGCACGCTTCACACTCCTGTAGGAAACTAAAAACGGGTCGAGAAGCGATAGCCCGTGCCGCGTACTGTTTGTACCATGCGATCGTGACCGGTCAGTTCCAGCGCTTTGCGTAAACGGCGAATATGCACGTCAACCGTGCGGTCCTCCACGTATACATTGGTGCCCCATACGTGGTTGAGCAGTTGTTCGCGGCTGTAAACCCGTTCCGGGTGGGTCATAAAGAAATGTAAAAGCTTAAATTCCGTCGGCCCCATATCCAGAGGACTTTCACCAGTCATTACGCGGTGTGACGACGGGTCAAGGCTCAGCCCCTGCATTTCGATAACTTCTTCCACCGCCATCGGCGAAATACGGCGCATCACGGCCTTAATGCGCGCCACCAGCTCTTTAGGCGAGAACGGTTTGGTGATGTAATCATCTGCACCCACTTCCAGACCCCGCACGCGATCCTCTTCTTCGCCGCGTGCGGTCAGCATCATTACGGGAATTTCACGGGTCAGCGCCTCGCGTTTGAGGTGCTTAATAAACTGAATGCCGGAGCCGCCGGGTAGCATCCAGTCCAGCAGGATCAGATCGGGGAAAGGTTCGGTAAGACGGTTCACGGCTGCGTCATAATCTTCCGCTTCTACTGGCTGAAAACCGTTTTGTTCAAGCACGAAGCTCACCATTTCACGGATGGGAGCCTCATCTTCTACGACTAAAATACGCTTCGCCATGATTTGCCCTGTTTAAACAACGCCATTGCTAATTTGTGCGACAGTATGCGTCAGATTTGTGACAGATTTATGAAAAAAATAACGGCCAGATGACTCATTGCTTTGAATTATGACGCGTGGAAGTGCCCTTCGTGACATCTGCCTTTATAATCCCGGCACGCTTTTTTGCCACAGGACGGATTATGCGCATTATCCACACATCGGACTGGCACCTCGGTCAGAACTTTTACACCAAAAGCCGCGGGCCGGAACATCAGGCTTTTCTCGACTGGCTGCTGCAGGCGGTTGTTGAGCATAACGTGGATGCAATAATCGTTGCGGGCGATATTTTTGATACCGGCTCGCCGCCAAGCTATGCCCGCGAGCTCTACAACCGTTTTGTGGTGCAGCTGCATACCACAGGCTGTCGTCTGGTGGTACTTGCCGGCAATCACGATTCCGTGGCTACGCTTAACGAATCCCGCGAACTGCTGGCCTGCCTGAATACTACGGTTATCGCCAGCGCCCGTCACAAGGCGAGCGACCAAACGCTTTTGCTTAACAAAAAAGATGGTACGCCCGGCGCGATCCTGTGCCCGATTCCGTTTTTGCGCCCGCGTGATATTCAAAGCAGCCGCGCGGGTCTTAGCGGACACGAAAAACAGCGATCGCTAATGGAAGCTATCACCGAACACTACCAGCAGTGCCATGCCGCAGCCGTAGCCGCGCGCGGTGAACAAAAGCTGCCGATTATCGCCACCGGGCATTTAACCACCGTAGGCGTGACTAAAACTGACGCGGTGCGCGATATCTATATCGGCACGCTGGACGCCTTCCCCGCGCAAAACTTTCCTCCGGCCGACTACATTGCGCTCGGGCATATCCATCGTGCGCAGTTGATTGGCGGCACAGAGCATATCCGCTACAGCGGCTCGCCTGTTTCCCTGAGTTTCGATGAAACCGGTAAAGCCAAAAGCGTCTGGCTGGTGGAATTTGCCGAGGGCGCCTTGCATAACGTCACCGCTCTGCCGGTTCCGGTCAGCCAGCCGCTGGCGGTGATAAAAGGCTCGCTGAGCGAAATCGAAAGGCAGCTTGAACAGTGGCGGGACGCGCCTTGCGAGCCAAAAGTCTGGCTGGATATCGAAATCGCTACCGATGAATATCTGCATGATTTCCAGCGCCATATTCAACAGCTAACGGAGAGCCTGCCGGTTGAAGTGGTGCTGCTGCGCCGCAGCCGTGAACAACGGGATCGCGTGATTGCCCGCAACCATAAAGAAACCCTGAGCGAGCTGACCGTGGAAGAAGTATTTGAGCGTCGCCTGGCGCAGGAAGAGACAACCGATGAGCAAGGCAAACGCCTGCGCACGCTGTTCGCGCAAACCGTGGCAGACCTGCAAGATAACGGGGAGCAAGCATGAAAATCCTTAGCCTGCGCCTGAAAAACCTCAACTCGTTAAAAGGCGAATGGAAAATAGATTTCTCACAGGAGCCGTTCGCCAGCAACGGTCTGTTCGCCATCACCGGGCCAACCGGCGCGGGAAAAACCACGCTTTTAGACGCCATTTGTCTTGCCCTCTACCATAAGACGCCGCGCCTTAATACGGTTTCCCAGTCGCAAAACGATTTGATGACGCGCGACACCGCCGAGTGCCTGGCGGAAGTTGAATTTGAGGTCAAAGGCGTGGCATACCGCGCATTCTGGAGTCAGAACCGCGCGCGCAATGCCGCAAACGGCAATCTCCAGGCACCGCGCGTTGAGCTTGCGGAAGTTGCTAGCGGCAAAATCGTTGCCGATAAAATCAAAGACAAGCTTGAATACACCGCCACATTAACCGGTCTTGATTACGATCGCTTTACACGCTCGATGATGCTTTCCCAGGGGCAGTTTGCCGCCTTTTTAAATGCCGATGCTAACGACCGCGCCTCGCTGCTCGAAGAGCTCACCGGCACGGAAATTTACGGTACGGTTTCCGCCGCCGTGTTTGAGAAACATAAAAATATGCGCGGCCAGCTTGAAAATCTACAGCTGCAGGCTGCTGGCGTGGCGCTGCTGAGCGAGGAGGAACAACAGCAGCTAACCGCAAGTTTGCAGGCGCTCACGCTTGATGAAAAAACGTTGCTGGCGGAACAGCAGAAGCTTCAGCTAAATCAGCAGTGGTTAAGCCAGCTTGCGCAGCGCAATAATGAGCATAACCAGGCCAAACAAACGCTTGCTGCCGCAAACCTGGCCCTGCTGGAAGCGGCACCGCAGTTAGAGAAACTGACGCAGGCCCAGCCCGCCGAGAAGCTGCGCCCGCACTGGCAGCGCCTGCAGGAGCAGCAAACCGCCCTGCAAAGCACCCGGATCCAGGCAGATAAAGTTGATGCTCGTTTACAGCAGGCAACGCAGCGCCGTCAGCAAGTGCGGCTGTTCGCCGCCAGCCAGTCAGCAAAAGTCGCCGAAGAGACTGCGCGTTTGCAGGAGTGGCTAAAAACGCACGATCGCTTCCGGCTTTGGGGCGCTGAGCTCGCCGGCTGGCGCATGGCTTTTAATCAGCAACAGCGCGATACGGCTCAACTGCAGGCTTTGCAGCGCGATATCAACGCCGGGCAGCAAAAACTACAGGCGCTACCCGCTGTTGAACTGGCGCTGAACGCTGATGAAGTAAGCGCTCATTTACAGGCGATCGTCGCCGCTCGTCCCCGGCGTCAGCAGCTTGCCGCGCTGCAACCGCAGCTCGCTTCCCTTCTGCGGCATAAAAGCCAGCAGCAGCAGGAGCTTGTCACGCTCGAGCAGCAAATTGTTCAGGGCGATGCGAAGCTGGCGCTTTTGCGGCAGAAATATAAAGAGCGTCGTCAGCATCAAGGCGATCTGGAAAAAGTCTGCGAACTGGAAAGAAGAATTGTCAGCCTCGAAGCCGAGCGCGCACATTTACAGCCCGACCAGCCCTGCCCGCTTTGCGGTTCTACACAGCACCCGGCGGTTGCGGAGTATCAGGCCTTACAGGCGGGCGAAAATCAGCAGCGCCTGATGGCGCTGCAACAAGAGGTTTCAACGCTTGCAGAACAGGGGTCGGCCGCCAAAGCCTTGCTGGAGGCGCAGCGCCAGCAGCGGGACAAATTACAGGCAGCGCTCAGCACGCTTGATGAGGAAGAGTCCTTATTACGCACCCGCTGGCAGCAGCTTTGCACCGGGCTGCAACTGGCGCTGACGCCGGATGAGGATCTCAATGGCTGGCTGGAAGGCGAAGCGCTGCGCGAACAGCAGCTAAACCAGCTCAGCCAGCGGATGGTACTGGCAGAACAATTGGCTAAAGCGCAGCTCCAGTACGGCAAGCTGGAAGCTGAAATCGCAACCGGTCGCAATGAACTTAACCTCGCGCTGGAAAAAGTGGCTTTGCAGCGTCCGACTCACGGCGAGGAAAATGAGTGGCTGGCGCAGCGCCAGCAGGAATCCCAAAGCTGGCAACAGCAGTACGAACAGCTGCCGCATTTACAGCAGCAGCTCAGCACCCTGGAGAGCGTATTAACCGCTTGCGTTGACGATGGTAGCGCGCCGCCTCCGCTGCCTGAAAATGAACAGCTTCTTGCGCTGCAAAACTGGCATACCCTGCATAGCGACTGCATAGCGCTTGCAAGCGAGTGGAAAACGTTGCAGCAGCAACGCCAGCAGGAAGAAGCCCGCGTGGCTCAGGCAAACGAGCAACTCCTGAGCGCGCTGGCAGCCAGCTCCTTTGCAAACGTTGCCGCATTCCAGGCGGCTTTGCTTGATGAGCACGAACGCCAGCAGCTGGAAGCGAAAAAGGCCCAGCTTGAGCAGCAGCATCAGCAACAAACCATCCTTTGCCAGCAGGCGGAAAAATCGCTTACGCAACACCAGTCGGCCCGTCCACCAACGCTGACAGAAGAGATGGGGCTCGCTCAGTTACAACAGCTGCTTGCCCAAAACCATCAGCAGCTACGTGAAAACACTACGCAGCAGGGCCAGATCCAGCAGCAGCTTCGCCACGACGCGGAGAACCGCCAGCGCCAGCAGGGGCTGATGCAGGCCATCGCCGAACAGCAGCAGCAGGTGGAAGACTGGAGCTATCTCAACGCGCTGATAGGCTCCAGAGAAGGGGATAAATTCCGCCGGTTCGCCCAGGGCCTGACGCTCGATAACCTGGTGTGGCTTGCCAATAATCAGCTCGATCGCCTGCATGGCCGCTATCTGTTACAGCGTAAAAACAGCGAGGCGCTGGAGTTACAGGTGGTCGATACCTGGCAGGCTGACGCAGTTCGCGACACACGCACGCTTTCCGGCGGAGAAAGTTTTCTGGTGAGCCTGGCGCTGGCGCTGGCCTTGTCCGATCTGGTGAGCCATAAAACCCGCATCGACTCGCTGTTCCTCGATGAAGGCTTTGGCACGCTGGATGCCGCAACTCTGGATACGGCGCTGGATGCGCTGGACACGCTGAATGCGAGCGGGAAAACCATTGGCGTCATCAGCCACGTGGAAGCGATGAAAGAGCGTATTCCGGTGCAGATCAAAGTGAAGAAGATCAATGGGCTGGGCGTGAGTCGGCTGGCGAAGGAGTTTGCTGTCGGCTGAGGCTGCTATTTACCCTCTCCCTTGCAGGAGAGGGTAAAAAATCATTTCTCCATCGGCCACAGCCATGCCGCGCCGCGCACGCCGCTGGAGTCGCCGTGAGCCGCCTTGCGGACCGGCGTCTCAAACTCACCGCCAAATACCCACGGTTTTATCAGCTGCGGCACCGTTTTATACAGCCGCTCAACGTTGCTCATTCCCCCGCCAAGCACAATCACATCCGGGTCAAGGATATTGACGATGTGGGCAAGCGATTTCGCCAGGCGCATTTCGTAACGGCTGACGGCCAGCTCCGCCAGCGGATCCTGCTGTTCAGCAAGATGCATGATCTCGTTGCCTTTGAGCCTTTTACCGCTCAGACGCTGATAGTCGGAGGCAAAACCGGTACCGGAAATAAAGGTTTCAATGCAGCCCTGCTTTCCGCAATAACATGGCACCTCTTCGCGATGGCGCAGTTCATCTTCGTCCATCCACGGAAGCGGGTTGTGGCCCCACTCTCCCGCCGTGCCGTTACCGCCGATCAGGCTATGGCCGTTGATCGCGATACCGGCGCCGCAGCCCGTGCCGATAATCACCGCAAAAACGATGCCTGCGCCTGCCGCCGCGCCATCAATGGCCTCGGAAACGGCGAGGCAGTTCGCATCGTTCGCCAGCCGGACTTCGCGCTGCAGCGCATCCGACAGGTCTTTATCAAACGGCTGGCCGTTAAGCCAGGTGGAGTTAGCGTTTTTCACCACGCGGGTATAAGGCGAAATAGAACCCGGAATGCCAAGGCCCACTGTGCCGCGTTCGCCCGTTGCCTCTTCAGCAAGGCGCACAAGCTCAACGATGGTGCCGATAGTTTGCTGATAATCATTTTTGGGAGTGGGCAGGCGGTGGCGAAATAGCTGTTTGCCATCGTCCGCAAGCGCAATCACCTCAGTTTTAGTACCGCCTAAATCAATGCCTATACGCACGGAAATGTCCTCATTTGATGAGTGTTATCAACAGAGTAGAAGTACAGCACCGTTTAGGCAATGAAACGTGGCGGCTGATTCGCTATCATGCCCGCTGCGTTTCACTGACCTGACCGGGAAAAAATCATGCTGTGGTTCAAAAATTTAATGGTTTACCGTTTAAGCCGCGACATCACGCTCTCTGCGGATGAAATGGAAAAACAGTTGGCCGCCTTCACGTTCAGCCCTTGCGGCAGCCAGGATATGGCAAAAACCGGCTGGGTGCCACCGATGGGCTCGCACAGTGATGCATTAACCCATGCCAATAACGGGCAGATTGTGATTTGCGCCCGCAAAGAAGAAAAAATTCTCCCTGCTCCGGTTATCAAGCAGGCGCTGGAAGCCAAGATTGGCAAGCTGGAGGCCGATCAGGGCCGCAAGCTGAAGAAAACCGAGAAAGATTCCCTGAAAGACGAAGTGCTGCATTCTCTGCTGCCGCGCGCCTTTAGCCGTTTCAACCAGACGATGATGTGGATTGATACCGTTAACGGTCTGATTATGGTGGACTGCGCGAGCGCTAAAAAAGCTGAAGACACGCTGGCGTTGCTGCGTAAAAGCCTGGGATCGCTGCCGGTTGTGCCTCTGGCGCTGGAAACCCCTATTGAACTGACGCTGACCGAGTGGGTGCGTTCTAATGATGTACCTGCAGGCTTTGCTTTGATGGATGAAGCGGAGCTTAAGGCGATCCTTGAAGGCGGCGGCGTTATCCGCTGCAAGCAGCAGGATCTGGTGTGCGACGAGATAGCGACCCACATTGAAGCCGGGAAAGTAGTGACTAAACTGGCACTCGACTGGCAGGAACGTATTCAGTTTGTGATTGCCGACGACGGCTCTGTAAAACGCCTGAAATTTGCAGACACGCTGCGCGAGCAGAACGACGATATCGATCGTGAAGATTTTGCTCAGCGTTTCGACGCCGATTTTATTTTAATGACCGGCGAACTGGCAGCCCTGGTTAAGAGTCTGGTGGAAGCGTTGGGCGGTGAGGCTCAGCGTTAAAAACAGAACGGTGGATAGCATCTGCGCTATCCACCAGTAAAGTATTATTTATCAGCCAGGTAACGGCAAAGGTAAGACGTTGGCTCGGCAACCTGCAGATGGAACTCGCTGTGGCCCGGCACGTTAAATACTTCGCCTGCGGCGTAGGTTTTCCATTCAGTTTGTTCTGGCAGTAATACATGTAATGCACCACTGACCACGGTCATCTCTTCAGGTTGCGCCGTACCGAAGGTGTATTCTCCTTCCACCATCACCCCGACGCTTGCCCGGCCAGTGCTGCTGCTGGTAAAACCAATGGATTTCACTTTGCCGGAAAAGTACTCATTACTTTGAAGCATGGACTGGCCCTTTTAAAAAATGTTCAGAAAAACAATATAGAGGGCAACGCTTGAGCCTGTCACGCAAATTGTTGCCCGCCGTCAGGCGAGCAGTTCTGAAGCTAAATGCGCAACCAGCACGTTCGATAACAATACCGGCACATCGAGCACTTTTTGCAGAATATCGCGATGTTTCTGATGATAGCCAAGGCAATCAAGCAACAGCACGTCTGCCCCCGCAGCCAGCAGTTTTCTGCCGGCATTAAGCAGGCCTTCTTCCATTTCATGTACCGGATTAGCCAGCTCATAGAAGGGTGGTTTCTGCAACTGCTGCCATTTTTTATGCTGTGATTTCAACAGATCAGGAACCGGCAGGATAATACCCACCTGATGCCCGTCGACGATAGACGCCACCAGCGGAGGAATGATGCGCTCCGGCTCCAGCAGTATGCTGTTATAGGCAGTAAGACGGGTGAATCGCTCCATGTTCATCAGTAATATTACATCGTAATCCTGATTATCCAGCAGCTCGATTACGCCCTGTAGCGCCTGTTCGACTTTTCGTTTACCGATATGAAGGAGCGTTTTGTCTGCCAGTAAGGTAAGGATTTCCTCTTCCCCCTCATCGGCACCATATTCCGCTATCACTTCCTCACGGGTCATATTGCCCAGCAGCGTAACATGTTTGATTTGCTCTTCGGAAATATGTTCGGTTAACAACGGCAGAATTTCACTGACGGGCACCACACCGATGGTGAGAATGGCTAATGTTGATTTCATGTTTAGTTCCGCCTTTATCCCGTACCAGCCCCCTTTTGCTGCACTGATACTTTTCCCACTCGCTGATGCCGACCGCAGGGTTGCTTAATAATTAATCACAAAGCGTAGCAGCATATCGCAAGCGCATCGTTAGATCCTTTAACGAAACGTCAACAGCGTTACCACATAACATTATCGTAATATTTTTTTAACCTAAGGGGGAGGTAAAAAGTGTGATGTCAAAATCAGTGCGGGTTTTTTAGGAAAAAGACCTGAGGGATTTTCGGCATCCTTGCCTGTGCGGATCAGCTTTTTTCCGGGTCTTCATAACGCCGCTTTGCATCCAGCGCTTCCTGCTCGGTCTCGTGTTCGCTAATAAGCGTATCCGGGTGGGGATGGTCAGCCCTGAGTTGATACCAGGTAACGGTTTGGGTTTGCGAACCTTTCTCAACTTCAACTATTCGCGCAACTCGTGGGTAAGGAGGTCTGCTCGCCATCGCTCTTCCTTCGGTTGTGGATGAGCGATAAGTATAGACAAAGATTAACTTGCCCGGGCTATTTGCAAAGCGGCAAGCACCGCATCGACAACGGCATCCGGCATTTGAGAGGCGTCAACAACGTGGTGAGCGGCCTGGCGATACAGCGCCTCCCGGGCGGCCAATACCTCAACAATTTCATCGGTAATAGGTTTACCGGTTAACGTCGGACGCTGCCCCTCTTGCGGGAAAGCCTCCAGACGGTCCGCCAGGATCCGGGCGGGCGCGCGCAGATAAATCACCACGCCCTGCTCGCGCATGAACTGACGATTATATTCCGCCAACACCATGCCGCCGCCGGTCGCAACGACAACGTCCGGTGACGTCACGCTTTTCAGCGCTTGCGTTTCGCGAGCGCGAAAACCTTCCCATCCTTCCTGCGCCACAATATCCGCTACGCTCATGTTGGTGGTAGTCAGCAGATGACTGTCGGTATCGACAAAGCCGCGACCCAGAGCCTGCGCTAATGCTACGCCTACCGTGGTTTTACCGCAGCCGCGCGCGCCGACCAGAAATATGGGTTGAATCATCAGGGGCTATTCCTCAACAGTGGGTCCGGGTGATAACAAATAAAGAGATTAACAATGAGCCATCATACCATCCAGCTAGTACGCGGGATAGGCGTAAATAAAACGTTACGATAAATCATCTGCGCTACAGGCTGGTTACGGTGAAACGAGCAACGGCAAGCCTGAAAATGTAAAGGAAATTTACCAGAAAATATCTGCGCCACCTTACTTGAAAGCTTCGGTGAAAAACAACCCCGGCGCCCGGGATTCAGTAACACATTTTCGCACAGCTTTACCCTCGCGCCATTTTACATGCTGCGATTCTGATCCAGACTGAATATTGAGAACCCATGATGACAGAGGTATGAACCATGCAATCTGAAGAGCAACGTCTGATTGACGGGCTTTTTGGCCGCCTGAAACAGGCTGAAGAGAGCAGCATCCCGCGCGACGGCGCCGCAGACCAGCTAATCCAACAACATATGGCACAGCTTCCGGGCGCCGCCTATTACATGGCGCAAACGATACTGATTCAGGAAGCGGCCATGAAGCAGTTGAACAGCCGTATTCAGGGACTGGAAGGGCAGATGGCGCAGTTACAACACGCTTCTCGCCAGCAGCAAAGCAGCGGCGGATTCCTTGCGGGATTATTCGGCTCAGGTTCGTCACGCGTCGCAGAACCTGTTCCTGGCGCCCAACAGTACCAAAATGTGCCACCGGGCAGTTACAGCGCCGCGCCGCGTGCCGGCACTGGCTTTTTGGCTGGGGCGCTGCAAACGGCGGCGGGCGTAGCTGGGGGAGTGATTATGGCGGATATGCTGACCAGCATGTTCCATCATACGCAGCCTGAAGAACTGGTGAATATTATCAACGAGCCTGCGCAGCCAGCCGATAACTCAGCGATTAACGCAGTTGACGACTATAACCAGGCGGAAGACAGCCAGTTCCTCAATCAGGATGCGGGCCTGCCGCAGGACAATACCAACGACTATGGCGATATCGGCAATGACGGTTTTGGCGATGACGATGATAACCTGATTTAATTCTGTTTGGCCCGCGCCGCTGCCAGCAGCCATTTTTCCAGCTCGTTGGCAAACTGCTGGCGGTCGCGCTGATGTAAACTGTCCGGCCCGCCCGTCTGCACGCCGCTTGCACGCAGGGTATCCATAAAATCGCGCATGGTTAGCCGCTCGCGAATGGTGGCTGGCGTATAGCGTTCACCACGAGGATTTAGTGCCACGGCGCCCTTTTCGATAACGTCTGCGGCCAACGGGATATCAGCGGTAATCACCAGATCGCCGCTTTCACAGCGGCGCACAATTTCGTTATCGGCAACGTCGAACCCTGTCGCAACCTGAAGGCTGCGAATAAAGCGCGAAGGCGGCGTTTTCAGCCCCTGGTTGGCGACCAGTGTTACCATAATCTGTGCGCGATCCGCGGCGCGGAACAAGACTTCCTTGATAACTTTTGGACACGCGTCGGCATCCACCCAAATCTGCATTACGACTCCTGATCTTCTGCGGGAATGATGGCGATCTTGCCGTTCTTTTCCAGAATGGCAAACTTTATCTGATCCATACGTTCCAGCCCCTGGTTCATTCGCGCGGAAGAAAGTATGTCGTCCGCGTTGATCCCCGCCTTACGCATCCGTTTTTCCAGCGGAAGACCATACTCCACAAGGATCAGCGGCGAGCCGTCGATAAGCTGTTCGAACTTTGGAAAACGATCTTTGATTTTACCGAACACAATATCCATGGTGATAAGCGTAATAATGGTGATCGCCGCCCCGGTGAAAGAAAAATCGTTCCCCAGCAGCGCCTGTTGCGTTGCCTCACTGATGATAAGCAACAGGATAAAATCGAACGAGGTCATTTCCAGCAGCGTGCGTCGCCCGGCGATTTTCAGCACGATCATCAGCAGAATGTACATCCCTATGGCGCGTAGTACGTTATCCATAATTTTTCCTTACGGTAGTACCCACTGGCTTAAGGTCACGGGTTCTGCGCCTTTAAGCCTGATGGTGGAGATAACATGTCCGGCAGACTGAGGCTGAACGGTCAGCCAGAGCGCCTGCTCTTTGCCCGCGCTCGCAGGCCAGGTCAGCACCATTTCATGCCGGCTGGTATGGGTAAGAAGCGGCTGTGGCTGGAGGCTCTGAATCTCAAAGTTATCCATAAAATCCTGCCCCAGCGTCAGCACGGCAGGCTGGCCCGTGGCGAATTTAATGCGCAGAGTGAAACTCTCATCGCTCATGGCGCGTATTATCCGCTGATGTTCCACGCTCAGCGTTCCCTCGGGGTTGCTCGTCGTGGTCTGGCTTAGCCAGCCGTCTGAAAAAGTCCCGATTAATGAAAGCAATACCAGCGCCAGCAGGCAACGGCGCCCCCATTTTTCTATGCTCCACTCTTTAAGCTGCCAGCGCATATCTTCTTCCACCGGATAAGTGCGGCCGGTGTATTCATCAGGTACAGGTTTTGCCATGGACTGCACTCCTTTACTGTTTTGCTTAAGCGTAGCCGAATCGCCTGAAAGCGCGTTAAGCTATAGCCCATCAAACATCACAGACAATGGAGTGACGCAATGGACAAGAAAATTGGTTTTATTGGCTGCGGCAACATGGGGAAAGCGATCCTCGGTGGCTTGATCTCCAGCGGGCTGATTCAGCCCGGCAACATCTGGGTTTACACCCCGTCCCCGGAGAAAGTGGAAGCGCTGCGGCAGGAATATGGCATCAATCCTGCGCAAAGCGCCCAGCAGGTCGCGCAGATTGCTGACATTGTCTTTGGCGCGGTAAAGCCTGGCGTGATGTTAAAAGTGCTGGGTGAAATTACCTCCAGCCTCAACAAAGAAACGGTGGTTATTTCCGTTGCCGCAGGCGTTACGCTTGACTCGCTGGCAACGGCGCTGGGCCACGATCGCAAAATCATCCGCGCCATGCCCAATACGCCAGCGCTGGTTAATGCCGGCATGACGTCCGTCACGCCAAACGCGCTGGCCAGCCCGGAAGATATTGCCGATGCGGTAACGATTTTCCGCAGCTTTGGCCAGGCAGAAGTGGTCAGCGAAGCGATGATCCATCCCGTCGTGGGCGTCAGCGGTTCTTCTCCGGCCTATGTGTTTATGTTTATCGAAGCGATGGCGGACGCCGCAGTGCTGGGCGGAATGCCACGCAAACAGGCTTATCAGTTCGCAGCCCAGGCCGTGATGGGCTCCGCGAAGATGGTGCTGGAAACCGGCATGCATCCGGGCGAGCTGAAAGATATGGTCTGTTCACCAGGCGGCACTACCATTGAGGCGGTAAAGGTACTGGAAGAAAAAGGTTTCCGCGCAGCGATAATGGAAGCGATGGTGAAGTGTATGGCTAAATCTGAACATTTAGGTAAGGCATAAGGCTCTCTCCCTCGCACGCGAGGGAGCGAAAACGCTTCACAAAGTAAAATCCGTCAGGCTGCGGCTTCAATTCGCCCGCGCCCGGCATTTTTTGCTTTGTAAAGCGCCAAATCCGCCGCTTTTAGCCACTCGCGATAGCTGGTCATGCGGCAATCAAACTGGGCCACGCCCACGCTAATCTGCAGGACGACCTGCGGCGCACACGGCAAGCGGAAAGTATCCAGATGTTCATAAACGCGAATCATCGCCTGAATGGCGCTTTCCTGCGATGTGCCGGACATGATCACGCCAAATTCATCCCCACCGAACCGCCCCACCACATCTGTAATACGCAAAGTGAGCTGCAAATGCTCGGTGATGGCAAGGATCGCTTCATCACCTACGTCATGACCAAAAGTATCGTTGATGGCTTTGAAGTGATCGATATCGATCAAAAGTAATGTGGCGCTGCGTTGATAGCGCTGGCAATTGTCATACTCTCCATGCAGCAGATGCTCCCAGTGGCGACGGTTGTATACGCCCGTCATACCATCTCGCGTGCTGAGCTGCATCAAACGACGCTTGTGCTCGGCAAGTTTTATCGCCGTCCGGTAGCTGACCAGCCCGTAATACATGGGATAGATAATCAACATCGGCAGGCAAATCCAGACCTGAGAGGGCATCGTTTCCAGATTCAACGGAATATGCATCAGGCCAAGCGTTAAGCTACAAGCGCAGGTCAGCAGCAACAGGCCGTATAAAAATAGCTTCACGCCGCCACAGCCCATGTTATTCATGCCCATCATGGCCACAATCAGCGCTGAAGGCAGGGCGTTCATGCCCATTACCGCAATCCACACGCCTCCCATACAGGAATCGATCATCAGGTTACGGATTTCGGCGCGGGCGGGATCGGGCGCCCGGTCAGCCACTTGCCAGGCAAGATGAGGCCAGATAAAACCATTTGCCACCAGAAGCAGCCACCACCAGCCGGAGATAGGTTGCATCACAAGTACAGAGGCGACGCAGAAGAAGCCTGTCGCAAGTCCGATAACCCTGGGTAAATAAACGCGCCGGACAAACCGCCGTCCTGAGCGATGCCTGTCTTCGTTGAGGTGTGTCGGACAGTCCATAGCTCTCCTGGAAAACCATCTGCAGAAACCCGGTTCATCACTCATAATAGTTAGGAACATTCTGAAATATTTGCCGTAATTATAGGAAGGGGAAGCCGGGGGAAAGTATGATTTTTCGGGTGAGCCGGTCCGCAGGCTCACCCGTTAGAACTAACCCGCCTGTTTTTTCAGGCAGTTACTCATGAACGCCTTTCTCGCCTCGCCGGACAGCGTTTGGCTGCCAGCGTCAGCGTTACAGGATTTCATTTTTTGCTGTTGTGGCGTCAGGCTTTTATCGCCGGGAGCGGAGCTGCTGTTTTTCAGACAGTTACTCATGTAGAGCCTACGCTCGTCCCCTTTCAGGGTTTGCGAAGTGGCTTGTTGATTACACGAAGTCATGCGCTGTTGCTGAGGCGTCATCGCTTTATCCGCCGCTGACGCCGAACCCACTACACCTGCCAGTAACGCTATTATTAAGGCAATTTTCATAGCAGCACCCATCTTAGTATGTGGCGCTCTAAGCCTGGCTTGCGCAGAGGAAAAAGGCCACTTACCGCGCCAAAAATTCACGATAATGCAGCCTTCTTCGCATTATTGCAGTTCCATCGCCGCTTTCATGGTGTAGAACAGGTCAGTTTGATCGGTTAAGCCGACGACATTCGCCGCATGAGGTCCGTAGGCGGCAATACGCAGCTGCGTACCGGTGTGCTCCTGCGAATCCCCTTCCGAGTTACCATAGCTCATTACCATTACCGCACCGTCTTTGGTGTTCAGCGCCTGCGTCAGGCCTGGCGCTTTGGTGTCAGGCGCCACGATCTGGCTTGAGTGGGCGTGGTCAGCCGTCACGATCACCAGCGTATTGCCATCTTCGCGGGCAAACTCCAGCGCTTTTTGTACCGCTTCGTCCAGATCGACCGTTTCGCCAATCTGCCCGCAAGGGTTGGCGGCGTGATCCTGTTTATCAATCGATGCGCCTTCCACCTGCAGGAAGAAGCCTTTTTCGTTGCCTTTAAGCAGCTCAATGGCTTTATCCGTCATCCGGGCAAGAGAAGGTATGCTGGCGTCGCGTTGCGGATTTGGCGTACAGGTCACGGGCGGTTTATCGATATTGCCATGATAGCTGGCCTTCGGCCCTTCCCAGCGCACAGGCATGTTGCCCGGTGCGAACATGCCGATCAGCGGTTTTTGCTGATTGGCTTCGGTGATTGCCGCAAGGCTGCTTGCATTATCTACCCACTGATAACCGCGCATTTCAGCCTGTTCGCGCAGCGTTTTACCGCTCCAGTCACCTGCTTTTGCGGTTTCAGAGAAGGTTTTCGCCCCGCCGCCTAAAGTGACATCGGCTCTCGCATTCAGGAGTTGTTCGGTAACAGAGCCCAGGCCGCCGTTTTCCAGCGCGTTTGCCGCGCACTGCTCGCTGGTCACCGTCGGGCCGTAGCATTTACGGGAGGTAACGTGCGAAATTAACGCGGCTGGCGTCGCATCCTGAATCTCTGCCGTAGAGACGTTGCCGGTGGCTTTACCTGCAGCTTTAGCCAGCTCCAGAATCGTAGCGCTCGCTTTACCGTTTACATCCACGCCCAGCGCACCATTATAGGTCTTCACGCCCGTGCTCCATGCCGTTGCCGAGGCGGCAGAATCCGTGACGTAATCAGGTTTATGCGTTTTTTTATCCAGCGAATAATGCGTGTACTGACCGGTGAGCGGCAGCGCATCAATGCCTTTAAAGAAACCGCCTGCGCCTTCGGCATAGTTACGTGCGGCGGTAATTTCCGAATCCCCCATTCCGTCGCCAATCAGCAAAATGACGTTCCTGGCAGGCTTATTGATTAACGAAGCACGTAACGCTGCTGTCTGTTCGCTATTAATGCGACGAGCGCCGCCAGGCAGGGTGATATCCCCCCGGGCTGCACGAGAATCTAAAGGTGAAGATATATTTTCCGCGCCGACTGCCGACCCGCTTAGTAACAAAGGGAATAAGCTTATGATAATTATGCTCTGTTGCACTTTATTTTCTCCGTGTAAAAACTACCGGCTTAAATAAGAACAGAGCAACCATATAAATATTGCATGACAGAAAAATGACGGTTCAGCGCATTCAGCTACGCGGATGTGTCAGCAGCTTCTCTAAATATTGCTGTAGGAGTTGCGTGTCATGAGTAGACACAACCTCCTTTGGGCGAGCATCGTGCAAAGCCGCCTCAATGCTGGTGATCAGTGCCTGTTGCTCGCTTTGTTCCATACGGCGCAGCAAAGCGGTAACGACTATTTCCAGCGCTTCAATCTGTGCGACAAACTCTTTTGACTCTTCTTCCTTTTCGGCGAGTTTAACCAGTAACTCAGCAATAAGGTTTTTCATAACGCATGTCCCTAAAGGTTTTGAAACATGACGGTAGCATTACGTTTAGCGCTTTCCTAGAGGGTAAAGGTACTATTTTTATAGCGTCAGGTTAATAATGTGCGAGACCGCAAAAAATACAGGGTTACTGAGCCGTTTAACGATCGAATCTACCTTAACTATTCCATTTTTCTTATAGACAGGAATAATGAGTTACGTAGCCGCCTGTTATTATTTACACAGCTAACAATATTAAAAGGCGGAGTAAATTAAATACGCTGTTGCATCATTTAGCTTTGCAGGTTCTGTTGTTTATCTTTTTCTTGCTTACGGCGCAGGGCAAGCCCTAATTGCCAGACATTAATCAGCACCACCAACGCGGTAACAATAAATACCCAACGGAACCCCACCATGGCTGAAACCCCGGCGCCCATCAGCGGCCCAACGACGTTGCCCAGATACATAAAGGACTGGTTATAGCCAAATATCCTGCCGGTAACCTGATCGCTTGAGTATTTCACCAGCAGCGTTTGCACGGCTGGCAACATGGCACCATCGGCAAAACCGAGCAGGAAGCGCAGCACCGCAAGCTGCAACGGCGAGGTAACCCATGCCATAGCAAAAAAGAGCACCACAGAGAAGATTAACGTTGCCATCAATACACGTGCGGTGCCAATTCTGTCGCCAAGCTTGCCCAGTTTAGGCGCTGAAAATAGCGCTGAAATACCCGGTACGGCGGCGATAAAGCCGCTCATAAAGGCGATATTCGTACTCTCCGGCGAGAGATGTTTGATAAAAAGCGCCAGAATCGGGCCAATCGACCCATTGCAAAGCTGGATAACCAGCGTGGTGACAAACAGGCTCAGCATCAGCCAGGGATAAGGTAGCGTGGCGAAAACCGCTTTACCCGACAACCGCCCGGCTTTGCTGACGCGTGGCCGTCCCCCTTCTTTTATCAACAACAGCGTTACCGTGAAGCTGACCATCAGCAAAGCCGCGGTGACGAAAAATACCATCCGCAGCCCAAGATGATCGGCCATATAGCCGCCCATTAAGGGACCGACGATAACGCCGCTGATTTGCGCGGTAGATAAGGTGCTGAGCGCCCAGCCGCTGCGCTCACGGGGAACCTGAGCGGCCACCAGCGCCATAGCGTTAGGAATGTAACCGGAGGTCAGCCCCATAATGGCGCGCAGAATAAAGAGCTGCCAGACGTTGGTGGCGAAAGCCTGCAACAGGATCGCCACCGCCATGCCCAGCGAGGCACGCAGCAGCATCAGTTTGCGCCCTTTGCGATCGGCCAGGCTGCCCCACATCGGCGAAACAATGGCGGAAACAAGAAAAGTCACGCTGAACGTCAGCCCGGACCACATCGACAGCGCCTGGTGAGAAGTAACACCCAGTTGCTCCACATACAGCGGCAGGAAAGGAAGAATTTGGCTAATGGCAAGGCCGGTAAAAAAGCAACCGAACCAGACCGAGATAATATTGACCTTCCAGGATTCCATACAGTGCGCGCTTATTCAAAGGTTAAAAATAAAAGGAAGCAAAACTTCGTCGAGTTTATCATACAAATTCAGCTCATCGGCACAGACCGTAGCCGCGCATACCCAAATGAAAATGGTTGGCATGGGCCGCGTTATATTCAGGCCCCAGCGCGTTGCCAAAAAATGCGCAGCCGTTGCCAAAGACCGAATGCAGATATTCACGGCCTTTACCTTCAGCCCCCCAGCCTTTCAATACGGTGATTTGCTGCCCGTTGGCAAAGCCAAAACCGCTGATATCCAGCGCGTCGGCCGTGGCATGCTCACTGAGGCGTGCATCCTGGCGATTGTAGATATTGCGGCAGGCATAGCTGCCCAGATGGTTAACGCGGGTTAACTTGCTGCCAAAGGTTGTTAATGCCTGCGGCGCCGCGCGTTGATGAATAAACATCGTGCTGCTCAGCGCTAGCGGACAGCTGGCAAGAAAGCTGCTGCTGAGTTTCACCTCGCCAAAACTCTGCACCCTTACCACATCGGTCAGAGGACATTTCCCCCTGACATCCGCAACGCTTCGAAAGCTCAGCTGCTTGCGCTCCTGCGCCTGCTTTAGCAACGCCTGGCATGCTTCAGGATGATTTGCCAACTGGCGCAGTTTGTAGCGCGTGACAAGCGTCGGCGGATCGTCAACGGACAGGGGCGCAAAAGGATTGTACTGCGCAGGGAGGTGCTCATAAATCCAGAACGCCGCCACTGCCGTTACGGTTAAGCCAATCACAGTACCTGCTCCTTTCCCCATTCCATGGTCCTTATTTGTTTATGGAATAATCAGTATAGAAGTTGCGGGGTTTTAAGCGCCACGAAGCACATGAATCCGCGTTATGAGCGTGATATGTTGTCCGCCTTCGTAATGATTAAGGATGGGTTCGGGCATGGCAAAACTGCGGGTTGGTATCGTGTTTGGTGGAAAATCGGCAGAGCACGAAGTGTCGCTGCAGTCGGCAAAAAATATCGTCGACGCCATTGATAAAACGAAGTTCGATGTGATGCTGCTGGGCATTGATAAACAGGGCCAGTGGCATATCAACGACGCCTCCAGCTATCTGCTGCATGCAGACAACCCGGCGCTTATCGCCCTGAACCGTTCTGAGAAAAACGTAGCCCTGGTGCCGGGCCTGACGCAGCAACAGCTGATTGCAGCAAATTCCATACAGCAGCTTCCCCAGCTGGACGTCATTTTCCCGATTGTTCACGGCACGCTTGGCGAAGATGGTTCCCTGCAGGGCATGTTACGTGTAGCAAACCTGCCGTTTGTCGGCTCCGGCGTGCTTGGTTCAGCGGTGAGCATGGATAAAGACGTGACTAAACGCCTGCTGCGTGATGCCGGGCTGAACATCGCGCCGTTTATCACCCTGACCCGCGCCAGCCGCAGCAAAATCAGCTTTGCCGACGTGGAAAAACAGCTTGGCCTGCCGCTGTTTATCAAACCGGCCAACCAGGGTTCTTCTGTTGGCGTGAGTAAGGTAAACAACGCACAGCAGTACGATGCAGCCGTCGCGCTCGCCTTCGAATTCGATCACAAAGTTGTGGTGGAAACGGGCATTAAAGGCCGCGAAATTGAATGCGCCGTGCTGGGCAATGATGACCCGCAGGCCAGCACCTGCGGCGAAGTAGTGGTAAACAGCGATTTCTACTCTTACGACACTAAATATATCGATGATAAAGGCGCGCAGGTTGTGGTTCCGGCCAGGCTTTCCGCAGAGATCAACGATAAGATCCGCGAGATCGCCGTGCGCGCTTACCAGACGCTTGAATGCAGCGGCATGGCGCGCGTGGATGTCTTCCTGACCGAAGACGACGAAGTGATTATCAATGAAATAAACACGCTGCCGGGCTTTACCAACATCAGCATGTATCCAAAACTCTGGCAGGCGAGCGGGCTGGATTACCAGACGCTTATCACCCGCCTGATTGAGCTGGCGCTGGAGCGCCATCAGCAGGATAGCGCCCTTAAAAGCTCCATAACCGGCTGAGTTACTCTTGTGTCGAGCCCGGTTCTTCAGGTTCCGGGCGACGGCGAATCACCAGTCCCGCAAGCCAGAAACAGATAACCCACGTCACCAGCCCTACCGCATAGCTTTGCCAGCCTTCGGTTTTAAAGCCCAGCAGGCCAATCACGCCGTTGAGGATGAAAATCAGCCCAATCGCCACGGCATAATAGTGCCAGTCGCGACGCATTTTTAAGCTCAGGGTTTTCGCAGTCATGGTGCCATCCATCAGGATAAAAGAAGTTGGCGCATTGTCGCACAGCCCGCGAAAAGAGACCGCACGTTAATAGACGTCAATCGGGATAATGTTACAAAAATTTCATTTAAGTTACAGAATTGTGATTTAACGCAAAAAATGCAAATCCAGGAGGATTCCGGCGCGGAAATTACCAACAATCTGATATTGACAATCCTTATGACCTGCCAAACTTGCTGACATTATCGGGCGGAAACCTGACTGGCGTTTCGGTTTTATGGGAGGTCAAAATGACTGATATCACTTTGTCGAAACACGTTGTCCCCGCGACGATTACCGTTTCCACAACCAAAACAGGCGGCGCGACGTTGAGCAATATTGCTTACGCGGTCTTCATTCTGTTTTGCTTCTGGGTCGGCAGTCAGATCCTCAATTTACTGGTCCATGCCCCCGGCGTGCTGGAACATCTGGCGCAAGGCAACGATGCGACACGCCCACGCATCGAAATGGGGCTGGCTGTCAGCACCGTATTCGGGCTCGTGCCCTTCCTGCTGGGCTGCCTGTTCCTTGGCATGATTGGGCTTGCGGTTAAATATCGCCACCGCCACTACTATTAAACCCTCCGCAGAGGGTTTTTTTAGCGCTTCATACAGGCTGCACGTCTGTCATCAACTCGTTTAGCAAACCACGCCGTTGTCAGATTGCGCGTGATTTTTGGGCTCTCAAGCGTAATACCCGGCAGCATTTCTCGCGCTAGTTTCTTACCCGCTTTTTTCTCTGCCAGCGCATAGACCTGCTCATACAAATCGGTTTTCTCAAAATCGATGCTGTCGCCTTTTTGCAGCGCCCGGTGAATCTGGCTGTCGCTCATATCCAGCTTCGCTGCCAGCTTTCTTACCGCCAGTTCTGTGCTGCCCGGTTTGTCGGTATTGTAGAGGATCAGATCGCCGTCCAGCGCCAGTTTTACACCCGCAGCTTTACTTACCGCATTCTGGAAGGCGGCGTTACGGCTGGCATACCAACCCGCGTTGAAGTCCGCAAAACGGTAGAGCGGCCGGCTGTAACTGGCCGGATAGTTCAACAGATGATAAGTGCCAAACCACAGCCCGCCACGGCGCGTGAAGACTTCCTGGCGCACGGTGCCTTCCCTCTTCCACGGATAGCCGTCCGTATGCTGTTCGGCAAAGGCGATGCTGACCTGCATTGGCCCGCCGGTATGCACCGGATTGAGGCTACCAAACAGCTTCTGCCCCATCGGCACCATATCGATAAGGTCATCGAATATCGCGCTTAGCTGCCCTTCTGTTTTGACATTGTCCAGCCGCTCGCTGTAGCTCTTGCCGTTGGGAGATTTAATCAGCAGCGCGGTACGCACCAGAAAAGCCGGGATATGTAGCTTTTCAGCACGGCGGTCAATCTCTTTCCAGGCGATTTTGCTCAGGTTTGGCACGCTCGGATCGGCCACCAGGTTGGACTCCTGCTGGGCGACCGCCAGTACTGAACAGATATTCTCTTCGCTCGGGGCGATCGCCTGGCTGTTAAACGTCGTTGCCAGATCTTTTGCCCAACCGTTGCGATCTTTCTGGCTGGCCGGCAGCTTGCGCTTCACGACAGCCTCTACATCCACCGGTTTTGCGGTTTCTGCAGCCGGGGCGGTGGATTTGGTGGTACAGCCAGCGAGCATCAGGATCGCGCCCAAGCTGAGGGCGAAAAGCCCACCTTGTCGGTTTTGCGTTGCAGTCGTCATAACGTTCCGTTGTGATTGTTTTGTAAGGCGAGCGAGCGCCGCGCTCCGGATGACATTCGAATGTGTTAACAATAACAGTTCTGCACGCATGCGTTTACTGGTGATTGGCTGATAAACTTTATGATGCGCTATCTACCAGCAGGAAAAGCTATAACGTCCGCCGCCTGACAAAACGTGCGCTTTTCTTGACACAACGTTGACAAATAAATGCCTGGTCAGTAGTTTCATTTGTAATTACTGACCAGGCAAATATCATGCGTAACAATCCGGGTATTATCGACAACAAACTTCATCTCGGCTTGCTAATCCATCTGGCGAACCAGTTTAAAGATCAGCTTATCAGCCACTATTTTTCTGGTGCTGATATCACCGCCGCACAGTTCAAGGTGCTGATTCATATCTATAAAGGTATTACCAGCCCGGTAGAAATCAGTAAGAATCTGGTAATGGATGCCGGTGCCATGAGCCGCATGGTCGATCGCATGGTTAAGCACGATCTCATCGTGCGTAGCCCTAACCCTGCGGATAAACGCCAGGTGATACTGGCGCTGACCGACAAAGGTCTGGTCATTTGCGATCGCTTTCAGAACGAGGCGCTCACTACGATCCTGGGCGATCTCACTGCACGTCTCACCCTTGATGAATCCCGTTTGCTGGTAGAGCTTATAACAAAAATGCTGCCGGACGAGATCACCGCTCCTCATCGCTAATGTCTTATAAAGGTTGCCAATAAGATGGAAACTACACCTGCTGAACAAGTACAGCGCGGCAGCAAGCGCAAACGTAATTTTATTATCCTGTTCATTATTCTGCTGCTCGCCGCAGCGGGCTTCCTTGCGTGGTATCTGTTGTATGCCCGCTATTACGAAACCACTGACGATGCCTACGTAAGCGGCAATCAGGTTACGCTCACGCCACAAATAGATGGCACGGTGACCCAGGTAACCGTGGACGAAGGGGATTTCGTGCAGAAAGGTCAGCCGCTGGTGCTGCTCGATCCGAGCGATACAGAAATTGCCCTGCAGCAGGCCGAAGCCAATCTGGCCAACACGGTTCGCCAGGTGCGCGGGCTGTACAGCACGGCGGATAACTACCGTGCACAGGTGGAAGCAAGACGGGTTGCTCTGCAAACGGCGCAAAGCGATTATGCCCGCCGCCAGAAAATCTTCGCAACCGGCGCTATCGCCGCTGAGGATCTTTCCCATTACCGCGATGCGGTCACCAGCGCGAAAAGTGATTTAACCGCCGCGCAACAAGCATTAAGCACCAACACCGCGATGGTGGATGACACGGTTATCGACAGCCATCCAGAAATCAAAAGCGCGGTCGCCACGCTACGTCAGCGTTTTCTTGATAACGCACGCAGCACTATCGTTGCGCCGGTAAGCGGCTTTGTCGCCAAACGCGCCGTGCAGCTTGGGATGCGGGTTGATTCCGGCATGACGCTGCTTGCCATCGTGCCGCTGGACCAGGTCTGGGTGGACGCCAACTTTAAAGAAAGCCAGATGAGCGCCATGCGTCTGGGGCAAAAAGTGACCCTCAGCGCGGATCTCTACGGCGACGATGTGGAATACCAGGGCACTATTGAAAGCCTCGGGATAGGCACCGGTAGCGCGTTCTCTCTGCTGCCTGCGCAGAACGCCAGCGGCAACTGGATCAAGATCGTACAGCGTCTGCCGGTCCGTATTACGCTCGACCCGCATGATATGCAAAAGCATCCGCTGCGTATCGGCCTGTCGATGAACGCCCGCGTGGATATTCGTAATACCGACGGTCATCTGCTGCCACAGCAAACGGTTAGCGCCCCGCGTTTCACTACGGACGTGTATCAAAATCCGCTGGCCGAGGCGGACAAACTGGTGGCGAAAATCCTTCATGACAACAGCAAAGCGGTAGCGTCTGACGCCCGTTAAGAGAGACGTTATGCAAGATAAGGCGGCGTTTACGCCCCCCAGCCTGTGGCTTGCGACGCTTGCGCTGTCGCTGGCGACGTTTATGCAGGTCCTGGATTCCACCATCGCAAACGTCGCGCTGCCGACTATCGCCGGGAATCTCGGCGTAAGTGCGGACCAGGGTACCTGGGTTATCACCTCGTTTGCGGTGTGTAACGCCATCGCCCTGCCGCTTACCGGCTGGTTTACGCGTCGGTTTGGGCAGCTCAAACTGTTTATCGGCTCGGTGGCGATGTTCACCTTTACCTCATTCCTGTGCGGCTTCGCCCACAGCATGACGGAGCTGATTATCTTTCGTGCCATGCAGGGCTTCTTTGCCGGGCCGATGTTCCCGATGTGTCAGACGCTACTGCTGGTGATTTTCCCCTCCAGCAAACGCAGTATGGCGCTCGCCCTGCTGTCGATGGTGACCGTGGTGGCGCCTATTGTCGGGCCGATTACCGGCGGCTGGATAACCGATAACTACTCCTGGCCGTGGATTTTTTATATCAACGTACCGATTGGGATTTTTGCCGCCATCGTAGTCTGGACGCAGCTTCGCGAACGCGAAGAGACAACGACCCACGCGCCAATCGACTATATCGGCATTGCGCTGCTGGTGGCAGGCGTTGGGCTACTGCAGGTCGTGCTGGATAAGGGCAACGATCTGGACTGGTTCGCCTCCACGGAAATTATCCTGATGTCGGCGATTTCCGCAATTTCGCTGGTGTCGTTCGTTTTCTGGGAGCTGGGGGAACGCCATCCCATCGTCAATCTGCGTTTATTTAAGGATCGCAACTTTGCGATTGGCACAACGGCGCTGACGCTGGGCTACGCGGCATTCTTTGCCATCAATATTATCCTGCCGCAGTGGCTGCAGACGCAGATGGGCTATACGGCGATCTGGGCCGGGCTTGCCGCCGCGCCAATGGGCATACTGCCGCTGATGCTGACGCCGATCATCGGGCGCTATGCCAACAAGTTCGATCTGCGCATTCTGGCCTCGTTGTCGTTCCTGACGATGGGTGCGTCCTGCCTTATTCGCGCGCAGTTTAATACCGACGTGGATTTCCGCACTATCGCCGAAGTACAGCTGTTTATGGGCATTGGCGTGGCGCTCTTCTTTATGCCGATCACCACTATCGTGCTGTCGAACCTGAACGGCGCGCAGGTGGCGGAAGGCTCAGGGCTTGCGACCTTCTTCCGCGTGCTGGGCGGGTCGTTTGCCTCGTCGCTCACCACCTGGATCTGGTCGCGCCGCGAAGTGTTCCACCACGCTAATCTCACGGAAAGCGTATCTGCCTACAATCCGGCGGCGGTGGATTATCTGCATAAAATGGGCGGTGCCACGCAGCAGCATATGGCGGCGATAGATAAAACCATCGAGCAGCAGGCCTATATGATGTCGACCATCGACTACTTCTGGCTTTTAGGCTGGGGGTTTATGGTATTGATTGCGATTATCTGGTTTGCCCGCCCGCCGTTTATCCGCTCAGGCGCGCCGGGCGCCCCTTCTGCGGGGCATTAAAAGAGAAGCTGCCCCGAAGGGCAGCTTTTTTTACAGCGATTCGCCAGCGGCCGGCACCGGAATATGGTGCAGCGTGCGCTCAAAGCTGCGCAGACGTTTATAGATAGACATCAATTCCACAAGCGTCGTCCAGGAGCTGATGAGATACTGGAATGAACCGCGAACCTGCCCGAACGCGTTGGTAATTTGCTGCATCAGGCCCAGGGTAATCGCCCCGGCGGCAATGGATGGGAACAGCAAAAACAGGCCGAACACGTTATCCACCTGCAGATAGAGAATGCGTACGATGTTGAAGTAGGTGTAATGGAAGTACAGCCGGAAATAGTTATGGCGCACGTCGCTGAATAAAGCTTTAACCGTAGGCGGCGTGGCGCGCGTCGGATCGTCTTCGCCGTAAACCAGCTCTTTACGATAGGCCGCTTCCACCTTCTGATTATTAAACTGCAAACCAGGCAGCTTGATCCCCACGGCCGCCAGCAAACCCGTCCCCATAATTGACCAGACGATAGCCGCGATAACCAGGCCATAAGGCACGGCACCAACAATCGGCAGCTCTTTGACGTGCGGGGAAAGCGCGACCAGTATCGGCAGGAAAGCGATAAGGGTCATCACCGATTGCAGCAGGCTGACGCCCATGTCCTCAAGCGTTGATGCGAAACGCATGGTGTCTTCCTGCACACGCTGAGCGGCACCTTCGATATGGCGAAGCATCTGCCAGTGCTCCATGTAGTAGTCATTCATCGCGGTACGCCAGCGGAACACGTAATGGCTGATGAAGAAGCTGTTCAGCACGCCGACGGTGACATAAATCAGCGCGATGCCGAGAAATACTCCCGTTTCGCTGTAAAACTTGTTAAGCGGGACTTTGTGCGGCGAACTTAGCGCGGTCTGGATCAGATCAAAGAATGGAGCGTACCAGGCGTTGATCGCCACCCCCAGCTCCACCATAAACCAGGTGACGAAGACAATCAGCGCAGAGCCGAGAATTGACCAGTACTGCCAGCGGTGCGGGCTGTAGATAAACCAGAACAGCGCAAACAGGCCAACGCAGAGCGCATAATAAACATAAAAAATCAGCGCTTTTAACGTCCAGAAACGGCTGGCGTTAATGGGTATTTGCTGGCTTGCGCCAGCAATATCTTCCAGCCAGCGGCCCCCGCCAACCTGCCAGAAAATCACCGCCAACATTGCCCAGATAAAAGCCGACAGGAAAAACGCCGTCGGGCGCGGGAAAAACGACTTAAACATTACAACACTCCTGAACTCAGATTCTTGTTGTTATACCGTTGTTCGAACCGGTTAGTTATAGCGAGCCCGGCACAATAAGGCTTGTGCAATGTTGTATCAAGTGATGTTGTAGCCCTTACCAGGCGGCAAGAATGTCAGCCGTGCTTTTTACCAGTAAAGTATTGCCCGGAATCGTAAAATTACGCCAGACGTCGTTATAATGGGCAATTAATACTTCGGCCTTTACCGCCGGACGGTTCGCCGTAGTGTGAGCATCCTCCGCCACGGTCATTGCGTAGCCCCGACTCGCGCCATTTTTTATTGTTGAATCCACGCAATAATCAGTCGCACAGCCACAGACCACAAATTCCCTGATGCCGTTATCACGCAATACGTCTGCGAGGTCAGTACGATAAAACGCATCACAGGCGATTTTAGTGACATAGAGCGCGCCGGCCGGTTGAATGATTTCAGGCAGGAGAGCAAATTTTTCACATCCTGGCTTAAGCCCTTCTTCGGTGTGCTGGATAAAAATAACTTTATCGGCGGCCTGAATAAGCTGGTTGATGCGGGAGGTGCAGATTTCGCGGTCGATACGCGGGTTTTCGAATACCCCGTTTTGCATATCAATGACCATCAAAACACGTGACGCGGGCATGGCTTATCTCCTGGTTAGAAAATCATCCAGAATGCTAGCATACCCGCACGGATATTAAACGGTGTAGAGCTTGTCCTTTCCGAAAGGACGCGTTTTGAAACGGCGATGCAGCCACAGATACTGCTCCGGGGCGCGCATAATTTCGTGTTCGATTTTACGGTTCATGTAGGCGGCGGCGGCCTGTTCATCATCGACCGGGTAATCTTCCAGTTCCGGTTCGATAACCAGCTGGTAGCCCGAGCCGTCTGCATTGCGAATCAACACGGTGGTAAGGATGACGGGTTTTGCCAGACGGGCAATAGTGTAGGTACCGTTAGTCGTCGCGGCTTGTTGTACCGCGAAGAACGGCGCAAACGAGCTGCCTTTCGGGCCGTAATCCTGATCCGGGGCGAACCAGACGGCCTCACCAGATTTCAGCGCCTTCACCATCCCCTTCAGGTTACGTCTGTCGATCATCGCTTTATTAGAGCGTGAACGGCCGATGGTCTGCACAAACTCCATCACTTTATTGTTGTGCGGGCGATACATGGCCATCATCGGGCGGCAAAGTCCCATGACGCGGCCGCCCAGTTCCAGCGACATAAAATGCACGCCGATGACCATCACGCCGCGGCCTTTTTCGCAGGCAGCATTGAGGTTCTCAAGTCCGCGCACATCAAACCATTTACGCACGCGTTCATCCGGCCAGAACCACGCCATGCCGGTCTCAATCAGGCCCATGCCCAGGGAGGCGAAGTTTTGCTTCACGATATCGTTGATGCGGGCATCGGAGTAATGGGGAAAACAAAGCCTGAGATTCTGACGGGCGATAGATACGCGGCGCTTTAAAAAGCGCATCGAAAACTGACCGATAAACCGGCCCATTTTCAGCAGTACGGGGTAAGGCAGTTGTACCCAGAGCCACAAAATGGCCAGGCCAAACCAGGTTAACCAGTAACGCGGATGGAGCAAGGATTTGCAAAACAGCGGTTTAGTAGACATATATCAGCTTCTTGATGCAGGAATAGAGCGTATCGCATAAGGAACTGAATCATTAGCGGTACAGCAGAGTACTTTACTTAGACGCCAGCAGGTATGGATAGTTGCAGCGCGGTATAAATTTACCGTGATAATACGCATTTTCCATCCACTCTATGCATAAGATATGTCAGTTTTTTTACCTATTTCGCTTCATTGCGCGAACGGGGCCAGTTATACAGGGTTGCAAGTACAAAAAACAGGCAATAAATTCCTGATTTTGATTTTTTTACACCCATACTTAGAGAGCTTCCCTACCTGTAACAGGAACCCTGAAAGATGAAAAAACTTACTCTGGCTTTGCTCTCAACCACCCTTTTATTCGCCAGCGCCGGTGCCCTGGCGCAAAACCCGGCCAACAGCACCTCGACGCTGCAAGCTGAGAAGGAACAACTCAATAATCCAGGCCATATCATTGATGACTGTCGCGCGCCTGGCAATGAAGATAAGAAAGGCTGCGAATCAGGCCATGAAATGCGTAAAGAGCATAAAGGCAATGAAAAAATGATTGAGAAAGGCGGCACCAAGGATGATGTGATGCAAAAAGACGTTCAGGAAGCTGACTAGTTTTACCTGCACCGTAGCCGACGGCTACGGTGCTTTTCAACACGCAAAAGGTGCTGAAACGCCGCGTTACGCTTTTTCTCCTCACAATTCTTATTTTCCGCGTTTGCGTAGCGCCCGGGCGTAGTATAAATACGGTGAATACCGCCCCCACTTCGTTAAATGGATTACTCGCGTTGAAAATTCGTCTCCCGCGCATCGCCGCGCTAGCCATTGTTGCGCTCCCCATTTTAGGTTTTGCGCAAACCTCACCCGATCCTGTTTTCGCCTCTGAAATAGCTGAACGCTACGCTAACCATATTTTCTATGGCAGCGGCGCAACCGGCATGGCGATGGTTGTGATTGATGGCAATCAACGTGTCTTTCACAGCTTCGGTGAAACCCGCCCCGGCAATAACGTCAGGCCGCAGCTGGATTCGGTTATCCGTATCGCCTCGCTGACCAAGCTGATGACCAGCGAAATGCTGGTTAAAATGCTCGATCAGGGCAAAGTGCGGCTCAACGATCCGCTGAGTAAATATGCGCCAGCGGGTGCCCGCGTCCCGACGTTTAACGGGCAACCTATCACTCTCGTCAATCTGGCGACGCATACCAGCGCCCTTCCACGCGAGCAGCCTGGCGGCGCGGCGCATCGCACCGTATTTACCTGGCCTACGCGCGAACAACGCTGGAACTGGCTTGCCAGTGCAACCTTAAGGTATGCGCCGGGCGCCAACGCTTCCTATTCGAATCTTGCGTTTGATCTGCTGGCCGATGCGCTGGGACGTGCTGCAGGCAAACCCTATGCTGCGTTATTTGACGAGCAAATCACCCGGCCGCTGGGCATGAAAGACACCACCTTCACTCCCTCTCCCGATCAGTGTAAGCGCCTGATGGTCGCCGAAAAAGGCGCCAGCCCCTGTGATAATACTCTGGCGGCCGTTGGCAGCGGCGGCGTTTACTCCACGCCGGACGACATGATGCGCTGGATGCAGCAGTTTCTGAGTTCTGATTTCCACCAGCGCAACAGCCAGGCCGATCGCATGCAAACGTTGATTTATCAACGTAAACAGCTTCACAGAGTGGTTGGCATGGATGTGCCCGGCAAAGCCGATGCGTTAGGGCTGGGCTGGGTCTATCTGGCACCAAAAAATGGCCGACCGGGCATCGTGCAGAAAACGGGCGGCGGCGGCGGATTCATTACCTATATGGCGATGGTGCCGCAAACCAACGTCGGCGTTTTTGTCGTCATCACCCGTTCGCCGCTAACGCGTTTCGTTAACATGAGCGACGGGGTAAATGACCTGGTTTCCGAGCTGAGCGGGTTTGCGCCGCGGGTGACGCCGGCTTCCTGAGGTGAATAAGCAGGTCGTCGTTAAGACCTGCTTTTGTACTGCGCTGACGGTGAACCAGCTTCTGACCCCCAGCGCCTGAGCATTAATCGTTATTTGCGTCTGCGGATATCCGGCGTTATCAGATCGCCGCGCAGCACATATGACCCCAGCACCCTTTTGGTTTTCTCATTCAGCCACGTGACAATTCTTGCCGCCATCGCATCCATGGAATACTCAATCGCCGGGATCGTCGGAATGCCGGGCAGGCTCAACGACCCCGCAAGGCTGAACACCATGATCTCTTCCGGAACAGATTTATTAAACGCCTGAAGCTGCGTAATTACGCGCTGCGCCTCCTGCTCGTCCGCCACCAGTAACGCGTTGAAATTAAGCGTAGTGCTGTTATTAAGCAGCACCTGCAGCGCTACGGACGAGGTAGTGGAATCCATAAAGATCAGGTTACGATTAAACGGCAGGAAATTATTTTCCAGCGCGTGTTTATACCCCAACAGCACCTGATCCACGGCGCCGCTGGTCTGGGGCATGATCAGCGCAATCTGTCGCCTCCCTTGTTTAATCAGGTAGTTACAGGCGGTTTCCGCTGCAAAAGCATGGTCGAACTGAATGCTGTGTGCCGTATCGCCATCCATACAGTCCACCAGAATGACGTTTTCAAGTGAAATATTCAGTGGAAAGCGAGCGCCAATAATCAGGACATCGTCACACAAGCCGCAGGTTAATTCTTCAAGGGCATGGGTGACTTCCGCCTTGTTATTGGCAAAGCGAAGCAGCAGATGTTTTTGATGCTGGCTGAGGTGTTTCTCCAGCGCGTACAGATAACCGGTGGTCTGGTTAATGTTTTCCTGGGCGCAGATAACACCGATGCAGCCGGTGGACTGACTTAATAAAGACTGAGCGATAACATTCGGACGGTAATTTAACGCTTCCGCCGCCTTAAGTACGGCAATACGACTGGCTTCCTTCACGCCGCGTGAACCGCTCAACACCCGTGAGACCGTGGCTTTTGAAACCCCGGCCAAACGCGATACATCGTTGATTGTAGACATTTTCTCTCCCCTACTGGCATAAAATCCTTGCCTGAGAATCCCTGACGCCACCGGGTTAACAAGGTGGCCATCCGCAGTATAGTCGTTTCCATTTTTCGTGGAAACCGATTTTCCATTTGCTATCCAAATGCCTTTTTATCCATCGATTTTTGTGATGACTATCCAGGAAGGATACCCCGCACTGCCTGGATATTGGAGCAAGCTCACACTTCCGCGCCCTGCCCATGGAAAACGGTTTCCATAAAGTATCAAATCGCATCCGCAATAACTTTTTACACTTTGAGGATAATTGTCGATGTTCAAGATTATGTTGTGTTGTTCCGCCGGGATGTCCACCAGCATGCTGGTGCGCAAAATGCTGGCCGTGGCGGAAGAAAGAGCGCTCCCGGTGGCGATAGAAGCTTACGGCGTAGCCGAATTTGACGTGCAGTTTCCCAACTACCAGGTAGTGCTGCTCGGGCCGCAGGTGAAATACATGCTAAACGGGCTTAGCGAAAAAGCGGCCGCCAAAGGCATCCCGGTCAAAGCCATCGATACGATGGATTACGGGATGCAGCGTGGCGACAAGGTGCTGGATTATGCTCTGTCGCTCATTGAAGCGGCTCACTAAAAGGGTATTCATATGAGTTCGCTATATCAGTCAATGGTCGCCGTTATTGAGCAAACCATCACCCCACTGGCCGGGCGTCTCGGGCAGCAAAAGTACGTTATCGCCATTCGTGATGGCTTTACCGCAGCCCTGCCTTTTATGATCATCGGCTCGTTTATGCTGGTGTTTATCTTCCCGCCTTTCTCCGCAGATACCACTCTTGGTTTTGCGCGTGCCTGGCTTGATTTCTCTGAGACTTACCGCGAACAGCTGATGCTGCCTTTCAACCTCAGCATGGGCGTGATGACCTTCTTCATTTCCGTGGGCATTGGCGCGAGCCTCGGGCGGCAGTTTAATCTCGATCCGGTGATGTCCGGCCTGCTGGCCTTTATGGCCTTTCTGCTGGTGGCCGCACCTTATGCCGACGGAAAAATCTCTACCCAGTACCTGTCCGGGCAAGGGATCTTCACGGCGCTGATCACCGCCATGTACTCCACCCGTATGTACGCATGGCTTAAGCAAAACAACATCACTATTCGCCTGCCAAAAGAGGTGCCGACCGGCGTTGCACGCTCGTTTGAGATCCTTATTCCGGTGCTGGTGGTGATTGGGACGCTGCATCCGCTGAACCTGTTTATCGAAGCGCAAACCGGCATGATCATGCCGCAGGCAATTATGCACCTGCTGGAACCGCTGGTTTCCGCGTCGGATTCACTGCCAGCGATCCTGCTGTCTGTGCTGCTGTGCCAGATCTTCTGGTTTGCGGGCATCCACGGCTCGCTGATCGTTACCGGCATTATGAACCCGTTCTGGATGGCCAACCTGTCGGCAAACCAGGCGGCACTGGCCGCGGGCGCGGCGCTTCCGCATGTCTACCTGCAAGGGTTCTGGGATCACTATTTGCTGATTGGCGGCGTTGGCTCCACCCTACCGCTGGCTTTCCTGCTGCTGCGCAGCCGCGCCGCACACCTGCGTACCATCGGCAAAATGGGCATAGTGCCAAGCTTCTTCAACATCAACGAACCGATTCTGTTCGGCGCGCCAATCATCATGAACCCGATGCTGTTTATCCCGTTCGTTTTCGTGCCGTTGATTAACGCCTGCCTTGCTTATACGGCTACAAAACTCGGCTGGCTTGCACAGGTTGTTTCCCTCACGCCGTGGACAACGCCTGCGCCAATTGGTGCTTCATGGGCGGCAAACTGGGCGCTAAGTCCGGTAGTGATGTGCGTTATCTGTATGGTGATGTCGGCTCTGATGTATCTGCCATTCCTGCGCGCCTACGAGCGCTCCCTGCTGAAAACAGAAGAAGAAAAAACGCAAAACCTGACAACAGCTACCGCAGATGCCAACGCATAACAGCGGCAGTTAATGACCCATAACTCTGGAAAGCACGATGATTGATTTAGAAGAAGCAGTAATGGAAATAATTATGAATGCCGGCCAGGCCCGGAGCCTTTGTTTCGAGGCGCTGCAGGCCGCACGCAAAGGCGGTGTGGATGAGGCTAAAAGTTTATTGCGCGAGGCGGATGGTTATTCACGCCAGGCCCATCTGATGCAAACCAAACTGATTGAGCAGGATGCCGGCGAAGCCAAACAGCCAATGACGTTAATTATGGTCCATGCCCAGGACCATTTAATGACCTCGATGCTGGCCCGCGAGCTGTCTGAAGAGATTATTCATCTTTACCAGCGTTAAGACCGCCTTATTAAACAGTTAAAATGGAGAACTTATTACGTAGATATTTTTAATTAAGCACCTTCCGATTACAGCACAGAAATAAACTCGTCTGGCGGCGCAATTAATAGACCGCCCGGAACGGGATAGTCATTGTCTGAAAATATAACTAACTAAAGTTGAGATGATTATGAAACTTTTTAAACAACTGCCGTTGACCCTGGCGGTTATCGCCACCCTTTGCCCAATTTCTGCCTTTGCTCAGGAATTTACTCAGGAACAAATCGATCAGATCGTGGCAAGAGCGGTGGATAAAGCTCTGACAGATCGCGAAGCAAAAATGGATGCCGCAAGGCAGGCAAAAAATGATCCGCTCGTGACGCCAGAAGCTCCGGCCCCGGATACGCCGGACCTGGCTATTCCCTATGGCGTGAAGTTTACCGGCTACGCTCGTTACGGCGCGCATTTCCAGGCGGGCGATCAGAAATATATTGGGGTTGATGGTTCCTATAACGGTTCATCAGCCATTGGTCGCCTGGGCAACGAAGGCAACGGCGGCGAATTCCAGCTAACCAAAGCGTTTAAGAGCGAAGCCGGGGCTATCTGGGATGTGGGCGTAATGTTCGACCACTGGGGCGATGAGGTTAACCTTAAAAAGGCTTACGCAGGCGTAACGAACCTGTTTGCCTCGCAGCCAAACGCTTATTTCTGGGCAGGCCGCGACTTCCACCAGCGTCCGCAACAGGGCATCAACGACTACTTCTTCATGAACCACGACGGCCAGGGCGCCGGGGTGAAAAACTTCGATCTTGGCTTTGCGCAGTTAGACCTGGCCGCGGTAGCCTCGGTAGAATCCTGTAACCCGGAACTGGTTGAGGATGGCGATAATCCATCGCGCATCTCCTGTACCGGCAGCTCCGGCACGGGTGATAAAGGCAACTACGCGGCAACCTCAAAACTGCACGGCATCAAATTTGGGCCGATCGACTTTGAGCTGTACGCCAACTATGGCTTTGATTCTAAAGCCATCGACAGCGACGAAAGATCCAAAGCCTGGCAGGCGGCGGTAGTGCTCAGCCACACCGGTGAAAATAGTCTGAACAAAGTGATTGCCCGCTATTCCGACCATTCGGATAACAGCGTTTATAACAAAACCAACGGGCTGCATACGGTCTATACCAGCTTCGAGGGCAGCTATAAATTTACGCAGCAGGCTCAGATTGAATACCTGCTGGCCTTCCATGATTACGACAACGACGAACAAACTCAGGACAACCGCCGCAACTATGGCGTTATTGTTCGCCCGATGTATTTCTGGAACGACGTGCACTCAACCTGGCTTGAGGGGGGGTATCAGCGCGTGGATTACGAAAATGACGGCGACAACAAAGGCTGGAAGCTGACGCTTTCCCAGAATATCTCCATCGCCATGGGGCCTGAATTCCGTCCAATGCTGCGCTTCTATGTCACCGGCGGGCAGGTTGAAAATAACCATACCACACGCGTTGCGGGTGAAGAGGAGACACAGCTCGATTCATTTAACGTAGGCGCAATGTGGGAAGCCTGGTTCTGATTATTTAACCGCTGTAGTCAGGGACGGATAACGTTATTTCCGTTCCTGATTGTTAACCTGTATTACGTTCCTGAGACCTGATGTCGCGCACGGATATTAACCTTATTTTATTAGCGACACGGATTTGCCAAATATCGGGCAGTTGTACCCTCACTCCTTTTTTCAGGCAAATCCGTTTTCTCCCTCATTACCGGGCCCGTTAATTAATGCTTCCGGTTCCGTGCGGGCGGTTCTATGCTTAAGCCATGGAGAAAATAGCTGAATTAAAACGAACCAAGCGCCTTGCGCTTTCCCTGCTGCTGATTGCCGCAGCGGTTTTTGTAACCACTCTCTTTTTACCCCCTAACTTCTGGGTAAGCGGGCTGAAAGCCATTGCCGAAGCGGCGATGGTGGGCGCGCTTGCCGACTGGTTCGCCGTGGTGGCGCTGTTCCGCCGCGTGCCTATCCCGTTTATCGCGCGCCATACGGCGATTATTCCCCGTAATAAAGATCGTATCGGCGAAAATCTCGGCTATTTTGTGCAGGAGAAGTTCCTTGATACCCAGTCGCTTATCACCCTGATTCGTCGCTATGAACCGGCGCAGATGATCGGCGTCTGGTTCAGCAAGCCGGATAACGCCCAACGGGTGGGGCAACATCTGCTGCAGGTGATGGGCGGTTTTCTGGATATGACGGACGACGCGCGGATTCAGGGGCTTCTGCGCCGCGCGGTGCATAAAGCGATAGATAAGGTCGATCTTAGCTACTCCAGCGCCCTGCTGCTGGAGAGTTTGACGAAAAATAATCGTCATCAGGCCTTACTGGATTCATTAATTGCCCAACTGCTAACGCTCCTCAACCGAGAAAGCACCCGGGAGCTTATCGCCCGCCAGATTGTGCACTGGCTGGAAACAGAGCATCCACGCAAGTCTAAAGTCCTGCCGACGGAGTGGCTGGGCGAACACAGCGCCGACCTGGTCGCCAGCGCGGTAAATTCTATGCTTGATGATATCAGTGAGGATCAGGGCCACCAGCTTCGCCTGGCGTTTGACCGCGCCACGTTCAAACTTATCGATAAGCTAAAAAGCGACCCGGAGATGGCGGAAAAAGCGGAAAACATCAAAAGCTATCTGAAGGAAGACGAAGCATTTAACCGTTACCTGGGCGAGCTGTGGGGCGATTTACGCCGCTGGCTAAAAGAGGATATGAACAGCGAAGATTCGCGTATCAGGCAGCGGATTGCCGAAGCCGGGCAGTGGTTTGGAGAAACGTTAACAGGAGACAGCGCCCTGCGCGCCTCGCTGAACGAGCATCTTGAGCAAGCGGCCAGAAAAGTCGCACCGGAGTTTGCGGCATTTCTCACAAAACACATCAGCGATACGGTGAAAAGCTGGGACGCCCGCGATATGTCGCAGCAGATAGAACTCAATATCGGCAAAGATCTGCAGTTTATCCGCATCAACGGTACGCTGGTGGGCGGCTCGATTGGGCTGGTGCTCTATCTGCTGACCCAGATCCCCGCGCTGCTGAATTTTTAAGGTGGATGCGAAAGCACACCCACCTTAAATTTGCTTACAGCAGCGCTAAAGGAACGCGAACAATGCTGTCCGGGCCTTTGGTGGAGTGATCTTTATTAAAGCCCTGCTTCACCGTGACGTACAGCGTCTGCCCGTCCGCTGAGAGCAGCAGGCTGTTCGGGTGTGGCGGCAGGCTCAGCGCCTTCTTCACCGCGTAGGTGTTGGCATCAAGGATCAACAGCTTGCCGGATTCACGCTGGGTGAGGTAAATCTCGTTACGTTTGGCATTAAACTTCACCGCTAACGTATCGCCCGTTTCCAGGTTCTTCAGCACCTTGCCGGTGTTGATATCCAGCACCAGCGTGGTTTTCGCTTGCGAGTTATCGGTCACGAACAGGCGGCCCGTTGCCGGATCTTCCGCAAAATTAAGCAGCAGGGCTTCTTTCTCGCCGAGCGGTTTCCAGCGCTTTTCAATACGGTTTGTTTTCGGGTTGATCACCAGAATTTCACCGCCGCCGTTGGCGGCATAGATACGCTGCGTCTGCTCAGAATAGAGCAGGCCGGTTACCCATTTTCCTGCGTTATTGATACGTTTTTTCAGCTTCAGCGTTTTCGCCTCAACCACCCAGATTACCCCCGGATCGGCCACGCCGCCGATATACAGCAGGCCATCATGCAAGATGATTTCACGCGCGCCATAAGGGAAGCCTTCCTTATTACGTTCGCTGAACATCAGGCGGTTAAGAACTTTGCCGTCTTCAACGTTAATGGCGCTGATGCCGCCGTCCAGCGAGTTGGTGACATATAAGGTTTTGCTCGGCGGGTCCATCACCGCACCAAAGTTCTTCAGATCGGTATGCGCCTGGCCAATGGTCCTGAGCGAAACGGGATCCAGCTTGTAGACCACGCCGCCCTGCACATCTTTGAAGCCCTGCGCGGTGGCGACATACAGCGCACCGTTCTGCTGGCTTATCGCCATTTCGTATACGCCTTCGGAGAGCTCGCGCTGCTCTAAAGGACGCTTTTGTTCTTCCGCAGCAACCAGCGTTGGTTTTGCCGTGCTAGCCTTATGCGCGCTACACCCTGTCAGCGCCAGGGCGATTAGCGCAGCCAGCGCCGTTGTTCTTTTAGTCATTATTGATCCTTTCCCGTCTGAATGAGGAACCTGCAGCGTTGCCGCAAGCCGGACAGAGCCCGGCAAAACCACGCCCCCAAATGCAAATGAGAAAGATAATCATTTATTAATTCGATGTAAAACTATATCGCTGAATAATCCTGCTTTTTTCTTTACCTGCCCGTGCCTTATCAGGATAAGGATCTGGCAGTTATTCGTTTATCGCTCCACAAGACAAAGGTGGGCTGTGCGAGTTGGCTCATTAAGCGTTTTCTACCACACTTATCCTGCAGGGATTTTAGTTTCCATTGATGCTTTTCATGGCTTTCGCCCTGGCGTTAAACCAGATCACGACAGATAAATGGACAAGATAAAAAGAGGAGTGAGCATCGATGAAAAAGATCGCCATTATCGGCGCAGGGCCTACGGGGATTTATACTTTTTATGCGCTGTTGAAGAACCAGCAGCCCCTTAGCGTTTTTATTTATGAACAGGCCCGTGAAGCGGGCGTTGGTATGCCTTACAGCCACGAAGAAACCTCAAAGATGATGCTGGCCAACATCGCCAGTATTGAAATTCCTCCTGTTTTTGAAACCTACATCGACTGGCTGCGAAATCAAAATGCAGACCATCTGGCCCGCTATGGCGTCCAGCATGCTTCGCTGCATGTCCGCCAGTTCCTGCCGCGTATTCTCCTTGGCGAGTATTTCCGCGACCAGTTCCTGGAGCTGGTTAAGCAGGCAAAAGAGCACGGCTTTGAGGTGAACGTGCAGGAATCCTGCGAGGTTACCGATCTTGAGGCCACACCAGATGGTGTACGCCTGTGGGCGCAGGGGGAACAGGTACCTGAGCTGTTCGATCTTGCCGTTATCGCCACCGGGCACGTCTGGCCAGACGAAAGTGAAGCTACACGCACCTTTTTTCCAAGCCCTTGGTCAGGATTGATGGAGGCAACAATCCCGGCATGTAAAATCGGCATTATGGGCACATCGCTGAGCGCCATTGACGCAGCGATGGCTGTGGTTGTTCAGCACGGCGCGTTTGTAGAAACTGATAACGAACGCATGAAGTTCATTCCAAAGGCGGGAAGCGAAGCGCTTAAGATCGAGCTTATGTCCCGATCAGGTATCCTGCCGGAAGCCGATTTTTACTGTCCGATCCCCTATGAACCTTTAAGCATCGTGACGGAAAATGCCATCGAAAAAGCAATAGCTGCCGGCTCGGACGGCCTGCTCGAGCGCGTCTTCAGGCTTATGGTTGAGGAGATTGAACTGGCAGATCCGTTATGGAGCGAACATATCTCGCTGCGAACGCTCAATGCCGACAGTTTTCCAGACGCCTGGTTTGCCGACAGGCATAAGCACGATCCGTTCCACTGGGCTGAAGCTAACCTTAATGAAGTTGAACATAATAAACGCGACAGGCGGACAGTACCCTGGCGCTACGTTATTCTCCGACTGCACGAAGTCGTGCAGGACATCGTCCCCGCTCTTGATGAAAATGACCGAAAAAGGTTCGACTCGGGCCTCGCGCGGGTTTTCATCGATAACTATGCGGCAATCCCTTCCCAGTCGATTCGCAGACTGCTGGCGTTACGCGAGGCCGGGATCATCAGTATTCTTGAGCTGGGACCAGATTATGAGATGGAAGTTAAAGAGCGCCAGACCGTGATTTCCGTTGGGCAGAAAACGTATGAGTTCGATGTGTTTATCGATGCGCGGGGACAAAGGCCGCTGAAGACGAAAGACCTGCCGTTTCCGGCGTTAAGGGAGCAACTCCAGTCCTGCGGCGACGATATTCCCGATGTGGGTAATGATTACACTCTTCTCTCCCCCGCCAGCGTCCGCGGACGCATTGCGTTTGGTGCGTTGCCCTGGCTTATGCATGACCAGCCGTTTGTTCAGGGCCTTGTCGTCTGTGCAGAAATTGGCTCCGCCATCGCAAAGGCAATAGCGGAGCCAGCGTCACGCCCCCGCAGGCGGCTACCTTTTATTGATATGTGAATGAATGGAGTGAGCCTGTAGCGGGCTGGACCGCCCCTGGGCAACAGGCGAAATGCAGATGCTGCACCGGGGCGACAAAGCCCGCGATGCTGCCGGATCTCTGTACTTCTTACGCTCTGTGGGACTACATATTACCGTCGGTTGAACGCGTTAGCTCTTCCCAGGCATCGATTTCTGCCGCATAAGCTTTTAGTTTATCGCGCACCAGGCCGAGTGCGTCACTTCCCAGCAGCAAATGCGCAGGTGGCTTGTCGCTATTAATGATGGCCATCATGGCCCTCGCCGCTCTGGCAGGATCCCCCAGTTGCTTACCGTTTTTCTCCTCTCGCGCCTGACGAACCGGATTGAACAAGGGATCATAATCGGGAATGGATCGGGGCGTTCTGATCATAGAACGTCCTGCCCAGTCAGTGCGGAAAGAACCCGGGGCGACGGCCGTCACGGCAATATTAAAAGGTTTAAGCTCCTTACCTAATGCTTCAGATATACCTTCCAGAGCAAACTTGCTGCCGCAGTAATAAGCGATACCCGGCAGGGTAATGATCCCACCCATCGAGGTTATATTGAGGATATGCCCGCGACGGCGCTTGCGCATATGAGGCAGCACCGCCTTTATCATCGCTACCGCGCCGAAGACGTTTACGTCGAACTGCTGTTTCATTTCATCTAAGGGTGATTCTTCCATCACACCTTCATGGCCATAACCCGCATTGTTGACCAGCACGTCAATCGGACCGATCCTGGCCTCAACCTCAGCTACCACATCGTCTATTGAGGCAAAATCTGTCACATCCAGCATTCTCGCGAAGGCGCCTGTCGGGTCCAGCGCCTCAAAGGATACCTTTGCCGGTTCGTTACGCACCGTTCCCACGACGCGATGACCGCTTTTTAACGCTTCCTGAGCTAATGCCCGGCCAAAACCGCTGCTACGCCGGTAATAAAAATAATTTTTGCTGAAGACATACGGAACTCCCGTTAGTTAAGAGGCGTATGCATATTATTCTTTCAGGTGTTGGTTTTTTAGCCCGGATATTCTATTTTTATTGCCTGTTTCTCTGAGATGAAGTTTATGAGCGATAACCTTATTTACGATCGACAACGCACGATAGAGCTGCTTATGGCTTTGGCGCCGCAGGAGGGTTACAACCTTACCCTCCTTCCCGGCGTTCGCTTCCTTCGCTCGGATCGCCCTCTGGCCCGCACACCCGTTCTCTACGATCCTGGTATCGTTATTGTGTGTCAGGGATCTAAAAAGGGCTATCTGGGGGATAAAACGTATCTGTATGACGAACAACACTATCTCGCGGTTTCTGTGCCTGTCCCTTTCGTGATGGAAACGGATGCCTCGCCAGAACATCCGTTACTGGCCATATATTTACATCTGGATTTTCAACTCGCCGCCGAATTAATGGTACAGATAGACCGACAAGGAACAGCCTCACCAACGGAAGCTCCCGACAGCATGATGTCCAGTCCCATGGACGACCCCCTGAAACTTTCAGTATTTCGCTTTCTCGAAGCAATGAGTGAACCAGTTGAGGCCGCAATACTTGGCCCGGCGCTGCTGCGCGAACTTTATTTTCGGGTTCTTACCGGCGCTCAGGGTAGCGTTATGCGTTCGGCGTTGGCGATGCGCGGACAATTTGGAAAAATTGGCAAAGCGTTGCGCCGTATTCATGCCACCTATGCGCACCCTCTGAATCTTATCGATCTGGCTGAAGAGGCAGGGATGAGCGTATCGACCTTCCATAACCATTTTAAGGCCATTACACGCACCTCTCCCATGCAATACGTGAAGTCGACACGCCTGCATCAGGCCCGGCTGCTGATGGTTCGCCAGGGGGTTACGGCGGCTGTTGCGAGTCAGGCGGTCGGGTATGAAAGCCCTTCGCAATTTAACCGTGAATTCAAGCGGCTGTTCGGGTTGCCCCCGGCCGAAGAGACAAGGCGTATGCGCGCGAGCTTCGCTATACCGCCGGTTCATCCGTTGTCAGAGTTCGTATCTTCGCACTAGATCACCAACCAACCGCGCGATACGGAGCTGACAATCAGTATTACAGGGTGGATAAGCGCAGCGCCATCCACCCTCTTACCCTTTCAGTTCATCTTCGCAAAGCGCGGCGCCAGCAAATCCTCAATCAGTAGATTAAGCAGTTCAAACAGCAGGCCGTTTAATGCGTGATGCACTGCTGGTTTTTGCCCCCGCTCGCCTAAAACCCGAGTTAATGCATAGCAATACTGGCGCAGTAACTCGGAATCCACGGCAATATGCTGCGGCTGGGTAGCGATAAGTTTCTCTGCCGTTAAGCGTTCAAGCAGATATGGCGGCAGCGGTTTTTCCAGCTCCAGTTCCATCGCTTCCAGACAGGCGGCCAGGCGAGCATAAAGCACATGCTGGCGGGATTTACTGGCGCACTCCATCAGCTCGTCTGCCAGCGTTTCGCAGATATCCAGCAGCTCGAATAAATCCAGCGTCATATAAACGGCAGAAGGGTTTTGGGCGGGGACGGTGTTTGTCATCATATAAAGCTCCGTGTGTGATGATAAACGTCACCACAGGAGTTTCCACGCTCCGGGGTGGTGACGCTGATGAAGGTGGAAATACCGGACACAACGGAAACCGGCCAACCCGAGGGCTGCCTCACCAGCGACACCATTGAGCAGGATAAAGATGTGCAGGTGCTTCGACAATAAAAAGACGCACTCGCGCGCCATTTGTCGCCGTCATGTTCTCGGGTTTCCACGCCCGGCACCAGAATTGGCTGGTGCAAAAACAGGCTATCGCGGGAGATTGAGGCTAACAAGCGAAGAGTAGCGGCTTTCAGCGTTGCATTTCATCGCTGCGAGATGTCTCGCAAAGTGAAATAAGAGTGCAGTGACTATCTTATTTTCCATCCGTGTGGATGAGGTGAGCGCGCCCACACGAAAACCAACTGTCGCTGCTCTATCCGCACCGCCATCTCTCCCGTAAGGCCGAGTGGTTAGAGAGGTAGGTACAGGCGAGCGGTTAACGGCATAAAACGACGTCGGCTATGAGCGAAGAGCGGACAAAGTAGCAGAGGGAAAGCATCAATGTTAATGTCCGGAAAGTTCATGTTAAAACTCTGTATGACATTTTTCATCGACGATTAAAAAGGGCTCTTAATGGCTACTGTTGAGGTATTAAAAGTAAAGTATCCAGGCGCAGATGCCTGGCAAATGGGAGACAGCCCGGAACTGGCCAGCGAGCTTGCGGACCTGATTAAAAAAGGGATTAAAACGGCCTCCTGCGGATCCTTTGCCTCTTACCAGCAAGAAAAGTCTGCCCCGAGGATTGGAAGCTATAACATTATCCTTGATGGCCTGAATGCCCCGGTCTGCGTGACCCGGCTGGTTTCAATGCGACTGGTGCGTTTTTGTGATGTGACTGAGGAGTTTGCCCGCAAAGAAGGTGAAGGCGATTTAAGCCTTCAATACTGGCGAAATGAGCATCAGCGATTTTTTACCCGCGAAGGTCATTTTTCTAAAGATATGGAGTTGATCGCAGAAGAATTTGAAGTGGTTGAAGTGCTGTAAGACGAGAGAGTCCGGCTGGCGTCTGCTGCTATTAATAACAATGTCCGCTCCTGGCACTTAGCAGACCGTCACATTCATTGACTCATGAGATAAATAGCGTCTCTGAACAAGACCCAGAACAAAAATTATTCTCTGTTTAGCCCCTCCATTCAGGAGAAGCTCTGCTTGTAGTCTTTACGCTGCATCCCCTAGTCATCCAGATAGGCTCATGGACAGCTAATTACGATGCTTTCATGAACCCAGGCTTTCCAATTTTCCCGATATAGCCTGCATACCACTGCATCCTCTCCCTCCTCCCTTCCAGATACTGAGCATGGTTATATTTACCACGAATAGAATTCTTATCGACGTGTGCGAGCTGCGTCTCAATCCATGCCGTGTTGAACCCTTCCTCATGCAAGATCGTACTCATCGTGTGGCGAAAGCCATGCCCTGTGACCTTCTCCGTGTACCCAATCAGTTTAAATACTGATTAATTCTCGCTTCACTCATAGTTTTGCGTGGATCACTCCGTCACCCAAACGTAAATTGAACCGGTTGAACCCAATTGATAACAGGAGATAAGAAACGGGCTATAATCCGCGGTATATGGGCTTTGAGTTGATTTCGACAGACTTGGGAAGAGTTTGAAATGGTGCGATAATAGGAACATAACACAACCTAGATATCCATTGATAAATATAAATATTTTCTTGTTTCATCTTTATAAGTGCCCCCTTTTGTGCCCCCACCTTGTTTTTCATGCGACTCGATGAGCCTTTCACCGAGTCGCCAATATCACCAATTTTTCACAGACCGTGCAAATCTTCGCTGCTCTTGGAGCCCTCCTCACTGCCGCGATCGGCTAAGAACAATATTACTTACTTCCCGATACGAACAACCGTTCTTAATCCGCATGCTCTCCTGGCATGAAGGATATCTGTCACAGTCAAATATGGCGCTTGTTCCTGTGAGGTAAATCCTGTGCGATCGATACGTACTAACTCATGCTTTTCTACAAGAAAGTTAACGGCATTAGCCAGAGTGATACCGGCATCGATATGTTCCTGTATAGCGGTTTGATCCCAGAACGGCGTATCGTTCAGGGTCAGACCATAGTGTTTTTCCAGTAGCCGTGTAAGAAGCATTTGCCAGACTGCAACGGGCGACAGACAAGGCTTCGCCGCCCGCGAAATTGTAGCAGGTCGAGTTTTCATGTTTGCTCTCGTGAAATTCGTTAGCGTTGAGTGGGATAAATGGCGATATATACGTAGCCGCAACTACCAAGGGTATCGGCTTCGCAGGTAAAACCGTTGTGGTACAGAGTGACACAGTGGGCATGGCGAGGATTCATTTCACCAGTAGTCAGCATTGATTCCATCTGACTGATAAAATGCGGGAATGCGACATCCAACTTCAGGCATTCGGCATCACTAAACTTACCGGTGATACTTGCCCGGTCAGCCAGATAGTGCAGCCGGTTGCCCTCCTGCACCAGACGTGCTCCCAGGCGCGGCGTGATATCCCGCTGCAGGCCCCATGTGGTGTTGTTCATTTATAACCTCTTTATTGTCAGTTCAGGGTGATACTCATCAGGCAGGCGTAAGGCCCGTTGCGGTCCTGGCGGCGTTCGGCGTACACAGCCAGGACTCCTGTGATATCCGAAACATCCCTTCCGGTGTAATGACAGACGCTACCGTGCCACTGATATTTTCCAGTGCAGTAGCGAAATATTCGGGACTCAGGATGCTGGCGATATATCGTCATTGCCCGGCGTTTACTTATAATTTTCATGTAATACCTCACAGCAGACCGTGTTCTGCGAACGAATAGATTTGCCTGCCACCGACAATCAGATGGTCAAGGACGCGGATATCAACGAGCTGAAGTGCCTGCACCAAACGCTGCGTGATGGTCTTATCTGCCTGGCTGGGTGTGATGTCACCGGAGGGATGGTTGTGCGCAAATAACACTGCTGCCGCATTGAAGTACAGGGCGCGTTTGACCACCTCGCGGGGATGTACCTCGGTACTGCTAATAGAACCGGCAAACAGGGTTTCGTGGGAAATCAACTGGTTCTGCTGGTTCAGATACAGCACCATAAACTCTTCGCGCTCCAGTCCCGCCATTTTCAGTTTCAGCCAGTCACGGGCAGCCTGAGTAGAGGTGAATGCCACGCCTGTTTCGCGCAGGTGTCGATCAAGCAGTGTTAAGGCGCGTTTTATCGTGCGTTGTGCGGTTAGTGGAAGTATCGAACTTAGTGGGCTAAGTGACTGTTCCATCATGGGTATCCTTAATCAATAATGCGCAAAATGGCGCTGGATTCAGGGTGCTGCAGGGCGTAATCCCGCAGGCGGTAATAGTGCTCAGTCATGGCATCACATTCGGTGCGACAGGCGTGATGGCTGTATTCAATCAGACAGACAGCGATACCTGTGGCTTCCGCGCTCATTTGCGCACCATTGCCGTTCATGCCGTTGAACAGATGCCATTTATCGTCAACGTCAGCATCAGGGGCCATAAACGCGCCGCCATTGCTGAGCGTGTAAAAGGACCAGATACCACTGTTGTACTCGTCACAGAAGCGGTCCATCCAGGCGAAAATGCGGGGTTCCAGCGTTATCCAATGTGGGATAGAGCCAAAGTACTGCGGCCAGAAGCAGATACGCTGTTCGTCGGGTATCTGCGTTACGGTCAGTTCAAATTCGGATTCGTTAGCAGCAGATGCGAGGTTGTTTTTTGTCGCTGTTGTCATGGGTATGTCTCCGTCAATAAAAAAACGCCAGCGGCGATGGCTGGCGTATGCGGTAATAATGAGTCTTCGGGAAGATTAAATGTTGCTGGTAAATCATGCGGAGCCAGCAGATGGATACGTCCGTACAGATGCCTGGCTTGCGGGTATAGCGGTTAAGACCTTCACCGGCATCCGGTTCAAAGTTCCATGCCTGCCCTAGTCGTCTTCAATGTTAACGCCGGTGATACTGGCAGGAACCAATGGCCCTGCTGCGCAAACAGCCGATACCCACTACGGTAGGTCATAAAGCGATTAGTGAAACGACTTCAAACCTTCAGAATTATTCATTACTACCCCCCCTGAAAAATAATAAAAAAGCGGCAGAATCGTGAGATTCTGCCGTTAGTTGTGTATGTTCAGAGGAATGATATATATCTGAATATTTTTATAATGCTGATAGGCCGTTTTGTGCCAGAAGCGGACATTACAAAAACTCTGATTGGTAATCAATGGGGAACGTAGGGAAGAGAGCAAGTAATAATACTTGGAACATCTTATCTTTAGGAATGTTGGAACTCCATGAATGGTTGGTTTCATGGAGCATGCTCTTTCAACCCAATAATATTATATTTTAACAGTAATTGCGATTGATGAATTATCATTTATTATTGAAAGAGAAAAACTCCCATCGACTTCCATTAAATATAGCTGTGGAAAGCTTTTCTCCATCATAGTTGTAATGCCTCATTTTAGATATAGGACTGGTTCCTTCGGCATGATAATAATAATTAACTAAACCTAACCTTGCGGTTGTATCCCAAAAGGAGCCCGTGATGCTGCTTGCCCATGAGAACGTATAAACAATAAGGCAGACGAAAATAGGCGATGAAAAAACTCTAAAAAACAGGACCCTAGAGTTTAGTAAAACCAGTTCGGATGAAGTGAGCTTTTCAATTCGCTTTCCTGTTCTCATTCTCACTGATAAGTTAGCTAGCTTTATGAATTTATTTCTTAGGAAATTTTCCTTAATGGGGGTGAATAAAGCCATCAAAGCTATTCCAATGAATTCAGGAATGACGATCACCAATGAAAAAATCCCCACGAGAATTAGATACGCAAGTGGAGTGAAGAAAATGCTAACTACATTAGTAAAGTCACTGAAGAATTTAGGGTCGAGATCTGTAGTGATATAGATCCAACGTCGAGCTAAATAATTGGTGATGACAAATGACAGTGCTGCTAACAACGTGATTATGGTCTTCCCTAATAATCCTGACCATATTTTCTTAAAGATATAAACAGAGCGATTATATATATCAATTGCAAAAGAAGCACTCATTACTAAAAAAGCGAATCCTGTTAGGAAGAAAGAATCGCCACTGAATAAAAATTGGCTGAGGCAAGAAACCATAAATGCCAAAGATCCAACATATAAAACAAATCTATTAATTGGCGTGAGGTTATAGTATCTCCTTATTTCCACGACCAAACGCCAACTTTTCATCTTGAAATGTTTGCAAGCCCTTGGATATAAAATTGCAACAGATATTGCTAACGGAACTGACACCCACATAACAGCTAATGTTATGAATACTGGTTGTATTACGGCCATAAACTTAATGCTTTTAAATGAAATCATGTTTATGAATGTCAGGGCCAAACAAAGCAAAATCAATTTAAAGAATATTCTGCTAAGTAGTTTGTTTAGTTTATAAGGCACGGTCGAATTCTCACTTTATCAAAAATTATCATTAAGATAGCTAATAAAAGGTGATGAAAAAAAGCATAACGAACAACAGGTTGGACTAATACGTCCGATTCCACTCATAACAGACCTGACCGTCGCTTCTGTTCACTATCTGCAAGGAGCGGACATAAATAGCATTGATATGCCTTAAGTCGCTTTATAATAAAACCCTGAAAGAGGAGATTAGGCTGTAAAAAAACATAACTGCAAATAATACAATAATGATGAACATAAGCCAGACAGCACACATTACTAAGCTCTGAACTCCGCGTGGCGCTCCCCATGGTTTAGACAATTTAACTACAACCCAGATGAATCCGGCTACCAAACAGCAACCTACAGCTAGTCCAGTAAGGGATAAAATTGTCGCTCCAAAAAAATTTTCTACATTCAACTTGCCAGACCCAGCGACCAAGGTTAAAACCCCAGCAGTGACCGTTGCTACTGATACGCCCGCAAGGGTTGCTATATCGGCGATAACAGCCAGCCTATCTTTGGCGTTCCCTTTTGCCAGTACTGCTAATATTGTTTTCATCAAATCGAAAAACCTATTATGTATTAATTGAAAATATAACCTACTGTTTATTTTATCTAACTTTGCTTCTCTTTTAACTATTATCTTGTCCGCTATTCGTTCACTGCGGACCTTATGTCTTTGCTTTCTGTCCGCTCCGTGCCAAAGGCGGACATTAAGGAGTATAAGAAGGGTCATACTCCCAGTCAGATGGGGCGCTGTAAATATTACCATTGTCGTCCATTACACGGGCGTTGAGGCACTCGGCGATATCTAACATCTTTCTATATAGCTGCGTGTCTGGCCATTTGGTGTAAATATTGCCGTCAATCCAGTCAAGCCATGCCTCATTATGCGATGAAGGCCCTGACCACAAAGCATGATAATCGCCATTTTTAAGGTCCCTTGTTAAGTCGCTGTCGCTATCGATGAAGGCAAGCCACTCCTCAGGAGTTATTTGGGCTTCGTCATTTTCAGCCCAAAAATCAGCTCGTGTTATATGAAACTCTACACCCATGGTCTCTCCACTAACTATTCAAACATTCTTTTCGCTTAACGGCTTCACTTATAAATTAACACAGAGACCTGTTTTTAAGTGAATTACACCTAAACGCCGGCATATGATTACGTCCGCTCCTCGCTCACAGCGGACCTTCAGCTCAGTTAACTCGTCTGCTTCGTGCCAGGAGCGGACATTGGTAGCTGGTAAACGCTGTAATGATACTTTGCCGGAAAGAGTAGATCGGACCTGTCCGGTTTAAATATCGAATAATATTTATCTGATTTCGTTTTTTGCAAAACTGCTGTGCAGGCTTTTCAGCACTTCATTGATTCCTCTGCTTACAATCCGGTCCTCCCGCATAACTGCCCCAAGCGTCCGGTGAAGAGAGGGCGTCACAGAGTAAAGATCGAGCCCCGATCTTTACTCTATGCATGCAACGGACATTCGGGGAACAATGCTGTAACCAAGACCTGCACGGACCATTCTTTTAATAGCCTCGATACTGCCAAGCTCCATGACCGCGCAGGCAATATGTCCCGTCTCCCGGAACCACTGATCAATCAGGGCGCGTGTCCCGCTTCCCGGTTCAAAGATAATCAGCGGCAGCGGCA
>DAMBYU010000016.1:0-4428 GCA_032051265.1 Buttiauxella sp.
AAACAAACACGAAGGCCATCCTCACGGATGGCCTTTTTGTCGTCTGCTATTTACAGCAACTCCCGCCCCATACAAGCCAAGCTCAGCCAGATAAGGTAAACTAACCGGGTTTAAACTCAGGAAAGATATCAACATGAGCACCTCCCTTAAGCCCTTCAATACTTTCGGTATTCAGGCCAATGCTTCGCGTATTGTCATTGCGCAAACCGTGCAGCAGCTCAATGAAGCCTGGAACGAAGCCGTACTATTACAACAGCCGGTTTTAATTCTGGGTGAGGGAAGTAACGTACTCTTTCTTGATGATTTTATCGGAACGGTAATCGTTAACCGCATTGCCGGGATTGAGGTGACGGAAAAAGATGATGCATGGTACCTGCATGTTGGTGCAGGTGAGAACTGGCATCACCTCGTTGAATACACTTTACAGCAGGCCATGCCTGGGTTGGAAAATCTGGCGTTGATTCCAGGCTGTGTTGGCTCTTCCCCTATTCAAAATATCGGCGCCTATGGCGTTGAATTGAAAAGCGTTTGTGCCTATGTTGATTGCGTTGATCTGCGTAGCGGTGAGCTGCATCGCCTTGAGAATAAACAGTGTCAATTTGGCTATCGCGACAGCATTTTCAAACATGATTATCAGAACGATTATGCCATTACCGCCGTTGGTCTGCGCCTTACTAAACTATGGCAGCCTGTCCTGTCTTATGGGGATTTAACTCGCTTTGATCCTGCCACTGTCACGCCGCAGGAAGTTTTTAATGCGGTATGCCATATGCGTATGACAAAGCTTCCGGACCCTCGTGTTAACGGTAATGCCGGTAGCTTCTTTAAGAATCCCGTGATTACAGCGGAGCAGACAGCTGAATTATTATCAGAATTCAGCGGTATGCCTCATTACCCCCAGGCTGATGGATCTATAAAACTGGCCGCAGGTTGGCTTATCGATCGGTGCGAATTAAAAGGATATCAGGTCGGCGGGGCAGCAGTGCATCGTCAGCAGGCGTTAGTGTTAATAAATGAAGCGAATGCCACCAGTCAGGATATCGTCAAACTGGCGCATTATATCCGTCAGCGTGTTGGCGAAAGATTTAACGTGTGGCTGGAGCCAGAGGTTCGCTTTATTGGCGCGAAAGGTGAAGTCAGCGCGGTGGAGACCATTGCATGAAAGATAACAAAATCCCACTCACCCTGATTGCCATACTGGCAGACGGAGAATTTCACTCAGGCGAGCAGCTGGGTGAAAAGCTTGGCATGAGCCGTGCGGCTATAAATAAACATATCCAAACGCTGCGTGACTGGGGAGTGGATGTATTTACCGTACCGGGAAAAGGATACAGCCTGCCCGACCCTATACAGCTACTTGATGAATCCCTGATTAAATCGCAAATAGAGCAGGGGACGATTGCTGTATTACCCGTTATCGATTCCACCAATCAATATTTGCTCGAGCGGCTTAACAGCCTTCAGCCGGGGGATGCCTGTATTGCGGAATATCAGCAGGCAGGACGTGGGCGACGTGGACGGCAATGGTTCTCTCCATTCGGTGCAAACCTCTATCTTTCAATGTACTGGCGGCTGGAGCAAGGACCTGCCGCAGCCGTCGGGTTGAGTCTGGTCATCGGTATCGTTATGGCCGAAGTGCTTCGTGGCCTGGGTGCCAGTGAAGTCAAAGTGAAATGGCCTAACGATCTCTATCTTGACGATCGTAAGCTGGCCGGCATACTTGTTGAATTGACAGGGAAGACGGGCGATGCGGCGCAAATTGTCATCGGGGCGGGCATTAACCTCGCTATGCGTAATGTCGCGACGGATGTCATTAACCAGGGCTGGATCAATCTTCAGGAAGCCGGAATCAAAATCGACCGTAATGCGCTGGCAATCGCTTTGATACAGGAATTACGTGCGGCATTAACTTTATTTGAGAACGAAGGCCTTACGCCATTCCTTGCACGTTGGAAGGTTTTGGATAATTACGCTAACCGTCAGGTTAAGCTCATAATTGGCGATCGTGAGATATACGGTATTTCCAGAGGAATAAACGAGCAGGGTGCGTTGCTATTAGAGCAGGATGGCGTAGTCAAACCCTGGGTTGGCGGTGAAATATCGCTTCGCGGCGTAAAATAGAACGGAAGGGGGAGATTATCCCCCTTTTTTATTTGCGTAACCGGACGCTTTCCACAGCGTGATTGCCACTTTTGGTCATAATCAGGCTGGCACGTTCGCGCGTAGGAAGAATGTTTTCTTTAAGATTCATCCAGTTAATTTCTTTCCACAGCTGTGTGGCGATATTAATCGCTTCGTCTTCCGACAGTTTCGCATAGTTATGGAAATAAGAGTCGGGATCGGTAAATGCCCCTTCCCGGAACTTCAGGAATCGGGTGATATACCAGTCCTGGAGTAAATCTTCCGGGGCGTCAACGTAAATAGAAAAGTCGACGAAATCCGAAACAAAGACATGATGCGGGTCGTGTGGATAATCCATGCCGCTTTGTAAAACATTTAATCCTTCAAGAATTAAAATATCTGGCTGGGTAACCGTTTTGTCCCCATCGGGAATCACATCATATATAAGATGGGAATAGACAGGGGCGGTGATGTTGGTTGCCCCCGACTTAAGGTCGGAAACAAACTTCACCAGGCGATGCATATCATAGGATTGCGGGAATCCCTTTTTCTTCATCAGATTACGCTCTTTAAGCACTTTATTCGGATGAAGGAAACCATCGGTTGTAATCAGCTCTACCCGGCGATGTTCGGGCCAGCGGCTAAGCAACGCCTGCAGTACGCGTGCGGTTGTGCTTTTCCCTACGGCAACGCTGCCCGCAATACTAATAATGTAGGGAATGCGCTGTCCGTTAGTGCCGAGGAACTGTTCAAGCACGGCCTGGCGGCGCAAATTTGAACTGATATAGAAGTTCAGCAGACGTGAAAGAGGCAGATAGATTTCTGCCACCTCTTCAAGGGAGAGATCTTCGTTGATGCCCTTCAACCGCGCAACTTCCCCTTCGGTCAGCGTCATTGGCACTGAATTACGCAAGGCTGCCCACTGGCTTCGGTTGAACTGCATATAAGGGGTCGTCAATATTTGCTCTTTATTACTCATAAGCATGCTTCTGCCTGTAATTCAGGACAAAATGAACGTTAAACGCGGACTAAGGAAATGAAACCAACCTCAGATAATCAAAGGCGCGCAACGTATTTTACTTTTCAACAATGGGCAGGAGGGTAACACCAGATGGGGGAGAATAATAAGAAAAAAACGATAACCCGCTCCTTTCGCGAAGAGGCGCACGTTCAAAGCTTTACCTGCTCCAGCCTTCACCGTTGTGGTTCTGTGGGTCTGTTTAAAAAATTGCGCCGGAAGTGTTCGATTCAGAAGCAATGAAAGAGAGCGTTACGTTTTTTGAGTATGAGAAGGGTGGTCTTTGAAGTTGGCGCTGGGGTTAGCGTCTCTCCCGGCGACTAAAAACTAGCCACAAACGTCGGTTTAATCATCAAATATTCGATGTGTCGCGCAAAATGTGAGCGGTAGTGCATTTTATGCGATTTTTTTGTTGCATAGCGGCGCCTGTGTTCCTAGAATGCGCGCTACTTGATGCCGACTTAGCTCAGTAGGTAGAGCAACTGACTTGTAATCAGTAGGTCACCAGTTCGATTCCGGTAGTCGGCACCATCAAGTGCCTGGTGGGGTTCCCGAGCGGCCAAAGGGAGCAGACTGTAAATCTGCCGTCATCGACTTCGAAGGTTCGAATCCTTCCCCCACCACCATTTTTAACCATAGCGATATGGTTATACCAATAAGCCATCATTGAGATGAGCGCTTGTTGGGACGGTGAGAAACTTCGACCGAGGTTCGAGTCGAACAGGGTGAGACAACGAGCGTAAGCATCGTTTATCCTGGCCCACCACCACTTAAGGCGACGCTTCGCGAAGCCCGAGACGATAAGCTCCAGGCGAGTCGGCTCGAATACTGAGAGGTCTCCTCTCATATTCAAAACAGAATTACGCAGGTAGCCGAGTTCTAAGATGCGGGCATCGTATAATGGCTATTACCTCAGCCTTCCAAGCTGATGATGTGGGTTCGATTCCCACTGCCCGCTCCAGATGTGCTGATATAGCTCAGTTGGTAGAGCGCACCCTTGGTAAGGGTGAGGTCGGCAGTTCGAATCTGCCTATCAGCACCACTTCTATTCTCCTCCCTGTTTTTCTTCTGTTAATGCATTCAGCAAATTCAGGCATAAGCCTGGTTGATGTGGTGATACCACCGATTTATCCGTGTCTTAGAGGGACAATCGATGTCTAAAGAAAAGTTTGAACGTACAAAACCGCACGTTAACGTCGGTACTATCGGCCACGTTGACCATGGTAAAACAACGCTGACCGCTGCAATCACTACCGTTCTGGCTAAAACCTACGGTGGTTCTGCTCGTG
>DAMBYU010000007.1:0-256559 GCA_032051265.1 Buttiauxella sp.
GAGCAGTTGACTTTTAATCAATTGGTCGCAGGTTCGAATCCTGCACGACCCACCATCTTTAAGATGGCATGCAGTAAGTAAATCGTGAAGGGTTTGAAGCTGCAGTATGCTTTGCAGCAAGCAGTAACCGCACAGCGGGTCGTTAGCTCAGTTGGTAGAGCAGTTGACTTTTAATCAATTGGTCGCAGGTTCGAATCCTGCACGACCCACCATATTCAGACAAAGGCGCCTTCACGGCGCCTTTGTTGCATCTGAAGCAGTAAATTCCGCACGACATTCTCCCCGTTATTGGTTATCTTGTTTAGCATATAAAACGATCTGCGCGATCGCCTGCGCTCATCGTCGGATTTCAGCCGATTTTTGTTAAGCTAAGCAAACGAGACAGCATTATGAGCGTCATGTTCGACCCGGAAACAGCCATTTATCCTTTCCCACCGAAGCCGGTGCCGTTAAACGTGGACGAAAAGCAGTTCTACCGCGAAAAGATTAAGCGTTTGCTCAAAGAGCGTAACGCGGTGATGGTTGCGCATTACTACACGGATCCTGAAATCCAGGCGCTGGCAGAAGAAACTGGCGGCTGTATTTCCGACTCGCTTGAAATGGCGCGCTTTGGAGCAAACCACCCAGCTTCCACGCTGCTGGTGGCGGGCGTGCGCTTCATGGGCGAAACGGCAAAAATTCTCAGCCCTGAGAAAACCATTCTGATGCCGACACTGAATGCAGAGTGTTCTCTGGATTTGGGCTGTCCGATCGATGAGTTTACGGCCTTCTGCGACCAGCATCCCGAACGCACGGTCGTGGTCTATGCTAATACTTCAGCGGCGGTTAAAGCACGCGCGGACTGGGTGGTGACATCCAGCATTGCCGTTGAACTGATTGAACATCTGGACAGCCTGGGGGAGAAAATTATCTGGGCGCCGGATCGTCATTTGGGCAGCTACGTCCAGAAGCAGACCGGTGCGGACGTGCTGTGCTGGCAGGGTGCATGTATCGTACATGATGAATTTAAAACCCAGGCGCTGGCGCGCATGAAGGGGCTATATCCTGATGCGGCGATACTGGTCCATCCCGAGTCGCCCCAGGCCGTGGTCGATATGGCTGACGCAGTGGGTTCAACCAGCCAGCTGATTAACGCGGCCAAAACGCTGCCTCACCAGCAACTGATCGTGGCAACCGATCGGGGCATATTCTACAAAATGCAGCAGGCGTGTCCGGATAAAGAGCTGCTCGAAGCGCCGACTGCGGGTGAGGGCGCAACGTGCCGAAGCTGCGCGCATTGCCCCTGGATGGCGATGAACGGCCTTAAAGCCATCGCTGAGGGGCTGGAGCAGGGCGGAGCGGCTCACGAGATTCATGTGGATGCTGCGCTGCGTGAAGGCGCTCTGGTGCCGCTTAACCGGATGTTAGATTTTGCCGCAGAACTACGCCGTTCGATAAAAGGTAACGCATAGGACATTACGCTCAGGGGAAAATATGGATTTTTTTAGCACGCAAAACATTCTGGTCCACATCCCGATTGGGGCTGGCGGCTACGATTTATCATGGATTGAGGCGGTAGGCACGCTCGCCGGGCTGCTGTGTATCTGGCTTGCAAGCCTTGAGAAAATCAGCAATTACGCGTTTGGATTACTCAACGTCACGCTGTTTGCCATTATCTTTTTTCAGATCCAGTTATATGCCAGCCTGCTGCTGCAGGTATTCTTCTTTGCCGCCAATATTTATGGCTGGTATGCATGGTCGCGCCAGACCAGCAATAATGAGGTTGCGCTGCGCATACGCTGGCTGCCGCTTCCAAAAGCGCTGGCCTGGCTTGCCGTCTGTGTGGGCGCGATTGGCCTGATGACCGTGTTCATCAATCCTGTCTTTGCTTATCTGACGCGCATTGCCGTTTCCGTGATGCAAGCGCTCGGCCTGAACGTCACGCTGCCGGAACTACAGCCGGATGCTTTCCCGTTCTGGGACTCCTGCATGATGGTGCTCTCTATTGTCGCGATGATCCTGATGACGCGTAAGTACGTGGAGAACTGGCTGCTATGGGTGGTTATTAACATCATCAGCGTGGTTATTTTTGCACGGCAGGGTGTTTATGCAATGTCGCTTGAATACCTGATCCTGACGTTTATTGCCCTTAACGGCAGCCGCATGTGGATTAAAAGCGCACGCGAGCGGGGTTCGCGCGCGCTCTCCTGATCATTGATGATGAGCATGGCCCGGGTGGTCATGCTCATTTAAATCGCAATTCGGCCCGCTGCAGGGTTGATACTCCATTTGCACCGTCGCGTGTTCAATCTGATATTCCTGCTCCAGGAAATGATGGATACGACCGAGCAGCGCGTCGTGATCGTGTGGAGGGATAACCTGCACATGCAGCGTCATCAAAGGTTTTTCCCCCACCAGCCAGATATGTACATGGTGCACGTTTCGTACTTCAGGAATGCCACGAGAAAGCCTTTTCTTTAACGTTTCAATATCTATCGCCCCAGGCGCACCCTCAAGCAGCTCATTTACGCTTTCTTTAAGCAAACTCCACGCGCTGCGCAGGACAAGGCAGGAAACCAGTATGGAAAGAATGGGGTCGATTGGCGTCCAGCCGGTCCATAAAATAACCAGCGCGGCGATGATTGCGCCCACCGAGCCGAGTAAATCGCCTAACACATGCAGCGCCGCCGCACGAACGTTGAGATTTTTCTCTTCGCTACCATGATGCAATATCCAGAACGAGGCAATATTTGCCAGCAGTCCAGCGACGGCAATAGTTAGCATCATCCATCCGGCAACGGGCTGCGGATGACTGAAGCGCTGGATCGCCTCCCAGACGATTAATAGGGTAATGAGGACCAGCGCAAGGGCATTCACAAACGCGGCGAGCGTCGTTAAGCGTAGCCAGCCAAACGTGCGGCGAGAGTTAGGTGGGCGACGGGCGAACTGTACGGCGATAAGGGCGACTAACAGCGCGGCGGCATCCGTTAACATATGTCCTGCATCGGCGAGCAACGCCAGCGAACCGGAGAGCAAACCACCGATAACTTCCGCCACCATAAATAATGCGGTAATAGCAAAAGCCCATAACAGGCGTTTAGCGTTTGTATCCTGAGAAGCGTGCTGGTGTGAATGTGTATGAGCCATGGTTTTCCGCAAGCTTAAAGAAGAATGCAGTAATTATAACCATGAACCCGTTCAAGCTATTGAAAAGTATTTCATAAAAAAGGAGAGCCGAAGCTCTCCTTTCAGAAGATATTATGACCGTCAGGGCTACTGTGAAGTACCGTCAGTCTTGGTATCTACATCATTACCGCTTTGCGTTTCAACTTTTTTGTTCATGTCCGGGCAGCGTCCATCCTTACACATTGTGTTTTTATGGACATCTTCTGAATCCATTGTTTCGCCGGTAGCGCTGGTGCCTTTGTCACTCGGGTTAAGCATGGTGCCCGAATTATTCACATCATTACCATCAACGCCTTTAGGCGCTACGTTTTGATGGGCACCAGGTGCAACCTGCCCGGCGTCGGCGCTGGAGTTCGCCTGACCGTTATTGGCACCGCCAGCAGGGGTGTCAGCGGCCATAGCCGCGCCGCTTGCGGCAGAAAGTGAAGCTGTGAGGAAAAGCATGGCTAATTTATTCATCTTTATGCTCCTGTTCTGGTCGTTATTGCTGGATAACTTCTTCCAACAGTGCAAAAATTGTACCGATCGCGCCGGGTATAACAGAAAAAAGTATCGGCGATAGAAATGTGATCAGAATACAATTTTGGAAAACTGAAATTTTTCAGCGTTAACAGTAAAAATTGTAGCGCTGATCTCGTTTTTCGCTATGTTTCGGCGAAGTTAAACTCAACTCCAGGAATAATCTGCCTGAAGTGTAAAAGCCCGTTTACACTTCAGCGATGAAGATATAGATTGAAGGGATTGCAACTCGGCAAAAATGTAAAAACCTTCCGGAAATATCATGAATTATCAGAACGACGACTTACGAATCAAAGAGATTAACGAACTCCTGCCTCCTGTAGCGCTGCTTGAAAAATTCCCCGCCACTGAAAAAGCAGCCCTGACGGTTTCCCATGCTCGCCAGGCTATCCATAAAATCCTTAAAGGTAATGACGATCGTCTGCTGGTGGTTATCGGCCCGTGCTCCATTCACGATATCAAAGCCGCTAAAGAGTACGGCGCCCGCCTGCTGGCTCTGCGTGAAGCGCTGCAGGGCGAGCTTGAAGTGGTCATGCGGGTTTACTTCGAAAAACCTCGTACTACCGTAGGATGGAAAGGGCTGATTAACGATCCGCATATGGACAGCAGCTACCAGATTAACGACGGCCTGCGCATTGCCCGCAAGCTGCTGCTCGATATCAACGACTCCGGCCTGCCGGCTGCGGGCGAGTTTCTTGATATGATCACGCCACAGTATCTGGCAGACCTGATGAGCTGGGGCGCGATTGGCGCGCGTACAACAGAATCTCAGGTTCACCGCGAATTAGCTTCCGGCCTCTCCTGCCCGGTTGGCTTCAAAAACGGCACCGATGGCACCATGAAAGTTGCTATCGACGCCATTAACGCTGCCGGTGCGCCGCATTGCTTCCTCTCTGTCACCAAGTGGGGTCATTCCGCCATCGTTAACACCAGCGGCAACGGCGACTGCCACATCATCCTGCGCGGCGGTAAAGAGCCGAACTACAGCGCGGCGCACGTAGCCCAGGTTAAACAAGATTTAGCGAAAGCCGGGCTGCCAGCCCAGGTAATGATCGATTTCAGCCATGCTAACAGCAGCAAGCAATTTAAAAAGCAGATGGAAGTAGGTGAGGATGTCTGCCAGCAGATCGCGGGTGGCGATAAAGCCATTACCGGCGTGATGATTGAAAGTCATCTGGTAGAAGGAAACCAGAGCCTGGAGAGCGGCGAGACGCTGGTTTACGGCAAAAGTGTCACTGATGCCTGCATTGGTTGGGAAGATACCGAAACGCTTCTGCGCCAGCTTGCAGAAGCGGTGAAGGCACGTCGCGGTTAAACAAGATTTAGCGCAATAAAAAAGGCGTGGATTACTCCACGCCTTTTTCACATCTTGCGAATTACTTCGCTTTACCCTGATTCGCAACTGCCGCAGCTTTGGCTGCGATTTCGTCAGCGTTGCCCAGGTAGTAGCGCTTCAGCGGCTTGAAGTTTTCATCGAACTCATATACCAACGGCACGCCGGTTGGAATGTTCAGCTCAAGAATTTCTTCTTCGCTCAGGTTATCAAGGAATTTCACCAGCGCACGCAGGGAGTTGCCGTGAGCCGCAACGATCACTCGCTCGCCGCTTTTCATGCGTGGCAGAATGGTTTCGTTCCAGTAAGGAATAACGCGGTCGATAGTCAGCGCCAGGCTTTCAGTGGTCGGCAGCTCTTTATCGGACAGTGATGCATAACGCGGATCGTGACCCGGGAAACGCTCGTCATCGCGAGTCAGTTCTGGTGGCGTAACGGCAAAACCACGACGCCATTGTTTAACCTGCTCGTCACCATATTTTTCTGCGGTTTCGGCTTTGTTCAGCCCCTGCAGCGCGCCGTAGTGACGCTCGTTCAGCTTCCAGGATTTTTCAACCGGCAGCCAGGCCTGATCCAGTTCATCGAGGATATTCCATAGCGTGTGGATGGCACGTTTCAGCACGGAGGTATAAGCGAAGTCGAAGGAGTAGCCTTCGTCTTTCAACAGCTGACCTGCTGCTTTTGCTTCAGTCTTACCTTTCTCGGACAGATCAACGTCATACCAACCGGTGAAACGGTTTTCATTGTTCCACTGGCTTTCGCCGTGACGAACCAGTACCAGCTTAGTAACAGCCATAGTTTACTCCTTAATAAGCCTGCGATTAATGATAACGATTATCATTATATTGCCGAGGGACCACCTGCGGCAATCTAAACGTTTAACATAGCGAAAAAGAGCGGGAAGTGTAAGTTGGATGTGAATCTGGCGTTATTTTTTGTCGGATTTTGGCGGGATATTCAGCAATCAGGGTAAGAATTGCCCTCCCGCAAAGGAGGGCATGAGCGCTACTGCGGGATAAACTGATATTCAGTCACGCTCAGATATTCGTCATCCGGCTGCAACCAGCAATCCGGCTGCGGCCATTCAGGATGATTCGGGCTGTCCGGCAGGAATTCGCTTTCCAGCGCCATGCCTTGGTAGGCGGTGTACGTCCCTTGTTCGCGTGCCGGCGTGCCGTCCAGATAGTTACCGCTGTAGAACTGCAGCGCCGGGGCCGAGGTATAAACAGTCATCTGCAACTGGTTATCGCTGGACCAGATGTGCGCGGCTGGCTGGCCTGCATCTCCGTTAGCCTGCAACAGGAAGGCGTGATCATAGCCCTTCACCAGCGCCTGATCTTCTTCACTCAGAAAATCATCGGCGATAGTTTTCGCGCTACGGAAATCAAAACTGGTGCCAGCCACATCTTTCAGGCCCGCCTGCGGAATACCGCTGGCATCTACCGGCAGGTAGCTATCAGCAAAGAGCTGCAGCCGATGCTGGCGCACATCGTTTTGCGCGCCGTCAAGGTTGAAGTAGGCATGATTAGTGAGGTTTACTGGACAGGGCTTATCAACCTTTGCACGGAACTCAATCGCGATGCGGTTATCCTCGGTGAGGGAGTAACGGGCAGTGGCGCGAAACTCGCCCGGAAAACCCTGATCGCCGTCCGCAGAATCGAGCGTATAAAGCACTTCCTGCTCATTCTGGCGGACAATGCGCCAGCGGCGCTTGTCGAACCCTTCCGGCCCGCCGTGTAGCTGATGCTCACCCTGGTTTGCGGTAACCTGGGTGGTTGCGCCATCGCGCGCAAACCTGCTGTTTGCAATGCGGTTCGCATAGCGTCCAACCGTTGCGCCAAGGTACGCCGTCTGGTTGAGATAATCCTCCGGCGTGGCACAGCCAAGCAGCGTTTCACGCACGGTGCCGTCTTTCATCGGTACACGGCACGAGAGCAGGGTTGCGCCCCAGTCCATCATGGTCACGACCATCCCTGCGCTGTTACGCAGGGTGGAAATGCGGTACGGCTGGCCGTCCGGAGCGAGCTGAGGTGTCTCTTTTAGCATTGCCCGGCTCCTTCTGAAGGTTTGCAGACATAGAAGGTTTCTTTGATCCCGGTTTTCGCTTCGTACTGTTCAGCTACCGCTTTTTCAACGGCTGACACCAGTTCTTCAGGGATCAGCGCAACGATGCAGCCGCCGAAGCCGCCGCCGGTCATGCGCACGCCGCCTTTATCGCCAATCGTTTCTTTGACAATCGCAACCAGGGTATCAATCTGCGGAACGGTAATTTCGAAATCATCACGCATGGAAGCATGAGATTCCGCCATCAGTTGACCCATGCGTACCAGATCGCCCTTTGCCAGCGCATCAGCCGCTTCAACGGTACGAATGTTTTCCGTCAGCACGTGACGCACACGTTTGGCAACTACCGGGTCCAGCTCATGCGCCACGGCGTTAAATTTATCCAGTTCGACATCGCGCAGCGCCTTCTGAGTAAAGAAGCGAGCGCCGGTTTCGCACTGCTGGCGACGGGTGTTGTACTCGCTGCCTACCAGAGTGCGTTTAAAATTACTGTTAATAATGACAACGGCCACGCCTTTTGGCATGGAGACGGCTTTGGTGCCAAGCGAGCGGCAGTCGATCAGCAGCGCGTGATCTTTCTTGCCCAGCGCGGAAATCAGCTGATCCATGATGCCGCAGTTACAGCCCACAAACTGGTTCTCTGCTTCCTGGCCGTTTAACGCCAGCTGTGCGCCATCCAAAGACAGGTGATAAAGCTGCTGGAAAGCTTTACCAACCGCAACTTCCAGCGAAGCAGATGAGCTAAGCCCGGCGCCTTGCGGCACGTTTCCGCTGATCACAAGATCCGCACCGCCAAAGTTTTTATCGCGCTTTTGCAGGTGTTTCACCACGCCACGGACATAGTTGGACCATTGTTGGGTGTCATGGCTAAGGATGGGTTTATCCAGAGAAAATTCATCGCTCTGATTGTCATAGTCGGCGGCGATGACGCGCACCAGACGATCGTCGCGTTTCGCACAGCTAATCACTGTCTGGTAGTCAATGGCGCAAGGCAGCACGAAACCGTCGTTATAATCGGTGTGCTCGCCAATCAGGTTGACGCGACCAGGAGCCTGAATGGTCAGCGAAGCTGGGTAACCGAAGCTATCGGCGAAAATTTGTTGGGTTTTATCTTTCAGACTCATTTTTAAACTCCCGATTGGCTAAAATGTACGTCGGAAACGGCACGCAAGCGTTCTGCGGCTTGCTCTGCGGTTAAGTCACGTTGGGTTTCAGCCAGCATTTCGTAGCCGACCATAAATTTGCGCACCGTCGCACTGCGCAGCAGCGGCGGATAGAAGTGCGCATGCAGCTGCCAGTGCTCGTTGTTTTCACCGTTAAACGGCGCGCCGTGCCAGCCCATAGAATAAGGGAAGGAGCACTGGAAAAGATTGTCGTAGCGGCTGGTCAGTTTTTTCAGCGCCAGCGCCAGGTCGCTGCTTTGTTCCGCGCTCAGGTCGGTGATGCGCAGCACATGCGTTTTTGGCAGCAGCAGCGTTTCAAACGGCCAGGCGGCCCAGTACGGCACAACGGCCAGCCAGTGTTCGGTTTCCACCACGGTACGGCTGCCGTCTTTCAGTTCGCGCTGTGCGTAATCGACCAGCATGGACGAGCCCTGCCGGGCAAAGTATTCGCGCTGCAATGCATCTTCACGCGCTACTTCATTTGGCAGAAAACTGTTCGCCCAGACCTGGCCGTGCGGATGCGGATTGGAGCAGCCCATCGCCGCGCCTTTATTCTCAAACACCTGCACCCAGGGCCAGGTTTTGCCAAGATCCGCCGTCTGCTCCTGCCAGGTTTTCACCACTTCTCTCAAGGCAGGAAGCGTTAGCTGCGGCAGCGTTTTGCTGTGATCGGGAGAAAAACAGATCACCCGGCTGGTACCGCGCGCGCTTTCGCAACGCATCAAAGGATCGCCGCTTGCCGGCGCATCCGGCGTGTCTGTCATCAGCGCGGCAAAATCGTTAGTAAAAACGAACGTGCCGGTATATTGCGGGTTCTTATCGCCGGTGACACGGGTATTGCCGGGACACAAAAAACAGTCTGGATCGTGTGTCGGCAAAGTCTCCTGCGAAGGGGTTTCCTGCGCCCCCTGCCAGGGGCGTTTGGCGCGATGCGGAGAAACCAGAATCCATTGACCCGTCAGCGGGTTGTAACGACGATGTGGATGATCCACCGGGTTAAACTGCTCCATCACTTTTCCTTAATCCGGATAACCTTGAGGATGGCGGGACTGCCAGCGCCACGTATCATCTGCCATTTCCTGCAGCGTTCGGCTGACACGCCAGTTAAGTTCTTTATCTGCCTTGTTCGCATCGGCCCAGTAAGCGGGCAGATCGCCATCGCGGCGTGGCGCGAAGTGATAATTCACCGGCTTGCCGCACGCCTTGCTAAACGCGTTGATCACGTCCAGCACGCTGCTGCCGACGCCTGCACCGAGGTTGTAGATGTGCACGCCAGGCTGGCCATGCAGCGTTTGCATAGCGGCGACGTGACCGTCGGCCAGGTCCATCACGTGGATATAATCACGTACGCCTGTACCATCTTCGGTAGGGTAGTCGTTACCAAATACGGCTAAAGAATCGCGGCGCCCTACGGCAACCTGGGCGATGTACGGCATCAGATTATTTGGTATGCCCTGCGGATCTTCACCCATATCACCTGACGGATGCGCGCCAACCGGGTTGAAGTAACGCAGTAGCGCAACGCTCCAGTTTGGCTGTGCTTTCTGCAAATCAGCCAGAATCTGCTCAACCATCAGCTTGCTGCGGCCATAGGGGCTTGCAGGCGTGCCGGTCGGGAAGCTTTCTACGTAAGGGATTTGCGGCTGATCGCCGTAAACGGTAGCCGAGGAGCTGAAGATAAAGTTGGTCACGTTAGCCGCGCGCATGGCAGAAATCAGGCGTAGCGTACCGGTCACATTATTGTCGTAGTATTCCAGCGGTTTGTTAACCGATTCACCTACGGCTTTAAGCCCGGCAAAGTGGATTACCGCGTCAATCTGGTAGTCATGGAAAATTTCAGCCAGCAGGCCTTCATCGCGAATATCGCCGTCAATAAACAGCGGGTGTTTTCCGCCGAGGCGTTCAATCACCGGCAGCACGCTGCGTTTGCTGTTACACAGATTATCCAGAATGACGACGTCGTGGCCATTTTGCAGCAGCTGCACGCAGGTATGGCTGCCAATGTAACCGCTACCACCTGTTACCAGAACTCTCATATTTCGCTCCATTACGGCTATGGTATGTATTAAACATAGCATAACAGAGATGCGAAAAGTGTGACATGTGATAAATTAGTGGAATCGTTTACACCGGCGATGACTCAGGATCTTCTGCGGTAAAAAATGATTATAAAACAACTATAAGCCTGATTGATTTTGCGGGTTGTCTGAAAGTAGCGCGGAAAGGTGAGAAAAGTGGCGCGGGTGTACGTGCGCCACATCAGCGGGAGATTAACGAGAAGTTAAATCTTCAAATTCATAGCGATACGCATCGCCATCGGCCACGAAAGTTAATCGCTTCGTAATACACTCCGGCGCATCTTCGGCATGGTGTGAAACAAACAGCAATTGGGTTTCCCCTTCGCCAATCAGAATATCCACGAAACGGCGCACCAGCTGGCGGTTAAGCGGATCAAGTCCCTGCAGCGGCTCATCAAGGATCAGCAAACCTGGGTGCTTAACCAGCGCACGGGCGATAAGCGCCAGCCGCTGTTGCCCCCATGACAGGCTATGGAAAGGCGCGTCGGCGATGGCGTTGTCCATGCCGAGCATATGCAGCCATTCGCGGGTGAGCTTGTGCTGGCGGTCTGACACAGCCTGATAGATGCCGATGGAATCAAAAAAGCCCGAAAGAATGACGTTGCGCACCGACGTGCTGACGCGATATTCAAGGTGCAGGCTGCTGCTGACATAACCGATATGTTTTTTAATATCCCAGATGGTTTCGCCGCTGCCGCGACGGCGGCCAAACAGCGTCAGATCGTTGCTGTAACCCTGCGGATGATCGCCCGTCACCAGGCTTAACAGCGTTGATTTGCCCGCGCCGTTTGGGCCGACGATTTGCCAGTGCTCGCCAGGATGCACGGTCCAGGAAAGCTTGTGTAGAACGGGACGATCGTTATATTCCACCACGCCATTACGCAGGATAATGCGCGGCTCGCCTTCCGGAAGGGTATGGCGGGCGCTCGGGTCGTCAGCCTCCGGTAGCGCCACGCCTGCCAGCTTTTCGCTATGTGCAAGCTGCGCAATTAACGCCTGTTCAAGCAGCTGCTTTTTCTCGCCGGTTTCAATCAACGTACAGTCGGCCAGCACGCCTGCATGCTGAACAAACGCCGGAATTTCATCAAAGCGATTTAACAACAGCACCAGCGTATAGCCCCGGGCGCTAAGTTCGCCTAATAAATCAGCAAGCTGTTCGCGGGATTGCACATCCAGCCCGTCGAAGGGTTCGTCGAGGATCAGTAAATCTGGCTCTGGCATCAGCGCCTGACAAAGCAATGTCTTGCGCGTTTCACCGGTGGAAAGATATTTAAAACGGCGCGTCAGCAGATGCCGGATGCCAAAAAGTCCCGCCAGTTTTTCACAGCGCGCCGGGTCTTTGAGCTCTTGCTGGATAATTTCTGCGGTGGTGCGCCCGGTGTCATCTTCGTCGGGGCTGAGCAAATCGGTATTATTACGCTGCCACTCTTCGCTCACCAGCTGCTGAAGCTGTTCAAAAGAGAGATGCGCTATACGCGGGAAAGTACATTCACGCTTGCCTTTCAGCAATGGCAGCGAGCCTGCCAGCGCGCGGGCAAGTGAGGATTTCCCGCTGCCGTTGGCTCCGACAAAGGCCCAGCTTTCACCCGAACTAATAGTTAAGTCGTTGAGAGTAAGAGTTTGTGTGTCGCTCAGACGAAAAGAACCTTGCGAAATTTGCAACGCAGACATGTGTTATCCCATTTTTTGCAGTGATAACTCCAGAATTACGGATTGTCTGCGCGCTTGTCAATTCGCCCGGTGGATTTAGCACAGCGTGGCGATAATCACGCGGTCGGCATTAAAATATGCTACGACCTCAGAGCCTTCTGCCAGGCGCTGATCTTCCACCACGCTGTTAGGTACGGTGGCGCACAGCGTCTGCCCGTCCGGAAGACGGATCAGCACTTCACTTTGCTCCGCAGCTTGTTGAACGCTTTGCACGGTGCCCGGCAGGCGGTTATCCGCATGTTTTGCACGGTTTTCATCAGTGGTGATTTCTACCCACGGCGCTTTGATAAGCACCAGCACTTCTTTGCCTTCATCCAGGCTTAAACGTTCAGCACTTCCCCGGGTAATGGCTGCCTGCAAACGCGTGACGCCATCGGCCAGTAAAATATCAACCTGCTGTTGAACCTGTTCGCTGTCGCGTTGGATCACCGTGCCAAACAGCTGATTGCGGGCGCTGGTTTGCAAAGAGAAGCGGGAGATCGCTGCGAGAAGGCTGTCGAGCGGCAGATTATCATCGCGCAGCACGTTAAACGCCTTCTGCTGGATTTGCGCCAGCAACTCATAGAGCTGGATCAGGCGTTCACCGTAACGGGTGACGACAGCACCGCCGCCGCCTTTGCCGCCGGTGGCGCGTTCAACCAGCGTGTCATCGGTGAGCTGGTTCATCTCGTTGATGGCGTCCCAGGCGCTTTTATAGCTGATGCCCGCAAGCTTCGCGCCCTGGCTAATGGAGCCGGTATGTTGTATTTGTTTAAGTAACGCGATGCGACGTGGATCGGCGAACAGCCGCTGCTGGAGCTTTAGCGTGAGTAATATTTCAGCCTGCATACCCTCTCCGGACAAGGAAAAACGCCATTTTCCTCTATTGCGGCGATGTGGGCAAATGGCACAAAAGGAGAGTGCGTTTTTCTGTCGGGTCGTTAGAATAGTTAATCTTACTTTTCACCTGAGGCAATCATGTTAGAGTTATTGAAAAGTTTGGCATTTGCCGTGATCATGGTGCCGGTAGTGATGGCAGTGATCCTCGGTTTGATCTACGGATTAGGTGAAGTCTTCAACCTTTTCTCAAAAGTCGGTCACCGCGACCAGCCAAAACAACAGCATTGATTTTTAAACGCCCGCTTATGCGGGCGTTTCTCATTAATGTCCTTTCTTTTTCTGCCGATAAGATCTGTATCTTCCCGCTTAGTATCGTTATATTGTTGCGTACATAACGAAACGCAGTGGAGTAATAACATGACTAATCAGTGGGTACGTCTCGCCTTTGGCGCAGCATTAAGCGTCAGTCTGGCAGGCCAGGCATTTGCCGATAACAGCAAAATTACCGTCTTTGCCGCAGCATCGTTAACCAATGCGATGCAGGACATTGCAACCCAGTATCAGAAGGGCAAAACCGTCCAGGTGGCTTCTTCTTTTGCCTCCTCTTCCACGCTGGCGCGCCAGATTGAAGCGGGCGCACCGGCGGATCTGTTCATTTCAGCCGATCAAAAATGGATGGATTACGCGGTCAGTAAAGACGCCATTAAAACTGATACTCGCGAAACGCTGCTTGGCAACAGCCTGGTTGTCGTTGCGCCAAAAGAGAGCAAAACTGGCGATGTGGCGATTAACGCCAAAACCGACTGGGCCGCTTTGCTGAAAGGAGGGCGCCTGGCGGTAGGCGATCCTGACCATGTGCCGGCGGGAATTTACGCTAAAGAAGCGCTGCAAAAACTGGGCGCGTGGGAAACGTTATCTCCTAAGCTTGCGCCTGCAGAAGACGTGCGTGGCGCGCTGGCACTGGTTGAGCGAGACGAAGCCCCGCTGGGTATTGTCTACGGTTCCGACGCCGTAGCTAGCAAAGGCGTGAAGGTGGTGGGGACCTTCCCGGAAGACTCCCATAAAAAAGTGGAGTACCCTATCGCGATTATAAAAGGCCACGATAACCCAACCGTTACCGCATTCTATGGCTATCTGAAAGGACCGGAAGCGGCAGCTATCTTCCAACGTTATGGATTTACGACCAGATAATGATATTGACCGATCCCGAATGGCAGGCGGTATTGCTGAGCCTGAAAGTCTCAACCCTTGCGGTGCTGTTTAGTCTTCCTTTTGGGATCTTCTTTGCCTGGGTGCTGGTGCGATGCCGCTTCCCGGGCAAAGCCTTGCTCGACAGCCTTATTCATCTTCCCCTGGTATTACCGCCCGTTGTGGTTGGCTATTTACTGTTGATAGCCATGGGGCGACGCGGTTTTATTGGCGAGTGGCTTTATGATGTTTTTGGTATCACGTTCGCGTTCAGCTGGCGCGGCGCGGTACTGGCGGCTGCGGTTATGTCCTTCCCGTTGATGGTAAGGGCGATTCGCCTGGCGCTGGAAGGCGTGGATATGAAGCTTGAGCAGGCTGCCCGCACGCTGGGCGCCGGGCGCTGGAGAGTCTTTTGCACCATCACTTTGCCGCTCACCCTGCCGGGGATCATCGCCGGAACGGTACTGGCCTTTGCCCGCTCGCTGGGTGAATTTGGCGCGACTATCACCTTTGTATCCAACATTCCTGGCGAGACGCGCACCCTTCCTTCTGCAATGTATACCCTGATTCAAATTCCCGGAGGCGAAAGCGCCGCAGCCAGGCTGTGTGTGATTTCCATCGTCCTTGCGCTGGTTTCATTATTGGCGGCGGAGTGGCTGGCCCGTCAGAGCCGTAAACGGACGGGAGCGGTGTAATGCTGGAACTTAACTTTGTACAGACGCTTGGCGAGCATCGCCTGACAGTTAATGAAACCTTGCCAGGGCAGGGGATTACGGCAGTATTTGGCGTTTCCGGTGCGGGCAAGACTTCGCTGATAAACGCTATCAGCGGTTTAACGCGCCCGCAGCAGGGCAGAATTGTGCTTAACGATCGCGTATTGAGCGATGCTGAGAAACCCCTCTTTCTGGCGCCGGAAAAACGCCGCATTGGTTACGTCTTCCAGGACGCGCGTCTTTTCCCGCATTATCGCGTGCGCGGCAATCTTAAGTACGGCATGAGCAGAAACATGGCCGGGCAGTTCGATAAACTGGTGGCGCTGCTTGGCATAGAGGATTTGCTGGAGCGTTTTCCGTGGAGCCTGTCCGGCGGCGAAAAACAGCGTGTGGCAATCGGGCGTGCGCTGCTGACGTCCCCGGAATTATTGCTGCTGGATGAGCCGCTGGCCTCGCTTGATATTCCCCGGAAACGCGAGCTGCTGCCTTATCTGCAACGCCTGGCGCGGGAAATCAATATCCCCATGCTGTATGTCAGCCACTCGCTGGAAGAAATCCTGCACCTTGCGGATAAAGTGCTGGTGCTTGATGGCGGCGAAGTAAAGGCTTTTGGCAATCTCGAAGAGGTATGGGGCAGCAGCGTTATGCACCCATGGCTGCCAAAAGAGCAGCAGAGCAGCGTGCTGAAAGTCACCGTGATGGAGCACCATCCGCATTACGCTATGACAGCCCTGGCGCTGGGCGACCAGCATCTGTGGGTGAATAAGCTGGATAAGCCGCTACAGGCGCCGCTGCGCATTCGCATTCAGGCTTCAGATGTCTCGCTGGTTTTGCAGCCGCCGGTAAACAGCAGCATTCGCAACGTGCTGCGGGCAAAAGTGGCGCAGTGCTTTGACGACGACGGGCAGACAGAAGTGCAGCTGGAAGTCGGCGGCAGAACGCTTTGGGCGCGCATCAGCCCCTGGGCGCGGGACGAACTGGCGGTCAAGCCCGGGCAGTGGCTGTATGCACAAATCAAAAGCGTATCGATAACGACCTGATTACAGCAGGTGCCGGTAGAGCGTTTCGGCGATGCCCGCTTCGAGATTGGTGCCGATCACCAGATCTGCGCGGGCTTTAATCGCATCTACGGCGTTGCCCATCGCTACGCCAAGCCCGGCGGCCTCCAGCATGCTCAGGTCGTTATAGTTATCGCCAAAGGCGATCACCTGGTCCATAGACCACCCTTCAGACTCTACCCACTGCGCCAGACGCTTACCTTTGCTGTTACCGCTCTGCGCGACATCCACCTGATCGTGCCAGGACCATTCGCAGGCCAACCCCAACTGCTGTTCCACCGTTTTTGCGATGCTTTGCAGTTTAGGGATGTTTTCATCGGTGAGGGCGAATTTCCAGATTGCCTCCACGCTATGCGCCGCTTCACGCAGAGAATCCACCTGGTGAAACACCGGCCTCAGGGCTTCCGGCAGCGACAGCGCCCATTTCTGCGTGCGGATCACATGGCCCATAGGGCGTTGATACAGCATGGCGTTATCGACATACATCAGCCCGTGAACATCGTGAGTAGCGAGCAACTCAAGCAGTTGCGTGGCTTGCTCAGCACGTAGCGGATCGGCGCTTAAGACCTTTTTTGCATGATAATCATACAAATAAGTGCCATTACAGCAAATTGCAGGTGTATCTAAAGCCAGTGCCTGATAAAAAGGATGAATGGCAACATGATGGCGACCGGTCACGATCACCACTTTGAACCCAGCTTCGCGAGCACGCTGTAACGCGCTCAGGGATTCAGGAAGAATGGTTTTTTGTGGCGTCAGCAGGGTGCCGTCCAGATCAAGGGCGATTACTCGATAAGTCATTACAGGTTCCAGTCAAATTCAGGTCACAGGGTCTGAGCCGATGGTACACCGCCCGGGGCGTTGTGCAAAATAGCGTCCTTAAGCGGCAAAACGGGCTACCCTTGTGACTATCACTCGATACGTTGGGAGGAACGAGATTACATGAAACAAACAGTCTATACCGCCAGCCCCGAAAGTCAGCAGATCCACGTCTGGTCGCTGAATTTAGAGGGCGAACTCACTCTGCTGCAGGTTGTCGATGTGCCAGGCCAGGTCCAGCCGATGGCTATCAGTCCGGATAAACGTTTTCTCTACGTCGGGGTGCGTCCGGAGTTTCGTGTGATTGCCTACCGTATTACGCCAGATGACGGTCGCCTTACCGAAGCGGGCGTAGCGGCGCTGCCGGGCAGCCCGACACATATCTCCACCGATCATCAGGGCAAATACCTGTTCAGCGCATCCTATAATTCCGGCTGCGTCAGCGTAACAAGCCTGGGCAACGACGGCTTGCCGGGCGATACCGTATCGCTGGTGGAAGGCCTCGAAGGCTGCCACTCTGCCAATATCTCTCCGGACAACCGCACGCTGTGGGTACCGGCCCTGAAGCAGGATCGCATTTGCCTGTTTACGCTGTCTGACGATGGCGCGCTGGTCGCGCAAAATCCGGCTGAAGTGGCAACGGTGGAAGGTGCAGGTCCGCGTCATATGGCCTTCCATCCTAACCAGCAATATGCCTACTGTGTGAATGAACTGAACGGCTCTGTTGACGTGTGGGAGCTTAAAGATCCGCACGGCAAAATCGAATGCGTGCAGACGCTGGATATCATGCCGCCGGACTTCTCAGACACCCGCTGGGCGGCGGATATTCATATCACGCCAGACGGTCGCCATCTCTATACCTGCGATCGTACCGCCAGCATCATCACCCTCTTTAGCGTCTCTGAAGATGGCAGCGTGCTGGCCATCGAAGGCTACCAGCCGACGGAAACCCAGCCACGTGGCTTTAATGTCGATCATAGCGGTAAATTCCTGATTGCAGCGGGTCAGAAATCTCACCATATCGCGGTGTATCAAATTAACGGCGTGCAGGGTCTGCTGGAAGAGAAAGGGCGCTATGCGGTAGGACAGGGGCCGATGTGGGTTGTGGTTAACGCTCACTGATTTGCCTGAGCGCCCCATAAAAAAACCTCGCAGGCGCGAGGTTTTTTGTTTTAAAGCATATGTCTTTTACTCATCAGCAACCGCGCTGCCCACGCCACGGTTGTTGAACTCCCACAGGCGGTTAGCGTTGGCATCATTCAGATCGCGCTGAATGTCACCTTTCTCGCTTTTTGCACCGGTATTGCCCGTAAACGGACGTTTAGAACCGGCGGCATCGCCCCATGGTTTGGCGGTATTAAAGCCTTCGTTAATCACGCTATCGCGGATAACCACTTGACCGTTAGAGGTCTGGCCGGTGGTATAACCGTTTTCGGACGCTTCAACATCCCAGGCGTGACCTAACTGCGCGACGTTATCGCCAGCAGCGGTAAAGCGGCTGTTAACAGCAAGGAAACCGTAGAACACGTTTGGCAGCGTCGCAGGCGCGAAGAGATAGCCTTCCGGCGTGCGGCTGTTAACCAGGCGGAAATCGGTATTCTCAAACACTACTGCACCGCGGCCTGCCACCACATCCACATCGCCTTCAATGTAGCTATTGGTCACCAGCGTGCGTGGCTGACGGTTGTCTAACAGACGGTTCTGCACGTCGCTATTGGTCACGAAGAAGGTGTTCTGGCGGCCCAGAAGGTGAACGTTGTTCAACTGGACTTTATCACCGTCGGTACGCAGCGCCACGGCCTGGTGGTTACCGGCATCAACGCTGTCGCCCAGGGTATTGGCGATGGTCAGGTTTTGCAACTGCAGGCCGTTGTTCTGCGACCATACTGCGGCGGAACACATAATGCCGACGGTTGCCGAACGGCGGTTCTGGCAGCTGTCAAACATATACCAGGCTGGTTTGCCCGGCATATATTTGCCTGAAGGATTTACCGTGCGACGCCAGGTGGCGACGTCGATTTCAGAATCCAGCGGCATGGTGATTTTCACATCTGCGGCGTTTTCCGTTGTGCCATACAGCGTTACGCTACCGGAAGAGGCAGGAATATATACGGTACCCGGATATTCGCCCGGCTGAACGGCAATGTACTGACGCGTGCTGCTGTGCTTCGCAATCGCTGCGTCAACGGCCGCCTGGATGGTCGTATGCGTTACGCCCTGGCCGCCCGCAGCGCCAACCACGAAATCTGGCTGCTGTGGGATACGGATGGATGACGGCGTCCATGGCGCTTCATCTTTATTCATGGAAGAGAAGTAGCGCGCCTGAACAAAGTTCTGCGCTTCATCCGCCGATAAAATCGGACGAGACTGGGTTCCCGGCGCCACCTGCGTGGATGGACGGTCTTCTGGCGGCGTTGAGCTACAGGCGCTCAAGGCAACGGCAAAAGCGAGCGCTGCGGCCCGGCGAGTAACCGATAGTGTATTCAAGGGTTGCTCCTTGCTGTGCGGTTGAAAAAGGGGGTGTCCTCAAGGCCTGCATTTTTATACTAAGTTGAGCGAAACGGGAAGCCGATTTGCACAATCGGCTTCATAAAAGGTGGGATTAACTGAACATTGCGGTAATAGAGGCACTTCCTAACGAATGAAAATGGACGTTAAAGCCAACCACGGCACCGGAGGCGTTCTCATCAACGTCCAGTTTTTCCACGTCCAGCGCGTGAACGGTAAAAATATAGCGATGGGTTTCGCCTTTTGGAGGCGCCGCGCCGCCGTAACCAGCTTTGCCGAAGTCTGTGCGCGTCTGAACGGCGGGTTCAGGCAGCTCTACTAAATCAGAGCCGGACCCCTGCGGTAAGAGGCGAGTACCGGCGGGCAGATTCGCCACCACCCAGTGCCACCAGCCCGAACCGGTTGGCGCATCCGGATCGTAACAGGTCACCACAAAGCTCTTTGTCCCTGCGGGGACGTCATCCCATGCGAGATGCGGGGAAATATTGTCGCCCTCGTAACCCATGCCGTTAAAGACATGGCGGGACGGCAGCTTTTCACCCTCTTTTATGTCCTGGCTAATCAGTTTCATAGCCGCTCCTTGTGATCAGAGATCGAGTAGTTTTAGCAGCTCTTCGGCGGCGATGGTGGAAGAGGCGGGATTTTGCCCGGTGACCAGATGCCCGTCGACAACGGCATATTCGCCCCAGTCATCGGTACGCTCGTACAGACCGCCTGCTTTTTTCAGCTCATCTTCTACCAGAAACGGCACGATGGTCGTTAAGCCAACGCCTTCTTCCTCGCTATTAGTAAACCCTGTGACGCGTTTGCCTTTTACCAGCGGCTCCCCTTCCGGCGTTTTTACCTGGCGCAGCACGCCCGGCGCATGGCAGACCGCGGCAACAGGTTTACCCGTTGCCCAGAACGTTTCAATCAGTTTAATCGAATGGGGATCCTGAGCCAGATCCCATAGCGGGCCGTGCCCGCCTGGATAGAACACGGCATCAAAACCTTCGGCATTCACGGAATCCAGCCTGTGGGTGCTGGCGAGAAGCTTCTGGGCCTGCGCATCGCTGCGGAAACGGCGGGTGGCGTCAGTCTGCGCGTCCGGCTCGTCACTTTTGGGATCTAACGGCGGCTGCCCGCCTTTGGGAGATGCGAGCGTGACTTCAAGCCCGGCATCATGGAAGACATAGTAAGGCGCGGCAAATTCTTCAAGCCAGAAGCCTGTGGGTTTGCCCGTATTACCGAGCTGGTTGTGCGAGGTGAGTACCATGAGGATTTTCATTTGCTTCTCCCTGTTGGGCGCATGAAAAGATCTTCGAAGTGTAGTGCATCCTTGCACGGGCTGCTGCGGTCAGCTCCTGAAGAAGGCCGGGTTGACGACTGCTTTTGCCACCGCGGCGATAAGTTTTGCCAGTTGGTCACGGCTGATGATGTACGGCGGCATCAGGTAAATCAGACGTCCAAAGGGACGCACCCAGACTCCTTGCTCGACAAAGAAAGCCTGAAGCGCGGCCATATCCACCGGATGATGCGTTTCCACGACGCCAATCGCGCCAAGCACGCGCACGTCCGCTACCTGCTCACAGCCCTTCAACGGCTCAAGCCCGTTCAGCAACTGCCGTTCGATAGCGTTAACCTGCTGCCGCCAGCCGCCTTCCTCCAGCAGTGCGAGGCTTTCGCTGGCTACCGCGCAGGCCAGCGGATTGCCCATAAACGTCGGTCCGTGCATAAAACAGCCTGCCTCACCATTGCTGATGGTTTCGGCTATGTGGCGTGTGGCAAGCGTGGCGGAAAGCGTCATGGTTCCCCCGGTCAGCGCTTTACCCAGACACATAATATCGGGCGCAACGCCCGCGTGTTCACAGGCAAAGAGCTTTCCGGTGCGGCCAAAGCCGGTAGCGATTTCGTCGGCGATGAGCAAAATCCCTTCGCGGTCGCACATGCGGCGAATGCGCTTGAGCCATTCCGGATGATAAAAACGCATTCCCCCCGCGCCCTGCACAATGGGTTCCAGAATCACGGCAGCGATTTCCTGGCGATGGGCGGCCATTAAGCGTGCAAACGGAACGATATCCATTTCATCCCATTCGTCGTCAAAACCGCATTGCGGAGCAGGGGCGAACAGATGTTCCGGGAGATAACCCTGCCAGAGGCTATGCATGGAGTTATCAGGATCGCACACGGACATCGCTCCGAACGTGTCGCCGTGGTAGCCGTGGCGGAAAGTCAGAAAGCGCTGGCGCGGCTCGCCTTTCGCGTGCCAGTACTGCAGCGCCATTTTCATCGCGACTTCTACCGCGACCGAGCCTGAATCGGCCAGAAAAACACATTCAAGCTGTTCAGGCGTCATTGCCACCAGCCTGCGGCACAGTTCAACGGCGGCAGGATGAGTCACTCCGCCAAACATCACGTGCGACATCTGGTCGATCTGGCTTTTCATCGCCTCATTTAGACGCGGGTGGTTATAACCGTGAATAGCAGCCCACCAGGAAGACATGCCGTCAACCAGCGCTCTGCCGTCAGCAAGGTTCAGTTCGCATCCGGCGGCAGAAACGACCGGATAGACCGGCAGCGGCTGGGTCATGGAAGTGTAGGGATGCCAGATATGGCGTCGATCGAACGTTAAATCAGCAGGCGTCATAAGGTGACTTGTAAACCATTTTAAAAACATTTAGGTTTACAAGTATAACCGCAATCAACGGCTAACAACACCCATTTTGGAGATGCCCCATGGCTCACCACGCACGCTGGTCAATGTCGCAGGTCACTGCTTTATTTGAAAAACCTTTCCTCGAATTGCTGTTTGAAGCGCAGCAGGTACACCGTCAGCATTTCGATCCCCGTCACGTGCAGGTCAGCACGCTGCTGTCGATTAAAACCGGCGCATGCCCGGAAGACTGTAAATACTGTCCGCAAAGCGCGCGCTATAAAACAGGTCTGGAGTCCGAGCGTCTGATGGAAGTCGAGGAGGTGCTGGATTCTGCCCGTAAGGCGCTTAACGCCGGCTCAACTCGTTTCTGCATGGGCGCGGCCTGGAAAAACCCGAACGATCGCGATATGCCTTACCTTGAGCAAATGGTGCAGGGCGTGCGGGAAATGGGGCTGGAAACCTGCATGACGCTCGGCACGTTGACCGATGCGCAGGCGCAGCGCCTGGCGGCCGCCGGGCTGGATTACTATAACCACAACCTTGATACCTCTCCGGAATTTTACGGCAATATCATCACGACGCGTACCTACCAGGAACGTCTGGATACGCTTGATAAAGTGCGCGATGCGGGCATCAAGGTTTGCTCCGGCGGCATTGTTGGACTGGGGGAAACCGTTAAAGACCGCGCGGGATTACTGCTCCAGCTGGCTAACCTGCCAACGCCGCCAGAAAGCGTGCCGATCAACATGCTGGTGAAGGTGAAAGGCACGCCGCTTGCGGATAACGACGACGTGGACGCGTTTGATTTTATTCGCACTATCGCCGTTGCGCGCATCATGATGCCGACCTCTTTCGTGCGTCTCTCAGCGGGCCGCGAGCAGATGAGCGAGCAGACTCAGGCTATGTGCTTTATGGCTGGTGCGAACTCCATTTTCTACGGCTGCAAACTCCTTACCACGCCGAACCCTGAAGAAGATAAAGATTTGCAGCTATTCCGCAAGCTGGGCCTGAATCCGCAGCAAACCACTACCGATGCCGGGGATAACGAGCAGCAGCAACAGCTTGCTTCACAGCTTCTTACGGCGGATACGGACAGGTATTACAACGCGGCGGCGGTATGACCTGGCAGAAGCGCATTGAGCAGGCGCTTGCCGAAAGGCGTGCCGGCAATAGTTTTCGCACCCGGCAGGTTAACGAATCCGGAAGCGGGCGCTACCTGGTAGCTCACGCGAAGCGCTATCTGAACTTTTCCAGTAATGATTATCTGGGGCTAAGCCAGCATCCGGCTATCGTGCATGCGTGGCAGCAGGGCGCGGAACGCTATGGCGTCGGCAGCGGTGGCTCAGGACATGTCACCGGCTACAGTACCGCTCATCATCAGCTTGAAAGCGAGCTTGCGCAGTGGCTGGGCTATTCGCGGGCGCTGCTGTTTATCTCCGGATTTGCCGCCAACCAGGCGGTGATTACGGCTCTGGCGCAAAAGCGGGATCGCATTCTGGCGGACAAACTCAGCCACGCCTCCTTGCTTGAAGCGGCAATGTTAAGCCCCGCGCAACTGCGGCGTTTTGCGCATAACGATGTTCAGGCGCTTGAGGATTTGCTGGGCACTTCATGTGAAGGCCAGCAATTAGTCGTCACCGAAGGCGTGTTCAGCATGGATGGCGATCGGGCTCCGCTAGCGAAGATTGCCGCTGCCACGCATCGCGCGGAAGGCTGGCTGATGGTCGACGACGCGCATGGTATCGGCGTGCTGGGCGAAGAAGGGCGAGGAAGCTGTTACCAGCAGCAGGTTAAGCCGGATTTGCTGGTCATCACTTTCGGCAAAGCCTTTGGCGTGAGCGGTGCGGCGATACTATGCAGTGACGATGTGGCCGATTATTTACTGCAGTTTGCCCGACATCTGATTTACAGCACGGCGATGCCGCCTGCTCAGGCCTGCGCGTTATCCGCCGCTTTAGGTGTGATTCGTAAGGGCGATGAAAGGCGCTCAATGCTGGATGACAATATTGCTGTTTTTCGGCATGGAGCGAGGGATCTTCCGCTCGGGTTAATCAATTCATCAACGGCCATTCAACCCCTGATCGTTGGTGAGAATGCACGCACGCTTAATCTTGCGGCTCGTTTGCGCGAACGTGGGTTCTGGCTCACGGCCATTCGCCCCCCCACGGTTCCGACGGACGGCGCGCGTTTGCGCGTGACGCTTACCGCCGAACATACCCGCGAAGATATCGAAGCGCTGCTGGAGGCCCTTTATGACGAAACCCGTTAATAAACTGGCGGTGGCGCAAGCATTCGGACGCGCGGCGACGACCTATGACAACTTTGCCGCGCTCCAGCGAATCAGTGGAAACCAGATGATAAACCGCCTCGCCGGGCGTGAGTTCAGGCAGGTGCTGGACGCCGGATGCGGCACGGGCTGGTTCAGCCAATACTGGAAAGCGCAGGGCAGCCATATCACGGCACTCGATCTCTCGGCAAAAATGCTGAGCCACGCCCGTGAGCGGCGGGCAGCAAACAGCTACCTTGAAGGCGATATTGAGGCGCTACCGCTGGCAAATGAACGGGTGGATCTTGCCTGGAGCAATCTGGCCGTGCAGTGGTGCAGCGATTTACGTAAGGGGTTAAGCGAGCTTTACCGAGTGACGCGTCCGGGAGGGTGCGTTGCGTTTACGACAATAGCGGCAGGATCGCTTCCGGAGCTGCATACAGCCTGGCAGGCCGTCGATGCAAGGACGCATGCCAATGAATTCTTATCCTTTGATGAAGTGAAAAACGCCTGCGAAGGCTGGCGCGTATCGCTTCATGCCGGGCAGGTAACTCAACGTTTCCCGGATGTTATGTGCGCCATGCGCACGCTTAAAGGCGTCGGCGCTACGCATCTGCACGGCGGGCGCAAAAATTCGCTGATGACGCGCCAGCAACTGCAGCGCCTTAGCCTTGCCTGGCCGCAACGTGACGGAGCATTTCCGCTCACCTGGCAACTTGTTTGTGGAGTTATTGAACGTGATTAAAAAATGGTTTGTTACCGGCACCGACACCGAAGTGGGAAAAACCGTTGCCAGCTGCGCCTTATTGCAGGCGGCGAGGCAGGCCGGTTTTCTGGCCGTTGGCTACAAGCCCGTGGCCTCCGGGAGCGAGATGACACCAGAGGGGATCCGTAACGGTGATGCGCTTGCGCTACAGCGCAACAGCAGCGTGCCGCTTAGCTATGAACAGGTTAATCCGCTGGCCTTTCTGGAGCCGACCTCGCCGCATATCATCAGCGCAGAAGAAGGCCGCCCCATCGAGTTTTCCGCGCTTTCTGCGGGTCTGGAGGCGGTTGCGCAACACGGGAATTGGGTGCAGGTGGAAGGGGCGGGCGGATGGTTTACGCCGCTTTCAACATCCACCACGTTTGCCGACTGGGTGGTAGCGGAAAAGCTGCCGGTTATTCTGGTGGTGGGCGTCAGGCTGGGCTGCATTAACCATGCGATGTTAACGGCCCATGCGGTAAAGAGCGCAGGCCTCCCGCTTGCCGGGTGGATTGCAAACGATGTTCAGCCACCGGGCAAGCGGCATGCTGAATATATTGCAACGCTGAGGGAAGTGCTGCCAGCGCCGATGCTCGGTGAAATTCCCTGGCTGCCGGAGCTTGATGAAAAAACTGCACTTGGCTGTTACCTCGATTTATCCCATCTTGCGGCTTAGGTCGTATTTTTCCCCACCGCAATTGCAACGCCCGGCGCTTTGGGTTCAGGCGCTGGACAGTACCCTGCAAAAGCAGATCGGGCTATTGTGAAAGCGTGATGGCCATAAAAGCTGGCCATCATCGTCGTTAAACTTATGGCGTCATCCAGTCTGCGACGAGCTTATCGTCAAGCAATGAGATGTTCCCCTGCGCGACGTTACGTCCACGGTGCAAAAGGCAAAAATGGTCCGCTACACGGCGGATAAAAGATAAACGCTGTTCGACCAGCAAAATCGTGAGGCCAAAATCCCGGTTCAGGCGGTGAAGAATATTACCCATATCATGGATAAAACGTTGTCCACTGCCGGACGCCGGTTCATCGAGGATCAGCAGCTTTGGTTCACTCACCAGCGCTCTGGCGAGCACAAGCTGCTGCTGAATATCGCCTGTGAGTTCACCGCCGCGTACGTGACGCAGCGCGTAAAGCGCAGGAAACAGGTCATAGACCATGGAGGGAATGGCCCGGGCTCGTTCGCTCCCGGCCAGGCGTGCAATCTGCAGGTTTTCTTCGACCGAGAGCTGAGAAAAAATGCCTCGTTCCTGCGCGACATAGCTCATGCCCAGCGCGGCACGATCTTCAACGGGCTTAGCGAGCAAATCCTGTGGCGGGCGGCCAGCCTCATTCCATACCATGCTGCCGCTCTGTACGGGCAGGTTGCCAGTAATACAGTTTATCAGGGTGGTTTTGCCCATGCCTGCGGCCCCCAGCACGCAGGTGCATTCTCCTTTTGTCAGTTCCAGGTCGAGGTTCCATAAAACATGGTTCTCGCCATAAAACTGGTTCACGGCGCGTAAACTCAACATGCATCATCTCCTCACGACAGGATTAAAAAATAGACCCATTTCCTCACGGCATTCCCGATCTCTGCGGAAGAAGGGATGCGTTTTCCCGTTATTCTCCCGCTATGTTGCAATTCCCTTGCCATCTCACGCTGGAGCAGCACAAACATAGCGATTTTGAGAATAGCCTCATCAATACGGGTGAAAAAAACAGGGACAGCACAACCTTGTTATTACGCTGCACTTTGTCGGTGCTTGGCTTTTCTCGCTTCTGGTGCAGAAAACCGCCTAAAAAAGGATAAAGCGAGGTTGGTTTTGTGAGCACCTTCACTACTGTCCACACAAAGTGAAATAAGGTGATAAAAATCAAAAATAGGACGGAAAAATTTTTTTCGCCGCGGGTATGTCAAAAAAAGGAACTTTTGCGGGCGGCGACCCTCAAGGGCTGGATGCACTTATCCACTATTCCTGTGGATAACCTTGTGCATTAGAGTTAGAAAACTAGCGGTAAGCGAGAGCGGGCGCGGCCTGCATGCAAATTGACGCGAAACCGGTCTTTTAATAAAATCCTTTTAAAATTAGTTGGTTAAATAAAAGCAATCCGTGTAAGAAAAGTGTCAAAGATCCATGTCTCATTTTTATTACATTACTTGACAAATATTAAAGGGCCGAAAAACTGGGGATAACCGTTACGAGGCAGCGTTTAATTTCGCCTTTGATGAAATCGCACGGGAAGCCGGGCGAAATTTAAGCCGGTATCCGACATCATTGCTTACGTAACTGGTTTTTTATCCAGTATTATTTGCTGGCAAAAATTCCTGTGTCGAGTAAAATTATCCTCCGGCCCGCTGGTTTTTTCCTCAGGTAGCAACTCAATGAGTAAAGCGTTCAAACTTAATTCTGCATTCAAACCCTCCGGCGATCAGCCCGATGCGATACGTCGTCTTGAAGAGGGGCTTGAAGACGGACTTGCCCATCAGACGTTACTGGGGGTGACCGGGTCAGGTAAGACCTTTACCGTGGCAAACGTGATTGCGGACCTGCAGCGTCCAACCATGGTGCTGGCGCCGAACAAAACGCTCGCGGCGCAGCTTTATGGCGAGATGAAAGAGTTCTTCCCCGATAACGCGGTGGAATTTTTCGTCTCTTACTACGACTACTATCAGCCCGAAGCCTACGTGCCCAGCTCCGACACCTTTATCGAAAAAGACTCTTCGGTAAACGAACACATCGAACAAATGCGCTTGTCGGCAACCAAAGCGTTGCTTGAACGGCGCGATGTTATTGTTGTGGCGTCGGTTTCAGCCATCTATGGCCTGGGCGATCCCGATCTCTATCTGAAAATGATGCTGCATCTCACCAAAGGGATGATCATCGATCAGCGCTCCATTTTGCGTCGTCTTACCGAACTGCAATATGCGCGCAACGACCAGGCATTCCAGCGCGGTACCTTCCGGGTGCGTGGCGAAGTTATTGATATCTTCCCGGCAGAATCGGACGATATGGCGCTGCGCGTGGAGCTGTTCGACGAAGAGGTGGAACGCCTGTCGTTGTTCGATCCGCTCACCGGCCAGGTCGATCAAGCTATCCAGCGTTTTACCGTCTACCCTAAAACGCACTACGTCACGCCGCGTGAACGTATCCTGCAGGCGATGGAAGAGATCAAAGATGAGCTGGCAGACAGGCGCAAGGTGCTGCTGGCGAACAACAAGCTGCTGGAAGAGCAGCGCTTAACGCAGCGTACGCAGTTTGATTTAGAGATGATGAACGAGCTGGGCTACTGTTCGGGCGTGGAAAACTACTCGCGCTTCCTCTCCGGACGCGGGCCGGGTGAAGCTCCGCCAACGTTATTTGATTACCTTCCGGCCGACGGGCTGCTGGTGGTGGACGAATCTCACGTTACCATTCCACAGATTGGCGGCATGTACCGTGGCGACCGGGCACGTAAAGAGACGCTGGTGGAGTATGGTTTCCGCCTGCCTTCAGCGCTTGATAACCGTCCGATGAAGTTTGAAGAGTTCGAAGCGCTGGCTCCGCAGACAATTTACGTTTCGGCAACGCCTGGCAATTACGAGCTGGAAAAATCCGGCGACGATATTGTCGATCAGGTTGTGCGCCCAACGGGGCTGCTGGATCCCATTATCGAAGTACGTCCCGTCACCACGCAGGTTGACGATCTGCTTTCTGAGATCCGTAAACGCGTTGAAATTAACGAGCGTGTGCTGGTTACGACGCTGACAAAACGCATGGCAGAGGATCTTACGGAATATCTCGAAGAGCACGGTGAGCGGGTGCGCTATCTGCACTCGGATATCGATACGGTAGAACGTATGGAGATCATCCGTGACCTGCGCCTTGGCAAGTTCGACGTGCTGGTGGGTATCAACCTGCTGCGTGAAGGGCTGGATATGCCTGAAGTCTCGCTGGTGGCGATTCTGGACGCCGACAAAGAGGGCTTCCTGCGCTCCGAGCGTTCGCTGATTCAGACCATCGGGCGCGCGGCGCGTAACGTTAACGGCAAAGCGATTCTGTACGGGGACAAAATCACCCCGTCAATGGCGAAAGCGATTGGGGAAACGGAGCGTCGTCGCGAGAAGCAGCAGCTCTATAACGAAGAGAACGGCATAACTCCGCAGGGCCTGAATAAAAAAGTGGTCGATATTCTGGCGCTGGGCGAGTCGGTGTCGAAAATGAAGCCTAAAGGCCGCGGAAAAGCGAAAATCGTCGAAGAAGATGAAGTGCTGCTCACGCCAAAAGCGCTGCAGCAGAAAATTCATCAGCTGGAAGCGAAAATGCTGGAGCATGCGCAGAATCTGGAGTTTGAAGAAGCAGCGCTGGTGCGTGACCAGCTCCATCAGCTGCGCGATTTGTTTATCGCCGCCTCTTAACCAAGAAACAAGAACGCCTTCGAGTCAGAAGGCGTTTTGTTATCCCAGCGTCTGAATCGCTTTTTCCAGCGCCTGGCGCAGCAGCAGCCGGTCATGGCGATAAGGAATATCGCTGGCCTCAAGCGGCTCCTGAATGACCATCCGGTCCTTAACGCTCGAAACATCAACGTGCGGGCCCACAACCACCGCATCGATAATTCTTTTCCCGACCCGTTGTTCCATGATTTCCAGCTTTTCATTCAGCGTCAGGCTTGCCGCGGCTACGCTAAGTTCACGTCCCAGATTTCCGATATAAACCACCGGCGCCGGGGTGCGGCGCAGCGCCTGATCCATATCTTCCAGCAGCAAAAGCGGCATCAGGCTGGTGTAAAAGCTCCCCGGCCCAATCAGGATTAGATCCGCTTCGGCAATGGCCTCCACCGCTTCGCGAGTGGCATGGGATTTCGGATACAGCATCAGCTCCTGCGGCGGGGAAGCAAGCTGGTCAATATTTACCTCGCCATAGATAAAATGCCCGTCTGCGTCTGTCGCCATCAGATCAACCGGTTGCTCTGACATAGGAATCAGCAGCGCGTCGACTTTAAGCAGGCTACGAATAAGATTAATGGCTTCCAGAGGCCGGATGCTCAGGTGATCTAACGCCTTTAACATGAGATTTCCGAGGTTATGCCCGGAAAGTTCGCCATTACCGCCAAAACGATACTCAAACATGGCAGAAGCGACGCTGGGTTCGGTAATCAACTGATTTAAACAGTTACGCATATCTCCCCAGGCAATCCCGCCTTCGGAACGCCGAATACGGCCGGTCGACCCACCATCATCAGTGGTGGTTACGATGCCCGTCAGACGGGATCCTAAAGAGGAGAGGGAAGACATGACCCGGCCAAGACCGTGGCCGCCGCCGAGGGCAACAACCCGATCAAGATCCGCAAACGTGCGACTGCGCATAGCTATTCCTTATGACGAACACTCCGGCTTAAGGTAGCGTAAAAGCGCCGAAAAGACGATGCAGGGACAATCGTTAATGATGTATATCAAGGTAAAAGTTCGCTTTTCGCGTACTCTGTGGCGAAATTGAGCGATTAGTTCGCTATATCTTTATTTATATAACGAAAGCTGTTATGGCGAACAACGCCATCACGCGTTACTATCGTTTAAACACACACTAAGCCTCCGGACCTAAGTCGCAAGATAGGGTGCTTTGGCCGCGATCCTGGATCGCCAGGGTGCAGAAAGAAATGCCTGCATCTCCCGTATTTGGAAAGGTGTATATGGCTCCCCAACTGACCGATGCGTTTGCGCGCAAGTTTTTCTATCTGCGCCTGTCAATTACCGACGTTTGCAACTTCCGTTGCAACTACTGTCTGCCGGATGGCTACAAGCCGCACGGCGTGGCGAACAAAAGTTTCCTTAATGTCGATGAAATTCGCCGTGTTACCCGCGCTTTTGCCGCTTTGGGCACCGAAAAGGTACGCCTGACCGGCGGTGAACCCTCGTTGCGCCGTGATTTTTCCGAAATCATTGCCGCCATCCGTGAAAACCCGGCGATTCGCCAGCTTGCCGTGACAACTAACGGCTACCGCCTGGCAAGAGATATCCAGCAGTGGCGGGACGCGGGTTTAACCGCGGTGAACGTCAGCGTGGACAGCCTGGACGCCCGTCAGTTTCACGCCATCACCGGGCAGGATAAATTTCGTCAGGTAATGGACGGTATCGACGCCGCTTTTACCGCCGGCTTTGAGCGCGTTAAAGTTAATACGGTACTGATGCGCGGCGTTAACCATCACGAGCTGGATACTTTTCTCGCCTGGATCAAACCGCGTCCCATTCAGCTACGCTTTATTGAGCTGATGGAAACCGGCGACGGCGGCGAACACTTCCGTAAATACCATATCTCCGGCACCACCATCCGCGACCAGCTTCTGCAACGCGGCTGGGTGCAGAAGCTGCGCGGCCGTAGCGATGGTCCGGCGCAGGTCTTCTGCCATCCGGATTACGAAGGTGAGATTGGCCTTATTATGCCGTATGAAAAAGACTTCTGTGCGAGCTGCAACCGCCTGCGTGTCTCGTCGACCGGCAACCTTCATCTGTGCCTGTTCGGTGACGGCGGCATTTCGCTGCGTGATTTGCTGGCGGATGATGCGCAGGCTGAAGCGCTGGAAGCGCGAATTTCCTCAGCGCTGGCCCAGAAGAAACAGACCCATTTCCTGCATGACGGACATACCGGCATCACTCAGAACCTGTCCTGGATTGGCGGATAGCGTCAAAAATAAGGAGAAAAAGATGAGTCAGGTAAGCGAAGCGTTTATCCCGGCACGTATTGCCATTTTGACCGTCTCCGGTCGCCGGGGTGAAGAGGAGGATACCTCCGGCCATTATCTGCGCGAGTCGGCCATTGAAGCGGGCCACGAGGTGGTAGACAAAGCCATCGTAAAAGAGAATCTTTATGCCATTCGCGCCCGGGTTTCCCAGTGGATCGCAAGCGACGATGTCCAGGTCGTGTTAATTAACGGCGGCACGGGGTTCACCGAAGGCGATCGGGTTCCGGAAGCGCTGCTGCCGCTGTTCGACCGCGAAATCGAAGGGTTTGGCGAGCTGTTCCGCATGCTCTCTTATGAAGAGATTGGCACCTCAACGCTGCAGTCCCGGGCGGTTGCAGGTCTGGCCAACCGTACGCTGATTTTCGCCATGCCAGGCTCAACCAAAGCCTGCCGCACCGCCTGGGAAAATATCATTGTGCAGCAGTTGGATCCCCGTCAGCGTCCCTGTAATTTCCATCCACACATCAAGAAATAGATTATGTCGCAACTGACCCATATTAACGCCGCCGGTGAAGCGCATATGGTGGATGTTTCCACTAAGGCTGAAACCGTTCGGGAAGCGCGAGCGGAAGCCTTCGTCACCATGCGGGCTGAAACGCTCGCCATGATCGTCGAGGGCAGCCATCACAAAGGTGACGTTTTTGCCACGGCCCGTATTGCCGGCATCCAGGCCGCGAAACGTACCTGGGAGCTTATCCCGCTGTGCCACCCGCTGATGCTGAGCAAAGTTGAAGTCAATCTGGAAGCCGAGCCGGAGCACAGCCGCGTGCGCATTGAAGCCGTCTGCCGTCTGACAGGCAAAACCGGCGTCGAAATGGAAGCGCTGACAGCCGCCTCGGTTGCCGCCTTAACCATCTACGACATGTGCAAGGCCGTGCAAAAAGATATGGTGATTGGCCCGGTACGTCTGCTGGCGAAAAGCGGCGGTAAATCTGGTGATTTTAAGGTGGACGACAATGATTAACGTGCTGTTTTTTGCCCAGGTGCGCGAACTGGTGGAGTGCGACAGGCTGCAGCTTGGCACAGCATATAGCGACGTTGAACAGTTGCGTGCGGATTTGGCAACCAGAGGCGACCGCTGGGCGCTGGCGCTTGAGTCAGGCAAACTGCTGGCCGCGGTCAATCAAACGCTGGTGAGCTTCGATCATCCTCTGGCGGACGGCGATGAAGTCGCTTTCTTCCCACCGGTGACCGGAGGCTGAGTCGATGGAAAATACCCGCATCCGCGTCAGCCATGAAAATTTCAGCGTGGGCGACGAATACCTTTGGCTGTCACAGTGTGATGAAGACGGCGCGGTCGTCACCTTTACCGGCAAAGTTCGCAATCATAACCTGGGCGAGAGCGTCAGTGCGCTGACCCTTGAGCACTATCCCGGCATGACGGAGAAAGCGCTGGCGGAAATTGTCGAAGAGGCTCGTCTTCGCTGGCCGCTGCAGCGCGTTTCGGTCATTCATCGAATCGGTGAGTTATGGCCCGGCGATGAAATCGTCTTCGTCGGCGTGACCGGCGCGCACCGCAGCTCTGCGTTTGAAGCGGCGCAATTTATTATGGATTACCTGAAAACGCGCGCGCCGTTCTGGAAGCGCGAGGCCACCCCGGAAGGGGAGCACTGGGTCGAAGCGCGGGATAACGATAAACAGGCGGCCAGCCGCTGGTAGGAGGCACCCGCCTGGAGTTGTGTTAATCTTAAACAGGGCAGGCTTTAAGCCTGAAATCAGGTTAACGCAATTTACAGAGGTAGCATCATGGATCGATTCCCCCGTTCCAATGACACAATCGTTCAGCAGGCGCGTACCGGCCTGCAGGCATACATGGCACAGGTTTATGGCTGGATGACCTGCGGACTGTTACTGACCGCGTTTATTGCCTGGTATGCCGCCAATACCCCGGCGGTGATGGAGTTTGTCTTCTCCAGTAAAATCACCTTCTTCGGGCTGATTATCGCCCAGCTGGCGCTGGTTTTTGTGCTCTCAGGCATGGTGCAAAGGCTGAGCGCAGGCATGGCAACCACGCTGTTCATGCTTTACTCCGCCCTGACCGGGCTTACGCTCTCCAGCATCTTTATCGTGTACACCTATTCATCTATTGCCAGCACCTTTGTGGTCGCCGGCGGTATGTTTGGCGCCATGAGCCTGTACGGTTACACCACCAAACGTGACCTGAGCGGCTTCGGCAATATGCTGTTTATGGCGCTGATCGGCATCGTGCTGGCTTCGCTTGTGAATATCTGGCTGAAGAGCACCGCGCTTATGTGGGCGGTGACCTACATCGGTGTGATTGTGTTTGTTGGCCTCACCGCCTACGACACGCAGAAACTCAAAAACATCGGCGAGCAGATCGACGTGCGCGACACGCAGAATATGCGTAAATACTCCATCCTTGGCGCGCTGACGCTGTATCTGGACTTCATCAACCTGTTCCTGATGCTGCTGCGTATTTTTGGTAACCGCCGTTAGGTCGATACCTTATGGTCAGGCCCCTCTTCCTCGGGAGCAGGGGCGTTCTTCTCTTCTTTCTGCATCTTCTTCTCGTTCTTCACCCGTAGCTTTTTCGCCCGGCTTTCGAGCGCCAGATAACAGACAATAGCCAGCAGCAGCGGGGCAATAAAGTAGAGCAAACGGTAGGCGAGCAGGGCGGCGATAATGGCGCCATGACCGGTGTGTTCTCCGGCCAGCAGCGCGATAAATACCGCTTCCAGAACCCCGATGCCCGCCGGGATATGCACAATAACCCCAACGATACTGCTTACCAGCAGCACGCCCAGCACGAAGAAGTAGTTCACCTCCTGGCCCAGAAGCAGCCAGATAATGGCCCCCATCGCCATCCAGTTGGCGCTGGAGATGATCATCTGCGCAATGGCGAATTTAAACGACGGCAGCACCAGTTTTTGGCCTTTCACCGTCATATGGCGATGTTTGGCAAAAGCGCAGAACCACAGGTAGGTCACAATAATAGCCAGCAGCACGATGCCAATAATGCGCAGCGTAGTCTGATCGATATACCAGTGGTCAGGCAGCTTCACTACGCCGACGGTAAAGATCACCCCGCCCAGCAAAATGTAGCCAAGCCAGTTGGTGGAGATACTTAAAGAGAAGATGCGCGTGATGGTGCTGCCGGGCAGCCCAAGACGCGAATAGAGCCGGTAGCGCATGCCAATCCCGCCAACCCAGGTGCTGAGCGTCAGGTTAAAGGCGTAGCAGATAAAAGAGACCAGCATAACCTGCCGTTTAGCCAGCTTATGGCCGCAGTAGGCCCGCCCCAGCAGATCGTAACAGCCATAAAGCAGATAGCTTACAATAACCAACCCCACGGCGCTAAAGAGCGCGATGCGGTTGTAGCTGCGGATAACCTTCCAGACCTCCTGCCAGTCAACTTTCTGGGCATACACCACCAGCAGCACAATCACAGCGATAAAAAACAGCCAGGTGAGGATTTTCTTTGCCTTACGCCATTTAGGATGTGCATGCGCCATTACTGTTTTACTCCCTCGTTATCGGAATCTACCCGGTCCTGCGTCTCCATCTCAGGCTGTACAGGCGGCTCTACCAGCGACAGATGCGGGGTATGCGCAGGCAGCCAGCCTACCAGGGCGGGAAAGTGGCGTAAAAAGTGGAACACCACCACGCTTTTGCCCAGGTTCCACCACGTGCGTTTGGGCATCAGGGTTTCATCCACCTGCTGACAATCTTCGCTGATTAACTGGTTAAGATTTTCACGTAGCTGCTGGTTGAAATTTAGATCGTAGACGATCAGGTTCGCTTCCAGGTTGAGGGAGAGGCTCAGCGGATCAAGGTTGCTGGATCCGACGGTAGCCCAGTGATCGTCCATCAGCGCTACTTTGCCGTGCAGCGGCCTGCGCAGGTATTCATAAACCTCGACCCCGCCTTTCACCAGATAATTATAGAGCAGGCGGGCACCAACCTTCACGATAGGCATATCCGGCTCGCCCTGAACAATGAGTTTAACCTTTACGCCGCGGCGGGCGGCGTTGCGCATGGCGTGCAACAGCCGGTAGCCGGGGAAGAAATAGGCGTTGGCGATAATGACTTCCTGCTTCGCATTGCTCAGCATCTTCAGGTAGTAGCGCTCAATATCGTCCCGGTGCCGATCGTTATCGCGCCAGACAAACAGCGCCTGCGCCTCGCCCGGCATCGGATTGTCCTGTGCCTGATGACGGCGGCGGTCCCACCAGCGGCGCGGGATTTCGTGCCCCGGCAGGTTAGAGACCACAAAGCCTGCTATATCGTCCACTATCGGCCCTTCAACCCTGACGGCATAGTCCTGCTTCGCCTCCGGGCCGTAATCAATCATATGCTCGGCGGAGTAGTTAATACCGCCCACAAAGGCGAGGCGGCCATCTACTACCACCAGCTTGCGGTGCATCCGGCGGAACACGTTGGTGCGCATGCCTAACAGCGGCGGGCGGGGATCGTAGTAGCGAAACTTAACCCCGGCGCTGGTGAGCTGGCTGACAAACTCATCGCTTAAATCGGGAGAGCCGTAGCCATCCAGCAGCACGTCAACGCTTACGCCACGTTTGGCCGCGTTCAGAATAACCTTGTGAAGCTGCTTGCCAACCTCGTCCTCAAACCAGATAAAGGTTTCGAGTATTACCGTATTACGCGCGTTACCGATCGCCTCAAATACTGCCGGGAAAAACTCATCGCCGTTCTCCAGCAGTTCGATGCGGTTGCCGTCGCGCCAGTTATTTTTCATATATGGATCTCCACGGCGAGCGGGGCATGATCGGACAGATGACGCCAGTGACGCAAATTAAGGGCTGAAGGCGCGCTAACGTGAGCATGTTTGACGTAGATCCTGTCCAGGCGTAAAAGCGGCAGGCCTGCCGGAAAAGTGCGGGCCGGGCGACCATAAGCACGGGTAAAGACCTCATCCAGCCCGGCTTCATTTTTTAGCAGATGGTTCGCCTTTTGCCGCCAGTCGTTAAAATCTCCGGCAACTACCACGGGCTCCCCTTCAGGTAATTCATTCACCAGTCTGCATAACATATTTAGCTGCGCCAGGCGGTGTTCTTCGCGCAGCCCAAGGTGAACGCAAATGATGTGCACGCGAATACTCTGGTCTGGCACGGTCATCTGGCAATGCAGCATGCCTCGTTTTTCATGGCCGTCCACGGAGATATCGCGGTTATCAAACTGGGTGATGGGGAAGCGAGAAAGCACGGCGTTGCCGTGATGCCCCTCCGGGTAAACGGCGTTGCGCCCGTAGGCGAAATCGTTCCATACGGTATCGGCCAGAAACTCATAGTGGCTGGTTTCAGGCCAGTTTTCGAAGCGCACTGAATGGGCCTCGTGCGCGCCCATCACTTCCTGAAGACAGACGATATCTGCCGCTACCGTACGTACTGCATCCCGCAGTTCCGGCAGAATAAAGCGTCGGTTAAAAGTGGTGAAGCCCTTGTGTGTATTTATCGTGAGCACTTTAAATGAAAAGCGCGGAGTCTGATGTGCCATGCCGCTCCCGGTCTTTTTGTTTTCCTGATGTAAATAAAGTGTAGTCTTTGTCACAAAAAGAGGGCGGGTTGCGGAATTTTCCGTACACTGGCGTACTCTCAATGACAGGAAAAACCATGCCAGGAGTAAAAACATGAAGTGGCAACAGCGTATACAGGTGACAACCGGCCTGACTTGTTGGCAGATTATGCTGCATTTTATGGTAGTGGTTGCGCTGCTGGCAGGCTGGAAAATGAAGGCGCTTATCCCGGTCGGCGTGGGCCTGTGCCTGCTTTATGTGGCAACGGTTATCATGATGTTCGCCTTACAGCGCTTTCACAGCGGCAGGCTGCGCGATATCGGCGACTTCCTGGAAGAGCTAACCACAAGCTGGTACTTCGGCTCGGCGATGATCGCTCTGTGGCTGCTGTCTCGCGTGGTAGAAAGCAATTTGCTTATCGCAGCAGCAGGCCTGGTAATGATTGCCGGACCCGCCATCTACTCTCTGCTTGCCAAAGACAAATCAGGCAATTTTGCGGCGAAACATCCAGTACGCCGCTGATATAGTGATGGCCGCTATCACCAGCAGCGGCCACACGCTTCCCCACACAATGTCAAAACTCGCATCCTTCAGGTAAATCTGTTTCGTAATGTCGGTGAAATGCCGGATAGGATTTACCCAGGTTAAATTCTGCAGCCACACCGGCATGTTCTCCACCGGGGAAACATAGCCCGAAAGCAGTATGGCCGGCATCATAAAGACAAACACCCCGATAAACGCCTGCTGCTGCGTTGAGCACAGCGCGGAGATAAGCAGCCCAAAGCCTACCAAAGATAATCCGTAAATCAGCATTGTGAAGTAGAACAGCAGCACCGATCCGGAGAAGGGAATGTGATAGCCCCAAATCCCCACGCCCAGCACAATAGTGGCCTGCCCGATAGCGACAATTTGCGCAGGTACGGCTTTGCCGACGAAAATCTGCCAGGTGGCAAGCGGCGATACCAGAAGCTGATCGAGCGTGCCCTGCTCGCGCTCGCGTGCCACTGACAGCGAGGTGACAATCATCACCCCGATGGTCGTTATCATGGCGATAAGCGACGGCACCACAAACCATTTGTAATCCAGATTTGGGTTATACCAGTTACGCACCACCAGCTCGCTGTTATTCGGTTTCGGCAACCCGATGATCAACTCCTGTTGATAGTTCTTCACTATCTGTTGCAGATAATTGGCGGCAATCTGGGCGCTGTTAGAGTTACGCCCATCCAGAATGATTTGCAGTTTAGCGGGCTGGTTGCTTATCAGATTGCGCGAAAAATCAGCCGGGAAGCGAATCAGCAGCAGCGCTTTTTGATTATCTATGGTTGGCTGTATTTCCTGCGGGCTCTTTAACAGCAGCACATGGTTAAAAGCTTTTGCGCGCGCAAAGCGCTGCGTCAGCTCCACGGAATGGCTGCCGTTATCCTCGTTATAAATCGCAATGGTCGCGTTGGTCACTTCAAGCGTTGCGGCAAAGGGAAATAGCACAACCTGCAGAATAACCGGCGCAATAAGAATGGCGCGGGTCTGCGGTTCGCGCAGCAGGGACTGCAGCTCTTTGCGAATCAATGTCCATAGTCGATGAAACATGGCTTTCCCTTAATCAAGACGACGTTTGGTTTTCAGCGCCGTCAGGCCGATAAACACCACCGCTGAGGCGATTAAAAACAGCACATTGACCACCAGCACCGTGGCGATATTTCCCGCCAGAAACAGGCTTTGCAGCGTGCTGACGAAGTAGCGAGCGGGTATCACATAGGTCACCGCGCGAATAATCGCGGGCATGCTGTCAATCTGGAAGATAAAGCCCGACAGCATAACTGACGGCAGAAACGCGGCGTTCAGCGCCACCTGGGCTGCGTTAAACTGGTTACGGGTAATAGTGGAAATCAGCAGGCCCATGCCGAGCGTACTGAGCAAAAACAGGCTGGTGATGAGGAATAACAGCAGCAGCGACCCGCGGTAAGGCACGCCGAGAATAAAGACCGACACCAGCATACACAGCAGCATCGCCAGCATGCCTAGCACGTAATAGGGCAGCAGCTTGCATAGCAACAGTTCGGTGCGTGTGACCTGGGTTGAGAGCAATGCTTCCATCGTCCCGCGCTCCCATTCACGCGCGACGACCAGCGAAGTCAGGATGGCGCCGATGACCGTCATAATGATGGTTATCGCCCCCGGAATAATGAAATGCTGGCTGATGGCCGCCGGGTTAAACCAGTAACGCAGTTGCACATCGATCAAGGGTTCAAAGCTTTCGCCCCGATCTTCCGCGCGCTGCTGTTGCCAGATCTGCCAGATCCCTTCCAGGTAGCCCTGCACAAAGTTCGCGGTGTTCGGTTCACTGCCGTCAGTGATTATCTGAACAGGCGCGGTTGCGCCCGCACGCGCCATATTCTGCGCAAAGTCGGTTGGGATAACTACCATGCCGCGAATTTTCCCCGCCTGCATAAACTGAATCAGCTGATGGCGATTGTCGCTGATGGTGGGCTGGATATAGGGCGAGGCGCTGATGGTATGAGCGAAGTCCAGCGCTTCCTCGCTTTGCTGCTCCAGCAGGACGCCAACGTGCAGGCGGCTGGAATCGAGGTTGATCCCATAGCCGAAGATAAACAGCAGCAGCAGGGGGATCACGACGGCAATCAGCCAGCTGCTCGGGTCGCGCACAATCTGCCGCGTTTCCTTTACGCACAGGGCGCGTACCCGCCGCCAGGAGACAATCTGATTATGCTCGCTCATCTTCATGCTCCTTATCCCACTCGTGTATCAGCGTGATAAATGCCTGTTCCATGGTCGGGTCGGTTTGCTCGTCGTCCGTCGCCTGCTGCTTGAGATCGTCCGGCGTGCCGCTGGCGATAAGCTTTCCGCGATACACAAGCCCTATGCGGTCGCAGTATTCCGCCTCGTCCATAAAGTGCGTAGTGACCATTACCGTCACGCCTTTTTCGACCATGCTGTTGATGTGCAGCCAGAATTCGCGACGGGTAATAGGGTCAACGCCCGAGGTGGGCTCATCGAGGAAAAGAATATCCGGCTCGTGCATCAGCGAGCAGGCCAGCGCCAGGCGCTGCTTAAAGCCGAGCGGCAGGGAATCCGTCGAGCTGTTAAAAATTGGCTGGAGGTTAAATGCCTCGCTCATGCTGCGGATCTTTGCTTCCTGCTCCTTGCCGCGCAGACCGTATACGCCGGAGAAAAAGCGCAGGTTTTGCTCCACCGTCAGGTTGCCATACAGCGAAAATTTCTGCGCCATATAGCCCAGGCGCTGTCGCGCCTTGCCCGAACTGGTTTTTAAATCCATATTCAGCACCAGCGCTTGTCCGGAGGTTGGCACCAGCAGGCCGCACATCATCTTAAAGGTGGTGGATTTCCCCGCGCCATTTGGCCCGAGTAGCCCAAAGATTTCGCCGCGTTGTACGGTAAAATTCACATGGTCGGTGGCGGCAAAATCTCCAAATTTTTTGGTCAACTGTTTGGCTTCAATCACCGTTTCTTCCGGGCTGCCTTCTACGGTATGCAGAATTTTACCGAGCGGCGACTCCTGTTCCCCTGCGCCGCCTAACAGGTCGATAAACGCATCTTCAAATCGCGGCTCGGTTTGCACTATATGGTCTGGAGACAGTTTCAGCGCCTCCGTCAGCGCTTCCATGCTGGCGTCTTTAGCGAGGATCAGCCGTACCGAGCGCCCCTGGATCACACCGTCGCTCACCTGCGGCAGTTTCAGCGCCCGCTGCAGCAGCTTGCGGTTGTTTTCTTCGCCGTGGCTTACCAGCAGCGAACGCCCGGCCATCTTCTGCGTTAGCGCCTTCGGCGCGCCGTGATAAAGCAGCTCGCCTTCGTTCATCAGCAGCACCTCGCGGCACTGCTCGGCTTCGTCGAGGTATGAGGTGCTCCATAAAATCAGCATCCCTTCGCCCGCCAGCTCATGCACCATTTGCCACAGCTCGCGGCGTGAAATGGGATCTACGCCCACGCCCGGCTCATCAAGCAGCAGAACTTTAGGCTGGCCGACCAGCGTGCAGGCGAGACCAAGCTTCTGCTTCATGCCGCCGGAAAGCTTTCCGGCAAGGCGCGAAGTGAAAGGCCCAAGGGAGGTAAACTCCAGCAGGCGCCTGAACGTTGTTTCACGCTCTTTACCCGTCACGCCGCGCAGGTCGGCGTAAAGCGTGAGGTTTTCCATCACCGTTAAGTCTTCATACAGCCCGAATTTTTGCGGCATGTATCCCAGAACGGCGTGCAGGGCGCGATCGTCTTTTACCGGGTCCAGCCCGATGACGTCCGCGCTTCCCTCGGTTGGCTTAAGCAGGCCTGCCAGCATGCGCATTAATGTGGTTTTCCCCGCGCCGTCCGGCCCAACCAGGCCGGTGACCTCGCCCGTGTGGATTTCGCAGTCAAGGCTCGCTACGGCAGGTTTATCCAGCCCCGGAAAGCTTTTCATCAGCCCGCGCAGGTGGATGATGCCGTCACTGCTGCTCATGCTGCGTTCCATCATTAAAGCTGACGGTGACCGGCATGCCCTGGCGCAGCGAGTCATCTGCGTCGGTAACGATGATGCGCAGGCGATAGACTAAATCGGTACGCAGGTCGGGCGTCTCAACCGTTTTCGGTGTGAATTCGGCGGTAGGGGAAACAAACCCTATTTTGCCGCGCCAGGGTTTATCGGGCCGCCCGTCGGTATAAATCTGCACTTCCGTGCCGGGCTGCGCCTTGTTCAGGCTGACTTCGTTCACATAGGCACGCACCCAGACCGGGCGCGTCAGGGAGAGCGTCAGCACCGTGCTTCCGGCGTTCAGCATGCTGCCGGGCTCAACGGCGCGGGTCAGTATCGTGCCGTCGGAAGGAGCGATAAGCGTGGTGTCCTGTAAATCGAGCTGCGCCTGGGCGAGCTGCGCTTTGGCCTGTTGCAGGCTGGCCTGCGCCTGAGCTATTTCCTGCGGGCGGTTACCGGTGCGGTACTGGCTGAGCTTGTCCTGTGCGGCCTTTAGCGTAGCTTTGGCCTGGTTGCTTGCGGAGCGGGCGTTTTCCAGCTCGTTAGCGGAAACCACACGTCTGGCCCACAACCCCTGCTGGCGCTGATAAAAGTTCTGCGCATAGTCGTAAGCGGCCTGGGCCTGATTGACCTGCGCCGCGGCCTGGGCAATTTCTTCATCGCGGTAGCCCGCAATCACCAGATCGAATTTAGCCTGGGCGACCGCGACGTTGGCTTCCGCCTGCTGCACAGCGTTCTGATAAGGCCCTTTGTCCAGCTCGCCCAGGGTTTCTCCGGCCTTAATGGCGTCGCCTTCATCCACTTTCAGCGTGGCGAGTCGTCCGCCCGCGCGAAAGCTCATATCGACGGTACGAATATCCACGTTGCCGTAGAGCGTCAGCGGCTGCTCCCGCTCACTTTGATACCACAGCCAGCCGCCAGCGCAGACAGCCAGCAGCGCAACAATCACTATCACAACGACGATGGGTTTTTTATTTTTCATCGCACGCTTTTCCTCGCTCAACAGACAATCCCTGCAGGATGAAATCGATATGGCTTAGCACCACATCGCTGATTTGCTGTACGCAGGCTTTGTCGAAAGTCGTCCAGCCGGTGCGTAATAAAATTGTCTCGCGCCCTAAGCGGAAGGCAAGCACCTGTCCGAGCAGAGCGTGGGTGTGCAAAATGGTTTCGGTATCTAACGGATCGCGGCCTGTGTAGCAGCCCACCAGGCTTGTGAGATGCGTATGCATCGGCGCAATTACCCGGTCGTGAATAAGCTGGTAGGCGGGCGTCGGCGAAAGCTGCTCGCGGGAGATAAACTTGCTCAGGTTCAGCGTTTCATCGGCGGTGAGCAGGCTAATCATATGGCTGCAGGCGGTGTGAATAAGTTCGCGTATTTGTGCCTTGTCCGGCTCGGGCTGATTAAGAATGGCCCCGGCACTGCGCACGTGCGACTGAAAGTTGTGGTTGATGAAATCCGCAATCCACTGGGCCGAGGCCATATAGAGCTCTTCTTTGGAGCCGAAATAGTAGGTGATGGCCGCGATGTTTTGCCCGGCAAGGGCGGCGATGTCACGCGTGGTGGCATGCAGACCGTATTCGCCAAACTGAGCAATAGCGGCATTAATAAGGGTGTTTTTAGCCTGTTCACCGCGGGAGGTGAAGGGCGTCGGCGTAGCGTTCATACCGACCTCTTAAAAAGTTAATCAATCGATTGATTAAGCGTAAGCCGTTACTCTCAGACTGTCCAGCGGCGAGTAATTATGCTGTAAAAGGGCGTTAAAAAGAGAAATTGTGCGGAGTATCACAAAAGCTGCTACACTGCGCTCCTTACGGCACCGTGGTTTGTGCCCCTCTACTCGCCAGGAGACTGGCGTCATATGAACCCCTGGAAACTACACCGCGCATCGCGGTCAGGGCGATTCTGGAGTACCTATGTCTTTTGATTCTCTCGGCCTGAATGCCGATATTCTGCGTGCGGTGGAAGAGCAGGGCTATCGTGAGCCTACCCCAATCCAGCGTCAGGCGATCCCGGTAGTATTAGCAGGCCGTGACCTGATGGCCAGTGCCCAGACAGGCACCGGAAAAACCGCAGGTTTTACCCTGCCGCTGTTGCAACGTCTGGTGGACAACGAGCCACACGTTAAGGGCCGTCGCCCGGTGCGCGCCCTGATCCTGACGCCAACCCGTGAGCTGGCCGCTCAGATTGGCGAAAACGTGCGTGATTACAGCAAATATTTAAACCTCCGCTCGCTGGTGGTTTTCGGCGGGGTGAGCATTAACCCGCAGATGATGAAACTGCGCAGCGGCGTCGACGTGCTGGTGGCAACCCCTGGCCGTCTGTTAGATCTGGAGCATCAGAACGCGGTGAAGCTCGACCAGGTCGAAATCCTGGTGCTTGATGAAGCCGACCGTATGCTGGATATGGGCTTTATCCACGATATTCGTCGCGTGCTGGCAAAACTGCCCGCACGCCGTCAGAACCTGCTGTTCTCCGCCACCTTCTCCGACGACATTAAAGGTCTGGCAGAAAAACTGCTGCACAACCCGGAAGAAGTGTCGGTGGCGCGCCGTAATACGGCTTCCGAGCAAATTACCCAGCACGTTCACTTCGTTGATAAGAAACGTAAAAGAGAGCTGCTGTCGCAGATGATTGGCGAAGGCAACTGGCAGCAGGTGCTGGTTTTCACCCGTACCAAACACGGTGCCAACCATCTGGCTGAACAGCTGGGTAAAGACGGTATCACCGCCGCCGCTATCCACGGCAACAAGAGCCAGGGTGCGCGTACCCGTGCGCTGGCCGATTTCAAAAGCGGCGGTATCCGCGTGCTGGTAGCAACGGATATCGCGGCTCGCGGTCTGGATATTGAAGAGCTGCCGCATGTAGTGAACTACGAACTGCCGAACGTGCCGGAAGATTACGTGCACCGCATCGGTCGTACCGGTCGTGCGGCGGCAACCGGCGAAGCGCTGTCTCTGGTTTGTGTCGATGAGCACAAACTGCTGCGAGATATCGAACGCCTGCTGAAACTCGAAATCCCGCGCATGGCTATTGCAGGCTACGAAGTGGATCCTTCTATCCCTGCCGAGCCTATCGTAAATGGTCGTCAGCAGCAGCGTGGCGGCGGTCGCGGTGGTCAGGGGCAGGGTCAGCGTCGTGGTGGGAATGGCAACAGCAGCGCGCCGTCCGATCGCAGCGGCGCACCGCGTCGTCAGTCACGCCCGCAGGGTGATGGCGCTGCTAAACCGGCTGGTGCGAACGGCCGTCGTCGTCCGCCACGCAAACCGGCAGCCGCTAACTAAGGCTTTGCCAACTTAAACTGAGGCGCTAACATAGCGCCTCAGACTGCTGACAAAGCCCTTACCTGTTAAAAGGCGTTTTTAAAAACAAAGGATTTTGTCTTCTGATTTACCCCAAACACCCGAAAACCACGCTTTTCGGGTGTTTGTCATTAATATAAGGCGCTAACATAGCGCCTCTTTTTTTACCGGAATAGCTCATGCGTGTACTCCTCGCGCCGATGGAAGGCGTTCTCGACTCTTTAGTTCGTGAACTGCTTACCGAGGTAAACGACTACGATCTTTGTATCACCGAGTTTCTGCGCGTGGTCGATCAGCTTTTGCCGGCAAAATCCTTTTATAAGCTTTGCCCGGAGCTGCTGCATAACAGCCGCACGCCGTCCGGAACGTTAGTGCGTGTGCAGCTTCTGGGCCAATATCCGCAATGGCTGGCGGAAAACGCCGCGCGCGCCGTTGAGCTTGGTTCGTGGGGGGTGGATCTCAATTGCGGCTGCCCGTCCAGACTGGTTAACGGCAGCGGCGGTGGCGCAACGCTGCTCAAGGATCCTGAACTTATCTACCGTGGCGCAAAAGCCATGCGTGAAGCGGTTCCTGCGGCCTTGCCGGTAACGGTTAAAATACGCCTCGGCTGGGATAACGGCGCGCGGCAGTTTGAAATTGCCGACGCCGTGCAACAGGCTGGTGCCACGGAGCTTGTGGTCCACGGGCGGACGAAAGAAGACGGTTACAAAGCAGAGCTTATCAACTGGGCCGCAATCGGCGAAATTCGCCAGCGGCTCTCCATTCCGGTGATCGCTAACGGTGAAATTTGGGACTGGCAGAGCGCGCAGGAGTGTCTTTCGGCGACAGGTTGTGATTCGGTAATGATTGGCCGCGGCGCGTTAAACGTGCCGAATCTTAGCCGGGTCATCAAATATAACGAACCGCGCATGCCGTGGCCGGGAGTCGTGCAGCTGCTGCAAAAATACAGCCAGCTCGAAAAGCAGGGCGACACCGGCATGTACCATGTGGCGCGAATCAAACAGTGGCTGGGTTATCTGCGCAAAGAATACGTTGAGGCGACGGATCTGTTTAGCGAGATTCGAACCTATAAAACCTCGCCTGAGATTGCGCGTGCAATAGGAGCGTTATAATTAATGGATCTGGTAATTAATCAGCCATTGCGCTTATTAATTTGTGACGGGTTCAGGTTATTAATTACAGACGACAAAGAAATTACCGTCTGATGTTAAATTGCTCACAGTTTGAAAGCCTGCTCTTTTTCCGTACTGGATAATGAATAATGCCGGTGTTAGGGTGAGCGGGTAAATTAAATATAGGGTTGTCACTGTATAACAGGCAAAACCTAAGTCGCTGAAGCCAATGCTGGCCTCAGCGACTTAGGTTTTTTTTTGCTTTTAATTTTCCAGGCGGCAGGCGAGAGGCCCTTTATTGATAAGGAATATTAGATTTCGCCGCCAACAAAATTTTGCCCCTTGCGGTTAATAAATAATAAGGAGTAGAAAATGAAAAAATACCTCTCTACGGCGCTGCTGGTTATATTAACCGCAAGCGTAACTCACGCGGCGGAGCGTCCGATGCGTATCCTGCTGGTCAACGATGATGGCTGTGAATCCGTGGGCACTACCTCCCTGCAGGATAAGCTCACGGCAAAAGGTTACGATGTGTGGATGGTGGCACCGGCCACAAACCAAAGCGGTATCGGCTCGGCGATAACCTTTAAGCCGAATAAGATTTTTGATGTGAAAAAGGTCGCTGAAAAACGCTATTGCTTCCCGGGCACGCCCGCTGATGCCGTTGACTTTGGTTTGCTGGGCATCCTTAAGGACCAGCCTGTGGACTTGGTTATCTCCGGCGTAAACGATGGCCCAAATACCGGTGTGGCGCAGCTTAACTCAGGCACCATTGGCGCAGCCGCAAGGGCGGTACGCTATGGTTATCCGGCCATTGCCGCCAGCATTGGCTATATCTTGAGTAAAGAAGAAATGAAAGCAGGCTGGCCATCGACCCACAAATACTGGCCGGACTCTGTGGATTATGTTGCGGGCCTGGTCGATACGCTGGCGAAAAACCGGCAGCCAGGAAAGGCGGTGTTGCCTGCCGGATCGGGGTTAAGTATTAACTACCCTCCGCTGGCAAAAAGCGATATTCCCGGCATGAAATTTGTTGAAAACGAGCGTAACCCTCTACCTCAGCACTACTACAAGATATTGCCGAACGGAAACGCGCAACAAATCATTAGCGATAAAGTCCTGAAGCCGGTGGATAATGATACCGACACGGGCTGGTTGAACAGAGGTTACATCACGTGGACGATTTTTGACGGCGAGTGGAATGCTCCGCGGTTTGAGGAGCAATATCGCCAGCTGTTTGTCGGACAGGCAGCGGCGAAATAGTCGGCTGTGGACGCGATCGCCGTCACGCTTTTCAGCTCCGTGGCTTGAGCGATATATCTTTTATGATACGTTCACTTCGTTGGATTGTTACTGCATAAAGCAGGCAAAACCTGATTTTCTGGCGTTAGCCGGAGGTCAGGTTTTTTTGTTTCCGGGGTAGCCATGAAGATCGCCAAAATATTAAACAACAACGTGGTGGTGATTCTGGACGAGCACCAGCGTGAACAGGTGGTGATGGGGCGTGGGCTGGGGTTTCAGAAACATGTCGGCGATACGCTGGATCGGAACAAAATCGAAAAAGTCTTTTCCCTGCAAAGCGACGAGCTGGTGACGCGCCTGAGCGAATTACTCAGCCAGATCCCGCTTGAGATAATGACCACCTGCGATCGCATTATTGACCTGTCGCATCAGCGACTGGGCAAATTGCAGGAGAGTCTGTACATCACATTGACCGATCACTGCCACTTTGCTCTCGAACGGCAAAAGAAAGGCGTGACGATCCGTAATGTACTGCTATGGGAAATTAAGCGACTGTATCCGAAAGAGTTTTCCCTGGGGCTGGAGGCGCTGGATATTATCGAAAAGCGCCTCGGCGTAAGGCTTGCGGAAGACGAAGCGGGCTTTATCGCGCTGCATCTTGTCACCGCTCAGCTCGACAGCGAAATGCCAGAAGTGATGCACGTAACGCGGGTAATGCAGGAAATTCTCCAGATCGTGAAATACCAGCTTACGCTGGAATATGATGAAGAGAGCCTGAGCTATCAGCGTTTTGTCACTCATTTGAAGTTTTTCGCCCAGCGCATGCTGAACCGAAGCGTAGTGGCAGACGATGATGCAACGCTGCACGCCGCGGTGAAAGATAACTATCCGCGCGCCTGGCGCTGTGCAGAAAAGATTAACCGGCATTTAGCCGCTGAATATCAGCGTGAGCTGACGACAGAAGAGATTATGTTCCTCGCGATTCATATTGAGCGGGTGCGTAAAGAAGGCCGTAAGGCTTCTTAAAAACGGATTGCTACTGCTTCGGCAGGCAAAACCTGAGCGTCGGTCTCCCCCAGGGGAGGCTGGCCTCAGGTTTTTTGCATTTTACTCGGTCGCACATAGCCTGCGGGCAATAAGTAAAAGGAATGAATTATGGAGTATCAAGAACTTGCGAAGGATATTCTAAGCCACGTTGGCGGGCGCGAGAATATAGCGAGCCTGGTGCATTGTGCCACCAGGCTGCGCTTTAAACTAAAGGATGGGAAGCTCGCGGACGCGGCGGCGCTTAAAAAGCATCCCGGCGTGATTATGGTGGTGGAAAGCGGCGGGCAGTTTCAGGTGGTGATCGGCAACCATGTACACGACGTTTACCGCGCGGTATGCGCGCAGGCTGGCATCAGCGAAGAAACTACCCCTCAGGTAAATAACGGTGAAAAGGTCAACTTACTGAACCGCCTGATAGATATCGTCTCAGCGATTTTTACGCCGTTCCTCGGCGTAATGGCTGCCTCCGGTATTCTCAAAGGGCTGCTGGCGCTGGCGGTCGCCTGCGGCTGGATGAGTATGGCGTCAGGCACTTATAAACTCTGGTTTGCCGCCAGCGACGGCCTGTTTTACTTCTTTCCGCTGGTGCTGGGTTACACGGCGGGTAAAAAATTTGGCGGCAGCCCCTTTGTCACTATGGCGATTGGCGGCGCGCTGACGCATCCGGTGGTGCTGCAGGCTTTTGAAGCGGGCAGCCTGGCAGGGGCGCTACCCGAGCATTTTCTTGGCATCCCCATCACCTTCATTAATTACAGCGCGTCGGTGATCCCGATTATTCTGGCCGCATGGGTGAGCTGCTGGCTTGAGAAGCGTTGCAACCGCATTCTGCCGTCCGCCGTGCGTAATTTCTTTACGCCGCTGTTTTGCCTCGCCATTGTCGTTCCGCTGACGTTCCTGCTGATTGGCCCGGTGGCAACCTGGCTGAGCCAGATGCTGGCGCAGGGTTATCAGGGGATTTATGCCTTTGCGCCGTGGCTTGCGGGCGCGGTGATGGGCGCCGTCTGGCAGATCTGTGTCATCTTCGGCCTGCATTGGGGGCTGGTGCCGTTAATGATCAATAACCTCAGCGCGCTCGGGCATGACACGCTGGCTCCCCTGCTGCTGCCGGCGGTCATGGGGCAGGTTGGGGCAACCCTTGGCGTGTTTTTGCGTACCCGCGATGCCCGGCAGAAAACGCTGGCCGGTTCAGCGTTTACTGCCGGGATCTTTGGTATTACCGAGCCTGCCGTATATGGCGTTACGCTGCCTAACCGTCGTCCGTTTATTTTTGGCTGTACGGCGGGGGCGGTTGGCGGCGCGATTGTAGGGTTTAGCCACAGCGCGGTCTATTCGTTTGGCCTTGCCAGTATTTTTACCTTTGCACAGATCATTCCGCCTGGCGGGCCGGACGCCAGCGTGTGGGGCGCTATTATCGGCACGGCCGTTGCGCTGCTGCTGGCCTGCATCATGACGTGGTTTGCCGGTTTACCGCGTAGCGACAAAGCTGACGGCGCGGTTAAAATTAGCGAGAGCGATATTCTGGCGCCGATGAGCGGTACCGTTCTGGCCATGGACCAGGTCCCGGATTCCACTTTTGCCAGCGGCGTGCTGGGGCCGGGGGCGGCGATTGTACCGCTCTCTAATAAGGTTCACGCTCCGTTTTACGGTGAAGTAGCCTCGCTTTTTCAGACGCGCCACGCTATCGGCCTGCTCAGCGATAGCGGCATTGAAGTGCTGATTCATATTGGTATTGATACGGTAAAGCTGGACGGCCTGCATTTCACCGCCCATGTTAAACCGGGGGATAAAATTCAACCCGGCGATCTTCTGCTTGAGTTCGACAGGCAGGCGATTCTGGATGCAGGTTACGATCTCACTACGCCGGTGATTATCAGTAACGGCGAGGATTATGCAGCCGTCGAACGCGTGACGAGCAGCCACAGCATCGATTCAGGCCTGCCGTTCCTGACGGTAAGCCGCTTAACAAAGGAGAAGTAAATGAAAGCATTTCCTGAGACTTTTTTGTGGGGCGGAGCAATTGCCGCAAATCAGGTAGAAGGCGCGTGGCGGGAGGGGGGAAAAGGTATCTCCACTTCCGATGTTCAGCCGCACGGTGTCTTAAGCGAAGCTGTCGAGCGTGAGCCGGGTGATTTCGGCATCAAAGACGTCGCCATCGATTTTTATCATCGCTACCCGGAAGATATCGCGCTGTTCGCGGAAATGGGGTTCGGGTGTCTGCGTGTGTCTATTGCCTGGACGCGTATCTTTCCGCAGGGGGACGAGCAGACGCCAAACGAAGAGGGCCTGGCTTATTACGATCGCCTGTTTGATGAGCTGGCGAAGCACAACATCACACCGATGGTGACGCTTTCCCATTATGAAATGCCCTGGGGGCTGGTAAAAAAATATGGCGGCTGGGGCAGCCGTGAAACTATCACCTTCTTCGAGCGCTATGCGAGTTCGGTATTCACGCGTTATAAAAATAAGGTGAAGCTCTGGCTGACGTTTAACGAAATCAATATGTCGCTGCACGCGCCGCTCACCGGCGTGGGGCTGCCGGAAAAAAGCGCTAAAGCGGAAGTTTATCAGGCGATTCATCACCAGCTGGTGGCAAGCGCGCTGGTGGTAAAAGCCTGCCACGAGATAATCCCCGACGCGCGCATCGGCAACATGCTGCTGGGTGGCCTGATGTACCCGCTGACCTGCAGGCCGGAAGACGTGCTGGAAACGCTAAAAGAAAACCGAAGCTGGCTCTTCTTTGGCGATGTGCAGTGTCGCGGTGAATACCCCGGCTATATGCTGCGCTACTTCTGCGACAACGGCATTAAGCTGGAAATAACCGAAAGCGATCGCGAAGCGCTAAAAACTACCGTCGATTTTATCTCCTTTAGCTATTACATGACCGGCTGCGTGACGGCGGATGAAGAGGTGAATGCTAAGGCGCGCGGCAATATTCTGAGCATGGTGCCTAACCCGCATCTGGCAAGCTCCGAGTGGGGCTGGCAGATAGATCCGATTGGCCTGCGCATCCTGCTCAACGAGCTGTGGGATCGTTATCAGAAACCGCTGTTCATCGTTGAAAACGGACTGGGGGCGAAGGATAAGCTGGAAGCCGACGGAACGGTGCATGACGATTACCGCATCAGCTATCTCAACGATCATTTGGTGCAGGTGGGTGAAGCGATTGAAGATGGCGTTGAGGTACTCGGTTATACCTGCTGGGGGCCGATCGATCTGGTGAGCGCCTCTAAAGCGGAGCTTTCTAAGCGCTATGGTTTCATCTACGTCGACCGCGACGACCAGGGCAACGGCACGCTTGCGCGTTCACGCAAGAAAAGCTTTCACTGGTACAAAGAAGTAATTGCCACCAACGGCGGCAGTCTGAAGGTGTAGGTCGCACTGGCTCACGCTTAACTCAGCCCACCAGCCGCTTAATAAAACTTCTGACCCACATCAGCGCCGCATCGCTGTTATGGCGCTGATGCCATAATAATGCCACCTCAAACGGAGCCACCTCGAGCGGTACCGGGCTGCTTTGTAAGCCCCATGTCTGCTGCCAGTTTTCACTCAACCCCTGCGGAACGGTAGCCAGCGCGGGCATTTGCATCAGCAGGCCGGGCAGGGCGGCGAAGTGTGGCGTGGTGTAACAAATCTCTCGCTTGTGTCCAAGTTTTGCCAGCAGCGTGTCGATATGGCTGCTTGTGGCTTCACGGTAGCTTACCAGCACGTGCTGCTGCGCGGCGTAAGCCTCAGGGGTTAAAGGGGCTTCAGGCTGAAGCTGCGAAGGATGCCAGAGGGTGACAAACTCCATTGATGTGAGGATCTCGCGCTCCATCCAGCGAGCGGACTGGTTTGCCACGCTAATCGCCATATCCAGATCGCCGCCTTCCAGACGCTGTGCGTCGGTGAACGGGTCGCTTGCCACTACGTTCAGGCGTACGCCCGGCGCTTCTGCGCGCAGGGCGGGCACCAGAAGCGGCATCAGCCACATTTCTACCCAGTCTGTCATGCCGAGGGTGACGGTGGCCTTCGCGTTGGCCGGAGTAAACTCCGCCTGCTGAAACAGCGCGCTTTGCAGCTGTTCCAGCAGCGGCATCAATTCGGTGTGTAATTCAGTGGCGCGGGCGGTGGGCTGCATGCGATGGCCGCTGCGAATAAAAAGAGGATCGTCGAACATTTCCCGCAGGCGCGCCAGCGAACCGCTTACCGCAGGCTGGCCGAGATGCAGTTTATCCGCCGCCAGCGAAACGCTCTGCTCGCGAAACAGCACCGCAAACGCAATCAGCAAATTGAGGTCGATTTTGCGAAAATCATTCTCTTTGATAGTCATTATTTCTCCAATCAATTGGAGTGATAATAAAGCCCTGGGGATACTGTCCGCAAGCTGAAAGCACTTTTTGAGGACAAGATGAAAACTCCACTGACAATTTTAGCCCTGATAGCCGGCGGCACCCTGGCCGCGAGTGTGCTTGCTGAGCCGCTGCCGATTAGCCAGCAGCAGGCCCCCGGTTACTATCGCATGATGCTGGGCGACTGGCAGATTACCGCCGTTTCCGACGGCACCGTGGTAGTGCCGCTCGATAAACTGCTGACCGCTATTTCTCCATCACAGCTCCGGCGGCGTATGGCGGCAGATAATATGACGCCAGCGGCAGAAACCTCTATCAACACCTTTGTGATTAACACCGGTAAACAGGTAATTCTGGTGGATACCGGCGCGGGGGCGCTGTTTGGTGATGCAGGCGGACATTTACTGGCTAACCTGCGTGCGGCTGGTTTCCCGCCAGAAAGTATTGATTTGGTCTTGCTGACGCACATTCACGGCGACCATTCTGGCGGCGTGGAGCACAGCGGCAAGCCTGCGTTCCCGAATGCCACGGTGCGCGTGGAACAAAAAGATGTGGACTGGTGGCTGAATCCGGCCAACATCAACAAGGTTGAGGAAAGCCAGCGCCACACTTTTGCCGATTCTGAGAAAACCATGCGCCCGGTTATCGACGCGGGTAAGCTTCAGACGTTTCATGCTCCGACGGAAATTATTCCGGGCATCGAGGCCATTTCCGCCGCAGGGCATACGCCGGGCAGCGTCATTTATCGCGTTAGCAACGGCGGACAAACCATGCTGTTATGGGGAGATATTATTCATGCCAAAGCGGTACAGATGCCGGAGCCGGACGTGGCGATTCATTTCGATGTGGATCAGAAAAAGGCGGTAACAACCCGAGAAAAAGTGCTTAAAGAGGCTGCGCAGAAAGACGTTTGGATCGCGGCCGCGCATATTTCATTTCCGGGAATCGGGCATGTTCAGAAGCAAGGAAATGGATACCGTTGGGTGCCGGTAAATTACAGCGCGCAAGCTAAAAAATAAGCACGGTGCCACGCTGTGGCACCCGCTCGCTACTATCAGAAAATCATTTTGAATACGCCGGTGACGACCAGTAAGCCAATAATAAAGATGATCAGAACTGCCCATAAAATAATTTTCATTAATGCTCCCTATCTTTTGGCTGATGTTCAGACAGTATAGGCAAGGATGCGCGAAGCGGGGGAAGTTGCCCCCCCGTAAAGGGTAATTCAGTGAAAAAAAGATAGAGCGATTAGTCAGATATGCGGTTTACGGGCGGCCAGCAGGAAAAGCATCGGACGATCTTTCTCTTCATCCAGCGCCGGGTTCTGGGCAATTTGCTCCGCGCTCGGGCCCCACTCATCAAGTTTTTCGATAACAAAACCGGCGCTTATCAGCGCGTTTATCCAGCTCGATAATTTACGATGCTGCTTTTTCACACCGTCGGCAAACCAGTTGCTGATGCGCTCGCCTTCCTGCTGATAATGGTTTACCGGCCATGATTTCTGCCCCGTCTGGTCAGCCAGCCATCCTTGCTGTAGTGGTGCCGTGTAAACCGGATGCTCGGCGGAAAAGACCAGCCTGCCACCGGGAACCAGCGCTTGTTCAAGCGTGGCAAACAGCGCTGAAATATTTTCCAGATAGTGGAGCGCCAGCGAGCTGTAAACCAGGTCCACGCTTTTCGCGGGCAGCTGTAACTGCTCCAGATCTTCGCGGCGATAGATAATCCCCTCACCGGTCGTCATTTCCTGCGCTTTTTCGAGCATCTTCACCGAGACATCCAGCCCCAGAACCTCCGCTGCGCCCCGGGAGCGTGCGTAGCGGCAAAACCAGCCGTAGCCGCAGCCCAGATCGACGACTTTTTTATCCTGAATTTCCGGCAGCAGAGTCTGCATCGTCGGCCATTCAGGCGCGCCATCCAGCCCTTTAATCGAGCGGTCGAGGGTAGCGTAGCCTGCAAAAAACGCCGGGTTATCATAGATATTTTGTGTCATGGCAACTCCTGTATGCACAGCCTTAATTGGCCCCTCTAGTGTAGAAGATCCTTAAACCTGAAGAAAATGGATCCCGGCTTTGTCCTTACCAGGCGACGAGAGCGGGCATCGGCTAATTATTTATCTCCTCCTATACTTAATTCTCTGCTTTTAATCTTATCCGGGAGGTGGTGATGAGTACGGCTAACAAAGTGGTTATCGTAACGGCGTCGGATTCTGGTATCGGCAAAAAATGTGCGCTGATGCTGGCTGAACAGGGCTATGACGTGGGGATCACCTGGCATTCAGATGAGAAGGGTGCTGAGGACACAGCGCGGGAGATTCGTGGGCTGGGGCGGCGGGCTGAAACTGTTCAGCTCGATTTAAGCAATTTACCTGACGGAGCGGCCGGCATTGATGAGTTGATAAGCCGCTTCGGGAGAATTGATGCTCTGGTGAACAACGCCGGCGCAATGAGCAAAAACCCTTTCCTGGACGTTACGCTTGATGAATGGCGCAAGCTGTTTACCGTTGACGTAGACGGCGCATTTTTGTGCTCTCAAAAAGTGGCGCACGCTATGGTGCAACAAGGTAGCGGAGGGCGGATTGTGAATATTACCTCCGTTCATGAACATACGCCGCTGCCCGAGGCCTGCGCCTATACTGCCGCCAAACATGCGCTGGGCGGACTGACCAAATCCATGGCGATGGAGCTGGTTCAGCATAACATTCTGGTCAACGCCGTCGCACCCGGCGCTATCGCCACCCCGATGAACGACATGAAAGAGGGGGAAGGCAAACATACTGAACTGCCGACCGTCCCGCTTGGTCGATTTGGCGAGACGGAAGAGATAGCAAGCCTGGTAGCCTGGCTGTGTTCAGACAGCGCCAGCTACACTACCGGGCAGTCATTTATCGTTGACGGGGGGTTTATGCTAGCCAATCCCCAGTTCAAGCCGAAAAATTAGTCCTGTCGTTTGCTGGCGCGGCGTTTAAACCAGTAGCGGGCAAGCCAGACCAGGGCTATGGCGACCACCAGCCAAATCCAGCGCTTAACATACTGGTCGAGGCTGTGCAGCCACGGACTTATCAACTCGCCGCCCACATAGCCCAGCGAGGTGAACAGGGTTGCCCACACCAGCGCGCCCGCGATATTAAGCGGGAGAAATATTTTCGGCGGCAGACGGCTGGCGCCGATTAATAGCGGACCGATAATACGAAAGCCGTACATAAAGCGCGTGCCGATCACAAACAGCCAGGGGTGGCGATTAATAAGCTTCTGAGCTTTGGCGATCTTTTTGTGATGTTTACTAAAACGTGAAAGCAACGAATCGCCAAAGCGTCGTCCGGCCAGATAAAGCAGCTGGTCGCCAATCATACCGCCCAGCGCCACGGAAATGACCACCAGCGGGAATTTCAGCAGTCCCTGATGCGCCGCTACCCCGCCGAGTAGGGCGATAGTTTCCCCTTCCGCCATACTGCCCAGCACCAGCGCGGCATAGCCGTAATGCTCAATTAAGCTGTTGATATCCATCAGACTCAGCTGTTCTCCTTATTGTTAACGACTTTAAAGCATACAACCCCACCGCTCGCGCGCAGCTAAACGGGGCAGATAAATTAGCATGATTAAAAAACAATCTGAGGGTGTGCATTATAATTAGGGTGCTGCTTACACTGTGGATCTATATGACAGGAGGCCCTATGAACCATGTCTGGGGATTGCTATCCCATCCCAATCGTGAAATGCAGGAAATTAAGCGCGAGAACGAAACGGTCTCGCATCACTACACGCATCATGTTTTGCTTATGGCGGCCATCCCGGTGATTTGCGCCTTTATCGGCACCACGCAAATCGGCTGGAATTTTGGCGATGGCACTTTTGTTGAACTCTCAGTGTTTACCGGTTTAGTGCTTGGCGTGCTGTTTTATGCGCTGATGCTGGCAGGCGTGGCGGTAATGGGCCGCGTTATCTGGTGGATGGCAAGAAATTATCCGAAACGTCCGTCGCTTGCCCGGTGCATGGTATTTGCCGGTTACGTGGCGACTCCCCTGTTCTTAAGCGGCGTGGTAGCTCTCTATCCACTGGTTTGGCTTTGTGTTGCGGTAGGCGCGGCGGCGCTGTTCTATACGGGTTACCTGCTTTATGTTGGTATTCCTGAATTCCTGAATATCAATAAAGAGGAAGGCATGAGCTTCTCCAGTTCCACCCTCGCCATCGGCGTACTGGTGCTGGAAGTGCTGCTGGCCATGGCAGTCATCTTATGGGGTTATGGGTATCGCCTGTTTTGACATCAGGTTACGATTCTCCAGTAGCCGTTTCCCGAGGCGTCAGAGTATTATGCTGGCGCCTCACTTATTTTATTCACTATCTGAACGTGAGTGGTGGCAAACATCACACTCCAGAATAATTACAGAAGCGTCACCATGCCGACAAAAATCCGTCTGTCACTGTTCAGCCTTGCGCTGATGATAACCGTGCCTCTGGCACCGCAGGCTCTTGCGAGCAAGGCCGTAACGTCCGCCAGCAGCGGGCAAGAGATCGCTTCCGGCAGCGCCATGATTGTCGATCTGCAAACCAATAAGGTTTTGTACTCCAGCCATCCGGATCTGGTGCGTCCGATCGCGTCCATCACCAAATTGATGACCGCCATGGTGGTGCTGGATGCCCATTTACCGATGGATGAGATGCTGAGCGTGGACATCAGCCATACGCCGGAGATGAAAGGCGTCTACTCCCGCGTGCGGCTGAAGAGTAAAATCAGCCGTAAAAATATGCTGCTGCTGGCGCTGATGTCTTCGGAAAACCGTGCCGCAGCGAGCCTCGCGCACCACTACCCTGGCGGTTACGATGCATTTATCCGCGCGATGAATGCGAAGGCGAAGTCTCTTGGCATGAGCCACACCCGCTATGTGGAGCCAACAGGTTTATCGATAGATAACGTTTCCACCGCGCGCGATCTCACCAAAATGCTGATCGCCTCGAAGCAATATCCGCTGCTTGGCCAGTTGAGCACCACTAAAGAGGATATGGCGACCTTCAGCAACCCGCCGTATACGCTGCCGTTCCGTAACACCAACCATCTGGTATATCGCAATAACTGGAATATTCAGCTAACGAAAACCGGCTTTACCAATAACGCCGGGCACTGTCTGGTGATGCGCACCGTGATTAACCATCGTCCGGTGTCGCTGGTGGTGCTGGATGCGTTCGGTAAATACACCCACTTCGCGGACGCTAACCGCCTGCGCAACTGGATGGAAACCGGAAAAATAACGCCTGTGCCGTCATCCGCCCTGAGCTATAAAAAGCAAAAAGCGGCGCAGATGGCGAGCAATGCTGCGGCGGGTAACACGCAGGAAGATTAAGTTATGGAGTTGCAGGTCGGGTAAGCATTAGCGTCACCCGACCATAGCTCAGGGGGCGCTCCAGTCCCCTGCGTTAAGCGGACGCTGCATAATTAACGTGTCCCGCCAGTCGCCCAGCTTGAAGCCCACGCTGCGTAAATTCCCGACGATTTCAAAGCCGAATTGTTTATGCAGGCGGCACGAACCGGTATTTTTCTCGCCGTCACCGATTACGGCAATCATTTGCCGCCACGGGCCTTCTTCGCAGCGGGCAATCAGCGCGCTCAGCAATTCGCTGCCGATCCCGCGCCCGGTCATGCTGGCATCAATGTAAACAGAATCTTCGATGGTAAAGCGATACGCGGGGCGAGGGCGATAAACGGTGGCGTAGCAGTAACCCACCACGATCCCATCATAGTGCGCAACCAGCCACGGCAGCCCCTGTTCACGAATGTGGTGTAACCGTTCTCGCATTTGAAATTCTGTCGGGGGCGTTTCTTCAAAAGAGCCGCGACCATGAAGGACATGCCATTCATAAATGGCGGTAATAGCAGGAATATCGTCGAGCGTAGCTTCCCGAACATCTAGCCGCGCGACCGGTAATGTTTCGACCACTGACATTTTCGAACCTCTGCGCTGGGATGCGGGTGGGAAAGAGAGTCCCACCCTTATTGTTCGCTAATTTAGTCCTAAAAATGAACGAAAAATAGCCCCATTCCGACAGTTAACGGCACGTTTTAGTGACGATCATGATGATGTGTATGGCTGCAAACGCTCTCATCCCACCATTTATGCTTCGTAGTCTTGCCAATCCCCGGATTCATGCTGTTTGTAGGGTCGTTTGCCTTATAAAATCGTTTTAATGTTTCCGGCGCTTCGTATAAATGGCCGACGTTATGCTCTGCCGGATACTGTGCGCCACGTAAACGAAGCAATTCAAGCATTTGCTCTTTAAGCGCATGCGCGTCCACGCCCTTTTTCACAATGTAATCCTGATGGAAGACATGACACATAAAGTGGCCGTAATAGAGGCTGTGGCTAATCTGGCTGCTGATTTCCGGCGGCAGTTGTTCAAACCACTCCCGATCGTTACGGCGCAGCGCGATATCCAGCGCCAGAATATCTTCCACTTCATCGGCGTGTACCGCGTGGTAGCGCACGGCAGCGCCCGCAGCGGCAAAGCGGTGCAGGAACGCTTTGGCACCTTCTTCAGGCGTGCAGGCAAAGAATGCGCCTTCCGCCTGCTGGAAATAACTCTCAAGCCAGGTGCGTGCTTCTTCAATACCTTCCCCGGACATTTTCAGCAGCAGGTGATGCTCATACTTATCACGCCAGGATTTCATCCGCGGCGGAAGGTGGCGCGGGAAGAGGGCGTTAAAGCGTTGTAATGCACGGTCGGTGAAGTGAGGTTTAATAAAGGGGACTTTCTCCAGCGCGGCGTCCACGCGGCCCTTCATGGTAAAGAAGAACGGCATTTTGTCAGTGCCGAGCTTGTCGATCATCATAAAGGTGTCTTTGCCATAGACCTCGGCGATGTCGTAGATATCGCGGTGCATGTATTCGCCCGCAACCGGCAGGCTCTTGAAATTCGCCAGAATGTGACGGCGGATTTCGGTCAGCACTTCAGGCTGATTGGTGCCGATATAAAACACTTCATTTTGCTTTTCAGCGACGAACGTATCGAGGCGCACGGCGAACACCGCAAGCTTGCCTGCGCAGCCGGAAGCTTCAAACAGTCGGCTTGGATCGGCATTAAAACGCGATGGCGTATCGGCATCAACATCACGTACGCGCCCGGCGTAATCGTGGTCTGAAGCCTGACGGTTATCATGCAGGATATCCTCAGGCTTAATTCGCTCGTCGTCGAGTTTGCTGAGAATTTGCTCAGGCGTGGCGCCCAGTTCGATACCAAGATGGTTAACCAGCGTCAGCTTACCCTGTTCATCGATGCGGGCGTAAAGGGCCATTTCGGTATAAGCCGGGCCGCGCTGCACCAGCGAACCGCCGGAGTTGTTGCAGATCCCGCCGATGACCGAAGCGCCGATACAGGAAGAACCAATCACTGAATGGGGTTCGCGTCCGAAAGGTTTAAGCGCTTTTTCAAGTTGATAAAGCGTGCTGCCGGGGAAAGCCAGCACCTGCTTGCCGTTATCCAGAAGCTGCAACTTGTCGAGGCGCAGGGTGCTGATGATGACAATATCACGGTCATAATCATTGCCGTTTGGCGTCGAGCCTTCGGTCAGACCGGTGTTGGCGGCCTGCATCAGAATAATTTTATCGGCGGCCACGCAGGCGCTTAGCACGCGCCAAAGTTCGATAAGCGAGCCGGGAAATACTACCGCCAGCGCCTCGCCCTGGCCGGAGCGGAATCCTTTGCGGTAGCGCGCGGTTTTTGCCGCGTCAGTCAGAACGTGATGGCTGCCAAGCAGACGGTTCAACTCATTTATAAATAGTTGGTTATCAGACTGTGCAGATAAGGACATGATCCACTCCTTGTGATGGCACAAAAATTCTCGTTTGCAATGATAGCCGTAAAACAGTTATCAATACTCTGAAATGTTCGAAAAATCAGCGTATAACACCGGAGCCGCTCTTCTTACCCGCGTAACGATGTGGCACACTGCTCCTCTTATCATAACCTGCTGCCCGCGCGGGCGGCTTGAGTAAGAGAGTAAATCCCATGAAATGGCTCTGTTCTGTAGGTATCGCGGTTAGCCTCGCACTGCAACCGGCGCTGGCTGAAGAGATGTTCGGCCCCCATCCGTTGACGCCGCAAGCGCGTGATGCATTCGTCACTGATTTGCTGGCAAAAATGACCAATGACGAAAAAATTGGACAGCTACGTTTGATAAGCGTCGGGCCGGATAATCCAAAAGAAGCCATTCGTGAGATGATCAAAAAAGGGCAGGTTGGGGCGATTTTTAACACCGTAACCCGCCACGATATCCGCACCATGCAGGATCAGGTAATGGATCTCAGCCGCCTGAAAATCCCGCTGTTCTTTGCCTACGATGTGGTGCACGGGCAACGTACCGTATTCCCAATCAGCCTTGGCCTGGCCTCCTCTTTTAATCTTGAGGCGGTAAAAACCGTTGGGCGAGTTTCAGCTTATGAAGCCGCGGACGACGGCCTGAATATGACCTGGGCGCCGATGGTGGACGTGTCCCGCGATCCGCGCTGGGGCCGGGTGTCGGAAGGCTTCGGCGAAGATACTTATCTGACGTCGATCCTGGGCCGCACCATGGTTGAAGCGATGCAGGGCAAAAGTCCGGCGGATCGCTACTCGGTGATGACCAGCGTGAAACACTTCGCAGCCTATGGCGCAGTCGAAGGGGGTAAAGAATACAACACCGTGGATATGAGCCCGCAGCGCCTGTTCAACGACTATATGCCTCCGTATAAAGCCGCGCTGGATGCGGGCAGCGGCGGGGTGATGGTGGCGCTGAACACCATCAACGGTACGCCAGCCTCCTCCAATAGCTGGCTGCTGAAAAATCTGCTGCGTGATGAATGGCACTTTAAAGGCATCACCATTTCCGATCACGGTGCGATCAAAGAGCTTATCAAACACGGCGTAGCAAGCGATCCGAAAGACGCGGTGCGCGTGGCGCTTAATTCCGGCATCAACATGAGTATGAGCGATGAGTTTTACAGCAAATATCTGCCGGAGCTGGTGAAAAGTGGCGCGGTACCGCAGGCGGAACTGGACGATGCCACCCGTCATGTGCTGAATGTAAAATATGATATGGGGCTGTTTAACGATCCGTACAGCCACTTAGGGCCGAAGGAGTCTGACCCGGAAGATACCAACGCCGAAAGCCGTCTGCATCGTAAAGAAGCGCGTGAAGTGGCGCGTGAAAGTCTGGTGCTGCTGAAAAACCGCCTGCAGATCCTGCCGCTGAAGAAGACAGGGACTATCGCGGTCATTGGCCCGCTGGCTGACAGCAAGCGGGACATGATGGGCAGCTGGTCTGCGGCAGGCGTTGCCGATCAGACCGTCACCGTATTGCAGGGCATCCAGAATGCCGCGGGCGCTACGGCGAAAATTGTTCATGTTAAAGGCGCGAACGTTACCGACCAGAAAGACATCGTCGATTTCCTGAACCAGTACGAACCGGCAGTGCAGGTAGATCCGCGCTCGCCGCAGGAGATGATTGATGAGGCGGTAAACACGGCGAAAAGCGCAGACGTAGTGGTCGTCGTTGTCGGTGAGGCGCAGGGCATGGCGCATGAAGCATCAAGCCGTACCGATCTGCTGCTGCCGCAAAGCCAGCGTGACCTGATTGCCGCGCTGAAAGCGACCGGCAAACCGCTGGTGCTGGTGCTGATGAACGGTCGTCCGCTGGCGCTGGTAAAAGAAGACAGCCAGGCCGACGCACTGCTTGAAGCCTGGTATGCCGGCACCGAAGGCGGTAATGCGATTGCCGACATCTTGTTTGGCGATGCTAACCCGTCCGGTAAACTGCCGATGTCCTTCCCGCGTTCTGTTGGCCAAATTCCAACCTGGTATAGCCATCTGAACACCGGACGCCCGTACAACCCGGAAAAGCCAAACAAGTACACCTCCCGCTACTTCGACGAAGCGAATGGCCCGCTTTATCCATTTGGCTACGGTCTGAGCTACACCACCTTCACCGTCTCTGATGTGAAAATGTCCGCACCATCCATGGCGCGCGACGGCAAAGTAGAAGCCACCGTAGAGGTGACAAACACCGGCGATCGCGAAGGCGAAACGGTAGTGCAGATGTACCTGCAGGATGTCACCGCGTCGATGAGCCGTCCGGTTAAGGAGCTGAAAGGCTTTAAGAAAGTGCAGCTCAAACCTGGCGAAACCCAGACCGTCAGCTTCCCGATTGATATCGAAGGGCTGAAATTCTGGAATGCTGAGATGAAATATGACGCCGAGCCCGGCAAATTTAACGTGTTTATTGGCCTCGATTCCGCTCGTGTGAAACGTGGCGAATTTGAACTGAAGTAACCCTTTGCTTTCAGGAGCCGGTTTTCCGGCTCCTTCTTATTCTTCCCCTCTCGTTTTACCAAGCTATCAAAACTCAGCTAAACTCTTGCTACCTCCTGATTTTTAAGCAAAGAACAACAATGAGGAATCATCATGAATTTATCAGCGCGTTGGGGCATGGCAGGATTACTGATGCTGGCGGCGGGTGCCCAGGCGGCCGAGCCGGTAAAGGTCGGCTCCAAAATCGATACCGAAGGCTCTTTGCTGGGTAACATCATTTTGCAGGTGCTGGAAAGCCACGGCGTGAAAACCGTGAATAAAGTGCAGTTGGGAACTACGCCAGTGGTGCGCGGTGCCATCACCTCGGGCGAGCTGGATATTTATCCGGAATACACCGGCAACGGCGCATTCTTCTTCAAAGATGATAACGATCCGGTGTGGAAAAACGCGCAAAAGGGTTATGACAAAGTGAAGCAGCTCGACGCTGAGAAGAATAAGCTTGTCTGGCTGACGCCTGCGCCTGCGAACAATACCTGGACCATTGCGGTGCGCAAAGATGTGGCGGAGAAAAACAAACTCGTCTCGCTTGACGATCTCAGCGCATACCTGAAAAAAGGCGGCGAGTTTAAGCTTGCGGCTTCCGCTGAATTTATCGAGCGTCCGGATGCGCTGCCTGCTTTTGAAAAGGCCTACGGTTTTAACCTCGATCAGAAGCAGTTGCTTTCCCTCGCGGGCGGCGATACGGCGGTAACCATCAAAGCGGCGGCTCAGCAAACCTCCGGCGTGAACGCCGCGATGGCTTACGGTACCGATGGCCCGGTGGCGGCGCTCGGCCTGCAGACGCTAAGCGATCCGAAAGGCGTGCAGCCGATATATGCGCCCGCGCCCGTCGTGCGTGAAGCGGTGCTCAAAGAGTATCCGCAGCTGGATGAGTGGTTAAAACCTGTCTTTGCGTCCCTTGATGAGAAAACCCTGCAGCAGCTGAACGCCAGCATTGCGGTGGAAGGGCTGGATGCCAAAAAAGTGGCGGCTGACTACCTGAAGCAAAAAGGCTTTGTGAAATAAGCGGTGAATATCCGTCTGACAACGTAGATCGGGTAGGCGAAGCGCCGCCCGACCAAAACTAACAGGAAGTGAGTTTGCTTAAAATCCATAACCGCGTACTGCTGCTGCTGGTGTTTTTGCTGGCCGCGGCGGGCGGAGTTCTCCCTTTTATTAATCACGCCGCAAACCGGCTGGTATCGGGGGAACCCATGGTACTCAGCCAGTTACCTGACCATGCGCTTTTATTGCTTATTCTCCCCACGGTTGTTCTGGCCGGGTTAACCCTTGCACCCACGCGTCGCCTCCCGCTGTTTCTGACGCTGTTTATCGCTGAGGCGATGTTTATCGCGGCGCTGGTGGTGATGGGCGAAACGGCAAGCTGGTTTGCCCATGAAGGCAGCAGCGTTGCCCGCACCTCTCCCGGCAGCGGTCTCTGGCTGGGGCTGGCGCTTTGCCTGTTGATATGTGCCGACGCGATTAACCGTCTGACCCCGAAAGCGCTATGGCGTCTGCTGCTTAATCTGCAAATCTGGATAGTGCCCGTCGCCTTGCTGCTGAGCGGGTTCTTCTCCGATCTCTCTTTACTCAAAGAATATGCCAACCGGCAGGATGTTTTTGATGACGCATTGAGCCGCCATCTGCTCTTGCTGTTGGGCACGCTGGTTCCGGCGCTGCTGATTGGCTTGCCGCTCGGGGTATTTTGCTACCAGCGTCCGTCCTGGCAATCAGCCGTTTTTTCCGTGCTTAACGTGATTCAGACCGTGCCCTCCGTGGCGCTTTTTGGCCTGCTGATTGCGCCGCTGGCAGGGCTTGCCAAACTATTGCCCTGGCTTGGCGCAATAGGCGTAAGCGGCATTGGGGTGACGCCTGCATTAATCGCGCTGGTACTTTACGCGTTACTGCCGCTGGTTCGCGGCGTTGTCGCAGGTTTGCAGCAGGTTCCGCGTAATGTTATTGAAAGCGCCGAGGGCATGGGTATGTCGCGGCGGCAGATATTCTGGCGGGCGGAAGTGCCGCTGGCGATGCCCGTTCTGTTGCGTAGCCTGCGCGTGGTTTGCATACAAACTATCGGCATGGCGGTCATTGCCGCGCTAATCGGCGCGGGAGGATTTGGCGCGATCGTTTTCCAGGGATTGCTGAGCAGCGCGCTGGATTTGGTGCTGCTGGGGGTGATCCCGGTGATTGCGCTGGCCGTCATGCTGGATGCGCTTTTTAAACTGCTAATCTCGTTACTTGAGGCGAAACAGCCATGATCGAATTTGACCATGTCAGTAAATACTTCCAGGGGGAAGCGGCGGTCAAAGATCTGTCGTTAACTATCCGGGAAGGAGAGTTCACGGTGCTGATTGGCACATCTGGTTCAGGAAAATCCACGACGCTGAAAATGATTAACCGGCTGGTGGAGCATGACGAAGGACGGATCCGTTTCGCGGGTGAAGAGATTCGTAATTTTGATGCTAAAGCGTTGCGCCGCCGGATGGGCTATGCGATTCAGTCTATAGGCCTGTTTCCCCACTGGAACGTGGCGCAGAACATCGCCACGGTGCCGCAGCTTCTGAAGTGGCCGAAGCCGCGTATTGAAGCGCGTATTGATGAGTTATTAGAGTTGCTCGGCCTGGAAGCCGCGCAGTTTCGCGAACGTTACCCACACCAGCTTTCTGGCGGGCAACAGCAGCGCGTTGGCGTCGCTCGTGCGCTGGCAGCCGACCCGGAAGTTCTGCTTATGGATGAACCCTTCGGCGCGTTGGATCCGGTAACCCGTGCAGCGCTTCAGCAGGAGATTGTGCGCATCCACAATCTGTTTGGCCGCACCATTGTACTGGTCACGCATGATATCGAAGAAGCGCTACGGCTGGCGGACCGCATCGTGCTGATGGACGGCGGAAAGATTGTTCAACAGGGCACGCCGCTGGAGCTGCTGACTAACCCGGTCAATGACTTTGCACGGGATTTCTTTGGCCGCAGCGAGCTTGGCTTGCGGCTGCTGTCGTTACGGCAGGTCGTTAACAGCTTGCGCGTCGATGAGCGTATAGCAGGTGAACCTATTAAGGCGGATCTTAGCCTGCGTGAGGCGCTGTCGCTGTTTGTCGATCGGCAGTGCCAGCAGTTGCCGGTGGTGGACGAAAAGGGCGAGCCTTGCGGCGTGCTGCACTTCAGCGATCTGGTGCGAGGTGAAGATGCGTCGGTTAGCTGATCCGCTGCTGTGGCTGCTGGCCCTGTTTATCGCGCTGCTTTTTTTAATGCCCCATACCGGCGCACTCTTTAGCTGGCTGTTCCCCGAGCTTGCAAGGCCGATATATCAGCAGGACAGCTTTATTTCGCTTGCCCTTGCGCATCTGACGCTGGTGGCGGTTTCAAGCCTTGTGGCGGTGGTGACGGGCGTAGGGCTGGGCATCGCGGTAACGCGACCTGCCGGGCTGGAGTTTCGCTCGCTGGTGGAAACGATAACCGCCGCAGGACAGACATTTCCGCCCGTGGCCGTGCTGGCGATTGCCGTTCCGGTCATGGGATTCGGGCAGCAGCCGGCTATTATCGCGCTGGTGCTTTATGGTCTGTTGCCGATATTACAGGGCACGCTGGCAGGCATTGGCGCGGTGCCAGAAGCGACGCGAGAGGTTGCTTCTGGCGCGGGCATGAGCCGCTGGCAGGTGCTGCGCAAAGTTGAGCTGCCGCTGGCAGCCCCGGTGATCCTGGCGGGAATCCGGACTTCGGTGATTGTTAATATCGGTACGGCGACAATCGCCTCGACGGTGGGGGCCAACACGCTCGGCTCGCCAATCATCATCGGTCTGAGCGGTTTTAACACCGCTTATGTCATCCAGGGGGCCATACTGGTGGCGCTGGCGGCGATCGTGACCGACCGCCTGTTTGAACGCCTGTTACGTTACATTACGCGCCATGAAGGATAACGATGTAACCCACAAGCATTACGCCGCCAATACCGCCGATGGCCATTACCAGCATGCCACCGACGATGGCAATTTTAGACATTTTCATTTTTCGCTCCCAATGTGTCGGCGGCGATTATAAAGCGAAGCAGGCTTGTTAATGAACCTTTAAATGCCTTCGGTGATGCGGGCAGGGACCCGGCCGGTATTATTGAGGGGGAAGACAGGCAGTCCGGCGCAGCGCCACAACTCCAGTTGATTAAGCTGATGGTCGCTGGGCGTTTCGCCGCACCATACCAGAATTGTCTGCCGCGGGAAAAGTTCGGGGCGTACGCAGCTTAGCGGCTGTGCCAGTATATCGACGCGCCAGCCCTGTTGAATCGCCATCCAGGCCGCCATCCATAAACGCGTGGTATCTGATGTGTTCCAGCCTACCAGGAGCGCGTCTTTGCCGCTGTGTTTGCGCGCCGAGGCAAGGCACTGCGCGATGTAACCGATCAGGGCCCCATCAAGCAGGCTTAATAACGTATTAAGCGTTACCTGCTGGCCCTGCAGGCGGCGACGCAGCGGGGTGTAGAGTTGCATCACGAGCGTATCTGCGGGGTAATCACGACCCACATCGGCAATCCAGGCACGCAGTCGATTGGGGCTGCCGCCCTGCAGGTGATTCAGCAATATTTCCTGCCGTTCACGCCAGCCTGCATCCAGCGCCTTCGCATCTTCGCTGAGTAACGCTTTGACTTTGCCGACCTGAACGCCGTTTTCAATCCAGCGTTTAATCTCGTGAATACGATCGATATCCGCATCGTCAAACAGGCGATGCCCGCCGTCGGTGCGCTGTGGTTTCAGCAACCCGTAACGCCTTTGCCAGGCACGCAGCGTAACAGGATTGATATCGCAAAGCGCAGCCACTTCTCCGATGGTATAAAGCGCCATGATGTCCCCAAAGCCAGTCCGGGAAGTCCCCATTTAACTGTAGACAGTGCAACTGACTCTGGGAAATTTCGCTGATTTTTTTTGCGAGCAGGATCGGTGAGTTTTGAGGGCGGATAAGCACAAGTGCCATCCGCCCCGGAATGCAGCGAAATCAGTCCTCGAAATACCAGTAGCCCTGGTTTACCAGATCGGTCAGCACCGCCATAAACGCCTCGTCCTGCAGCGCCGACCCCAGCTCTTTCTGGCTGATTGTCGTGTAGCGGCAAAGCGCGTCGGCAGCACCGACGTTCGATGTCACCAGCGGTTCGCTGTTTACAAAGAAGCGTTCGCCCACGTTCAGCACACGCAGGCCACTCAGGCGAGTCAGGCTATCCCCTTGCTCCAGAGCATCAAAAATTTCCGCCTGTTCGTAAGGGGGCTCGGCGGGTGCAATATCCAGCTCGTGCCGCGGCGTGGTTGCAAAACGTCCGAACCACTGTTTGAAATCTTCCGGCTGGTTGATAACCTCCATCATCATGGCGCGCAGACGGTCGAGCTCATAGTCTTCCACTTTGCCTGGGTGGTCACGCAGCGTCAGGTCTGGATCGCTGTAATGCTCATTACCCAGATCGTTCTCCAGCGCGTAGTCGGCAAAGCTGCTGATCAAATCGCGGCCATTTGGCCCCCGAAAGCCCACGGAGTAGTTAAGGGCGGTTTCATGGGTGAAGCCATCGTGCGGGAAGCCCGGTGGAATATAAAGAATATCGCCCGGCTCAAGATCTTCATCAATGATTGGCGTGAACGGGTCAACGTGCAGCAGTGCTGGATGCGGACAGAACTGACGCATCGGAAGCTTATCGCCCACGCGCCAGCGGCGACGGCCCATCCCCTGGATAATAAATACATCGTACTGGTCGATATGCGGTCCGACGCCGCCGCCCGGTACGGAGAAAGAGATCATCAGATCGTCCAGGCGCCAGTCCGGCAGCACGCGGAAAGGGCGCACCAGCTCGGCGGAGGGTTCATGCCAGTGGTTAACGGCCTGCGCCAGCAGCGACCAGCCGCTTTCACCCAGATTATCGAAATCCTCAAACGGCCCGTTGCTGGCTTGCCACTGCCCGTCTTCGCTATGGCTGACGAGGCGGCTGTCTACCTCAGGTTCCATGGCCAGGCCCGCCAGCTCATCTGGCGTAATAGGATCGACAAAATTCGGGAAGGCGTTTTTCAGCACAACCGGCTGTTTTTGCCAATATTTTTCTAGAAATTCTTGCCAGTCTAAGGTGAGTTGATAAGCCATAGTTTCATACCAGTGGGAGGACAAACGGGCTTGATTATAAAGAGGAAGGGCGGGATGCTGCTTTGTCATTGGTCAAGGCCGGGTGGATGACTTAAAAACAAAAAATTATGCCGTCCGCGAGTGAAAAGTGGGACAATAGTGGCTGTTTATACAGTAGAAGTGGTGCTCATGGCTTTGTCCCCGGCGCAAAAAGCGCAAATCGCCGCCTGGTATAAGGCGCTACAGCAGCAGATCCCGGACTTTATTCCGCGCCCCCCGCAGCGGCAGATGATTGCCGAAGTGGCGAAAACGCTTGCGGGTGAGGAAGGGCGTCACCTGGCGATTGAGGCACCAACGGGCGTGGGTAAGACGCTCTCATACCTGATTCCCGGCATCGCCGTTGCGCGCGGGGAGCAAAAAACGCTGGTGATCAGCACGGCAAACGTCGCGTTGCAGGATCAAATCTTCAGTAAAGATCTGCCGCTGCTGCGCAAAATCATCCCCGATCTAAAATTTACCGCCGCCTTCGGGCGTGGACGCTATGTCTGCCCCCGTAATCTGGCGGCGCTGGCCACGGATAATCTGGCGCAGGGTGATTTGCTCGCTTTTCTTGACGACGAACTGGCCCCCGCCAGCAAGGATGAACAGCAGCGCTGTGTAACGCTGAAAACCGAGCTGGATACCTATAAATGGGACGGCATACGCGATCATAACTCACAGGCCATCAACGACGATCTCTGGCGAAGGATGAGCACGGATAAAGCCAGTTGCCTTGGACGCAACTGCCACTGGTATCGCGAATGCCCGTTTTTCGTGGCGCGCCGCGAAATCGATGAAGCGGAAGTGGTGGTGGCTAACCATGCGCTGGTGATGGCTGCGATGGAAAGCGACGCGGTGCTGCCGGAGGCGAAAAATCTGCTGCTGGTGCTCGATGAAGGCCACCATCTGCCGGATGTCGCCCGTGACGCGCTGGAGATGAGCGCGGAAGTCACCCCCGGCTACAGCCGCCTGCAGCTTGATCTGTTCTGCAAACTGGTAGAAACCTGCATGGCGCAGTTTCGCCCGAAAAGTCCTCCTCCCCTCACCGTACCGGAACGCCTGACTAACCACTGCGATGAAATACACGAACTGCTCAGTTCGTTTTACGCCATCGTAAAACTCTGGATGCCGGGCGAGTATGAAAGCGAGCACCGTTTTGAAATGGGCGTGCTGCCCGAAGAAATTATGGTTATCTGCCAGCGGCTGGCGAAATTAATGGAAGGATTGCGCAGCCTTGCGGAAGCGCTGCAGGGCGATCTGAGTGAAAAAACCGGCAGCCATGATGTGGTGCGCGTGCATCGGGCCCTGCTGCAAATGAACCGTGCGCTGGGCTATTTCGAATCCCAAAGTAAACTCTGGCGACTTTCCGCCATGGATCAGGCATCCGGCGCGCCCGTTTCCAAGTGGGTAACGCGGGAAAATCGGGAAGGGCAGCCGCATCTGTTCTTCCATTGCGTCGGCATTCGCGTAAGCGACCAGCTGGAAAAATTAGTCTGGCGCAACGTGCCGCATGTGATTATTACCTCGGCTACGCTGCGTTCCCTTAACAAATTCGACCGTCTGCAGGAGATGAGCGGCCTGCGTGAAAAAGCGGGCGACCGTTTTATTGCGCTGGATTCGCCGTTTAACCATATCGACCAGGGCAAGCTGGTTATCCCGCAGCTCACGGTGGAGCCAACAATGGAAAACGAGCCGCAGCATCTCGCTGAAATGGCGGCCTTTTTCCGTGCCGAACTGGCAAAAGGCGAGCATAAGGGCATGCTGGTATTGTTTGCCAGTAACCGCGCTATGCAGCTGTTTCTTACCCATGTCACCGATCTGCGCCTCACGTTGCTGGTACAGGGCGATCAGCCGCGCTACAGGCTGGTGGAGCTGCATCGCAAGCGCGTGGAGCAAGGGGAAACCAGCGTGCTGGTCGGGCTGCAATCTTTTGCCGAAGGGCTGGATTTAAAAGGCGATCTGCTAAGCCAGGTGCATATCCATAAAATCGCTTTCCCGCCGGTAGACAGCCCGGTGGTGGTAACGGAAGGCGAGTGGCTAAAGAGTCTCAGACGCTATCCTTTCGAAGTGCAGAGTTTACCGGCTGCCTCTTTTAATCTTATCCAGCAGGTAGGACGTTTAATTCGTAGCCACGGCTGTTATGGTGAAGTAGTTATTTATGACCGCCGTCTGCTGACCAAAAATTACGGCCAGCGTTTGCTGGGCGCACTGCCGGTGTTTCCTATTACCCAGCCGCCCGCACCTGCGGCTAAACTGATCAAAGCCACGCCTGAAAAGCGCGCGCGGCGCAAACGGGTGAGCAAAAAACAGTGAGGGAGCTGAAATGGACTATCGCAAAATTATAAAAGAAATAGGGCGCGGCAAGAACCACGCCAGAAATCTGGATTTTGACACCGCACGCGGGCTGTACACCCATATGCTTAACGGCGCGGTGCCGGAGCTTGAACTTGGCGGCGTGCTTATCGCGCTGCGCATTAAAGGCGAAGGCGAGGCTGAAATGCTGGGCTTCTACGAAGCGATGAAGCAGCATCTTATTTCCCTTACGCCGCCGGTAAATAAACCGATGCCGATAGTGATCCCCTCTTATAACGGCGCGCGCAAGCAGGCAAACCTGACGCCACTGCTGGCGATGTTGCTTAACCGCCTGGGCTATCCGGTCGTGGTGCATGGCGTAAGCCACGATCCTACCCGCGTATTAACGGAAACCATTTTTACGCTGCTGGGAATCGAGCCCACGCTGCATGCAGGTCAGGCCCAGGCGAAGCTCGAATCACATCATCCGGTTTATATGCCGATTGGCGCGCTGTGCCCGCCGATGGAAAACCAGCTCGCCATGCGCTGGCGGATGGGCGTTCGCAACAGCGCGCACACGCTGGCGAAACTTGCTACGCCTTTTGCAGAAGATGCCGCGCTGCGTCTTGCCAGCGTTTCACATCCGGAATATGTGCCGAAAGTGGCGAAATTTTTTGCCGATATCGGCGGGCGGGGCCTGCTGATGCACGGCACAGAGGGCGAAGTGTATGCTAATCCGCAGCGCTGTCCGCAGATAAGCCTGATTGACGGCCAGGGTACTAGGGTCGTAAGTGAACGGCAGACGGAGATCGGCGCCGAAGATATCGCGCTGCCTGCGGCGAAAGATCCGGAGATTACCGCACGCTGGATTGAACGCTGTGTGACGGGCGTGGAGCCGGTTCCTCAGTCGTTAAAAACGCAAATGGCCTGTTGTCTGGTGGCAACCGGCGAGGTGCAAACGCTGGACGCCGGGCTTGCGCGAGTCGAGCAGACGTTTTAGCGCTGTAGCGCAGGCAAAAAAAAGCCTGCGGTAAAATCCGCAGGCATCAAGGGTAACATCAAGGGTAACATCAAGGGTCGGAGCAGAGCTCCAGATGAGGGTAAAGCAAAGCAATTTATTTCAGGGGTAAAACTTTTCTTCTACAACTTAGTTGTAGATAACAGCGGAGCCGCTCATTTTGCCGTTGGTATTAGCAGACGTAATGGAGTAGGCCTTGGCGCCCGCCAGCTGCGCTTTCTGAGCAAGCTGTGCTTCCAGCCCATCAAGTGTTGTTGCGCCTTGGACAGAAACCACGCCAACTTTATTTAAGTTCTGAGCTTCAGCAGGGCTGACGGATTGTGCGGCGTATGCGCCAAAAGACAATGTAGAAAGGGCGAGAGCAGCAACAGCATATTTGATGGTTTTCATAGTTAATCTCTTGCAGGTTATTCTGTTAAGGTGACGTTGTTCCGTCGATGTGATTATGTTCACACTTTCCGGCAGAATAATAAATCGAAGAGAATTGACGGCGTTGTTCAAAAAAATTGAATGTATTCTAACCTGTTGAAATTGGTGATGATTAGCCTACGAATTGTCAACTTTGCAATTGTCATCACCTTTCCGCCTCGTTTAGCGCATCTTTTGCTACTCTTTTTCGTATTGCTGGTCGCACCTGATGAGCAACCGCTTGCGCAGGCTTTTTACGCAGGATGCGGCACTTTTCACTGAAAGCGCGGCGGCGAACTTTTATAATGAAGTTCTTTAATTTCAGCCTATTCAGATGAGGTTCGATGGAGATCAAGCTGCACTCCAACGCGACAACGACGCCGCGCACCCGGAAATACATTCAGGACTCGAACAAAACGGACGCTGAGCTTGCCGAAGAGCTGAATATCTCCGTCGATACCGTGCGCCGCTGGCGTAAGCGGGATGACTGCTATGATAAATCTCATCGCCCCAATACCATTCACCGGGCGCTAAGCCGCGAGCAGGAAGCTATCCTGGTTTTTCTGCGTCTGCGCCTTGCGCTGTCGCTTGACGAACTACTTGAAGCGGCGCGCCTGCTGGTCCAGCAGGGGATTTCCCGGGCGAGCATCAGTCGAATGCTGCAAAACTGGCAGGTTTCGCGTATCGGTAAGCCGGACTTAGCGCAGGCTGCGGGCCATCTGCGGCTGGATATCTTCCCGCTGCCGGAAGTCATCAGCCATAAGCAGGGCGCGCTGCTGGTCTTTAGCGATCCCGTTTCTGGCTATCTGGCTGTGGCGCTGCGCGAGCGGGACGAGTATCAGCCTCTTGAGGGGCTGGTCGGCTTTCTGCAAAACGGCCTGCTGCTGCCGGTTCTGTCGATCGCCGCGCGCCCTTCGACGCTGGCGCAGAAGCTGGCACAGGAACTGGGCGTACCTTTACATGCTGCGGAAGAAGAAAGCTGGCTGGCAGAAGCGGCAAAGGGCAATTTCCAGCAGCCGCTGGAGGCGATGCTTAACGGCGAGCGTTTTGATAAGAGGCTGGGGCTTGGGGCCGTGCTGCTGGAATTTGAGGATCTGCTAAACCAGAGGATTATCCGCAGCCGGTTGAAGAATCTCACTCCGGCCGCGTGGCTAAAGCTGCGCCAGGAGACCAGCCGCAGCGCGCAGTCGTAGTTGGCGATCGCCGTTTTAAACTCCTGTACGCCTTTAGCGGCAATCTCCACTTCCAAATCACGTCTGGCGGCTGCTTCCTGCATGCGCTTCACCACCGGGCTCGTCGACATCCCTAAATCGCAGACCAGCAGGATCTTTTTCATCGTTGGTTTCCTTCACAAAGAGTGAGCAAATACTGCGTGAGCAGATGGGCGGGACGGCCGCTGGCCTGGGTGAATTTGCCGCGGCTTAGCGCGGTGCCGCTGACGTCGAGGTGCGCCCACGGCATTTGATGGCAAAACTTGCTTAAGAACTGGGCCGCCGAAACCGCAATAGCGGCGTTGTTCGGCGGGGTATTGGTCAGATCGGCAATGCTGCTCCTGACCTGTTTATCAAAGCTTTCATCGAGCGGCAGCGGCCAGACTCTGTCCTGCGTCAGAGCCGCGGCCCGCCGGAGCTGATCTTCAAGCGCCGCCGAATTGCTCATTATGCCGCTGATGTCGTAGCCCAAAGCTTTAACCACCGCGCCGGTGAGCGTAGCGACGTCAATCAGAGCAGCCGGTTTAAAGGTTTGCGCGGCGTAGCTGAGCGCGTCGGCCAGAACCAGGCGGCCTTCCGCATCGGTATTAATGATTTCCACGCTGTGCCCGGCGTGTGAACGGACCACGTCGCCGGGGCGCATTGCGCTGTCCGTCGGCATGTTTTCCGCCAGCGCCATGACTGCCACAACGTTGAGCGGCAGGTTCAGCGCCTTAACCGTTTCGAGCAGGCCAAAGACTACCGCCGCGCCGCACATATCGTATTTCATGGTGCTCATGCCTTCGCCGCCTTTGAGCCACAGGCCGCCGGTATCGAAAGTAATGCCCTTGCCGACAAAAGCGTAGGTTGGGGCGTTTTCTCCGGCACCCTGCCAGCGCAGCGTAACTAAGCGCGGCGGATTGCGGCTGCCTTTACCGGTGGCGAGCAAACAGCCCATTTGCTGGCGCTCAATTTCGTTCTCATCCAGCACATCGCAGGAGGTTTGTGGATGAGTTGCCCAGGCGACTGCGCGCTGCGCCACGGTTTCAGGCGTGCAGTCGCTGGCCGGCAGGTCGGCAAGCTGGCGCGAGAGCAGCATGCCGTCGGCAATGGCCTGCGCCTGGCTAACGAGCCGTCTGGCTTCTGCTGACGGATTCCCCAGCAGCCAAAGCTCCCCGAGGCTTTGCTTTTCATCGCGGCGATAGCCAAGCTGCGGCAGCTGATAGAAGCGGTTCATGATGGCCAGCAGCAGCGTGCGCAGGCGAATAAAGGTGATTTCATCTGCAAGGTCGAAAGCGGAAATGTCCAGCGCTACGGGTTGAGCGACGGGCGAAGGGAGCACAGCGGCGATGTTTTCCGTCAGTTTACGCAGCGCTGCGGGCTGGCTCAGATCGCCATCCGGCAGCAGGCTGAGCGTCTGGCAGGCGTTGCGCAGGCCAAAGCGGCAGGTCTGCACTTCATCGGCCTGCGCCATTTCGCTGAGCACAGGCCGGAGAGCTTCGGGCCAGGCCGCCGGGTTGGATTTCCACAGCAGCAGGTGCGCGTGGGCCAGGGATATATCTGGCTGTGAGAGTAAACATTTCATTGGATGATCTCCGCCGTGATGCGCTGTTGATAGGCTTCCAGCCAGGCGCTGTCCGCCGGGCGAATCAGCGTGTGCTTACCATCGCGTTCGGTGAGGAAAACCGCCGCTGGCTGGGCGGGAGTCGCCACCGAGAAAGAAAAATTATCGATTGTTGTGGCGGCCCCGTATTCGCCGCGGGCGTTCATGCAGACTACCGACAAATCCCCTGCGCGCCCGAAGCGGCTCATCAACTGCGCTTCCAGGTCGTAAACGGCGGATTCCGCCGCCTGCTGAGGCGACATTCCGCGTCCCATACGGCTGACGATTTCATAGCTGATGCAGCCCTTCATCAGGTCCTCGCCGAGACCGGTGGCGGTGGCGGCCCCGATTTGGCTGTCGGCGTAGAAGCCGGAGCCGGAAACCGGCGAGTCGCCCACGCGGCCAGGGCGCTTCATAAACAGGCCGCTGGTGGAGGTACCGACGCAGATGTTTTGCCGTGCGTCGAGGGTGATAACGCCCACCGTATCGTGGCCGGTGTAGGGGCTAAGTCCACGGTCAAGGGTTTCACGCTTGCGCTTGAGGTAGTGGTTTCGCGCACGTTCGGTCAGCATCTCTTTGCGCTCAAAGCCCTGCGCCAGCGCCCATTCTTCCGCACCGGCTCCGACCATAAAGCTGTTGAAACGCTCGCGGCTGAGAGCCCGAGCAACCAGAATCGGGTTAGCAATATTGCGTACGCTGGCGACTGCGCCGATCGCGAGGCTGGTGCCATCCATAAAAGCGGCGTCCAGCTCGACTTCTCCGCGTTCGTTGGGCAGGCCGCCAAACCCTACGGATTTGTAAAACGGATAGTCTTCTACGCATTTTACCGCGTGGATGGCCGCATCGCCGGCGGCCTTGTTTGCTTGAAGTAGACCTGCCGCCTCGGTCACGCCTTCCCAGGCCATGCGCCAGGTGGCAATTACGCCCCAGTTTGCTGATAACATCATGTTTTACTTACTCCATGGCTGAGGTGGTTTTACGCTCTGATTCGACGGCCGGAGCTTCGCAGGCCCGGTACTGCCTGTCGACAACTTTCAGGAACGGCAGGTAGATCACCGCGCCTATCGCCAGGTTAACCAACTGGATAACGGCCCCGCTCAGGTGGCCGGTGACAATAAATCCGCTGAGCACCGGCGGCAGCGTCCACGGGATGTAAACCCCGGTTGTCGTGGCAACCAGCCCGACCGACATCGCGACGTACTGCACGGTGACCAGCACCAGCGGCACGAGGTTGAAGGGGATGAGCATCACCGGGTTCATGATCACAGGCAGGCCAAACAGCACCGGTTCGTTAATGTTGAATATGGACGAGCCCGCCGCGAGACGAGAGACGTTTTTGATGTGCTGACTGCGGGCGAATAGCAGCATAGCAATCACCAGAGACAAAGTTGCGCCCGCGCCGCCCATCCAGATCATGTCGTAGAACTGCTCCGTCACCACGTGCGGCGGCACCAGGCCTGCCTGGGTGGCGGTGAGGTTTTCCATCTGATTCTCCATCCAGAATGGACGCAGAATGCCGTTCACCATCGAACCGGAGTTGATGCCGACCGACCACAGGCTGGTGATGCTAAAGCAGGTAAACAATGCGCCCACATAGGAGGTGCCGAAGTGGCGAATCGGCGTTGCCAGCACTTCATAAATGAACTGATGGATGGTGTTGTAGTGCGTGTGGGCAAACAGCACGCGAACCGCCAGGGCAATCACCAGGATCAGCAAAGAAGGAATAAGCGCCGCAAAGGATTTTTGTACCGCGGGCGGTACGCCGTCCGGCATGCGAATCACCCAGTTCTGGCGCAGCATCCAGGCGAACAGCTCCGTGGTGCCCAACGCGCCCAGCATGGCGACAAACAGGCCTTTTGACCCCAGCCACTCCAGCGGAATCAGGCCGCCCACTTCGGCGTGTTTGCCGAAGGGCGTCAGGATCAGGAAGCAGGAAAGCGAGAGAATGCCCGACGACATTTTGTCGATGTCGTAGCGCTCCGCCAGGCGATAGGCGACGAGGAAGGAGATGAACACCGCCATGGTGGAGAAGATGGCGTTGAACGGAATTTCAACGGTTGCCGACCACCCTTGGCCGAATACCGAGGCCATAAACGTCTGGTAGGCCTGGCTTGGAAAGGAGGAGATAACCAGAAGAATCGAACCGACAATAATAAAAGGCATAAACGAGATGTAGGCGTCGCGGATGGCGCCCAGGTGGCGCTGCTGTGCCATTCTTCCCGCCAGCGGCATCAGCCGGGCTTCGATGGCGGTCATCAGGTTTTTCATGGTGTTGCCGCTCCATAAGTAATCACACGATACAATTATCCTGCGGCATTACCTTAAGCGTTGTTCAGCGGCAAGAAAGTGAGATGATTCACAGTTGCTTAAATAAAGTATCAGATGATTGCTTAGAGGCGGAGGGCGATCTCACCGCTGCCTCAGGCGTTGAGCAAAGCGGCTGATGGCATAAAAAAACGGCTCTCCGGATGGGAAAGCCGCTTAGGGGAGTTTTGCTTTGCTCATCATACATCTTGCTGGAGAGGTTATTTATAAATAGTGGCGGTGCCGTACATATGATTGTCGCCGCCGGCGGAGTTAATCACAAAGCCTGTTGCGCCTTGTTCCCTGGCTTTTTCGGCCAGTTTGTCCTGTAGATCGTCAAGGTTACGGGCGTTATTTGCGGAGACGGTGCCCACTTCACGCAGCTGGCCGGTTTGGCTACCCGTCAGCTCCTGAGCTGCCTGGGTAGCAAACGGCAGTGCCGCAAGGGTGATGGCCGCACAAAAATAGAGCAATTTTTTCATCTTCACATTCTCCTGAACTTCTGATGGGTTGATTAAATTTTCATCAACACTTAAAAGTGTAGGTGGAAAGTGGTAACAGAAAGACGCAAAAAATTGATTGAGTTATGCGTGTTTTTTGAACGACATAAGCTGACAAAAAGCTTACAAATCAGCCATGTAAAGGTGGCTGATTTTGCTTAACTTATTGTGCGTCCGGGCGGATCAAATCGAAACGGTGAGATTCTTTGATGGTGTAATAAGCCGATGGCCCTCCGGCGCGCAGCACGGGATTGGCCAGCGCGGTCTGGTAAATCCCCTCCTTTAGCAGGCTTTCATCAATGTGTACCGCGACGACTTCGCCCAGCACCAGCCAGGTATCGATAGCCACGCCGTCGGCGGAAGTGAGCTGAATACATTGCGAGAGGCGACATTCGAAGTTAACCGGACTTTCTGCCACCAGGTTCGCTTTTACTTTACGGCCCGGAACGGCGGATAAACCCGCACGGATAAACTCATCTTCCCCGCGTGGCAATGTAGCGGATGTCTCGTTCATCTGTTCGGCAAGTTCGCGAGTGGTAAGATTCCAGACGAACTCTTTGGTATCGAGGATGTTCTGCACGCTATCTTTCCAGCCGCTGCTGGCAAACCCGATGATCGGTGGGCGATAGTTAAAGCAGTTAAAAAAGCTGTAAGGCGCCAGGTTGCGCAGGCCTTGCAGATTGAGTGAGGATATCCAGCCAATCGGACGAGGCCCAATAATGGCGTTCAGCGGGTCGTGCGGTAAACCATGACCGGCCGCAGGTTCGTAGTAATACCTTTTCGCAGACATATTACCTCTTTCAGTGGTGAAATTGGCGCGGCGTATTTACCCCGCTGGATTCACAGAGTATCTTACGCGCCCACACAAGGAGAAGCCGCGATGAAAACCCCTGCCACCACCAAACCGGGCCTGCACCCGCGTAACCGCCACCGTAACCGCTATGATTTTGCCGCCCTGCAGCAAAGCTGTCCGGCGCTGTCGGCCTTTATCAAAACCGGTCCGCATGGTGACAGCACGGTGGATTTCGCCGATCCTCTGGCGGTTAAAGCGCTGAATCAGGCTTTGCTGGCGCACTTCTATGGCGTTTTGCAGTGGGATATTCCCGAGGGTTTTCTCTGCCCGCCGGTGCCGGGCCGTGCAGATTATATTCATCACCTTGCGGATTTGCTGGCCGAAGGCAATGAGGGCAAGGTGCCGACGCAGGCTTCCGTGCTGGATGTAGGCGTAGGTGCCAACTGCATTTACCCGTTAATCGGGCAGCATGAATACGGCTGGCGTTTTACCGGCTCAGACATTGACGCCGATGCCTTACGCAGCGCGACGCTGATTATCGATGCCAACCCGGGCTTAAGCCGCATGATTCGTCTGCGCCGCCAGAAAACACCGGCTGCTATTTTCCCGGGCATCATCCATAAAAACGAAACTTTCGACGCAACGCTGTGTAATCCACCGTTCCATGACTCGCAAGAGGCCGCTCGCAGCGGCAGCGAGCGTAAACGCCGTAATCTGGGGCAGGATGAGAAGGGCGCGCTGAACTTTGGCGGACATGAACATGAACTGTGGTGTGAGGGTGGCGAGGTGGCCTTTGTCAGCCAGATGATTAATGAGAGTAAAGCATTTGGCCGCCAGGTGATGTGGTTCACCTCTCTGGTGTCCCGTGGCGAAAACCTGCCGGCCATCTACCGTGTGTTACAGGAAGCGGGCGTTGAGAAAGTGGTGAAAAAAGAGATGGCCCAGGGGCAGAAGCAGAGCCGCTTCATTGCCTGGTCCTTTATGAATGATGCACAGCGCGCTCGCTGGGCCGCCACGCGTTTTAAATGATCATACCCCGGGGTTTGCTGGCGGCAGCGCTCCGGTTGCCGCCTCCGTGGCCTGAAGCGTCTGTGCGACATCCGGCCCCGGCTGCATGACCTGCACGGTCTGTACCGGCGGGCGTATTCCCGCCGCGTCAAAGTGCTTTTTCACCATCCCATCAAGCGCAAAACGTACTGTCCACTGTTTTAGCGGCTGAGTGGTGAACGACACGCGTACCGTAAAGGCCTGGTTTGTCAGGCCAACGATCCCCGCAAACGAAGGCTCGCCAATCACCAGCATGCGGATATCCTGCTGTTGCATCAGTTCAGCTACCGCTTCCTTAAGAATGCGATTGGCCTTATCAACATCCTCCTGCCTGTCCACATCGTAATTCGCCACAAACGAACCAATGCCGCGCACGAAGTTGGCGAAGGTGGTAATCGATGACCATGGGATGATGTGGTAGGCCCCGGTATCCTGCCGCACCCCGACGGAGCGAATGGACATGCGTTCCACCGAGCCGGTTATCGGCCCGATGGTCACCAGGTCGCCGGTATTCATGCCATTCTCAAACTGGATAAACACCCCGGTAATAATATCTTTCACCAGCGTTTGCGAACCGAAGCTCACTGCCAGCCCTAACGCGCCTGCGCCTGCCAGCAGCGGTGCGATGTTCACGCCGATTTCCGACAGTAGAATCATTATCGTGATGGTGCTTATTACCACCGCGAGGGCGTTACGGAAGAGCGTCAGCAGCGTGCGCGTGCGGGCGCTTGGCATCGGGCGGCCGTGTATGTCGGATGCCAGACGATTTTCAATCAGGCTTGCCAGCAGCGTCCAGCCAACGGCTGAGAAGAACAGGATCAGGGTGATACGAATAATAATATCGACGGTTTTCTCCCCCGCGCCGTTGGTCAGCCAGGCCCACATATCGAACAGGTCCCATGCGTTTAACAGCAGCATCACGGCTGCACAAACGGTGAGGATGCGCGCCAGTTTTAAGGAAGCAGAAATCCAGCCGTTCAGGCGATTTTGCAGTTCGGGATAGCTGCGCTGCACCTGCGGTGAAAGCGTAATGGCTTTGGCAATCCAGCGCGAAAGCATGCCGGAGATAAACGCGGCGATGCCGATAATCGCCAGACTATGCACGGATGCGGCCATCATCCACTTCAGACTGTTGCCCGGATTAAACAGCGAAAAGAAAAACAGCGCCACAAAATAGGCGCTGGCAAGCCAGTGCCAGATAAGCGCAAAGGCGCGGATAAACAGGCTGAAAAAGGCCATTGAACGATCGGCAAGACGATTCAGGCTGCGCTGAATAGTATGTTTGTTGTGGAAAATCAGGTACAGCGCCCAGAGCGTGATACCCAGCATAATGACGACGTTGATCACAGCACCTGTCTGCACGTTAACCTGGCTTGAGATAATAGGTACGGCGACCAGAGTCCCGTAGCCTATTAAACTGCTTAGCCCCGACAAACGGATATTCCAGTATTTTGCGCTCTGGTCACTGACCGGAAAAGGACGCAGGTCCGGGAAGCGCGGACAAAAGATCAGCCGCAAAATAGCCTTAAAGAATTCGATAAGCGCGAAGGCGTTTAAAAACAATCCCTGCTGGCGTGCAATGGTGCGGCTCCCCGCGTTCATCATATCGCTGAAGATTTGTCCGATAAACAGCGTCAGGGCCAGCAGCAGCAAATCAAGCACAAACGCGACGACGATCGTCAGCGGCAGATGAATCCAACTGGAGCGAGCGCGGTTTTTTTTGCGCGCCCATCTGCCCATGCGCCGCCAGACTGGCGTCATGCATAAACGGACCAGCAGGTAGAAAGCGAAGACGGAAGCGGCGAGCATCGTGAAGTGCGTCAGCGCTTTAAAAAAAGTTTGCTGATTAAAAGCCTTGTACGGCGAGCCGGTGATATTGCGATAGAGCTGAGCGAAGTGCTCAGCCAGTTCACCGCCGTAGCGACGGCTTACGTCCGTCACGTTCTCCAGCACCGTTTTTTCCTCGTTCAACTCTTCTGGCGGCGTGATAGCAGGCACAGGTTCAGGAGGCGGCGTCGCGGCGACTTTACGCAGTTGCTCGATTAATTCGGTTCTTGATTTATCGTTATCCAGTACGTCTGCAAGCGCCGAATAGGCTTTTTTCTTTTCTTCAAGATTAGGTTCGGCGGGCGGATCGCTTGCCTGAGTGGAAGATGCAGCAACGGCGGCGGCGGGCAGCGTTACCGCCTGAGCTTGAAAACTGAGCAGGCTGCATAGCAATAACAGGATCCACGGCACGGCACTCCTCCAGGCTGAGAAAGTCAGACAAAGGAGTAAGTATAGTGTGTTGGGATCGCAGGCCTGGAAAACGGGAATTATCTGGTGTGCATGTTGCAGGGCGGATAAGCGTTAGCGCCATTCAGCACTGGGGCGCTAACGCTTACCTTTTAGCCAGGATTATGAAACGTGCTGCAGGAACTCCTGCAAGCGCTGGCTTGGCGGGTTATCGATAAGCTCCTGAGGATGGCCATCTTCGGCCACGCGGCCCTTATCGATAAAGATCAGGCGCGAGGCGACTTTTGCGGCAAATCCCACCTCGTGCGTGACGATAACCATCGTCATGCCTTCTTCGGCCAGATCCTGCATAACCTTCAGCACTTCGTGGCGTAGCTCCGGATCGAGTGCGGAGGTTGGCTCATCGAACAGCATCATTTTTGGTTTGACCGCCAGCGCACGGGCAATGGCCACGCGCTGCTGTTGGCCGCCGGAAAGCTCGGAAGGGTAGTGGTGCGCGCGTTCCGCAAGACCTACTTTCGCCAGCAGATCTTTCGCCAGCTTATCCGCCGCCTCTTTCTTCAGCCCACGCACGCGAATCGGGCCGAAGGCCACGTTTTCCAGCGCGGTAAGATGCGGGAACAGGTAAAACTGCTGAAACACCATGCCCGCTTCCTGACGGATCAGGCGCTCATCCACCTTCGGGTCGTTGACCTTCAGGCCGTCGACAAACAGGTCGCCGCTGGTGATATCTTCGAGCTTATTGATGCAGCGCAGCAGGGTAGACTTGCCGGAACCTGACGGCCCGATGATCACCACCACTTCACCCTGTTTGATGTTCAAATCGATATTGTGCAGCACCTGGGTTTGGCCGAAATGCTTGGAAACGTTTTTAAATTCAATCACAGGATTTTCATCCTTCTTTCAAGAATGCGGAGAACAATGTTCAGGAGCTGGGTGATGATGAGATAGATAACACCGACGGCGGTCCAAATTTCCAGTGCACGGAAATTGCCGGCAATAATTTCCTGTCCGCTGCGCGTCAACTCTGCTGCACCGATAACGATAAACAGCGAGGTATCTTTGATACTGATAATTAACTGGTTACCGAGCGCCGGGAGCATGCGGCGCAGAGCCAAAGGCATAATCACATGGCGAATGGTTTCACGACGCGACAGGCCGAGGGCAAGTCCCGCTTCGCTGAAGCCTTTATGGATTGACAGTACCGATCCACGGGTGATTTCCGCAATATAGGCGCCGGAGTTAATCATTATGGTGATCACCGCGGCGGTGAAGGTGTCGATACGGATGTCCGGGAATGCCATAGGTAAGGCGAAGTAAATATACATCACCTGCACCACGATAGGCGTTCCGCGAATCACTTCGATGAAAACGAGGGCTATGTGGTTGGTAATCCAACCGCCGTACGTGCGGGCTAAACCGGCCAGCAGACCGATAACAATACCTCCAGCCAACCCAAGGATCGAAATCCACAGGGTCATTTTGGCGCCTTCCAGCAGGATAGGAATGGCAGGCCAGATGACGCTCCAGTCAAACTGCATAATGTGTTCCCATTTTTTACCGTGGTTTATTCAAAAATAGCAGGGGCGAAAGCCGCCCCTGAGGTTAATCTTTAAAAAATTTAGAATTATTATTTTGGTTCGCTGCCGAACCATTTTTTGTAGATTTCGTTATAGGTGCCGTTCTCTTTCAGAGTTTTCAGCGCGCCGTTCACTTTAGTGCGCAGGTCGTCGCTGCCTTTCGGGAAGGCGATACCATATTGCTGAGCTTCCAGTGATTCACCTACCGCTTTGAACTGACCGTTACCGGCGGTTTTGATGAAGTACAGGATGTTTGGCGTGTCGTGCAGCACGGCGTCAGCACGGTTGGTGCCTAGCTCCATGTAAGCGTTGTCGATGTTCGGGAACTGGCGCAGGTCTTTAGTTTTGATATTGGCTTTCGCGTAATCAACGGAACCGGTGCCGCTTTTAACCGCAAGGACTTTGCCGTCGAGGTCTTTCACGCTTTTCACGTCGTTGTTGTTAGCTTTAACCATCACTAACAGGCCGCTTTTGTAGTAGCCGTCGGAGAAGTCGATCGCTTTTTGACGCTCAGGAGTAATGGTGATGCCGGCCAGCGCCAGATCGATATTTTTGGTTTGCAAAGCCGGAATGATACCGCTGAAATCCATCGGCTTCAGGGTGTAATCCAGTTTTAATTCTTTCGCGATGGCGGCCCATAAATCCACGTCGAAACCGACGTATTTATCGCCTTGTTTAAATTCGAAAGGAACGAATGCGGTGTCGGTCGCGACAACCAGTTTCTTCTCAGCGGCGTGGGAAGTTACCGCCAAAGCCAGAGTGAGTGCAGCCAGTGAAACTTTCAAAATCGACTTCATAGCATTTCCTTTGTTAATCCATGGGGCTATCCCCTGCAGCAGCCAGCACGACATGGAAAAATCGTGCCAAATCTACAACATATTGTTTTGCAAGGATGTGGATTTGTAACATTGCACAATATGGGTTGCAAGCCGGTCATGATGCACTGCTATGGTGCTCCATTATGGTGCTTATTTTTGGCTGGCGGGTCAGGGAATAGTTTTACCGCGAATTAAGGCGACAAAACAATCATTCATTAACGATTGTGTGATGTAATTATTACAGAAATGCAACTTTTGCGGCGGGGTTAAGCAGTTTGCTGCGCTAAAATGGTGCATGCTTCTTCCCCGGGCGGGGAAGAAGCGCAAGAATCATTTATCAATTATTCGATATTAGATTCGATGAACCACAGGAACTGGTCCAGATCGCGGGATGCGGCGGTGAGAATATCCGCGGTATCTTCATCTTTGGCTTCGCCAATGGCTTTGCGCACGTCATTAGCAACGACGGCATAGCGATCCGCCAGCTCTTTTAAGTGATCCTGGACGCTATGAATATCCAGCGGATAACTTTTCAGCGCCGTCTTACTGTTAATGACCTGAGTCGTCCCCAGCGCCACGCCGCCAAGCTGAACGGCACGTTCTGCCATGGTGTCCAGATGAGTGGTCAACGCTGTACGGAAGCCATCAAGCATTTCGTGGACGGCAATAAAGTTGGCACCGCGCATGTTCCAGTGAGCCTGTTTGGTAATCAGGGACAGATCGATGAACTGGATCACCTGACGATTCAGCAGCTCGATGGTGGCTTTTTTCTCGCTATCCGCTACATCATTACGGGTATAGAGCAGATCTGTAGATTTGGTTTTTACCAGTTTAGCGGTACTCATAATCTTTCATCCTCTTGATGTGTGTTTCCTGATTTCTCCGGGATTAAGTATAGCACCGGTTTTTAACCTTGCTGGAGTAGATAATTCCTATCAGACAAATAGCAATAATGATATGACATTATTAATTTGCTTCTCTATCAACCAGTTAGGGGTGATATTTAGGATATTTCATAAAAATGAAAAGCGCGCGGGCTACGGCGATAAATAATGCTTATTTAGCCTGTAAAACGAGGGGAATATAAGTAGTTGATCGCAGGTTTTTTATTTCCCGTCGACAGGCGTTAACGGGAAATAAATTGATCCAGATTAATTTATATCGACACTTTTTATCTGAGTTTCGCGTTTAAGCGTTAATGTCGAGCCGATGGAAGCGGCGATAATTGACAGCAATGCCAGCCACTGAACCCAGCTCAGGTGCTCACCCAGGAATAGCATGCCGGAGAGCGCAGCAAGCCCGGGTTCCATACTCATCAGCGTCCCGAACGTACGCGTCGGCAGGCGGGTCAGCGCAATCATCTCAAGCGAGTAGGGAAGGGCCGTAGAAAGAATCGCTACGCCAAGCCCTAATGGCAGCAAAGACCAGTGCCAGATCGCGCTTCCTGCTTCCCACGCGCCAATCGGCACGAAGATTACTGCGGCAATCAGTGAGCCTATGGCTACCGTCGCCGGGCCGTGGTCGGCTCCCGCCTTCTGACCAGACAAAATATAGAGCGCCCAACACGCCCCGGCTCCCAACGCAAAGGCGGCGCCGGTTAAATCCACATGAGAAATATCTTGCCCAAGCGGCAGAAGAAACCACAGGCCCATTACCGCCAGTACCACCCAGATAAAGTCGATAGCCCGGCGCGATGAGAACAGCGCTACGGCCAGTGGACCGGTGAACTCAAGCGCCACGGCTATGCCGAGAGGAATAGTCTGAATAGATAAATAGAAGAGATAGTTCATCGCGCCGAGGGATAAGCCATATAGCAAAAGCGGCAGGCGCTGCTCCGCTTTAAAGCGTAAGCGCCAGGGTTTAAATACCGCCACCAGAATCAGCGTCCCTAAAGCCAGACGGATCGCGGTCACGCCAGGCGCGCCAACGAGCGGGAAAAGCGATTTGGCAAGCGATGCCCCACCCTGAATCGACGTCATAGCAATAAGTAATATAACGATGGGCAGCCAAACGGGCATTTTTCGGGGAGTTAACGGCATCCTGCGTCCTGTCAGTTAATGTCGGGGTGGGGTCAATCTAAGAGAATGATCTTCAGTGTAAAGGATTAACTTATCGCTGGTTGTATTTTCATTGAGAAAAAGCGGGCCGCTTTACGCTACCCTGCTGTCAGTTTGCGTAAGTTTGTGCCAAAAAAATTAAGAATTATCTGGATGACGAAATTATTAAACGCACCAATAATTGCGCGAATTTGTAAATAAATGATTGATTATTTAGTGACATAGCCTGTTGTGGAAATGTTGTGTTACATGAAAAGGTTCGTTAGACAACACGATTGACGAAGAGTTTCTTTCAGGGTTTTGTTATATTTAAAACTTAGGACTTACTTGAAGCACATTTGAGGTGGATTATGAAAAAAATTGCATGTCTTTCAGCATTAGCTTGTGTTCTGGCCGTTTCCGTAGGTACCGCGACTGCAGCAACCAGCACCGTATCCGGTGGTTATGCTCAGAGCGATATGCAGGGCGTTGCTAACAAAACTAACGGCTTCAACCTGAAATACCGTTACGAAAACGACACCCCGCTGGGCTACATCGGTTCCTTCACCTACACCGAAAAAGATCGCACTGAAGATGGCGTTTACAACAAAGGTCAATACTACGGCATCACTGCAGGTCCTGCTTTCCGTCTGAACGACTGGGCAAGCATCTACGGTGTAGTGGGTGTGGGCTACGGTAAATTCCAGAGCACTGACTACCCGGCAAAATCTGACACCAGCGACTATGGCTTCTCCTACGGCGCAGGTATGCAGTTCAACCCAATGGAAAACGTTGCGCTGGACGTTTCCTACGAGCAGAGCCGCATCCGTAACGTTGATGTTGGCACCTGGATCGCAGGCGTGGGTTACCGCTTCTAATTCACCCGCTAAAGGTGAAAATAAAAATCCGCCCTTGTGGCGGATTTTTTATGCCCTTAATTCAACTCAGCGAGACTTTATCTCAAAGATATCGCTCTGCAGATGATTATAGTCCACCTTCTTAAGCTTAAAGTTGGTGATCCAGGCCGGGCCTGCTTTTTGCTCAGAAATAAACTTGTATTTCATCGCCAGCTCTTTGGTTTTAATACCAGTCCAGTCAGAAAAGAAATTAAGAAAATCGTTGGCCGAACGGCGTGCTTTTATCAGGTGATGCTCTTTATCGTCGCTTGAAAGCACCATAAAGGGTACCTGGAAGTTCTGCTGGAACTCATCATCGTGCGCCAGATACTGTACTTTGGTGCCGCGTTCTTTAAAGGCCAGACCGTGATCTGAGAAATAGACCATCGAGAAAGTTTCACCGGTGTTCTGCAACTGCTGATAAAGCTGCTTAAGAAGATCGTCAGTCTGCGTCATGCTGTAGATATAGCAGGAGGTTTCTTTCGACTGCACAAACTCCTCGTACTTCCCTTGCGTACGGTCGCATGCCTGCGGGTGCGAGCCCATTAAATGCAGGACGATCAGCTGCGGCGTGGTGCGACGGGTGGCAAAGACCTGGGCCGTCATCTTCAATAGCGCTTCATCGCGGGTGTTTTTATCCGCTTCAAAATCGCCGCTTTTCAGGAACTGCGCTTCATCGGCGCGCTTTGCGATGCTGGCTATTACGGTATCGTATTCGCCAATCTGGCCCTGGTTTGAGAACCACCATGTCTGAAAGCCGGCGCGATTGGCGAGCGTTACAATATTATCCTGGTACTGCGGCTTGCCGTCGATAACGCGGTTGAGCGTCATGCCCAGCGATTTCTGCGTGGAGCCGCTTGCCGAAATGTAGTCGGTAAATAAGTTGCCGTTAACCGAGCTGGCAAACGGCGTGTTGTGCCAGTGGCCGCCAAAAGCGCCAAGCGCATCGCGGCGCGCGCTTTCGCCAATCACGACAACATAGGTGTGATACTTCGGTTTAACCGCCAGCACACTCCAGGTATCTTTCATTTTTGCAAACTCCTGCATGCGGGTTTGCTCATCAAGCACTTCCTGGTTATTCACCACCACGTCTTTGACGAAGCGAAATACCGGATAGCCGGTATCTTTAAATTTAAAAACGCCACCGTGAGCAAGGTTCTGCACCGGCGTGACGAAAAAGCACGCCAGGCTTATAGCCAGGCAGCCATTGTCGAAGTGGCTCCAGCCCGCTTTCGTCGTGGCTTTGCGGCGCACGGCTATATAGCCCAGCGCCAGAATAAACACCGATACCAGATAGCTGTACCACGGGAAGATAGTCATTATCTCCGTGGATTCTTCGAAGTTGGTTGAATGCAGCGCCAGCAAGGTATTGAAGTTAGGCGCGCCGTAAGCCTGCCCGAAAGGGAAATACATTGCCGCCAGCAGGCTGCAAAGCGCAATTATGCCTTTCTGGAATCGCGGAGCGCGACGCCAGAGCAACAGCAACACGCAGCCAAAAGCGACCGCATAAAGCAGGCTGAATTGATAACCTAAAGCGAAGTTAATAAGCAGCGATTGCAGAAAGTAAAAAGCTGTCCACGGGTTGAGCGCAACACCGCGAGACGTGAGGGTATCTTTAGCCGTTAAATTCATGTTTACCGAATCAACAAAACGCCATGCGAGAACCCTGGCGACAAGGGTCAAAAACCTGCCTGACAGACGGAAAAGAGGGGAGACGGAACCGCATCCGGAAGCCGCTTTATGTGCAGGGCTGCAAGAAGATAGAGCGCAACGTCAAGAAGATCAACTGCTAACCAAAGCGGGTTTTGCGAGGCGGATTGCAAATCGGGCAGTTTGTGTGGTTAAAGTGCGGGGAGAGAGCCTGTTTGCGGAAATAATGGAAAACTGTTGTTACAAAAAGATGGCGTACCGGGACAAAAATATCAGCATAAGGAAGGCAGGGCGAGTGCCTACGGCTTCGGTTCTTCGCCTGGCTTAGGTTTTCCGCAAACCCAGTCGCACAGCATATTCAGCAGCATTAACCGCACCTGAAAAGGGGAGTGAGTAAACACGCTCATGCACCTCTTAAATTCGTTCATAAAAAAACCTCCTCGTTATCTCTGCCACCCTTAATCCGTTAAGAGCTGACTGCATTACATACAGGTATAGCACAGGCTATATTATATAGCCATTGCTATGCCGTTAAATTTTTGTGGATGCGTGGAGGTGGTTTACAATGGGCCTTCCGTCGTCGAACAACGATGTCGCGCCACTGTATGAGGAAGCTCCATGAGCCGTCAGGCAGGTCAAAAGAACAGCAAAAAAGTGACGCAATTACTTAACGTCGAAGAGCATGTCGAAGGTTTTCGTCAGGTGCGGGAAGCGCATCGCCGTGAACTGATTGATGATTATGTCGAACTGATCTCCGATCTTATCCGCGAAGTTGGAGAAGTGCGCCAGGTCGATATGGCCGCGCGCCTGGGCGTCTCGCAGCCGACGGTAGCCAAAATGCTTAAGCGCCTGGCAACGCTTGGCCTGATTGAACAGATCCCCTGGCGAGGCGTATTTCTCACGCCTGAAGGGGAAAAGCAGGCGCAGTTCAGCCGCGAACGCCATCAGATTGTGGAAAACTTCTTTCTGGCGTTAGGGATTAGCCCGGAGACAGCCCGTATTGACGCCGAAGGCGTGGAACATCACGTCAGCGAAGAGACGCTGGAAGCCTTCCTTCGCTTTACCCAGCAAAATGGTGCTGATCGATAAATGTTGAAAACGCTGGTCCGGCCGTTTTTGCACGATCGTTTCCTTCATTTATTACTGCTTATCGGTGCGATGTGTTGCCTGGCGGTTCCCTTTCGGCCAGGCCTGTGGGCGGATGCCATCGACTGGCATACCATCATTACCCTGGCGGGATTGATGATGCTGACCAAAGGCGTGGAGCTGAGCGGCTATTTTGACGTGCTGGGCCGTCGGATGGTGAAGCGCTTTGGCAGTGAACGGCAGCTGGCGGTGTTTATGACCAGCGCGGCGGCGGCGCTTTCAACTTTTCTCACCAATGACGTGGCGCTGTTTATTATCGTGCCGCTGACCATCACGCTCAGGAAACTCTGTTCAATTCCGGTGAACCGGCTGATTATCTTTGAGGCGCTGGCGGTAAACGCCGGTTCGCTTCTCACGCCAATCGGCAATCCGCAAAATATCCTGCTGTGGGGGCGCTCGGGCCTTTCGTTCGCCGCCTTTAGCTGGCAAATGGCCCCGCTTGCGGGGGCGATGGTGGCAAGCCTGCTGGTGCTGTGCTGGTTTTGCTTTCCGAAAAAGGCGCTGCACTATCACGGGCACGACAGAATACATGCCTGGCAGCCGCGTCTGGTTTACGCAAGCGTTGCGCTGTACGCGGTGTTTATCGTTTCGCTTGAGCTGAAGCAGGAAGCCTGGGGACTTGCGCTGGTCGCGCTGGGTTTTATCCTGCTTGCCAGGCGGATCCTGCTGCAGATCGACTGGAGTCTGCTGCTGGTGTTTATGGTGATGTTTATCGACGTCCACTTAATCACCCGGCTCCCGATGGTCGGGCACGCGCTGCACGACTTAAGCCAGCTTTCGCAGGGTAGATTATTCGCGCTGGGCATTGGCCTTTCGCAAATTATCAGTAACGTGCCCGCCACAATTATGCTGCTGAACTACGTTCCGGCCTCGGCTCTGCTGGCTTTTGCCGTAAATATTGGCGGCTTTGGTCTCCTGCCGGGGTCGCTTGCCAACCTCATCGCGCTGCGTATGGCAAACGACAGACGAATCTGGGTGCGATTCCATTATTATTCCCTGCCGATGCTGCTCTGGGCGGCCTTAGTGGGATACGGTTTATTGCGGCTGTTACCCTAAGATAAATACCAATTGTCAGTATTTCCTGGCAAATGTATAGCTAGCTCCTAAATTTACTGAACGGTAAATTTTTTGTGGCGCAGATAACGCGTAGCAGGGCGAGTTAGCGAACCTATGGCAGAGCAAAACGACAAGCCGGATAAGGGCGAAGAGCAGCAGAACGGCAATAACAAAAGTGACGAAAAGAAACGCCCCGGCAAAAAGCCGCTGATTATTCTGGGCATCGTCGTGGTAATCATGGCCATCGTGGCGGCGGTGTGGTGGTTTCTGACCAGAAATGAAGAAACCACCGATGATGCGTTCACCGAAGGCAATGCCGTGACCATCGCGCCAAAGGTGGCGGGTTACGTGACGGCATTGCATATTAATGATAACCAGCGGGTGCACAAAGGCGACCTGCTGGTGGTTATCGATCCGCGAGATGCCGCAGTGCAGCGCGACCAGGCCCGGGCGCAGGTTGGCCTTGCGGAATCTCAACTCCATCAGGCGCAGGCGCAGCTCGATCTGGCGAAAGTGCAGTATCCCGCCCAGCGCGATCAGGCGCAGGCTGAGGTCGCCAAAGCCGAAGCGGATTTAGCTAATGCCCGCGCAGAGTACAAACGCCAGCGCGGCGTGGATCCACGCGCCACTTCCCAGCAAAATATTGATACCGCCAGCGCGCAACTGCGTTCAGCCGAGGCTGGCGTAGCCAATGCCCGTGCGCAGCTTGAAGTCGCAAGCCAGGTCAAACTGCAAATCCGCCAGCAGGAAACCAACGTAGAAGCCCGCGCTCGTCAGGTCGAGCAGGCCAAAGCCCAGCTTGAGACGGCGGAGCTTAACCTCTCCTATACCGAAGTGCGCGCGCCGTTTGACGGCTTTGTCACGTTGCGTAACGTGCAGCTCGGTTCGCTGGTGCAGGCCGGAACGGCGCTGTTTTCAGTCGTCTCCCCGGATATCTGGGTCACCGCTAACTTCAAAGAATCTCAGCTTGAAAGAATGCGCCCCGGCAATAAAGTACAGCTTAGCATTGATGCTTATCCGGACATGGAACTCGAAGGGCACATCGACAGCATTCAGCAGGGCAGCGGCTCGCGCTTCTCGGCCTTCCCGGCGGAAAACGCTACCGGCAACTTTGTGAAGATCGTGCAGCGCGTGCCGGTGAAAATCGTCATTGATAAAGGACTGGATGCGGATCATCCGTTGCCGCTTGGGCTGTCCGTTGAGCCGAAGGTGACCGTAGAATGAGTGAGCAGGCCGCTGAGCATCACGATAACTGGAAACCCGCCAGTAATCCGTGGGCCGTAGCGATAGTCGTTACCCTCGCCGTGTTCATGGAAATCCTTGATACCACCATTGTTAACGTGGCGCTGCCGCACGTCGCGGGGTCGCTCTCCTCAAGCTATGACGAATCCACCTGGGTGCTCACGTCATATCTGGTAGCCAACGGCATCGTGCTGCCTATCTCCGCGTTCTTAAGCCGCCTGTTTGGCCGCAAGCAGTTCTTTTTAATCTGCATTGTGATGTTTACCGTCTGTTCCTTTTTGTGCGGCATCGCCACCGAGCTGTGGGAAATCATTCTGTTCCGCATTATGCAGGGCTTCTTCGGCGGCGGCTTACAGCCGACGCAGCAGTCGGTTTTGCTGGATTACTTTAAGCCTGAAGATCGCGGTAAAGCGTTCGGGCTGTCGTCGATTGCCATTATCGTCGCGCCGGTACTCGGGCCAACCCTCGGCGGATGGATAACCGACAACTATTCCTGGCGCTGGGTGTTTTTTATCAATATTCCGGTTGGCATTGTGACGGTGCTGGCGATTTATCAACTGCTTGAAGATCCGCCGTGGGAGCGTAAATCGGAGGAAAAACTTACCGTCGACTGGACCGGCATTGGCCTTATCGCGCTTGGTCTCGGCTGCCTGCAGGTAATGCTGGATCGCGGTGAAGACGACGACTGGTTTTACTCGAACTTTATCCGCACCTTTGCCGTGCTAACGATAATCGGCATCATCGGCGCCATTTTCTGGTTGCTCTACGCCAAAAAACCGGTGGTGGATTTACGCTGCATGAAGGACAAAAACTTTGCCGTCTCCAGTATGTTGATGGCGGGCATGGCGATGATTTTATACGGCAGTTCCGTGGTTATTCCCCAGCTTGCCCAGCAGGATCTCGGGTATACCGCAACCTGGTCCGGGCTGGTGCTTTCCCCCGGCGCGGTGCTGATCGTGCTGACCATCCCGCTGGTGATAAAGCTGATGCCGGTTGTGCAGACGCGCTGGATAATCGCCTTTGGCTTTAGCTGCCTCGCCGCGGCGTTTTTCTGGTCGCGTAACCTGACGCCGAACGTCGATTTTGAAACGCTGGTGCTGTTCCGCAGCGCGCAGTCAATTGGGCTTGGCTTCTTATTCGTGCCGCTGACTACCATTGCGTTTATTACTATTCCCCGACGGCTTAACGCCGATGCGGCAGCGCTGTTTACCATGTTCCGTAACGTGGCGGGGTCGATAGGCATTTCGCTCTCCACGGCGGCGATCACCGAGCGTGCGCAAGCCCATAGCGCCCACCTCAGCACCCATATGAATCCGTTTGATGAACAGTTTCAGCAGGCCATTAAAAGCAGCGCGCAGGCGATTCGTGACTTTACGACGCAGGTTGGCGACCCGACCGGCATCGCCACCGGACAGCTTTATAAAACGATGATTGAACAGTCGCGAATTCTTGCCTATATCGACGTGTTCACCATTCTGAGCGTTATAGCCTTGCTGCTGATCCCATTATGTTTCTTGCTTTCGCCAGTGAAGAGCGAAGGCGCCGCAGGAGCGCATTGATATGAACAGGAGAATGTGGATGTCCACGCTGGCGCTGCTGGTAGCTGGCTGCGCGGTAGGGCCGGATTATCAGCCCGCGAGACCGCAAACACCCGCAAGTTTTAACGACACGGCTGACCAGAATGAGCCGGGTGTGGCTTCCCGGGCGCAAACCACCGCAACCGATCCGCGCTGGTGGAAAAGTTTTAACTCGCCGCAGCTCGACAGCCTGATAGAGCGGGCGATTGCCGGCAACCTTACGCTGCAGCAAACCGTGCTGCGCATTGCCGGAGCGCGTGAACAAATTACTCAGGCAGGCGGCGCGTTTTACCCGAGCGTCAACGGCAGCGCGAGCGTTACTCGACAGCAACTGGGGCTGGAAGGCGAGCTGAAATCGCACGGCGTTTATGACCAGCTTAATGAGGCCGATCCATCGCTGAATGGCGCGCTTGATCCCCTAACCAAACCGATAACGCTCTATCAGGGGAGCTTCGACGCCAGCTGGGAGCTGGATATGTGGGGTAAAGTCCGTCGCCAGGTTGAGGCGGCGAAAGCCCAGCAGGATGTGGCCATCGAGCAGCGCAACGACGCGCTGGTGTCGCTGGAGGCGGAAGTCGCCCGCGCCTGGCTACAGCTACGCGGGGCACAAAGCGTGATGCAAACCTTGCAAACGCAAATCGATACGGCGCAGCAGACGCTTGAGCTAACGGAGAGTCGCCAGAAAAGCGGGCTGTCTCCGCAGATGGATGTGGAAAATGCGCGTGCCCAGCTTGGCAATCTTCAGGGGCAGCTCCCGCAGTATCAGGCGCAGGAGCGTCAGGCGATGAACGGGCTGGCAGTGCTGTTGGGCAAACCGCCTGGCGCGCTTGATAGCGAGCTGGCAAATAAACAGGAATTACCAAAGCTGCCGGATATCGTTTCTGTGGGCATCCCCGCAAATCTGGCGCGCCGTCGACCGGATGTGCGTGAAGCGGAAGCCAGTCTTCATGCGGCCACAGCGCAAATTGGCGTTTCCGTGGCACAGCTTTTCCCGTCGCTTTCACTCACCGGGCAGCTGGGTTTACGCAATGACGAATCAGGCTATTTACTCGACTGGGCCAGCCACTTTTACAGCATCGGTCCGCAGGTTTCGATCCCGATCTTCCAGGGCGGGCGGCTGGTTTCCAGCGTGAAAGTCGCGCGCGCGCAGCAGGGTAGCGCGGTACTGCAATATCGTCAGACCGTTTTGACCGCGTTGCAGGATGTGGAAAACGCACTGGTGAGCTATCGCACCGACCAGCAGCGGGAGGCGGGGCTGGCGCAAACCACGCAGTCCCTGCAGACAGCATTTGATTTGGCCAGCGACAGCTATCGCAAGGGTATCGCCACCTTTATCGATGTGCTGGACGCCCAGCGGCAGCTTGCTCAGGCTGAGCAACAGCGTGCGCAAGCACGGGTACAAAGCAGCATCGATTTAGTCGCCCTGTATAAGGCGCTCGGCGGCGGCTGGGAGCCGTATCAGCAGGTGAATATGCCTGATTATGCCGTTTTTGGCGACGCGCCGCGCGGCTAGATTTTTGCAGGATCGGGCAAGAAATGGGGAGAAATCCCCCATTTAATCAGTGAAAAGTGGGCGTATAACTGTCAGGTCGTTTAAGCAATTCCTGAAACCCTGAACATGAGGTCACCACAATGCGTTATAAAAAACTTGGTAACACCGGGCTGTTTGTTTCGGAGCTTTGCCTTGGCACCATGACCTTTGGCGGCGAAGGCGGTATGTGGGGGAAAATAGGCAATCTCGCTCAGTCCGATGCGGAAAAGCTGGTCGGCGGCGCGCTGGATGCAGGCATCAACTTTATCGATACCGCGAACGTATACTCTGAAGGACGCTCGGAAATTATCACCGGCCAGGCGCTAAAAAATCTCAAGGTCCCGCGTGAGAACGTTGTCGTTGCGACGAAAGTTTTTGGTGAAACCGGAACCGGCAGCGCCAACTCGCGTGGCTCCTCGCGTTATCACATCATGAACAGCGTAAAAGAAAGCCTGCAGCGTATGCAGCTGGACCATATCGATCTTTACCAACTGCACGGTTTTGATCCGGCAACCCCAATTGAAGAAACGCTTCGCGCGCTAGATACACTGGTGCAGCATGGCCATGTTCGCTACATCGGCGTTTCAAACTGGGCCGCCTGGCAAATCATGAAAGCGCTGGGGATTTCCGAACGTCTGGGGCTGACGAAATTCGCTTCGCTGCAGGCTTATTACACCATTGCCGGACGCGATCTTGAGCGCGATCTGGTGCCAATGCTGCAAAGCGAAGGCGTGGGGCTGATGGTCTGGAGCCCGCTGGCAGGCGGCCTGCTGAGCGGTAAATACGGCCGCGATGGCAAAGCCGAAGAGGGCAGCCGCCGCATTGAGTTTGACTTCCCGCCGGTCAATAAAGATCGCGCGTTCGACTGCGTGGACGTGATGCGTGAAATTGCGAACGGCAAAGGTGTTTCCGTAGCGCAAATCGCCCTCGCCTGGCTGTTGCATCAGCAGGTAGTCAGCAGCGTGATTATCGGTGCGAAGCGTGTCGATCAGCTAAACGACAATATCGCCGCAACTGAAATTCGCTTCACCGATGATGAACTACAGAAGCTGAACGCCGTGAGTGAACTGCCGCGGGAATACCCAGGCTGGATGCTGGAGCGTCAGGGAGAATATCGTCGTAATCAGTTGAACGATGAGTGATTTTTTGCCCTCATTACGAGATGAGGGCAACCGCATAAACACGTTAAACGTTAAAAGGTGCTTCCCCTGTCAGCACCTTATCAATCACATCCAGCACGGCTTCCTTGTTGTTATTGCCTGCCTGAAAACGTGCAATCTGCTTAATGTTGTCCGGGGCATTCGCCATTGCAAAGCTAAATCCTGCCTGGCACAACATCTCAATGTCGTTGCCGCCGTCGCCAAAGGTCACGACCTCGCTATTCTTAATGCCCCATTTATCCTGCAAAATCCGCAGCCCGTTGGCTTTATGAATACCGGGGATTATCAGGTCTATAGATCCGTGGCCGCTGGAGACGGGAACAACAATGCCTTCCAGAATGGCCGTCAGCGAATCCATGGTATCGGCCAGTAAATCGTCCGGCAGGTTAAGGGCAAATTTGAAAATGACATCGTCCGGATGGGTGAAATCATCCACAAGCGCGAGGCGATGGTAATACATGCCTGCCATATGTTTAAACCCTTCACTGTAGCTTTTCAGCGTGTAGCCGCTGCGCTTGCCGCAGGTAATGATATCGACATGGGGCAGCGTCAGAAGGTGATCAATAACCGTGTCGTACTGCTGTTTTGTCAGCGCGCCGTTAAACATGTCCTGGCCTTCGCTTACCACCCAGCCGCCGTTATCCGCCACAAAAGAAATTTCATGGTCGATTTCCGGGAAAAACGACCTGAGCTGGTAATACTGGTTACCGCTGGCGACGGCAAAACGAATGCCCTGCGCTTTCATTTGCTGATACTGTCGGGCAAAACGCGCCCGGTTGTAGTTTTTGCGGTCGTCAAGGAAGGTGCCATCCATGTCTACGGCAATTAGTTTTACACTCATCGAATTCTCCATTACGCCAGTCATTATTCTGTATCACTTGCCAGTTGAGAGCACTGAGACGGTTTTGCCACAGCGCGGGCAATCAGCGCGGCGACCGCCATCAGCGCGAGAACGACCAGCATCGCCAGCCGCAATCCGTAATGTTCGCCGAGGAAACCAAGCAGCGGCGGCCCGACGAGAAAAGCGACATAGCCAGAAGCGGCAACGACGCTTACGCGCGTGGCCGGATCTGGCCCGGTATCGCCCGCGGCGGAAATCGTCAGTGGGAAACCAAGCGAAGTACCAAGCCCCCACAAAATAACCGATACGCCGGCGAGGAACGGGCTGTCCACAAAGATGATCATCCCGATGCCGAGGATACCCATCAGGGCACAGGCGCGTACCACGGTTACGCGGCTGTAGCGGTCGATAAACCAGCCGCCGGTAAAGCGCCCAACCGTCATCCCCAGCGTGAAGCCGACATAAATCAGCGAGCCGGAGGTCGGGCTAAAACCGTGACCATCCACCATCAGCAGCGGCAGCCAGTCATTGGCGGAGCCTTCGGCAAAGGCCATTGCCAGCACGATAGTACCAATCAGCAGCAGCTGAATGTCTTTATAAAAGGGAGGGTGCGGCTCGGCCGGATTTACGGCATCGCTCGCAGGATTGTCTTTACCTACGCCGCGCGGTATGGCGCGAATCGCGACCGCAATCGGCACGATAACCAGCAGGCCAATCAGCAGTAAATGAGCGAAGGCGGCAAAATTAATGGCGGTTAAGCTCATGCCGATGCCTGCGCCAACCAGCGTGCCGAGGCTGTAAAAACCGTGCATCATCGGCAGCACGGTTTTTTTCATCAGCCCTTCGACAATCGCGCCTTCAACGTTCATCGCCACTTCGGATGAGCCCAGCCCCATGCCTAACAACGCCAGGCCAAAGGCGAACAGCACCGGAGAGGCGAGAAACAGCGCGATGCTCATACTTAGCATGCCGATGACCATAAATGTCATGCCGCTGCGAATAATGTTATGTGTGCCGAAGCGTTTGACCAGCCAGCCGGAGCAGAGAATACCGCTCATTGAACCGACAGACAGCCCAAACAGTACGATGCCCATACCTGCCGTGGAAACGCTAAGCGTGTCGCGGATTGCCGGGGTACGCGTCGCCCAGGAAGCCATAACGAGGCCGGGAAGAAAGAAAAAGGCAAACAGAGCCCAGGTGCGATGCAATAAGGCTTTTCTTTGAGCGGGAGCGGCAGGCATGGTCAGGACCAGTAAGTAATTTGCGACGGATAGCATTTACACTAGCAAGAGCGTGTACATTTGTACACAATCGCGGTTAAACTCTTTTCACCGCTTCGAGAAACGTATTCAACAGGACTTAGCATGAGCAAAGCACCCCGGCGCAACGATCCGGACAGGCGCACCCGCATCCTGCAAGCCACGCTGGATATGCTGGTGGAACACGGCATTAGCCATATCACGCACCGTAAGATCGCGGCGGCAGCGGGCGTTTCGCTAGGGTCGATGACCTACTATTTTGATGGTATAGAATCCCTGCTGAGCGAAGCCTTCACCCAGTTCGCGCTGAAAATGTCAGACGACTATCGCGCCCGCCTTGAGCAGGCAAAAAATGCAGATGAAGCCTGTAAGGCCGTCGTCGATATGATTTGCGGCGAGACGATAGCGACCTCTTATAACCTGCAGGTGATGTACCAGCTCTATGCTTACGCCAATCGTAACCCACAGCTCAAAATCATCATGCAGGACTGGATGTGCCGCAGCCAGCAGACGCTGGAAGCTTTCTTCGACCCGATAACCGCCCGCACGCTGGACGCCTTCATTGAAGGCATGACGCTGCACTACGTCACCGATCGCGAGCCGATGAGCCGTGAAGATCTCACCCGCATGGTGGCGAAAATCGTGCGCTAAATTTGGCAGGTGATTTTGCTAAATTTGTTAGCTAGAGTTTGAAGCAGTTTCCTGACGCGAGCCTCCCGCCAATGTAGTTGTTCCCTTAACGATAAACACAGAACTAACCCCGACTTTATCGTCGGCGACTTACTTGTGCTTGTTGATAAGGGATAACCTATGTTTTTTCTCATTTTACGCAGCCTGCGGCGATACCGCTGGTTTGCACTGCTTGGTGGTGCGCTGTTGCTCTCATCTGTAGGTAACGGCCTTACTTATGTAATCGTTTTTGGAAAACTCCTCACGCTTGCGGCAAAACCCTCGGCGCTGACCCTGGCCTATATTCTGGCGCTGGCGCCGGGCATCCCCGGCAGCCTTGTTGCTGAAAAACTTCTGCGAAGATTACCGCTCATTCCCATCCTGATGATGAGTGAGATGCTCGGGCTTATCGGACTCGTTTTCCCGCTGTGGTCTTTATACAGCGATAACCAGCTTCTGCTTTTGTTAAGCCAGGCCGTAGCCGCTTTTGCCAGCGGGATGATGGTGCCGGTATTAAGCCAGCTTCTGAAAAATGGCCTGCAACCGGTGGATCTTCCGGCGGCTTCGGGTATGGAGACGCTAATCTTTGCGGCAAACGTTATTCTTGGGATCGGCATCGGCACGCTGCTTTACGGGCGATTACCGCCGCAGATCATCCTCGCTCTGGATGCTCTGAGCTTTGCCTTATCCATCGGACTGCTGTTTGCTGCGCATCAAAATTACCGGGCTGTTGAACAGACGGAGAGCGGGGAGGCAAACATGGTGCTCAGATGGCGGAGGCTTAATCAGCTACAGCGTCGCAGCTTGCTGTTGTTGCCTGCACTCGCGCTAGTTGGCGCACCGGCAATGGCGCTTCTTCCTGCGCTGGCGGGAAATTTCAGCGGCGAGGTAACAGACACGGGATTAATGCTGCTTTTAGCACGCAGCTTCGGGCAGCTAATTGGCCCGTTGCTGCTGACGGGAGCACAACTTAAGCGCCATAGCGGCAAGCTGCATATGTTCGTGGTTTTCCTTGCGCTATTTATTTGCTGCTATGCGCTGGTTTCGGTAACGCACAATCAGGGAATAGCTATGCTGCTGATTGCCGCGGCGCATATCTTCACAAATATCGTTTACGTGCTGGCGACGCTAAATATCATGCGAACTTTTCCCGCTTCACTAACCGGCAGCGCAATGGCGAAATCCTGGCGCTTACAGCTTGTTATTACGCTGATTTTACCGATTATCGCAGGCTTTGCGGCGGACAAGTACGACCCCGCATGGGTATTGTATGTCTGTGCGGGCGGTGGATTTGCGGTGATGGTTATCATGCTGATGGTGAATCGTTTTATAGGCAGAAGGAGGTTAAGTGATTTGAATTTGGAAGAGGAGAGGTAGCATTCTTTGAGCAGGCGGTAGGTGCAGGCAATAAAAAACCCATTTATGTAAACGGGTTAATGAAAATAGTGGCTTAGTTAAAAATCAATAGCTTAGTTAGACGGTGAAAGGGGAGGCAATAGGGGATTGCCAACCTCTGCCGCCATTTTGTCGCCACTGTATTTCACTCGGGCCTTACTTCAAACGCCAGGGGTCTTTTTCTTCTACCTGCTCCATTACGCCCTCCGCCTCGAGCTCTCTCTGAAGAGCGACTGCCCAATACTACTGCCAGGAGCTTTTGAGTAATCCCCCCAACCCAGGCCACAAAGGCGGAACACTTCGGCTTGCTTAACGCCTGTGCCATTCTTATTTCCGTCTGGATGTTTATTGAGAACTGAAATCGCTAATTCCTTTGCTTTAGAGCGAAGCTCAAGGCCTTGTTGCAGCAAATCATTCATAACAAAGTTTGCATGCAAATGAGATAGCCGCATATTACTCCGCTAGCCAGTAAGGTGCATGCTATTAGCTTCGGTAGGAGGTGCGGACATTGTAGCTAATGGATTGAAGTGCAAGGCGGTATCAAGGTGATCCGGTGCCAGATGCGCATAACGCATCGTCATTTTGATATCGTAGTGACCGAGTATGCGCTGCAGGGCAAGAATGTTGCTGCCCGACACAATTCCGCAGTTAATTTAAAATTATTTAATGGGTTTACTTGATAAATCATAAAGCTCTAATTAACGCCATGTTTAATTGAAAATAAGTAAGAAATATGGATGCAAAACTAACTGGAATTATGTATTTATCAATATTGGAACCGTGGCCGATGCAGGCTAGCAAAACCGCATATTTAGTTCTCATCTAAGAGAGTCCACTTTTACCTGTATGCCGTCAGGACCAACTTTAGTGCTAGCGTTATAAAAAATAATACTACTACGTCACCTGCTATGTGACACGCTGTAGATTATTAATGCAATAGCGGATAAATTTGCTAACCATTGTTCGGAGATATCAACTGGTCATGGAGAGAACTATGCAGCTGAATTTTTTAGCGTATTCAATAAAAGATGTTCTATCACATTCGGTTCATGTTGTGACGCTCCCGGGACGACCTAAGATGCTTCCCATGAAGCAGTGTTTAATGCTATCATTAAAAAAAACTAATTTATGAAAGAAACATGTTAAAGAATTCTAATAACTCAATCAAACGTAATGAAATCCATTCCTTATCATTTTTAAGGGGAGCGGCAGCATTATATGTTGTTATTGCTCATATCATGATCTGGGGCGGATATAAGAGCTACTTTCCAAATCCTAAAGTTGCTGTTGATGTGTTTATTTTTATTTCTGGCTTCCTAATATTTGGAGGGATGCTTTCAAAGAAGCATACTATTTCATCATATTTTAAGCATAGGTTTTTTAGAATAGCTCCAAGTTATTATTTTATAATATTAGTTTTCGCTTTGTTATACCCCTATATACGGGATGGATTATTGCATATACAATCGCTTGACAGGATCAAATGGCCGTTAGGAGGTAAATATGATGCAAGCTTTGTTACTTATGATTTAAAGAATATATTACTGCATGTGACATTTATTTTTGGCCTGCTTCCTAAGTACTCACAGTCATCTTATATGGGGGACTGGAGTATTGGACTTGAGATGCAGTTTTATTTACTAGCTCCGCTTTTGTTTATATTTTATTCACGGCGCTGGCTTATTATTGTGCTTGTTGCACTGGCGATTTCAGCATGCATTTTTTCAAAACATAATGCTTTTACCTTAAGCTTTACAGAACCCAGTTTTATATTAATAAAGCTTCATATATTTATTCTTGGGGCAGTAATTTCGCTTGCTGTCAGGGAAAAAGGGCTTTATTTATTTTATCTTCTTATATTGTCTACTATATTGCTCTATTTACAATATTGGGTGCAAAAAGGTACTTATATATCAAATAATTCTGCTGTCTATCTAACTCTAAGTGTTATCCTTGTGCTGTGCTACAAATATATCGATCATTTTTTTGATAATTTCGTTGTTCATTTCTTTTCACAAATATCGTATCCCTTATATTTAGTACATGGAATATTTATTGGTTTGTCAGGGCTTGTGTATATGTATATAAACTCTACAATTCCTTTACTGTATGTTATTGCTATAGTTACCCTACCGCTTTCGATTTTTTTCGCATGGATTATTTCTATCACTATAGAAAGAAAAGGAATCGAAATTGCAAAAAGAGGAAAGGTTATAAAAGAATTAAATTAAAGTGCTCTTGGGTTGGTATTTCTAACCTTATGAAGTACTAGAGTTTTATAGATTAAGTGAAATATATGCGGGGTATGTTACCGCATTTTTCAGTTTATTATATTGTTTCACTCAAAGTTCATCGCATATGTTATTTCTATAACAATCAGAACATAAGCAGATCTGTTGTGAATGCGATAAGCTGCCTTATGGTATAGGGTTAACACCATAAAGTGTGTTGTTAAATCTACGAAGACACCTAATCTACCACCGAGGTAAGCACTGTTATCGTGGGTATGGATCTATACTGGCGATGATTATGATGCGTTTGGAATCTATAGGATACCGTAACTGGTGTCGGTTTGCTCAACCAAAAAAGTATCCACAGCTGACTCATTAAAATCGTTTTCGCTCCTGACATTCCGGCTGTTTGCTTTTGATAATTATAATCCACAGCATAGTTGCTAATGAGCACTATCGCTGAGGACCTGTACGTGAGCGGTAGAAGGCTTAGTCCGCAACATTATCGAAGGCATTCGCATCAAGCCGCATACCCTCCAAATATAGGGTTACTATTGGCGCTGATTACTGACTGCATGTTTCTGTAAACAATAAGGATTTCATGAAAGTCGGGGGAAACTGATAATATTAGGCACTGTCGCCATTTGCTCAAGTAGGATAGGATAAATTGCTGATATGAAAGGATATAAACTGAAGGCAATAAAAAACCCATCAACCTTGAACCAAAGAGGCGGGGTTGATGGGCTCCACAAATTGGGGACATCAAAGAAAAGCAGTGGCACTAATTAAGACTAGCGCCCGGGAGAAAAGTTCTCCCCGTCATAAAAAAAATCTATTTTTCTTTGTCTATGATACGGATCACAAACCTGGCCATACGATGACGATGAGAGTACCTGCCAGGGTTAACAGTACGTTAGCGATGGCGTACGTGCCTGCATACCCCAGAGCCGGGATATTACTACGTGCCACATCGCTGATGATTTCCATCGCCGGTGCGCAGGTGCGTGCGCCCATCATCGCCCCGAAGAGCAGGGCACGGTTCATACGCAGGACATAAGCGCCGAACAGGAAGCAAATGACTACCGGCACAAGGCTGACGATTAAACCGGCAATCAGCATCTGCCCGCCGACCGCCCCAACGTGGCCGATGCCGCTGCCCGCGCTCAGCCCCACGCCCGCCATAAATACCATCAGGCCAAACTCTTTCACCATGTTCAGCGCTCCTTGCGGGATATAGCCGAAGGTCGGGTGGTTGGCGCGCAGGAAGCCCAGCATAATGCCTGCGAACAGCAGCCCTGCTGCGTTACCCATACCGAAGCTGAACGAGCTGAACTGGAAGGTGATCATCCCAATCATCAGGCCAATAATAAAGAAGGCGCAGAAGGCGAGCAGGTCGGTTATCTGGCTGTGAATCGAGATAAAGCCGATACGTTCCGCCACGGTTTTCACGCGCCGCGCATCGCCGCTGACCTGCAGCACATCGCCCTTATTGAGCACGATATTGTCATCGATGGGCATTTCAATCTGGCTGCGGATAACGCGGTTCAGGAAGCAGCCATGATCGGTCAGTTTTAGCTGTCCGAGGCGGCGGCCAACGGCATTGTGGTTTTTTACCACTATCTCTTCGGTGACGATGCGCATATCCAGCAGGTCGCGATCGAACACTTCTTTGCCGTTGCGGAAGCTTGGGTCGAGGCGAGAATGCGCATCGGGATAACCGACAAGCGCGATTTCATCGCCTTTTTGCAGCACCGCATCACCATCCGGATTAGCCAGGATGCCGTTGCGGCGAATGCGTTCTATATAGCAACCGGTCTGGCGATAAATCCCCAGCTCGCGCAGATTTTTACCGTCTGCCCAGGCGACCAGTTCGGAACCGACGCGATAGGCGCGAATAATGGGCAAATAGACTTTGCGGGCGGCGTCTGTGTCCAGACCGCGTTCGCGGGCGATTTGCTGTGCGCTGGTCTGCAGATCCTGATGCTGTAGTTTTGGCATATAGCGAGCGCCAACTATCAGGCTAACCAGGCCGATTAGATAAGTAAGGGCGTAGCCGAGGCTCAGGTGATCAAGCGAGGAGGCGAGCGCATCACCCGACATACCGGAATGACGCAGCGTATCCCCGGCACCTACCAGCACAGGAGTGGATGTCATGGAGCCCGCCAGCATCCCGGCGGTGAGGCCGATATCCCAGCCGAACAATTTCCCTAACCCCAGGGCAATCAACATAGCGCTGCCCACCATCACCAGGGCCAGCATCAGGTAGTTTTTCCCATCGCGGAAGAAAATAGAGAAAAAGTTTGGTCCGGCCTCCACACCCACGCAAAAAATGAACAGCATAAAGCCAAGGTTTAAGGCATCGGTGTTAATGGCGAAGTGCTGCTGCCCCAGTAATAAAGAGACCACTAAAACACCAATGGAATTACCGAGTTGGACTGAACCAAGGCGTAATTTACCCAGGCACAACCCTAAGGTCAGCACCACAAATAATAACAGGATGTAATTCCCGTTTAACAAATCTGCGACGTTTATATTCACGAAGGCTAACTTCTTGTTTACCAGTAAGCTGTTGAAAGAAAGAGTTTTTTGCGCTAAGGTTTTTGCGTGTTACCGCGTTAAGTAACCTATTTTAAAAGCATCTGAATATCATACGTGACACCCTGACAATGGCCGTTAGTTTAATCTTTATAAAGATTAACGGCTAGTAAGAATATTGTGCTAATTACAGCATGCATTTTTGGCATGGATAGCCGCAACTTTATCAAACCTGGATCTTTTTGCGCAGCAGAGAGTAACGGTTTATTGGTTCGATACAGGTGACTTGAAGGAGAAAAGTATGTACAGGCGTGGACAACGCAGGTTAGGGATAATCTGCTGCTTTGTGCTCTTTATTCTGGTTTTTCTGACGCTGCACTTGTTCGTGCCACGTAGCTTTATGACCGCGAGTCATATGGAGCTGGGATGTCTGTTTTTTGTCTTACCCGGCGCCATTGCCAGCCTCCTTACAAAAGACGGAAAGGTGATGGGGCCGCTGGTGGGCGCATTACTGGCACTGCCGCTGTGTCTGGTGCTGGTGCATACCACCTTAACGCCAGTCCGCTCTTTCTGGCAGGAAGTGGCCTGGTTGTTCAGCGCGGTATTCTGGACGTCGCTGGGCTCGCTGGGTTTTCTGCTGTTTAATATGCTGCGCAGGCGTTCGATAAGCACAAAAAAACCGGCTCGTTGAGCCGGTTTTTCATAACTTTTGCTTACTGCTCTGCGCTCTGGAACAAAGCCAGATGCTCTTTCGCGTAAGCTTCGAAATCGGTGCAACCGCCAATGTGTTGCTGATCGAGGAAAATCTGCGGTACGGTTTCAACCGGTTTACCGACGGTTTTTTCCAGATCGGCCTTGGTGATGCCTTCAGCATGAATATCAACATAGCGGAAGTTAAAGTCGTCACGCTCAGCGGTCAGTTTCTCAGCCAGCTCTTTAGCACGAACGCAATACGGGCAGCCAGGGCGCCCAAAAATTACTGCAAACATGGTATCTCCTTAGTTTTTGTGGCCGATCCGAACCGGCGAATAAGGAGCATAATGCCGGTAACTTACCGTTTTGAAAAGAAGGTCCTGCCTGTTAGTTTGATACCCGGCATCTATGGCTAACAATCTCAAGGCCGGGCAAACAGGATATACTTAAGCGCTAATTGCTTCTGGAGACAGGCGGATGCGTTCACTCGGTGCATTACCCAGGCCGGTATTATTACTCGAAGTTATCGGTATCGGCTTTTTACTTCTTTCTTACCTCTCCCTGCACGGGTATGTCGCTTTACCCGCACCAATCGGTAGTGCTGGCGTCGCCATTGCCATGGTATTTTTGGGCATTGCGCTGATGCTCCCGGCAGCAGCGCTAATGGTCTGGGCCATGGCGCAGAACCTTGCTCCGCTGTTGACCAAAGGCCCGTTACCAGAAGATGAATTGCCAACCGATAAGACAAAGGAAAAACGAGATGACGCCGACCATTGATCTGCTACGCGCACACCGTTCCATTCGCAGGTTCACCGATGAGCCCATCACAGACGAACAACGCGCGGCGATTATAGCCAGTGCCCAGTCGGTCTCCAGCTCCAGTTTTTTGCAGTGTAGTTCGATAATTCGTATTACCGATCAAGCGATGCGCGAGCAGTTGGTGACGCTAACCGGCGGGCAGCAACATGTGGCGCAGGCCGCAGAATTTTGGGTATTTTGCGCCGATTTTAACCGCCTGTTGCAAATTTGCCCGGACGCCGAGCTGGGCCTTGCTGAGCAGCTACTGTTAGGGGCGGTAGACACCGCCATGATGGGGCAGAATGCCTTTACCGCTGCGGAATCGCTGGGACTGGGCGGCGTGTACATCGGCGGCATTCGCAACAGTATTGAAGCCGTAACCGAGCTGCTTGGTTTACCAAAACATGTCCTGCCGTTGTTTGGCCTCTGTCTGGGCAGGCCCGATCAGGATCACGGTGTGAAACCTCGTATGCCTGCCGCCATGCTGGTGCATGAAAATCACTACCAGCCGGTTGATCAAGAGCTGCTGGCGCAGTACGACGAGGAGATGGCGCAGTATTATCTTACCCGTGACAGCAATGCGCGGCGGGATACCTGGAGCGACCATATTCGCCGCACCGTTATCAAAGAAAGCCGCCCGTTTATTCTGGATTATTTGCATAAGCAGGGCTGGGCCACACGTTAGTTTTCACGGCGGCTTACTGCCGCCGTTTTTTATTGATACATTTTCGCTATCGATCCTTCGGGTAATCGGTATTGGTGAAGGGGTGTCATTTGTCGGTATAAGAGGGGCTGTTAATCAACCTTTTTTCGACAGCATGACAAGGAGCACCTGATGCCGATGACCACCCTGGACAACTCCCCTTACTACGCTGCGGACATTATTCGTTCGCGTATCAATGGCCTGGTTCCACGCGTTGCATTTATCCTCGGCTCAGGCCTGGGGGAACTGGCGGAAAAAATCGAACAGCCCGTCGTTTTCCCTTATGACGAATTACCCGGCTTCCCGGTGAGTACCGTGCACGGGCACGCAGGGGAGCTGGTTGTTGGAACGCTTGCCGGCGTGCCTGTGGCATGCATGAAAGGCCGCGGTCATTTTTACGAAGGGCGAGGTATGTCGGTGATGACCAGCGCCGTGCGTACTTTTAAGCTGCTGGGCTGCGAAATGCTCTTCTCCACTAACGCCGCGGGTTCATTGCGCCCCGAAGTAGGGCCAGGCAGCCTGGTTGCCCTGAATGACCATATCAATACCATGCCGGGCGCGCCGACCGTCGGTCTGAATGACGAACGCTTTGGCGAACGTTTCTTCTCGCTTGCCAACGCCTATGACGCAGACTATCGCAGTATTTTACAGCAGGTGGCCCGGGAAGAGGGTTTCCCGCTCAGCGAAGGCGTTTTTGTCTCCTATCCCGGCCCAAATTTCGAAACCGCTGCAGAAATTCGCATGATGCAAATCATTGGCGGCGATGTTGTAGGGATGTCCGTGGTGCCGGAGGTGATTAGCGCACGTCACTGCGGCCTGAAAGTGGTTGCCGTTTCGGCGATAACCAACCTTGCCGAGGGGCTGGGCAGCGTGGAGCTTTCCCATGCACAAACGCTTGCCGCAGCGCAGCTCTCGCGTCAGAACTTTATCAACCTTATCTGCGGCTTCCTGGGCAAACTCGCCTGAGGCAAACACAACACCGGGTAAAACACATGGCGATTAAACTACGCTTGAAAATCATGTTGTTTTTGCAGTACTTCATCTGGGGCGCCTGGCTGGTCACGCTGGGCTCTTATATGATCAATACCCTCGGCTTTCGCGGGGCTGACGTAGGCATGGTTTACAGCACCAAAGGCATTGCGGCCCTGCTGATGCCGGGTCTGGTGGGGATTATCGCCGATAAATGGCTGCCCGCTAACCGCGTGTATGCGCTTTGCCACTCGGTGTGTGCGGTGATGCTGGTCTGGGCGGCCAGTGTCAATCAGCCGGGCCTGATGTTCTGGGTGATGCTCGGCAATGCGATGGCGTTTATGCCGACAATCGCCCTGTCGAATACTATTTCTTATGCCAGTCTGGAAAGGGCGGGGTTGGATACGGTCAGCCATTTCCCGCCGATTCGCGTCTTTGGCACCGTTGGGTTTATCGCAGCCATGTGGGCAGTAAGCCTGATGCGTTTTGAGTTGAGTAACGTTCAGCTCTATATTGCCGCAGGCGCATCGCTGGCGCTGGCTCTCTATGCGCTGACGCTGCCAACAACGTCCGTGGCGAAAGGGCAGGTCTCGCGTAGCTGGGTTAGCCTCCTTGGGCTGGATGCGTTCGTGTTGTTTAAAAATCCGCGCATGGCTGTGTTCTTCCTGTTCGCCATGTTGCTCGGTGCTGTGCTGCAAATCACCAATACCTTCGGTAATCCGTTTCTGCATGACTTTGCCCGTCAGCCGGCATTTGCCGACAGCTTTGTGGTGCGCTATCCATCCATTCTGCTTTCGGTATCGCAGATGTCGGAGGTGGCGTTCATCCTGACCATTCCTTTCTTCCTGCGTCGTTTTGGCATTAAGCAGGTCATGCTGATGAGCATGATTGCCTGGGTGCTGCGCTTTGCGCTCTTTGCATGGGGCGATCCGTCAGCGTTTGGTTTTGTGCTGTTGTTGCTCTCAATGGTGGTGTATGGCTGCGCGTTCGACTTCTTCAATATCTCCGGTTCAGTTTTCGTCGAACAGGAGGTCGATTCGCGTATTCGGGCCAGCGCTCAGGGGCTGTTTATGACGATGGTGAACGGCGTCGGAGCCTACGTTGGGGCGATCCTCAGCGGCTACGTGGTGGACTACTTCTCCGTGGATGGCGTGAAGGACTGGACGACTATCTGGCTGGTGTTTGCAGCCTATGCGCTGGCGCTGGCGGTGATTTTTCACTTCAGTTTCCAGTATCGTCATCATCCATCGTTAAAGTCTTCGGCGCCGCTCGCACATTAGCGCCCCGCGCATTACAGACGGAAGTTGGGATGATAGTTTATGGGGCTTCCACCACGAAGGGGCCCCATGAACAACTCACAACGCATCTACCGCACGGATTTAAAGCTGCTGCGTTATTTTCAGGCTGTGGCAGAAGAGCTGCATTTTGGTAAAGCGGCGGCCAGGCTAAATATGTCGCAGCCGCCGCTTAGCTTCCATATTAAAGAGCTTGAGTCCCAGTTGGGCACAATGCTGTTTATCCGCCATTCGCGCAGCGTTGCGTTAACGCACGCCGGAGAGGTGTTGCTGCACGAAACCCGGCAGCTGCTCGCCAGCGCAAATATGGCCTTCGCGCGCGTAGAGCAGATTGGACGTGGAGAAGGCGGGCGTATTCACCTTGGCATTGTGGGCACGGCTATCTGGGGCGGGTTACGTTTGTCCCTGCAACGTTTTATTGCTGACTATCCGGCCATTGAAATCCTGTTTCGCGAAAAATCCCCCGGTGATCAACTGGCCTTGCTGGAAAGCCACGATATTGACGCAGGGATCTGGCGCATGGAAACCCATCCGCCCGCCGGGCTGGCAAGTGAAAAACTGCACGATGCGACGTTTATGGTCGCGCTGCCGGAGCAGCATCCGCTGGCAAAACAAACGTCCATTGATATCGGCCAGCTGCGCCATGAAGCTTTCGTTACCATGACGGCAATACATTCGGACTGGACGTTCCTGCAACGCGTATGCCGCGAAGCTGGCTTTTCGCCACGCGTGGTGCGGGAAGCCGTTGAACCCCAGACCGTGCTGGCGCTGGTGAGCATTGGCCTGGGACTGACCATCATGGCCGACAGCTATGCACAAATGAACTGGCCCGGGGTGGTGTTCCGTCCGCCGACAAAAGTAATCCCCGCGGATCTGTACGCAGTGTACGATCCCGGCCAGCTCACCACGACCACCCGGCAATTAATTGACGCGCTGAAAAAATCGCCGGATACGTTGCCCCTTCGTTGAAAGCGTGACGCAGTGATATGATAGGCGCGCTTTGTTATCGTTGCGCAGAGGTGCAGGGTGAAAATCGCCATTTTGTCCCGGGATGGTACGCTTTATTCATGTAAACGCCTGCGTGAGGCGGCGATGCGCCGCGGCCACGCGGTGGAAATTATCGATCCGCTGTCATGCTATATGAACATCAACCCGGCGGCGCCATCGGTGCATTACAAGGGCCGCCAGCTTCCCCATTATGATGCGGTGATCCCGCGTATCGGCTCGGCCATTACCTTTTACGGTACGGCAGTGCTGCGTCAGTTTGAGCTGCTGGGCAGCTATCCGCTTAACGAGTCCGTCGCCATCACAAGAGCGCGCGACAAACTCCGCTCGTTACAGTTGCTGGCTCGCCAGGGAATTGATTTACCCGTCACCGGCTTTGCCCATTCCCCGGATGACACCAGCGATCTTATCGAGATGGTTGGCGGCGCGCCGCTGGTGGTGAAGCTGGTGGAAGGCACGCAGGGGATCGGCGTGGTGCTGGCAGAAACACGGCAGGCGGCAGAAAGCGTTATTGATGCGTTTCGCGGCCTGAATGCGCATATTCTGGTGCAGGAATACATTAAAGAAGCGCAGGGCGCGGATATTCGCTGCCTGGTGGTAGGAAATAAAGTGGTAGCCGCTATTGAGCGGCAGGCGAAACCCGGCGATTTCCGCTCGAACTTGCATCGCGGCGGGCAGGCAAATCCGGTCATCATTACCGAGCGTGAAGGGGAAATTGCTCTGCAGGCGGCGGCAACTTTAGGGCTTGATGTCGCAGGGGTGGATATTTTGCGCGCCAACCGTGGCCCGCTGGTTATGGAGGTCAATGCTTCGCCGGGGCTGGAAGGCATTGAAAAAACAAGCGGTATCGATATAGCTACGCTGATGATCAAATGGATAGAGCTACAGGCGCAGCCTGGCTTTAGCCTGAAAACCGGCGGATAACCATTAGCCGGTTACATAAACACCACCCGGCCGGGTGCATAAACATAGTATGACGCGGCATTTTTGCGTAAGCTATGGCGCGACTTTCACCATCTTTAAGAGGCATCTGCATTTATGGATTCACTCGTTGTCCCGACGCTGGACACCTTACGCCGCTGGCTGGATGAAACTGGCGTGACTATTTTCGAGTGCGATACCTGCCAGGCGCTGCATTTGCCGCATATGCAGAATTTCGAGGGTGTTTACGATGCCAAAATCGATCTGGTTGATAATATCGTCCTGTTTTCAGCGCTTGCTGAAGTAAAACCTTCCGCTTTGCTGCCGCTGGCCGCCGATCTCTCTTCGATTAACGCAAGCTCGCTTACCGTAAAAGCGTTTCTCGACGTGCAGGATGATAATCTGCCGAAGCTTGTGGTCTGTCAGTCGCTGCAGGTGTCGGTTGGGATCACTCGTGAACAGTTTGCCGCATTCATAAAACAGAGCGAAGAGCAGATCTCTATGGTCATTCTTGAAGCCTGCGCAAACCAGCTGCTTTATATCTCTGAAGAAGAAGAGCCGGTTGGCTCAACGGTTCAAACTCATTTTCTCCACTAACGGTGGCGTAATCAGGCGCAGTGGCTCTCAGGTCCGCTGCGTTCTGCGCATTTTTATTCTGCATTAATCCCATTCAGCCAGCATTATTCTCTCCCCTGACGCCTTCCCAGGCCGATCCCGTAGACCAGATATCCTTAAAAAATTGATAAAAGGCGTTTTTTTCCCTGAGCTCTGTTCGTCAACCCTGGCTACAGTTATTCTTGCGAGGCTGCCAAAAGCGTGCAACGTTTGCAGAAAAAATCTGTTTTTTTTCACTGCAGACTGAATAGAGATGCATGATTCTTGCATGTCTCGACTGTGAGAACTTCACGCCTGTAAGCCGTATTGAGTAAATTAAGCTCGCGACCGCGAGGTTTTACCCTTTATTCAGAAGGAATGAGATATGTTCGCCCAACGTAAAAAATGGTTGTCGGCTTTGGTTGCGGGTACGCTGATGGCGGTGTCTGCCAGCACGGTTGCCGCAGAACAAAAGACGCTGCACGTCTATAACTGGTCTGATTATATTGCGCCGGACACGCTGGAAAACTTCACAAAAGAAACCGGTATTAAAGTGGTTTATGACGTTTTCGATTCTAACGAAGTGCTCGAAGGTAAATTAATGGCCGGCAGCACCGGTTACGATCTCGTGGTTCCCTCATCTCAGTTCCTGGAGCGCCAGGCTCAGGCCGGTATTTTCCAGCCGCTTGATAAAAGCAAACTGCCAAATTATAAAAATCTCGATCCGGAAATGCTCAAGCTGGTGGCGCAAAACGACCACGATAATAAATACGGTATCCCGTACATGATGGTGACCACCGGTATCGGCTATAACGTCGAGAAGGTAAAAGCCGCGTTGGGTAAAGATGCGCCGGTAGATAGCTGGGATCTGATCTTTAAGCCGGAAAACCTTGAAAAACTCAAAAGCTGCGGCGTTTCATTCCTGGACGCGCCGAGCGAAATTTACGCCAGCGTACTGCATTATCTGGGTAAAGATCCTAACAGCTCCGATCCGAAGGATTACACCGGAGCGGCTAACGATCTGCTGATGAAGCTGCGACCTTCCATTCGTTATTTCCACTCATCCCAGTACATCAATGACCTGGCCAATGGCGATATCTGTGTGGCGATCGGCTGGTCTGGCGACATTCTGCAGGCGGCTAACCGCGCTAAGGAAGCAAAAAATGGCGTGAACATTGCCTATACCATTCCTAAAGAAGGGGCGATGGTCTACTTCGATATGTTCGCTATGCCAAAAGATGCAAAAAATCAGGATGAGGCATATCAGTTCCTTAACTATCTGATGAAGCCGGACGTGGTGGCGAATATCAGTAACCATGTTTATTACGCTAACGCCAACAAAGAAGCCACGCCGCTGCTGAATGCTGAAGTACGTGACAATCCGGGGATTTATCCACCGGCCGATGTCCGTGCGAAGCTTTTCACACAAAAGGTGTTGTCACCAAAAGTTGACCGTGTGATCACCCGCGCATGGACTAAAGTTAAAACTGGGAAATAAGCAAAGCTGTTAGCCACTTAGCAAGTTTTGCAACGGGGCGTTGCACCCAGATGGTGCGATTGCCCCAATACGGATGCGGGTCTTTGGCCTGCGTCGCGTCATTAGTACGGCAACCGGGCCGTACCCTTATATGTTTTTGCCGGAGAGCAACATAATTGAACGACGCTACCCCCCGCCCGCAAGCGAAAATTCGTAAGGCGCTGACACCGCTGCTGGAGATCCGCAACCTGACTAAATCCTTCGACGGGCAACACGCCGTGGATGATGTCAGCCTCACTATTTATAAAGGCGAAATTTTTGCCCTGCTCGGGCCTTCCGGCTGCGGAAAATCGACGCTGTTACGCATGCTGGCAGGTTTTGAGCCGCCAAGCACCGGGCAGATCGTGCTCGACGGTGTGGATCTCTCCCATGTTCCTCCTTACCAGCGCCCAATCAACATGATGTTCCAGTCGTATGCGCTTTTTCCGCATATGACGGTTGAGCAGAATATCGCCTTCGGGCTTAAGCAGGACAAGCTGCCGAAAGCGGAGATCGCCCAGCGCGTGCAGGAGATGCTGGCGCTGGTGCACATGCAGGAGTTTGCGAAACGTAAGCCGCACCAGCTTTCCGGCGGCCAGCGCCAGCGTGTTGCCCTGGCGCGAAGCCTGGCAAAACGACCAAAGCTGTTGCTGCTCGATGAGCCAATGGGCGCGCTGGATAAAAAACTGCGCGACCGTATGCAGCTCGAGGTGGTAGATATCCTTGAACGAGTCGGCGTAACCTGCGTGATGGTGACGCACGATCAGGAAGAAGCGATGACCATGGCGGGGCGTATCGCCATTATGAACCGTGGCAAGTTTGTGCAAATTGGCGAGCCGGAAGAGATTTACGAACACCCGACTACCCGCTACAGCGCTGAGTTTATCGGCTCCGTTAACGTGTTCGAAGGGCTGTTGAAAGCACGTGAAGAAGACGGTTTGATCATCGACAGCCCAGGGCTTGTCCATCCGCTGAAAGTGGATCCTGACGCCTCGGTTGTTGATGGCGTGCCGGTGTATGTTGCGCTGCGCCCGGAGAAAGTCATGCTCTGCGACCAGCCGCCTGCCGATGGCTTCAATTTTGCGGTTGGCGAAGTGGTGCATATCGCTTATCTGGGCGATCTCTCCATTTATCATGTACGTCTTAAGAGCGGGCAGATGATCAGCGCGCAGATGCAAAACGATCAGCGTTTCCGTAAAGGCGCCCCCACCTGGGGTGATGAAGTCCGCCTTTGCTGGGATACGGACAGTTGTGTGGTTCTGACGGTTTAAGGGGGCGCAATGAGTACATTAACTGAACGCCCGGCAGATCCACCGGCAGGCGGCTTTGCAGCGTGGCTTACGCGTATGCAAATGGTGCATGGTCGTAAGCTGGTGATTGCTCTGCCGTATCTGTGGTTGATCCTGCTGTTTATGCTGCCGTTCCTGATCGTCTTTAAGATAAGCTTTGCGGAAATGGCGCGGGCAATCCCGCCGTATACAGATTTGATAACGTGGGCGGACGATCAGCTTTCGGTGGCGCTGAATTTTGCTAACTACTTCCAGCTCACCGACGATCCGCTTTATGCGGAAGCGTATTTACAGTCGTTGCAGATTGCCGCGGTCTCCACCCTGTGCTGTCTGGCGATTGGCTATCCTCTTGCCTGGGCGGTGGCGCACAGCAAGGCCTCGACACGCAATATTTTGCTGCTGCTGGTGATCCTGCCGTCGTGGACCTCATTTTTGATCCGCGTTTATGCGTGGATGGGCATCCTTAAAAACAACGGCGTGCTCAATAATGTGCTGATGTGGCTGGGCATAATCGATCAGCCGCTGACGATTTTGCATACCAACCTTGCCGTTTACATCGGGGTTGTGTACGCCTATCTGCCGTTTATGGTGTTGCCGATCTATACCGCGCTGACGCGAATTGATTATTCATTGGTAGAAGCCTCGCTGGATCTTGGCGCGCGTCCGCTGAAAACGTTCTTCAGCGTAATTGTGCCGCTGACCAAGGGCGGGATTATCGCCGGGTCTATGCTGGTGTTTATCCCGGCGGTAGGGGAGTTTGTCATCCCTGAACTGCTCGGCGGACCAGACAGCATCATGATTGGCCGCGTGCTGTGGCAGGAGTTCTTCAATAACCGTGACTGGCCGGTGGCCTCAAGCGTCGCCATCGTCATGCTGCTGCTGCTGATTGTGCCCATTATGTGGTTCCACAAGTACCAGAACAAAACGGCGGGGGACCACGCATGAACAACTTACCGGTAGTACGTTCTCCGTGGCGGATTGCCATTCTGGTTATCGGCTTTACCTTCCTGTATGCGCCGATGCTGATGCTGGTAATCTACTCCTTTAACAGCTCAAAGCTGGTCACGGTCTGGGCGGGCTGGTCAACGCGCTGGTATGCGGAGCTGTTCCATGATTCCGCCATGATGAGCGCGGTGGGTCTGAGTCTGACGATTGCGGCAGCGGCGGCAACCATGGCCGTTGTGCTGGGAACGATCGCGGCGGTTGTGATGGTGCGCTTTGGCGCTTTCCGTGGCTCAACGGGTTTTGCATTTATGCTGACCGCACCGCTGGTTATGCCGGACGTTATCACCGGGCTATCGCTGCTGTTGCTGTTTGTCGCGCTGGGACATGCGATTGGCTGGCCGAGCGAACGTGGCATGCTGACAATCTGGCTTGCACACGTTACGTTCTGTACCGCCTATGTTTCGGTGGTGATAAGCTCCCGCCTGAGAGAGCTTGATCATTCCATCGAAGAAGCTGCGATGGACCTTGGTGCCACGCCGCTGAAAGTCTTCTTTGTGATAACGGTGCCGATGATTGCTCCGGCGATTATCTCCGGCTGGCTGCTGGCCTTTACGCTGTCGCTTGACGATCTGGTGATTGCGAGCTTTGTCTCCGGGCCCGGCGCCACAACCCTGCCAATGCTGGTATTCTCAAGCGTGCGAATGGGGGTAAATCCGGAAATTAACGCCCTGGCGTCTATCATTCTTGGCGTGGTGGGCATTATCGGGCTGATCGCGTGGTGGTTTATGGCGCGGGCAGAAAAGCAGCGACTGCGCGATATCCAGCGTGCAAGGCGTGGCTGAAACCAATAAAATCTGCAATTATTATTACCTCCAGTGCCGCGCCTGACGCGGCGCTGTGCCGTATGGAACGCGAGGTGTGCAAATTTTCAGGAAACGACGTACTCATCAGGCTAAGTTAAACGTCCCCACGCTTGTTGCGGTGGCGGCCATCGCTATTCTGACAACCCGTGGTCTGGATTTGCTGATGCTGCTCAATCTGCTTGGCGTGCGGGGGATGTTGGATTTTGTCCATCGCAGCGTACAAACCTGGAGCCTGACGCTGATTTTTCTCGCAAGCCTGGTCATGCTGTGTGTCGAAGTGCGCTGTGCTTTTGTCATTCTGAAAGGAAAGACATGGGGGCGCTGGGTCTTTCTCGCCACGCAGGTCATTGCGGTGAGCTATCTGTGGGCGGCTTCACTGGGCTGGGGATATCCTGAGCTGTTCAGCATTCCCGGCGAGTCGAAACATGAGATCTTCCGCTCCCTGATAACGCAGAAGCTGCCGGATTTGCTGGTGCTGTTTCTGCTTTTTGCCCCCTCGCGCAGCAGGCTTTTTTTCAAACTTCAGTAAGCGCGCGGTGATACAATCTGCGCCCTCGTCTTATTTCAGGGTTTTACTATGCATTGCGCGCTCTATGATGCTGGCCGTTGCCGCTCCTGTCAGTGGATTGAACAGCCTGTTACCGAACAGCTCACCGCTAAAATGAACGACCTGCGTCGACTGTTGGGCGACGCTGCGGTGAAAGAGTGGCGCGCGCCGGTCAGCGGACCTGAACTGGCATTTCGTAACAAGGCCAAAATGGTGGTCAGCGGCAGCGTGGAAAAACCGCTGTTGGGCATGCTGCACCGCGACGGCTCCCCTGAAGATTTGACCGATTGCCCGCTGTACCCGGCATCTTTCCAGGCCGTTTTTGCCGCACTGAAACCCTTTATCGCACGCGCCGGTTTAACGCCCTATAACGTGGCGCGTAAACGGGGCGAGCTGAAATATCTGTTACTTACCGAAAGTCAGCTTGATGGCGGGCTGATGCTGCGCTTTGTGCTGCGTTCGGTTAGCAAGCTCGAACAGCTTCGCGCGGCCTTGCCCTGGCTGCAACAGCAGCTGCCGCAGCTGAAAGTTATCTCCGTCAATATTCAGCCCGTGCATATGGCGATTATGGAAGGGGAGCAGGAGATAGCGCTGACCGAACAGCGCGCGCTGGAAGAGCATTTCAACGGCGTACCGCTGTATATTCGTCCGCAAAGCTTCTTCCAGACTAACCCCGTGGTTGCAGCCGCACTTTATGCAAACGCGCGCGACTGGGTGAGAGCGCTGCCGGTTAAGCATATGTGGGATTTATTCTGCGGTGTAGGCGGGTTTGGCCTGCACTGTGCGACCCCGGATATCAAGCTGACCGGTATTGAGATTGCGCCGGAGGCTATCGCCAGCGCGCGCCAGTCGGCGGAAAAACTGGAGCTGACAGATATACACTTCCAGGCGCTGGATTCCACGCAGTTTGCCACCGACCAGCAGGATATTCCCGATCTGGTGCTGGTGAACCCACCAAGACGCGGCATCGGCCAGGCGCTGTGCTATTACCTGAATGGCGTCGCGCCAGAATATATTATTTATTCAAGCTGCAATGCGCAGACCATGGCGCGGGATATTTCGTCACTGTCGGGCTATCGGGTTGAGCGGGTACAGCTATTTGATATGTTCCCGCACACGGCGCATTACGAAGTGCTAACGCTGCTGGTGCGGGAATAGACTGGCTGGTTTACTGCGGGAACCAGCGGTCGCTGATTTTCTGGTAAGTGCCGTCAGCTTTAATAGCCGCCAGCGCGTCGTTAAGTTTTTTCAGCAGCGCCTTATTTTCCGGGCGTACCGCAATGCCAAGGCCGGTGCCGAAGTATTGCGGGTCGGTGACGTGTTCACCCACTGTGCCAAGCTGCGGATTGGTTTTCAGCCATTCATTCACCACCGCCGTGTCACCAAATACCCCATCAATACGGCCATTTTTCAGGTCGATAATCGCGTTTTGATAGCTGTCGTAGGAAACCGTTTTGATTTCCGGATGCTTATCCTGCAGATATTTCTGGTGCGTGGTGCCATTTTCCATACCGATGCGCTTGCCTTTCAGATCCTCCAGAGACTTAAACGCCCCTTTCTTAGCGATGACCACGGCTGAGTTTGCATAGTACGGACTGGTGAAGGCGACCTGTTTGCTGCGTTCCGGCGTGATGTCCATTCCGGAGATCACCGCATCGTATTTACGGAATTTCAAAGACGGGATTAGGCTGTCAAATGCGTGGTTGGTAAAGGTACAGTCTGTCTGCATATGTTTGCATAAAGCTTTAGCAAGATCGATATCAAAACCGACGATCTGATTGCTGGCATCAAGGGATTCAAAAGGCGGATAGGTTGCCGAAGAACCAAAGTCGATCTTATCTGCTGCGGTGGCGCTGAATGCGGCTGTAGCGAGCATAGCGGCTAAAAGTAACTTCTTCATATAGTGCTCCCGTCTGTCGTGTTTATTCTGTAATCGTCGTTTCCCGACGTCAGATAACCTTGCCAGTAAATGAATTTATATTCAATAAAAACGTATAATTATATCTCATTAAATACAAAAAAGGCGGGGAATTCCCCGCCTTAGTCAGCCTGTTAGTTCCGGCGTTCAAATACCAGCGCACGACGCTCTATCAGACGCATCAGCAGCGTTAAACAGCCGTTGACCACCAGGTAAACCAGACCCGCTGCGCCAAACACCATCACATCATAGGTGCGTCCGTACAGCAGTTGCCCGTAGCCCATAACCTCCATCAGCGTGATGGTGTAGGCAAGAGAAGTACTCTTGAACACCAGCACCACTTCGTTGGAATAAGACGACAGGGCGCGTTTAAATGCATACGGCAGTAAAATGGCCAGCGTATCTTTTTTACTCATGCCCAGCGCGCCGCAGGATTGCCACTGTCCTTCCGGGATCGCGCGGATAGCACCGTAAAAGAGCTGTGTGGTGTAGGCGGCGCTGTTCAGAGAAAGAGCAATCAGCGCGCACAGCCACGGCTCAGAGAGCAGGTGCCAGAGCGCCGGGTAGTTCTGAATCGCCGGGAACTGACCCGGGCCGTAGTAAATCAGGAAGATTTGCACCAGCAGCGGCGTGCCGGTGAACAGCGTAATGTAGGCGCGAACGATGTACACCAGCACCGGCGTCTTTAACGTCAGGATGATGGTGAAGATCAGCGACAAAATCAGCGCCACGACGATAGACGCTGCGGTCAGCGTCAGGCTGGTGTGCAGGCCTTTGAGCAACTGCGGTAGATATTCAAGCATCAGCCCGGCCTCCGCTCAAAGCGTGTGGCGCGCCTGTCGATGCGTTTGAGGATGTACTGGCTCACAAGCGTAATCACCAGATAAATCGCGGCGGCAATAACATACCAGGTAAACGGCTCCTGGGTGCGGGTGGCAATGCTCCTGGTCTGCAGCATCAAATCGTTCACGCTGATAAGCGACACCAGGGCGGTATCTTTCAGCAGCACCAGCCACTGGTTGCCCAGGCCCGGCAGCGCATGACGCCACATCTGCGGCATTATCAGCCGGAAGAAGATGGCCACTTTCGACAGGCCCAGCGCCTGGCCTGACTCCCACTGCCCAATGGGCACGGCTTTCAGCGCGCCGCGCAGCGTTTGCGAAGCGTAAGCGGAATAAAGCAGAGATAAAGCGATCACGCCGCACAGGAAGGGGCTGACGTCGAAGTTCTCAATTTGCATCTGCACCGGGATCTGCGCAAACCCAAGGTGCAGGGTAAAGCCATCAGACAAGGTCAGCAGTAGCTGAGATGAGCCGAAGTAGATAAAGAGCACGACCAGAATTTCAGGCAGGCCGCGCAGCAAAGTCACCAGCGCTGAGCCAGCCCACGCCACCGGACGCCATCTGGCGGACTCCCAGACAGCGAAGAGCATCGCCAACGCAAGGCCGATGACCAGAGCACAAACGGCAAGGCCGACGGTCATCCCGGCGGCGCTTGCTAGAGGAAACATTTCGTTCATTCAGTGTGGCTTACTTCTGGAACCATTTTTCGTAGATGGTCTGGTAGGTCCCATCCTTTTTCACTTTGTCGAGCGCGGTGTTGAACTTCGCCTGCAGGTCAGTATTGCCCTGACGAACGGCGATGCCCAGCCCGGTGCCAAAGTAGTCTTTATCGGTCACTTTGTCGCCGATTGCCGCAAGTTTTGGCTCAGCTTTCAGCCACTCGGTTACCACCGCCGTATCACCGAATACCGCGTCGATACGACCGTTTTGCAGATCCAGCTTCGCATTCTGGTAGCTGTCGTAAGGAACGGTGGTGATTTCCGGATGCTTATCCATAATAAATTTCTGGTGCGTGGTGCCGTTTTGCACGCCGACTTTTTTGCCTTTCAGCGCGGTAATATCAGCAACTTTGCCTTTCTGACCGATGAAAAGGGCAGAGTTATCGTAGTAAGGCTTGCTGAACAGAACTTGTTTTTCACGCTCTGGCGTGATGTCCATACCGGCCATGACCGCGTCGATACGGCGAAACTTCAGGCTTGGGATTAGGCTGTCGAAAGACTGGTTGGAGAAGGTGCAGGTCGCATCGATCTCTTTACACAGCGCGTTAGCTAAATCGACATCGAAGCCAACGATTTTGTTGCTGGCGTCCATGGATTCAAACGGAGGGTAAGAGGCTTCCGTAGCAAAACGAATCGTTTGTGCAGCCGTGGCAGAGAGGCTCAGACCGGCGAGCAATGTGGCAAGCAGAACTTTTTTCATTGTCATTTTCCCGTTCAACATCAGTGTGATAAATAGAATTTAAACGCGTCGGTCTGCGGGTTGGTAAAGCAACTCGCCGTACCTTGTTCAACAATATGGCCGTTTTCCATGTAGACCACGCGGCTGGCGGTTTTACGCGCCACTTCCACTTCGTGAGTTACGATGACCTGAGTAATGTTGGTTTCTGCCAGTTCGCGAATGATGCTGACGATCTGCGCGGTGATCTCCGGATCCAGCGCGGCGGTTGGCTCATCAAACAGCAGGATCTGCGGCTCCATCATCAGCGCACGGGCAATGGCCACGCGCTGCTGCTGACCGCCTGAAAGGTGCAGAGGATAGCGGTCCATATATGGTTTGAGGCGCAGGCGTTCGAGCAGTTTATCTGCGCGCGCGCGGGCATCGTCCTTGCTTAAACCTAAGACGCGGCAGGGCGCTTCAATCAGGTTTTGCAGCACGGTCAGATGCGGCCAGAGATTGTATTGCTGAAACACCATACCCACGTTCTGACGCAGCTCACGGATAGCTTTTTCACCGGGCGCTTTGGTGAAGTCAAAGCGGTTGCCCGCAATGCTGAGCTGCCCGGATTGAGGCATTTCAAGCAGATTGAGTACGCGCAGCAGCGAGCTCTTACCCGCACCACTTGGACCAAGCAGCACCAGCGTTTCGCCATGCGGGCACTCAAGGGTGATATCGAACAGCGCCTGATGCGCGCCGTAAAAGCAATTAATGCCGTTTAGTTGAATGCTCATTCGTTGCGGTTACGTAGCAATTGAGGCCGCAAAGATTACCTTTAACAGAATAGTTATGCAATCTTTGTGCGTTAAAACTTAAAAACAACCGGGTTTCATCACTAAAAGTAGCACAAAATAACGCGGCGGGGTGTAACCAGGAATAAATGTCGGAGTTACAGGAGAATTCCAGACTATTTATACGGGTTATATGGTTCACCCCGCCGGGAATGCGCATAATCAACGGCTAGTTGGTTTCAATGGCCTGACGCAGGCTGCCGGAAGGCGTGTGGTTGCTGGCACCGAGATAGCGAACGTCGTCAACCGCCCAACATTGCCCTTCGCGGATCATCAGCACCTCATCCAGCCAGCTTTGGTTGCCTTTGGTGAGCCGTACGCGCAGCGGAATATTTCGCGCATCGGTATTAGGAATGGTTGACGCAGACGCCACCTCTGCTTTGTCTATGCCGCCTGCGTTACTGGAGAAGATATCTCCGCGCATAAAGGCGTTTTGTGCATTTGGCGAGCTGCTGGCCTTTTGCAACTGCTGCGAGAGCGAATCGCTAAGGTAAGGACGCAAGCCGGTTAGCCCGCTGGTGCCCACAGATTTGTGGGCTATCTGATAATCATAAAACTGTTGCGCCACGCTATCCGGGCCGCCTTCGATACAAGGGCCGCTGCGGGTGCCGATATCTTTAAAAGCTGGATCAACGCTGGTCGTACAGGCCGTGAGGAGCATGGCGCACGGAAGAAGAGCCAAAACTGAGCTGCGCATTTTTATTTCCTTATTTTCTCAGGAGGACTACCTTAGCATAGCGTATCGTTGTCAAAATGCGTGGCGGGCAGCGCGCTAAGATATTGATCCAAAGAGAGGAGAAGCTAATGCAATTTACGACTACCCCGACGCTTGAAGGACAGAGCATCACTGAATACTGTGGCGTGGTGACCGGGGAAGCTATCCTGGGCGCTAATATTTTCCGCGATTTTTTTGCGGGCGTGCGCGATATCGTCGGTGGCCGTTCAGGGGCTTATGAAAAGGAGTTGCGTAAAGCACGTGAGATTGCCTTTAAAGAGTTGCAGGAGCAGGCGGAGAGCCTGGGGGCGAACGCCGTTGTGGGCATCGATATCGATTACGAAACCGTCGGCAAAGAAGGCAGCATGCTGATGGTGAGCGTAACGGGTACGGCGGTGAAAACCCGTCGATGAAAGCTCGTATTGCTGCCTTAATGATGGCGATGTTGCTGGCGGGCTGTGCCAGCGAGAAGGGTATTGTCGATAAAGGCAGCTATAAAATTGATAGCCGCCGTCAGGCGCAGGCGGCCTGGCCACGCGTAAAAGTGCTGGTTATTCACTATACCGCCGATGATTTTCACGGCTCGCTTGCGACGCTTACGGATAAAAACGTCAGCTCTCATTATCTCATTCCCGCTGATCCGCCGCTGTCAGACGGTAAACCTGTTATCTGGCAGCTGGTGCCGGAAAGTAAACTGGCCTGGCATGCGGGGGTGAGCTTCTGGCGCGGTGCTACCCGCATCAACGACACTTCCATCGGCGTTGAGCTTGAAAATCAGGGCTACAGCCGCCTGGGAAAAGTGAAGCAGTTTTACCCGTTTAACGCTCCGCAAATCGAGGCGCTGGAAAAGCTCGCGAAAACGATTATCGAGCGCTATGACATTGCGCCGCAGAACGTAGTCGCTCATGGCGATATTGCTCCACAGCGGAAAGTCGATCCCGGTCCGCTTTTTCCCTGGCAGCAGCTGGCGCAAAAAGGCATTGGCGCCTGGCCTGACGCCGGGCGGGTGGCGTTTTATCTGAACGGACGCGACCCCTATGCGCCGGTGGATACCGCAAGCCTGCTGGATTTGCTGTCGCGCTATGGCTATCAGGTTGAGGCGGGCATGACGGAGGCGGGGCAGCGGCGGGTGATAAGCGCCTTCCAGATGCACTTCCGCCCGGCGCTGTATAACGGCGTGGCGGATGCGCAAAGTCAGGCGATAGCAGAAGCGCTGCTGGAGAAGTATGGCCAGGGATAATTAACGATGCAGCGTACCGTGGTCTTTCAACCAGAGCGCGGTACGGCGAATCCCCTCATCAAGCGTGACAATGGGCTGATAGCCCAGTTCGCGTTCGGCACGCGAGGTATCCAGCGTCAAATCAAAATTTAGCTTTGACACGCCGTAGTGCGTCAGCGCCGGCTCTCTGGCCGCTTTGTTGCCAAACTTTTCCATGCCGCGGGCGATCATATCCAGCATCGGATAGGGCACAGAGCGGATGCGGCACCTGATCTCCAGATCGTCAATCAGCTTCTGCACGATGGAGCGCAGCGGGCGCGCTTCCATATTGGTGATGTTATAGGCGCGACCGGAAGGCAATTCGTTGCGCTCAGAGGCCAGCCACATGGCATGGACGGCGTTTTCCAGGTAGGTCATATCAACCAGCGCATCGCCGCCGCGCGGCAGTAAAATGCTGCCGTAGTGACGCATCATCTGTACCAGACGCGGGAAGAACACTTTATCGTGAGGCCCGAACAGGCTTTGCGGACGCAGAATCGTAAAGCGGGTATGCGGGTTGGCCTGCGCCAGAAGCTGAATAACTTCTTCGCTGGCGGCCTTGCTGCGCGCAAATTCGTTTGCGAAGCGCACCGGGCGGAAATCCTCGCTGATTTTGCGGTGATGGTGATAATCAAAATAGAGCGAAGGCGAGGAGATATGAATAAAGTTGCGCACGCCCCAGGCAACGGCCCATTCACCCAGACGGCGGGTTGCGCGCACGTTGGCTAGATCGAACGCTTCCTGCGTACCCCACGGTGAGGTAAAGCTTGAGCAGTGCCAGAGCGTGTCGACGTCTGCCAGCATCACCTTTGCCTGCGAGGAGACGAGTTCGGTCAGGTCTGCATGCACAAACTCGGCGCCCATTTTTTTCAGCAGCTTGCCCATCGCCTCATTGCGGCCAGTGGCTCGAACGCTGATACCTTTTGCGCGTAAGTATTCGACCGCGTTTCGGCCTAAACCGCTGGTGGCGCCCGTGACCAGTACCTTCATGTAGACCAACTCATTGTGGTTGAGATTAACGCGGGCATTTTTCCGTGAAACGGCAACGCTTGCAATGCCCTGTGAGTAAGATTAAGAACTATAGACGATGTTTGCGCGAAGATTGTTCGGCTAAATGGCAAATACGCCTCGCCATTCCTTTGAAAATGAACAGATGCGCAGGGATCATCACCAGCCAGTAAACCAGTCCGGCGGTGCCGTGCGGATGCCACCAGGCACGCACATCCAGCGTTCGCTTATCGCCCTCGTCGTGCAAAGTAAACGTCAGGCGCCCAAGGCCGGGCGCTTTCATGCCAAACAGCAGCGCCAGCTCTTTTTGCGGTTCAACAATAATCACCTTCCAGCTATCCACCGTGTCGCCCACTGCGAGCAGCGGATGCGCAGGGCGGCCTTTAGCAAGTTTATGGCCTAGCAACAGGTCCATAAATGCGCGGGTTCGCCAGAGAATATTGCCAAAAAAGTAACCTTCTTTGCCGCCGATTTGATTCACTACATCCCATAAATCAGCGAGGCTCGCACGGGTTTGCATGGTATAGCCGGCCTGTTTGGGAAAGTAGCCATATTCCGGGCGCCAGCGAGCGTGCGCCTGGGCGTCGTACCCCCAGTCCTGCGAATTTGCCAGCTTATTTTCTTCGCTAAGGGTCGCCCGCACGGCGTCATCAAAAGTGATAAGTCGCTGTGGGATAAGCGCCCGCAGATCGCCATCGTCCGCCAGAAGATCGTGCCTGAGTCCCTGGATCAGCGCTTTTGCCGTTGTTGGCGGTACTGAGGTGATCACAGTCAGGAACCAGACGGAAATCCAGCGGGTTGGCAGCGGAACGGGGATCAGCGGACGATGGCGCCCGCTGATAGCCATAAAGCGTTCAAACTGCTGTTGATAGCTGAGCACTTCTGGCCCGGCTGCCTCAAAGACCCTGTTTTTTTGCGCGGGATGTTCGAGTAAAGCGACAAGATAATAAAGCAGATTTTCCAGCGCGATGGGCGTGGTACGCGAACGTACCCAGCGCGGCGGCGTCAGTAGCGGCAGGTTGTAAACCATATCACGCATCACTTCGAATGCCGCTGAACCTGCGCCGATGATTATCCCGGCGCGCAATTCCGTTACCGGCATGCCGGAATCGCGCAGAATGTCAGCGGTGAGCCGTCGTGCACGCAGATGGTCAGAGCTTAGATCGCCATCCGGCGCCTGTAACGAGCTCAGGAAGATAATCTGTTTTACAGGACATTCAGCAAGCGCGTCGCGCAGGTTGAGCGCGGCCTGGCGCTCGTGGGCGACAAAGTCTGGTCCGTCGCCCATGCTGTGAACCAGGTAATAGAGGGTATCAATGCCTTCCAGCAGCGCCGGGAGACGATGCGGCCACTGTAGATCAATGTGGTGGCATTCAACGTCGGGCCACTGCTGCTTCTTCAGCCACTCCACGCGACGTGCGGCGGCAACAATATGATATCCGGCCTTACTAAGTTCCGGCACCAGATGTTGTCCAATGTAACCGCTCGCGCCGAGCACCAGAATCCTTTGTGGCTGAGTCATCGTCCCTGAACCTCAGCTATTGCTGTGCGAAAGCGCGCCAGTGATTAACCACTTCGGCGAGCTGTGCGCGGCTAACGTCAAGATGAGTGACCAGACGGGTAATCGGTCCGGCGCTGATTAATACGCCACGCTCACGCATATATTTCCCCAGGCATTCCGCCTGTTCAACCGGGACGCGCACAAAGACCATATTGGTATCCTGACGCGTCACATCTACGCCGATTTCGCGGAGTTCACCGGCAAGCCAGTGCGCATTGTCGTGATCTTCCTGCAAGCGCTGAACGTTGTTTTCCAGCGCGTACAGGCCTGCCGCCGCCAGAATCCCGGCCTGACGCATCCCGCCGCCGACCATTTTACGCCAGCGTGTCGCTCGCTTGATGTAATCGTGGCTGCCGACCAGCAGCGAGCCAACCGGGGTGCCGAGCCCTTTGGAAAGGCAGATGGTGAAGGAGTCGCAATAGCGCACGATCTCCTCAAGCTTGCAGCCATAAGCGACTAACGCGTTGAAAATACGCGCGCCATCAACGTGGAGGGCAAGGTTATGCTTGCGGGTGAATTCCCACGCCTGCTGTAAATACTCGCGCGGCAGAACTTTGCCGTTATGGGTATTTTCAAGGCTAAGGAGTTTAGTGCGGGCGAAGTGGATATCGTCCGGTTTGATTTTCGCCGCGACCTTATCGAGCGGCAGCGAACCGTCCTGATTAGCCTCGATGGGCTGAGGCTGAATGCTGCCCAGCACGGCGGCACCGCCTGCCTCGTAGAGATAATTATGTGCCAACTGGCCAACGATATACTCTTCGCCGCGCTCGCAATGGCTTAACAGCGCGACAAGGTTTGCCTGCGTGCCGGTTGGTAAAAACAGCGCGGCTTCTTTACCGCTGAGTTTGGCGGCATACGCCTGCAATTCATTGACCGTTGGGTCATCGCCATAAACGTCATCGCCGGTCGGCGCGGCCATCATTTTTTCAAGCATCGCTTTGGACGGTCGGGTGACGGTGTCGCTGCGCAAATCTATCACGGGGGAACCTCATTAATATCCACAGTAAGCCACTGTTTTACCGGAACCAGTTGGTTTTCGCCAGTTCAATAACTTCGTCACCGCGCCCGCTAATAATCGCGCGCAACATATAGAGGCTGAAACCTTTTGCCTGCTCCAGTTTGATTTGCGGCGGGATCGCCAGCTCCTCTTTCGCAACGACCACATCCACCAGCACCGGGCCGTCAATGCTAAAGGCGCGCTGAAGGGCGTTATCAAGATCCGCTGACTTCTCAACGCGGATGCCGGTGATGCCGCAGGCGCTGGCAATATTGGCGAAGTTGGTTTCGTGCAGGTCGGTGCCGTCCGTCAGGTAGCCGCCAGCTTTCATCTCCATCGCCACAAAGCCCAGCACGCTGTTGTTGAATACCACGATTTTGATGGGCAGCTTCATCTGCACAACGGAGAGAAAATCGCCCATCAGCATGCTGAATCCGCCGTCACCGCACATGGCGACCACCTGGCGATCCGGCGCGGTGGCCTGCGCTCCCAACGCCTGGGGCATGGCGTTCGCCATTGAGCCGTGCGTGAAGGAGCCGAGCAGGCGGCGTTTACCGTTCATTTTCAGATAGCGTGCGGCCCAGACGGTTGGCGTGCCTACGTCGCAGGTGAAGATTGCGTCCTCATCAGCATATTTGCTGATTTGCTGGGCGACATATTGTGGATGAATGGGCTTGTCTTCGTCACTTGCCTGCGCCAGTTCGTCCAGGCTTTCGCGTGCTTCACGATAGTTATCCAGCGCCTTGTCGAGGAAGCTGCGATCGGTTTTTTCTTCCAGCAGCGGCAGCAGGGCGCTCAGGGTGGCCTTAATCTCCCCGATTAGCGCCATATCGACTTTGCTGTGCGCGCCGATGCTGCCGGGGTTGATATCGATCTGAATGATTTTCGCATCCGTCGGATAAAAGGCGCGATACGGGAACTGGGTGCCGAGCAGGATCAGCGTGTCGGCGTTCATCATGGTATGAAAGCCGGATGAGAAACCGATTAACCCTGTCATGCCAACGTCGTAAGGGTTGTCGTATTCGATATGTTCCTTGCCACGCAGCGCGTGAACAATCGGGGCTTTTAGCGTTGCGGCAAACTGCACCAGCTCTTCATGAGCGCCTGCACAGCCGCTGCCGCACATCAGCGCGATGTTGTCATTATAACGCAGTAGCTGAGCGAGTTTTTTCAGCTCGTCATGCTGAGGGACGATGACGGGCTGCGGAGCGGGGTACCAGTGCGTGGTGGCGGTTTCCGGCGCCGGTTTAAGCGCCACGTCGCCGGGCAGAACCACGACTGAAACGCCGCGGTTCAGCACCGCTTTGCGCATGGCAATCGCCAGCACCTGGGGGATCTGCTCCGGGGATGACACCAGCTCGCAGTAGTGGCTGCATTCGCGGAACAGCTCTTCAGGATGCGTCTCCTGGAAATAGCCGCTGCCGATTTCGCTTGAGGGAATATGGGCGGCGATGGCCAGCACGGGCACGCGGTTACGGTGACAGTCGAACAGGCCATTGATTAAGTGCAGGTTGCCCGGGCCGCACGAACCGGCGCAGACGGCCAGCTCGCCCGTCAGATGCGCTTCGGCGCCAGCGGCAAAGGCGGCCACCTCTTCGTGACGCGTTGGCATCCAGTCTATCGTGCCCATGCGATTCAGGCTGTCGCTGATGCCGTTGAGGGAATCGCCCGTCACGCCCCAGATGCGTTTTACACCTGCGCTTTCAAGAGTTTTTGCCAGATAAGCCGCTACGGTCTGTTTCATCGGTTCTCCTTGTCACGATTCAGTTACCGTTAACAAGCTTAGTCTATTTATCTGAATAAGTTGGCGCTAAGTCCCTCTAAAAAGAGGGGCTATCTGTAAGGCGTTATTAGGTATAAATTATTCTCGTTATCATTAAAATAAGGATATATTTCAGATGGTTGCTAGAATGTTAAATATAGTAAACGGTTCGTTAGCAAGGGATGACCTGGGTAAGTTGGTTTTGCGTATTACCGTTGGCGGGCTGATGCTTTTCCACGGTTTACACAAGCTTTTTGATGGGGTGGGGGGTATCAAAGGCATGCTGGCATCGCATGGTTTACCGGAGTTTGTGGCATACGGCGTGCTGGTGGGGGAAGTGATTGCGCCTTGCCTGATTATTCTGGGGATCCTGACTCGCCCGGCTGCGCTGGTGCTGGCGTTTACGATGATTGTCGCCTGGCTGCTGGTGGGTACGGATAAAACGTTATTGCTGGATAAAACCGGGGCGTGGGCGATTGAAAGCCTGGTGTATTACTTCCTCGCTTCGCTTGCGGTGGCATTTTCTGGCGCAGGCCGTTATTCCGTAATCGGAAATTCTGCGTGGCGGTAGTGATAAAAGGCGGAGGGCGCTAACGCTTATCCGCCTGAGATACTGAACTTGCAGGGCGGGTAAACATTGCGTCACCCGCTATTTTCCTGAATTAAGCTAAGACTAAATCGCTCTGCGGATGACACGAGCAGGCCAGCACGTAACCGTTGGCAATTTCGGCCTCGGTCAGCGTCATAGTGCTGCTTACGGTGTAATCACCAGATTCGATTTTAGTTTTACAGCTTCCACAAACCCCGGCACGACAGGCGGCGTTAACCGGCACGCTGTTGCTTTCCAGTGCCGCCAGCAGCGTACTGCCCACCGGTGAGTAGAATTCGCGCATCGGTTTTAACGTGGTGAATTTCAGCCCGCTGTCCACAGGTTTGGCGACAGGCGTGAAAAACTTCTCGCTATAAAACTCGGTTACGCCCAGCGCTTTCACTTCTTTTTCCACCAGCTCCATATAAGGCGCAGGCCCGCAGGTCATGACGGTACGAGAGGAGATATCCGGAACCGCTTCCAGAATTTCGCGAGTCAAACGTCCAGCGATAAAAGCGGGGGTCGCGTTGTTTTCTGCAACCAGCGTGACCGGGTAGTCGCGCCACTCTTCGGCGAAAATCACATCTTCCGGCGAGCGCACGTTGAAAATCACCGCTACGTCAGCCTGCGGACGATGTTTTGCCAGCCAGCGGCGCATCGATATAATCGGCGTCACGCCGCAGCCAGCTGCCATCAGCAGGTAGCGGTCGGCGGACAGATTTTCACAGGTAAACTCTCCCAGGCCTTCAGAAAGCCACAGATAATCACCCACTTTCACTTCCTGCGTTAGCCACCCGGAACCAACGCCATCCTCGATACGCCGGATCGTCAGCGTAACGAACGGGCTGATCCCCGGCGTGGAAGAGATCGTGTAAGCGCGCAGCGTTTCATCGCTGTTGCGAATACTCACCAGCGCGTACTGCCCGGCCTTATAAGGATAAAAGTCGTGGTTGATAAGCGACAGCGTCCAGACGTCCGGCGTTTCCTGGTGAATGTGATGTACCTGCATACGATACGGGCACAATGGCGTTGGCATAGTCATGGTTACTCCTTACGCGCTCATCAGCTGCTGGATATCTTCTTCAACGGTGGTGATGGCACGCAGGCCAAATTTCTCGTTGAGGATGGCCAGCAGATTTGGCGTCAGGAAACCAGGCGCGGTTGGGCCAGTCACGATGTTGGTCACGCCCAGCGACAGCAGGGTGAGCAGAACAACAATGGCTTTTTGTTCAAACCACGAAAGCACCAGGCTCAGCGGAAGATCGTTCACGCCACAGCCGAGTTTTTCAGCAAGCGTAACCGCCAGAATAATCGCTGAGTAGGAGTCGTTGCACTGACCGGCATCCACCAGGCGCGGCAGGCCTTCAATATCGCCGAAGTCCAGTTTGTTGAAGCGGTATTTGCCGCATGCCAGCGTCAGGATCATGCAGTCTTTCGGTACGCTGGTTGCGAAATCGGTAAAGTAGCTGCGTTCGCCACGTTCGCCGTCGCAGCCGCCAACCAGGAAGATGTGACGCAGTTTTTCGCGGCTTACCAGATCAATCAGGGTGTCGGCTGCGCCCAGCAGGGTCTGGCGACCAAAACCAACGGTGATCAGATGTTCGATTTCGCTGTAAGGGAAGCCCGCCATCTGCTGCGCCTGGGCAATCACCGGCGCGAAGTCTTCGCCTTCAAGATGGCTAACGCCCGGCCAGCCGACGATGCTGCGGGTCCAGATGCGGTCTGCATAGGAGCCCACTTCCGGGTTGATAATACAGTTGGATGTCATTACCACCGGGCCTGGGAAGCGAGCAAATTCGGTCTGCTGATTCTGCCAGCCGCTGCCGTAGTTACCGACCAGGTGTTTGAATTTACGCAGTTCAGGATAACCGTGAGCCGGCAGCATTTCGCCGTGGGTGTAGACGTTAACGCCGGTGCCTTCGGTCTGCTCAAGCAGGCTGTAGAGATCTTTCAGGTCGTGACCGGAAATCAGGATGCATTTGCCAGCAACAGGGCGCACGTTCACCTGCGACGGCGTTGGGTGGCCATATTTGGTGGTTTCACCGTGATCCAGAATGCTCATCACTTTAAAGTTCATCTGGCCAATTTCCATGGAGCATGCAAGCAGCGCGCCCATATCTGCAGGCCAGGTGCCAAGCCACGCCATAATTTTGTGATACTGCGCGTAGATGTCGTTGTCGTACTGGCCGAGTACGTGAGCGTGCTCCATATAGGCTGCGGCACCTTTCAGGCCGTACAGGCACAGCAGACGCAGGCCAAGGATATCTTCACCGATTTCCGCTTTGTCGCGGTTAGGCGCAAAATCTGTCGCCTGGCGCTGTAAGTCGCCTAAATCATCGCTGACCAGCTGCAGATCGGCCATTGGGCTGTCGACGGTAATATTCGCGTTAACCGCAAGAGCACGTGCTTTCAGGCTTTCACGCAGGGCGATGGCCTCACGCGCATAGCCAACGATGCGTGGAGAGTCGAAGTTGACGTTAGTGAGGGTAGAGAAGAAAGCGCGTGGCGCAAAGCTGTCCGCTTCGTGGTCGATAATGCCAGCTTCGCGGGCGGCGACGGCCCAGGCAGAGAGCCCCTGCAAAGTGGCAATCAGCAGATCCTGCAGGTCAGAAGTTTCGGCAGTTTTGCCACACATCCCCTGCGCGTAGGAGCAGCCGTTGCCCGCTGGAGTACGGATTGTTTGTTCACATTGCACACAAAACATGATCTTACCTTTTAAAGTTATATTTAATATACATGTTTAAGGTTATGCCTCCCTCAGGTGGGAGAAAAGGTCTTTTTACAGGAACTTAAGCGGAGATTGATTTAGCGCAAATTTGGCGGTAGAAACCTACCGCCAAGGGGGTATCAGGAAGCGAAAAAGGCCATCAGCAGCGGAGTCAGCAGACTGAGAATAAAGCCGTGTACGATAGCCGCAGGGACGATTTCCAGCCCGCCGCTGCGTTGCAGCACCGGCAGCGTAAAGTCCATTGAGGTGGCTCCGCACAGCCCCAGGGCCGTAGAGCGACTCTTGGCCACAAGGCCCGGTATCAGCATTATTGCCAGCAATTCGCGGATGAGATCGTTAAAGAAGGTGGCGCTGCCGATAACCGGGCCATAGGATTCGGTCATCAGGATGCCGGAAAGCGAATACCAGCCAAAGCCCGACGCCATTGCCAGACCGGTTTTGACAGGCAGATCGAGAATAAACGCGTTTATCACGCCGGCGGCCATTGAACTTAGCACAACCACTACAGCAATAATCATTCCGCGCCGGTTGAGCACTATCTGTTTTAACGTCATGCCGCTGTTACGCAGCTGTATCCCGACCAGGAACAGCAAGAAAATCAGCGTATATTCGCTCGCTTGAGTAGCGTAGTGCAAAAACTCCCAGCCCGTTAGCCCGAGCAGAAAACCCCCCACCACGACGAAGCAGAGCTTTAAAGATTCCAGCGCCATGGCGATTCGGGAAGGTAATTTTTCTTGCTGGTGGGCGTGATGCCAGGGCAGCGAACGTTCCAGCCACAAAAGCGCGGCGGCGTTACACAGCAAAATTACCACCACGCTTACCGCCGAGTAGTGGAATATTGCCAGCAGGTTACTCGCCAGGTTGTCGAGAAACGCAAGGCTTATCCCCATGAAGAACAGGATCACATACACAATCCAGCTAAGCAGACGATTGATGAGTTTTAAAAGGGTGGTTTGTTGCAGGGCAATAAGATAGCCGACAATCAGCGGCACTAAGATAATTAACAATCCCGAAAACATGAGGCGGGCAATCCTTGAGGTAAAAAAACGGCACAGCCCACACTACCCAAAGAAGTGAAGTGAGTAAAGTAGCGAAAAATGAGCTTTTTTATGCAAAAGGGGTAAAAAGAAAGAAGGCCTGGTATGGCGCAGGCCTGGAGACTGAATGCTGCGGGTATTAGCTGCGTTTTTCCAGCAGGGTACGGTAGATAACGCCGCCCAGCATACCGCCGATAACTGGCATAACCCAGAACAGCCATAACTGCTGCAGAGCCCAACCTCCCTGGAATATCGCCACTGCCGTACTTCGGGCAGGGTTAACAGAAGTGTTGGTGACGGGAATGCTGATCAGATGAATTAGCGTTAATGCCAGGCCAATAGCAAGTGGCGCGAAACCGGCTGGCGCCATTTTGTCAGTCGCTCCGTGAATAACAATTAAGAAACCACAGGTTAATACAATTTCAATAATAATCGCGGAGAGTATGGAATAACCGCCGGGTGAATGTTCACCGAAGCCATTAGATGCAAAGCCGCTGGCCGCCGCGTCAAAACCACTCTGACCGCTGGCGATGAAATAAAGAGTGCCTGCGGCGGCGACGCCGCCAATTACCTGAGCAACAATATAACCAGGCACGTCTTTAAAAGAGAAACGGCCGCCAGCCCATAAACCCAGGGTAACCGCTGGATTGAAGTGGCCGCCGGAAATATGACCAACGGCATAAGCCATTGTCAGTACGGTTAAACCGAATGCCAGAGCAACGCCTGCGAAACCAATACCCAACTGTGGAAACGCTGCTGCTAATACGGCGCTGCCGCAGCCACCAAATACCAGCCAGAACGTACCAAAGCATTCGGCTGCTAATTTTCTGAACATAACTACCCCTGTATGAAAACAAAAGTCAGGCGCGACTGGCAATTAATGCGCGAGATGCACTGTTTTATTGACGCCTTTGCGGCCTGACGAAAAAGAGTAAAAACGAGAAAGGCTACTAATTTTCTCTTCCCTAAGTCCGCACAATATATATGGACAATTTGTGGTAAGGCAATGGGATATTCTTCACTTTCAGAATTTACTTCGGAAATACGCTTCAATTTAAAGGGCGAGAAATTTTCCTTGATGAATTATTGCTGATAATAATGATGAAAAAACAGGCAGGATTATTTCAGATAAAAGGGCTGGATGTTGTCGAGGCTATATCGAGTAAAGTCGTATAAAGCCTCACCCCTTCCCGCTATACTCCATTTATTGCCAGCCCTGGCAACGGACGGACAGGCAGCGGATGCCCCAGGAGGGAATATGTTTCTCGAACGAGTTGAGATTGTCGGGTTTCGCGGTATTAACCGTCTGTCATTGATGCTTGAGCAAAACAACGTGCTGATCGGCGAAAACGCCTGGGGTAAATCGAGCCTGCTGGACGCGCTTACTCTCCTGCTTTCTCCGCAGGAAAAGCTTTATCACTTTGTCCGCGAAGATTTTCATTTTCCACCCGGTGATACGCTGGGGCGCGAGCACCATCTGCATATTATTTTGACTTTCCGTGAGACTGCGCCGGGACACTATCTGGGACGCAGGTACCGCAGGCTCGCACCGGTATGGATTGAAGGCGATGACGGCTATCGTCGCATCATGTATCGCCTTGAAGGCGAGCTTGCGGATGATAATACGGTATTAACGCTGCGCAGCTTCCTTGACGATGTGGCAAAGCCCATCGAGCTTGAAGATATTGACGCGCTTGCGCAGCAAATTACCCGCCTCAATCCAGTTCTCAGGCTGCGCGATGCGCGGTTCATGCGTCGTTTACGCAACGGCAGCGCGCCGGATATGCCGGCCACGGAAATGACCGCCCGGCAATTGGATTTTCTGGCGCGTGAGCTGGTTTCACGGCCGCAAAACCTCACGGATTCCCAGCTACGTGAGGGGCTTTCTGCCATGGTGCAACTGCTGGAACACTACTTTTCGGAGCAGGGCGCCGTTGCCCAACGCCGTCTGATGCGTCGTCGTTCGCATGATGAACAACGCAGCTGGCGATACCTTGATATCATCAACCGGATGATCGACAAGCCCAATAGCCGTACGCATCGTATTATTCTGCTGGGCATGTTTTCCACCCTGCTGCAGGCGAAGGGTACGGTAACGCTGGATAAAGATGCGCGTCCGCTGCTGCTGGTGGAGGATCCCGAAACCCGCCTGCATCCCATCATGCTTTCCGTAGCCTGGCATCTGCTTAACCTGCTGCCGCTGCAAAAAATCACCACCACCAACTCCGGCGAGCTGCTGTCGCTCACGCCGGTGGAGCAGGTTTGTCGCCTGGTGCGCGAGTCTGCAAGAGTTGCCGCCTGGCGACTTGGCCCTGGGGGCATGAATGCGGAAGAGAGCCGTCGAATCGCCTTTCATATCCGCTTTAATCGCGCCTCATCCCTTTTTGCCCGCTGCTGGTTACTGGTGGAAGGGGAAACCGAAGTCTGGGTGATGAACGAACTGGCGCGCCAGTGCGGCCATCACTTTGATGCCGAAGGGGTGAAGGTGATTGAATTTGCGCAGTCGGGACTCAGGCCGCTTATCAAGTTTGCGCGCAGAATGGGAATTGAATGGCATGTGCTTGTGGATGGTGATGAGGCAGGTAAAAAATATGCCGCCACCGTTCGCGGGCTGCTGGAAAATGACAGGGATCGGGAGCGCGACCACCTCACCGCATTACCGGCTATGGATATGGAACATTTTATGTACCGACAGGGATTCTCAGATGTTTATCATCGCGTGGCGCACATCCCCGAGAATGTGCCGATGAATATGCGTCGCGTAATTATCAAAGCGATTCATCGCTCGTCCAAGCCGGATCTGGCCATTGAGGTGGCGATGGAAGCGGGACGGCGAGGTGTGGAGGCTGTCCCTTCGTTGTTACGCAAAATGTTCTCGCGCGTATTATGGCTGGCGCGAGGCCGGGCGGACTAAAACTGGCTGGCGATACTTTCGACCATTCCATCGAGCAGCGAGTAGCGGCGGCGGTATTCGGCGCGTTTTTTACTGGCTATATCGTCCAGGTGTTTACGTGCCACTTCCCCCGGCAGCCTGAAATAGCCGTCAGCCAGCAACTCTCCTTTCATCGACTGCCAGAAGCTGTCGTAATCCGCATGCAGCACCTCTTTTTTCTTCTTCTGGTAACGCCATGAGCGATAGATGTGCACGCGGTTGCTGACGGCCAGAATTTGCTGAATAGTGAAGTGTTGCGCCAGCTGACAGACGGCTTCAAGCAGCAGGCGTTTAGGAAATAACCCGTGGCAGGCTTTGGTCGCGCTCTGAATGGCGTCGTGCGGCACCCAGGATTTTGCCCCCTGCAGGCCGCCAATAAACAGCGTTGATTTACCCTGATAAAGGCATAAGGTAAACGTCAGTTCCGCAAGAGCCGTGCCTTCTTCATTAAGCAGGATAAGCGTGGCTTCGCCTTCTTTATCCAGATTGGCAATCGCGCAGAAATCGATAAAGTATTGTGACCCGTCTTTACCCTCAATGCGGGCCAGAGGCGCACCGCTTTCCGAAAGATGACGGCGCAACAGCCTTTCTGGCAGCGTGCGAATCAACGTTTGATAATGGAAACACAATGCATTCAGGGTATCCTTGCGGTTAAAATTCACCGACAGGTAAGGACGATGCAGGCGGCAAGGCAATCCGGGCTGAATATGAAGTAACTCATCCAGCATCGGCTGCCGGGCAAGCGTGGACAATAACTTTCCGGTAGTAAAAGGCGAGCTCAGAGAGCGCAGCATAAATTTACGGCGATAAGCCGCGTTGCGCCAGGCATCCCCGGGTTGATGCACTCCCTTTGCTAAGGAAAGAAACAGTTGCCAGCCCTTTTGCGGCATCGTTGTTGTCGGTTGGTTTACGGCAATCTGCGACATAATAAGTACCCGGTTTAGATGGTGATGCCTATTCCACCATCGGTAACCTCAACCAAAGTTCAATCAGGCTAAGCGCTGCGACCGGTTTATTACGCCTGTTGATACTTTGTTTAATTGCGCATTTTTTTTCAGGATACCTATGAGATTTAAGGGAAAAATTAAAAAACGCTACTGGTTGTTCGCGCTGCTGGTGCTGATACTGGCGATATGGCTCTGGCAGTTTCTGAATGCGCCAACGCCCTCTTATCAGACCATGATTGTGCGCAAGGGCTCGCTTGAGCAGAGCGTGCTGGCGACGGGCAAACTTGACGCTTTACGTAAGGTTGACGTTGGAGCCCAGGTCAGCGGACAGTTAAAAACGCTGTCGGTAAATATTGGCGACAAGGTGAAAAAGGATCAGCTGCTGGGGGTTATCGATCCGGAACAGGCGCAAAACCAGATTAAAGAGGTGGAGGCGACGCTGACCGAGCTTCGTGCCCAGCGGCGCCAGGCGCAGGCGCAGGCCAAACTGGCGCAGGTGACTTTGCATCGTCAACAGGAGCTTGCGAAAACCCAGGCCGTGTCTCGCCAGGATCTGGATACCGCGGCTACAGATTTGGACGTTAAGCTTGCGCAAATCGGCACCATTGATGCACAAATTCAGCGCAATCAGGCTTCGCTCGATACTGCGAAAATCAATCTGGACTTCACACGTATCGTGGCGCCGATGGCTGGTGAAGTAACCCAGATAACCACTCTCCAGGGGCAGACGGTGATTGCGGCCCAACAGGCGCCGAACATTCTTACCCTGGCAGACCTTAGCACCATGCTTGTAAAGGCCCAGGTATCCGAGGCCGACGTCATCCACCTCAAACCGGGCCAGAAAGCGTGGTTTACCGTACTGGGCGATCCGCTGACGCGTTATGAAGGCAAGCTAAAAGATATTCTGCCAACGCCGGATAAGGTCAATGATGCCATTTTTTATAATGCTCGCTTCGAAGTGCCAAATCCGCAGGGCGTGCTGCGTCTGGAAATGACGGCGCAGGTCCATATTCAGCTAGGGGGCGTGAAGGATGTATTAACCATTCCGCTTGCGGCGCTGGGCGAGCCGGTAGGGGACAATCGCTACAAGGTTACCGTGCTGCGCAACGGCGAAACTCGCGAACGTGAGATTGCTATCGGCATGCGTAACGACACGCAGGTGCAGGTAGCGATGGGCCTGGAGGAGGGCGAAGAGGTCGTTATCGGTAAATCTTCCGGCGGGAGCGCGCAATGACAGCGCTGCTTGAACTGAAGGATATCCGCAGGAGCTATCCGTCGGGTGACGAGCAAATTGAGGTGCTTAAAGGCGTCAGCATCACCATCGAAGCGGGTGAAATGGTGGCGATTGTCGGGGCGTCCGGCTCCGGCAAGTCCACGCTGATGAATATCCTTGGCTGTCTGGATAAACCTTCCAGCGGCAGCTATCGGGTGGCTGGCGTGGATACCGCGGCGCTCAATAGCGACGAGCTGGCAACCTTACGCCGTGAACACTTTGGCTTTATCTTCCAGCGCTATCATCTGCTTTCGCATCTTAACGCGACGCAAAACGTGGAAGTCCCCGCAGTGTACGCGGGAACGGCGCGCGTATATCGCCAGCAGCGTGCACGTGCATTATTGATGCGTCTGGGGCTTGCGGAGCGCGTGGATTATCAGCCCTCACAGCTTTCCGGTGGCCAACAGCAACGTGTCAGTATCGCCCGTGCATTGATGAACGGCGGGCAGGTAATTCTTGCCGATGAACCCACAGGCGCGCTTGACAGCCATTCTGGCGAAGAGGTGATGGCAACCCTCAAACAGCTATGCGAGCAGGGACACACGGTAATTATCGTCACGCACGATCCGCTGGTGGCCGCGCAGGCTCAGCGCATCATTGAAATTCGTGATGGTGAAATCATCAGCAATCCGCCGCCCGTCCCGCAAAATGCTAAACCGAAAAGCGAGGCGTCTTCCCGTCCGGCAATTTCCGCCTTTCAGCAGATGCTGAGCAGCTTTCGCGAGGCTTTCTCGATGGCCTGGCTGGCGCTTGCGGCAAACAAAATGCGCACGCTGCTGACCATGTTGGGCATCATTATCGGTATCGCCTCGGTGGTATCCATTGTGATCGTCGGCGATGCGGCGAAGCAGATGGTGCTGGAAGATATCCGCTCTATCGGTACGAACACCATTGACGTTTATCCCGGCAAAGACTTTGGCGATGACGATCCGCAGTATCAGCAGGCGCTGAAATACGCCGATCTGGCCGCTATCGAGCAGCAGCCGTGGGTGGAGTCGGCGACGCCATCCATTTCAAGTAACCTGCGTCTGCGTTATGGCAACGTGGATACGGCGGCGAGCGTTAACGGCGTGAACGGGCAGTATTTTAACGTTTACGGCATGACGATGAGTCAGGGCACGACTTTTAACAACGAGCAGCTTAACGGACGTGCGCAGGTAGTGGTGCTGGACAGCAACAGCAAGCGGCAGCTCTTTCCGAACAAACTGAACGTGGTCGGGGAAGTGATTCTGGTCGGAAACATGCCGGCAACCGTAATCGGCGTGGCGGAAGACAAGCAGTCGATGTTTGGCAGCAGTAAAGTACTGCGCGTCTGGCTGCCCTACAATACTATGGCTGGCCGTGTGATGGGGCAGAGCTGGCTTAATACCGTTACGGTACGCGTGAAAGAGGGATACGACAGCCACGAGGCGGAGCAGCAGCTTAACCGCATGCTGACGCTGCGCCACGGTAAAAAGGATTTTTTTACCTACAATATGGATGGCCTGTTGAAAACGGCTGAAAAGACCACACGTACTCTTCAGCTGTTCCTGACGTTAGTGGCGGTAATATCGCTGCTGGTTGGCGGGATCGGCGTGATGAACATTATGCTGGTTTCGGTGACGGAAAGAACCAAAGAGATTGGCATTCGTATGGCGGTTGGCGCCAGAGCAAGCGACGTCTTACAGCAATTTTTGATTGAGGCGGTGCTGGTTTGTCTGGTGGGCGGGGCGCTGGGTATTTCGCTCTCGCTGCTGATTGCCTTCACGCTGCAGCTATTTTTGCCCGGCTGGCAGATTGGCTTTTCGCCGATGGCGCTGCTGACCGCATTTGCCTGTTCTACGGCGACCGGCGTGCTCTTTGGCTGGCTGCCAGCACGTAACGCAGCGCGACTTAATCCGATTGACGCGCTGGCGCGCGAGTAGTAAAGATTGGGTGGCTGCTATAAAAATGCCAGCCGTAAGGGCTGGCATTTTGACTTGAGGATGTACACAATAAAACAGAGGGGGTTAAGCGACCGCCGCTTCTGCTTCGAGGGGGACGATGAGACTGGCATGATTGCCTTTTGGACCCTGATGGACATCAAACCTGACAACTTGCCCGGCTTTGAGCGTTCTGTAACCATCCATCTGAATGGTGGAGTAATGCGCGAAGATGTCTTCGCCGCCGCCTTCAGGGCAGATAAACCCGAACCCTTTGGCGTTATTGAACCATTTAACTGTACCCGTCTCCATGCTTCTTATCCTTCGTAAATCTTAATAGTGAGATGGAATGAACCGGTGGTTAAGGGCGGGCTGTTCAAAACCTCGCCAAATCACGCCAGTACAATGTAGATAATTTAATCACTGCGTCAAGCGTTCAACGGGGGAAGAAGGATGAGAATCAGTCAAAAATTTGAAGCAGTTAACGCTATTGCGATTAATGTGATGCAGCTCCCGTGCAGAAAAAGACATCTCTTTTTGACACAATCAGTTGCAGTAGCGAAAAGCGTATTACACTCAACTTAAGGGCCTCGTTTGATAAACGTCAGACGAATAAACATGATGACAATCCGCAATGGGTAAGACGAACGACTGGTTAGACTTCGATCAATTGGTGGGCGATAAACTGCGCGAAGCGCTAAAACCCCCTGCTATGTATAAAGTTATGTTAATGAACGATGACTACACGCCGATGGAATTTGTTATTGACGTGCTGCAAAAGTTCTTTTCTTATGATGTAGAGCGAGCCACGCAGTTGATGCTCACGGTGCACTATCAGGGTAAGGCCATCTGTGGCATCTTTACTGCAGAAGTGGCGGAAACCAAGGTCGCGTTAGTGAATCAGTATGCCAGGGAGAACGAGCATCCTTTGCTGTGTACGCTAGAACAAGCCTGAAGAAGGCAAAAATTTGGGGGAGGTGCCTATGCTCAATCAAGAACTGGAACTCAGTTTAAACATGGCTTTCGCCAGAGCGCGCGAGCACCGACATGAGTTTATGACCGTCGAGCATTTGTTACTGGCTTTGCTCAGTAACCCGTCGGCCCGCGAGGCGCTGGAAGCGTGCACCGTGGATCTGGTGGCGCTGCGTCAGGAACTCGAAGCCTTCATCGAACAAACCACACCGGTTCTGCCGGCCAGTGAAGAAGAGCGCGATACGCAACCTACGCTCAGCTTCCAGCGCGTCCTGCAGCGCGCGGTATTCCATGTCCAGTCTTCTGGCCGCAGTGAGGTAACCGGCGCAAACGTGCTGGTCGCCATCTTTAGCGAGCAGGAGTCCCAGGCGGCCTATCTGCTGCGCAAACACGAAGTGAGCCGTCTTGATGTGGTGAACTTTATCTCCCACGGCACGCGTAAAGACGAGCCAAATCAGGCGCCGGGCTCAGAAAATCCGGTCAATGAAGAGCAGGCAGGCGGGGAGGAACGTATGGAAAACTTCACCACCAATCTCAACCAGCTTGCGCGCGTGGGCGGTATCGATCCGCTGATTGGCCGCGATAAAGAGCTGGAGCGGGCCATTCAGGTGCTTTGCCGTCGCCGTAAAAATAACCCGCTGCTGGTGGGGGAGTCGGGCGTGGGGAAAACAGCGATTGCCGAAGGGCTTGCCTGGCGCATTGTGCAGGGCGAAGTGCCGGAAGTGATGGCCGATTGCACCATCTACTCGCTGGATATCGGTTCGCTGCTCGCCGGCACCAAATATCGCGGTGACTTTGAGAAGCGTTTCAAAGCCCTGCTAAAACAGCTTGAACAGGACCAGAACAGCATTCTGTTCATCGATGAGATCCATACCATTATCGGCGCGGGTGCGGCGTCTGGTGGCCAGGTGGATGCGGCAAACCTCATCAAACCGCTGCTGTCCGGCGGTAAGATCCGCGTTATCGGCTCTACGACCTATCAGGAGTTCAGCAATATCTTCGAAAAAGACCGCGCGCTGGCGCGTCGCTTCCAGAAGATCGATATTACTGAGCCAAGCGTCGAAGAGACCGTGCAGATTATTAACGGCCTGAAGAAGAAATACGAAGCCCACCACGACGTGCGCTATACCGCGAAAGCGATTCGCGCTGCGGTTGAGCTGGCGGTGAAGTATATCAACGATCGTCATTTGCCGGATAAAGCTATCGACGTTATCGACGAGGCCGGGGCGCGTAGCCGCCTGATGCCGGTGAGCAAACGTAAGAAAACCGTCAACGTGGCGGATATCGAAACCGTGGTCGCCCGTATCGCGCGTATCCCTGAAAAAAGCGTGTCCGCAAGCGATCGCGACACGCTGAAAGGCCTTAACGATCGGCTGAAAATGCTGGTGTTTGGCCAGGATAAAGCCATTGAGGCATTAACCGAAGCCATCAAAATGAGCCGCGCCGGTCTTGGGCACGATCATAAGCCGGTGGGTTCATTCCTTTTTGCTGGCCCAACCGGGGTAGGTAAAACGGAAGTAACGGTGCAGCTGGCGAAGTCGCTGGGCATTGAACTGCTGCGTTTCGATATGTCTGAATATATGGAACGCCATACCGTGAGCCGCCTGATTGGTGCGCCTCCGGGCTACGTTGGTTTTGATCAGGGCGGGCTGCTGACGGATGCGGTTATCAAACACCCGCACTCGGTACTGCTGCTTGATGAAATCGAAAAAGCGCATCCGGATGTCTTTAACCTGCTGCTGCAGGTAATGGATAACGGCACGCTCACCGATAACAACGGACGCAAGGCAGATTTCCGTAACGTGATTCTGGTGATGACTACTAACGCCGGCGTGCGTGAAACCGAGCGTAAGTCTATTGGCCTGATTCGTCAGGACAACAGTACCGACGCGATGGAGGAGATCAAAAAGATCTTTACCCCGGAATTCCGCAACCGTCTGGACAACATCATCTGGTTCAACCATCTCTCTACCGAGGTGATCCATCAGGTGGTCGACAAATTTATTGTCGAGTTGCAGGTGCAGTTGGATCAGAAAGGCGTGTCGCTGGAAGTGAGCCAGGAAGCACGCGACTGGCTGGCCGCGAAAGGCTACGACCGTGCGATGGGCGCACGTCCCATGACGCGAGTCATTCAGGACAACCTGAAAAAACCGCTCGCTAACGAACTGCTGTTTGGTTCACTGGTCGACGGCGGACAGGTGACCGTCGCGCTGGATAAAGCCCAGGAACAGTTGACCTACAGCTTCGTCAGCGCTCAGAAGCACAAGCCGGAAGCGGCGCACTAGTTTTTGTTAAGCAAAAAAAGGCCGGATATCACTATCCGGCCTTTTTATTAGGTATGGCTCGATCGCAGCGCCCGGCTACGACAGATAAAAACTCTTAACGACTACGGAAGACAATGCGGCCTTTGCTCAGGTCGTACGGGGTCAGCTCTACAGTGACTTTGTCGCCCGTCAGGATGCGGATATAGTTTTTACGCATTTTACCGGAGATATGAGCGGTTACCACGTGCCCGTTTTCCAGCTCAACGCGGAACATGGTGTTAGGTAACGTATCAAGAACGGTACCCTGCATTTCAATATTGTCTTCTTTGGCCATCTAATCCTCGGGGGTATCACTACCATAGTTTGAACCGGCAAGATAATGCCGAAGTTCGCTTATCATGTAAAGAATTGTTGGTGAAATCGCAAGCGAAAGTGCATTTTGCACATTACCCATAAACCACGCGAAAGCTGCATCAAATGCGCTAACGGCAAGGGGTGCGAAGAGATAAACGAGGGGCGTTCCCTTAATTGCAGTTCCCATACGGCGGCGGGGTAATGGGCAGAGCTCACTCTGCGGAGCTAATTATAACACCGTAGAATAAAATGTGCCGTAAACATTATAGGCCAGACAGGGTTTGTGGCACCCAACAATGTGAAACCAGGCGTTCTGAACGGAAATTCGCCAGCTGGCGCAGATAATCCCGGCGTGCTATTTCGACCGCGCCCAGCGATGCGGTATGGCTGTTTAGCACCTGACAATCAATTAATTTCCCACCGTGGCGTAAAAAGTGTTGGCAGAATAGCAGCAGAGCTGTTTTAGAGGCATTCTCGCGACGGCTGAACATTGATTCGCCGCAGAATAACGCGCCCTGCGTTACGCCATACATTCCGCCGACTAATTCATCGCCTTCCCAGACCTCAACGGAATGGGCATAGCCCAGCTCATGCAGGCGCGTATAGGCCACCGTGATATCACTGGTGATCCAGGTGCCCTCATTGCGATCGTCGGCGCAACCCGTGATTACTTTTTCAAAGGCATGATTTAGCGTCACCCGGTAGGGGGAGCGTTTATGAAACCGCTTCATGCTGCGGCTAAGGTGGAATTGCTCGGGAAAAAGTACCGCTCGTGGATCCGGAGACCACCACAAAATAGGGTCCCCGGGCGAGAACCATGGGAAAATGCCGCGCTGGTACGCCATCAGCAATCGGGCCGGACTCAGATCTCCCCCAAGCGCCAGTAAGCCATTAGGTTCACGTAACGCCCCTTCCGGTGAAGGGAAGGCAATAGAGTCACGAGAAAGCTGTATCAGGCGCATGACTGTAACACTCCACCACGAAGCTTGTTGATTGATAATAGACTATGCGCAGAGGTTACAAACGCTGGTGGAACTGGTAATAACGTCCACCCGTCGCCATCAATTCTGCATGATTACCTTGCTCAATAATTTGTCCGTTGTCCATCACAATTATGCTGTCAAAACGTGTCAGGCCTCGCAGGCGGTGGGTGACCATCAGAACCGTTTTTCCTGCGGTCACTTCCGCCAGTAGATCCAGAATCTGGCGTTCGGTTTCGGCATCCAGGCCTTCGGTCGGTTCGTCGAGCAGCATCAGTGGAGCGTCGTGTAATAACGCCCTGGCGATAGCCAGACGGCGCAACTCGCCGCCGGAAAGCTGACGTCCGCCTTCGCCAAGCCAGCTATTGAGCCCCGCCTCAGGCAGCAGTTTTTCGAGCCCGACGCGTGCGAGCATTGTGCTTAGCTGCTCGTCGCTTGCCCGTGGTGCCGCCAGCAGCAGGTTATCGCGCAGGGTTGCGCTAAACAGATGGACGCGTTGCGGCACGACGCTTGTTGCGGCACGTAAAGCGCTTTCATCCAGCTCGCTCAGCGGTTTGCCGTTGAGCTGAATTTCGCCCTGCTGCGGATCCCAGGCCCGGGTCAGCAATTGCAGCAGCGTTGATTTACCGCAGCCGGTACGGCCCAGTATCGCGACGTGCTGTCCGGCTTTAACGCTCAGAGAAATATCTTTTAACGCGCCTTGTGACTGGTGCGGATAGGTAAAGTCGACCTGTTTAATCTCCAGAGAAACCTGCGTGAGCGCCCCGGACGACCCCGCAGCGAAAGTCACTTCAGGCTGCTGGCTGGTAATTTGGCTCACCCGTAGCGCGGAGGCGATAACCTGCCCAAGATGCTGAAACGCGCCGGTAACCGGCGCCAGCGCTTCGAAAGCCGCCAGCGCGCAGAAAACGAATAAAGCAATAAGCGCGCCGGGCGAAGCGTTACCGCCAACGCCCGCTGCCGCCATCCACAGCATGACTACCACAGCCAGACCGCCAGCCAGCAGCATTACCGCTTGCGAAAGCGCCGTCAGTTCAGACTGACGACGTTGCGCTTCATGCCAGCTGATTTCTGTAGCATCAAGCTGCTCGCGATAGCGCTTAGCGGCACCGAAAATCGTTAATTCCGCGTGCCCCTGCAGCCAGGCAGTCAGCTGCTGACGGTAACGTCCGCGTTGAACCGTCAGTGCTTCGCCGGTTGGCTTACCGGCATAATAAAACAGCGGCGGAAGCGCTATCAGCGTGGTCAGCATGATGGCGCCCAGCGTTAAAGCCAGCTGAACATCCAGCAAGCTTAAGCCAAAGGTCACTACCATAATCACTACCAATGCCCCGACCAGCGGAGATATCACGCGCAGATAGAGATGATCGAGCGTATCGACATCCGCAACCAGGCGGTTGAGCAATTCGCCCTGACGAAAACGTGCCAGCCCGGCAGGGGAGAGGGGAAGCAGCTTACTGAAGGTGAATACGCGCAGATGTTGCAGTACGCGGAAGGTTGCATCGTGGCTGACCAGCCGCTCGAAGTAGCGCCCGGCCGTACGCGTGATTGCCGCGCCGCGTACGCCAGCAGCAGGCAGCATATAGTTAAAACTGTAAATTCCGACGACACCCACAACCGCAGAGGCAGAAAGGAACCATCCGGAAAGGGTCAGCAAACCTATGCTGGCAAGCAGGGTAACGATAGCCAGCACGACACCCAATGAAAGCAGCCAGATATGGCGACGATAAAGCGACAGGTAAGGCAGTAAAGCGCGCATCAAATCTCCTCCTTGCGGCTGGCCAGGAGCTCGGCAAACGGGCCATCTGTTGCAGCAAGCGCCTGGAAATCGCCTTGCTGAACGATTTTGCCGTCACGCATCACCCAGATGTTATCCCAGCCGGTGATGTAATCGAGCTGATGGGTCACCATCACGGTGGTTTGCTGACGGGAGGCTTCGCCCAGCGCTTCCATGACGCGCTGTTCGCTGTGGGCATCAAGGCTTGCCGCCGGCTCATCGAGCAGTAGCAGCTGGCCTGGAACCAGTAACGCACGAGCAACCGCGACACGCTGCGCCTGGCCCACCGATAAACGCGCAGCCTGATCGCCTAACGGGGTATCGATGCCCTGCGGCAAAAGGGGAAGAAATTCGCTTACCGAGGCTTTGTCCAGGGCGGCGTTTAAAGCCGCGTCGCTGGCGTCAGGGGCGGCGAGTAAAACATTCTCTCGTAGCGTTGCAGCAGGAAGCTGTGGATTCTGACCGACCCAGCTTAACTGCTCGCGCCACCAGACGGGATCGAGTCGGGAAAGCTCAACGCCGTTGACTCGTAGTTCGCCCTGATAGGGCAGGAAGCCGGATAATACGTTCAGTAATGAACTCTTACCCGCGCCACTCTGTCCGACCAGCACCACGCGCTGACCCGCTGTGAGCGTGAAGGCCAGCGGCCCCGCAAGCGGCTGCCCTTCGGCAGATAAAATCGTCAGGTTCCGCGCTTCAATGGTAAGTGGCGTGCCGCTGTTAAGCTGGACGTTACCCTTTTCTTGCTGCTGCAAAGGCGCGTCCAGGAATGTCATCAGGCTATCTGCCGCACCAACAGCCTGCGCTTTAGCATGATAAAACGTGCCTAAGTCACGCAAAGGCAGGAAAAATTCCGGGGCGAGGATCAGCGTCAGGAAGCCTGCAAACAACGTTACGCCCGTCCCGTAATGGCCGAAGTTCAATTCGCCCAGGTAGGAAAATCCAAAATAAACAGCGACCAGCGCGATGGATAGCGAGGCGAAAAACTCCAGCACGCCTGATGAAAGAAACGCCAGGCGCAGCACTTCCATGGTGCGCTGGCGGAAATCCTGGGAAGCGGCGCGAATAGTTTCTGTTTCAGCCGCTCCCCGGTTAAACAGGCGCAGCGTTTCCATGCCACGCAGTCGATCGAGAAAATGACCGCTTAAGCGAGCGAGCGCCTGGAAATTGCGACGGTTGGCATCGGCTGCTCCCATCCCTACCATTGCCATAAACAGCGGAATCAACGGTGCCGTGCCAAGCAAAATGAGCGCGGCCGCCCAGTTGGAGGGAAAAATGGCGATGAGGATCAGCACCGGCACCATTACCGCCAGCGACATCTGCGGCAAATAGCGGGCGTAATAATCATGCATATCTTCGATTTGTTCGAGAACCAGCGTGGCCCAGCTACCCACTGGTTTGCCCTGAATCCACGCGGGGCCTGCATGATGCAGACGATCAAGCACCTTGCGGCGGATTTCCTGACGAATATGCTGCCCGGCATGGAAGCCCACTTTCTCACGCAGCCATACAACCCACGCGCGCAGAATGAACACGAGCACAAGCAGGATAAACGGAAGCAGCAGGGCTTCCCGCGGGATATTTTCCATAATCATATGGTCGAGCAGGCGAGCAAGGATCCAGGCCTGGGCGACAATCAACAGACCGCTCACCAGCCCTAAAATGCGTGACAGCCCAAGCCAGCGGCGGGAGATAACACTTTGCTGCTTTAGCCAGCGGCTAAGTTCTTGTTGACGGGTTTTATTCATGGCATGCCAGTGCAGGTAGATAAAGGAATTATCAGGCAAAATTTGCTGGCAATGTTACAACGAGGAGAAAAGAAAGGCGACCTATTAAGGTCGCCCTCAGCGATGCAATACTTACTTCTTCTGTTCGGCGAGGCCGTCCAGATAACGCTCTGCGTCCAGTGCCGCCATACAGCCGGTCCCGGCAGAGGTGATGGCCTGACGGTAAATATGATCCATAACGTCACCGGCGGCAAACACACCAGGGATGCTGGTTTGCGTTGCGTTGCCGTGAATGCCGGACTGCACTTTGATGTAGCCGTTTTCCAGCTCAAGCTGATCGGCAAAAATAGCCGTGTTCGGGCTGTGGCCGATAGCGACAAACAGACCCGCAACCGCTAACTCTTCAGTCTGGTCAGTATTGTGAGCATCGCGCAGACGCAGACCGCTCACGCCCATCTGATCGCCGGTGACTTCATCAAGCGTTTTATTGGTGTGCAGAACGATGTTGCCGTTTGCCACTTTATCCATCAAACGATTGATAAGGATTTTTTCCGCACGGAAGCTGTCGCGGCGGTGGATGAGATGCACTTCAGAGGCGATGTTTGCCAGATAAAGCGCTTCTTCCACCGCGGTGTTTCCGCCGCCGATGACCGCTACCTTTTGGTTACGGTAGAAGAATCCATCACAGGTTGCGCAGGCGGAGACGCCGCGTCCTTTGAAGGCTTCTTCGGAAGGCAGACCGAGGTAACGAGCGGAGGCGCCGGTTGCGATGATCAATGCATCACAGGTGTACTCGCCGCTGTCGCCGGTCAGGCGGAAAGGACGGGTCTGCAGATCGACCTTGCTGATATGGTCGAAGAGAATTTCGGTTTCGAATTTGGCCGCGTGCTCGTGCATGCGTTCCATCAACAAGGGCCCCGTCAGATCGTGCGGGTCGCCCGGCCAGTTTTCCACTTCGGTGGTGGTAGTGAGCTGGCCACCTTTTTCCATACCGGTAATCAAAACGGGTTGCAGGTTGGCGCGAGCAGCATAGACCGCTGCGGTGTAGCCCGCAGGGCCGGAGCCCAGAATAAGCAACTTACTGTGTTTAGCCGTGCTCATGAGTTCCTCATTGAACGTTTGCTGACAATCGGGGGATTGTAGGGAATTTGGCGAGTTAAAAAAAGGTGTAGCGCCGATGTTAAGGGATAGTGTGAACGATATGTGTAATAGCCAGGCTCAATCGTTGCGTTGAAAATGCCGCTATTGCGCATAAATACTCGGTAATTAAGGAGTAGCCGTCACGGAGGTAAGGTGATGAATAATCGTCAAGTCCCCCTAATATCTGGCACGTTCCACTAAAAATGGATGTTTTGCTTTGACAATCCCCTAAGCATTTGCGAAAACATTCGAGGAAGAAAAAAACATTCGGTGTGATTGTTCTAAACGTCACGCATACCTGATGCAAATTTACCGGGCGATTGAAATCTACGCATGGTGTGGACAGACGCCATGCGTGATGTCGATAGCAGCCACCCGGCACCGGTCTTCTCACGTACACCCGGAACAGTGACGTTAACCTGGGTTATGGCAGGTGATGGAAGGAACAGAGAGAGACAATAATAATGGTAGATAGCAAGAAGCGCCCTGGCAAAGATCTCGACCGCATCGATCGTAATATTCTCAACGAGCTGCAAAAAGACGGGCGAATTTCTAACGTCGAGCTTTCGAAGCGTGTGGGGCTTTCACCGACGCCGTGCCTTGAGCGCGTTCGTCGTCTGGAACGACAGGGTTTTATTCAGGGCTACACAGCGCTGTTAAATCCGCATTATCTGGATGCATCACTTCTGGTTTTTGTTGAGATTACTCTGAATCGTGGCGCGCCCGACGTGTTTGAGCAATTTAACGCCGCTGTGCAGAAACTTGAAGAAATTCAAGAGTGTCACCTGGTATCGGGTGATTTTGACTACCTGTTGAAAACCCGCGTGCCGGATATGTCGGCTTACCGCAAATTATTAGGCGAAACCCTGTTACGACTGCCTGGTGTGAACGACACCCGCACCTATGTCGTCATGGAAGAGGTCAAGCAGAGTAATCGTCTGGTAATTAAGACCCGTTAATACGGGCCAGGTGCAAAATCCGCGTATTTTGGTTACACTCCTGGTAATCCATACAGCAACAGTGCCGGGAATCTCCCGGCACTGTTGTTCTCTCTATATTTAAGGACCTGGAGAGTCTTACTTGAGCCAGGAATATACCGAAGATAAAGAAGTTACATTGAGGAAACTCAGCAGCGGGCGCCGGTTACTTGAGGCGTTGCTGATTCTTGTTGCCATTTTCGCCATCTACCTGATGGCCGCCTTACTGAGTTTCAACCCTTCCGATCCAAGCTGGTCGCAAACGGCATGGCACGAACCTATCCATAATCTGGGTGGTGCTCCCGGCGCATGGCTTGCCGATACCCTGTTTTTCATTTTTGGCGTGATGGCTTATACCATCCCGGTGATTATTATCGGCGGATGCTGGATCACCTGGCGTCAGCGTGGGAGTGAAGATTACATCGACTATTTCGCCGTCTCGCTGCGCCTGATAGGCGTGCTGGCAATAGTGCTGACTTCATGTGGTCTGGCCGCTATTAATGCGGATGATATCTGGTACTTTGCTTCCGGCGGCGTTATCGGCAGCCTGTTGAGCACCGCGATGAAGCCATTGCTGAACAGCAGCGGCGGGACTATCGCGCTGCTGTGCGTATGGGCTGCGGGATTAACGCTGTTTACCGGCTGGTCGTGGGTCAGCATTGCCGAGAAAATTGGCAGCGCGGTGCTGACGGTGCTGACGTTTGCCAGCAACCGTACGCGCCGGGACAACACCTGGCAGGACGATGATTACGACTACGCAGACGAACACGATGAAGCGTATGACGATGAACACGAGCCAGCCGTGGAAAAACGTGAGTCTCGTCGGGCCCGTATTCTGCGAGGCGCGTTAGCACGTAAGCAACGGCTCTCAGAAAAATTTGCCAATCCTAACGCGCGTAAAACCGATACCGCGTTGTTCTCCGGCAAGCGAATGGATGACGAAGATGATGTGTTGTTCAGCGCGCGGGGGATTGAAGCCGATGCAAATGATGTTTTGTTCTCAGGCCATAAAGCAACGCTGCCTGAAGATGAAGAATACGATCCGCTGTTCAATAGTTACTCCATCGCTGAACCTGTAGCCGCGGCGGCGGCGGCCACCATGGCGAATCAGGCTCATGCGGCTCCAGCTACGCCTGCAGCTCCCATGCCGCCGGTGCATACCCCTGCGCCAGAAACCGAAACCAGCGCGGCTATCGCCTGGGAACCGGCACCTACAACCGTGACGCCAGAGCCTGTTATCGCTCCGGCACCGGACAGTTACGTCGCGCCGCGCCCGGCAGTACAACAGGTGCCGCAGGAAATGACCAGCCACTGGTCAGAACCAGCAGCGCCCGCCGCTGAACCAGAATACCAGCCAGAACCTGTTGAAGAAGCTAAGCCTGCACGGCCTCCGCTCTATCACTTCGAGGAAGTGGAAGCACAGCGGGCTCGCGAACGTGAACAACTGGCCGCCTGGTATCAGCCAGTAGACGAGCCGAAGCCAGAACCTTACGCACGAGCCGCGGTTATACCAGCGGCGCCAGCCGCACCGTCGGACATGCCTTCTGAAATGCCTGCTCCGGACGTTACTCCGGCTATACCAGGCATTAAAGATGCGGCAAAGGCCGCAGGTGCCGCCGCCGCGTTCTCACCGGTATTCGGTATCGCGAGCGATGCGCCGCGAGCCCAGGTTAAAGAGGGCATCGGCCCACAGCTACCGCGTCCGAATCGCGTGCGTGTTCCTACGCGCCGTGAACTGGCTTCCTATGGTATTAAGCTACCGTCGCAGCGTATGGCGGAAGCGCAGGCTCGCAAAGAAGAGCCTCGTCAGAACGAGAGTTACGGCGATGAGTATATCGACGATAACGCGGCAGAAATGGAGCAGCATGAACTGGCTCGCCAGTTCTCGACGCAGCTTCAGCAGCGTTATGGCGAAGCGTACGAAGAAGAGTCGTTCTCTGCGGAAGATGAAGCGGCGGCAGAGCAGGCGGAACTGGCACGCCAGTTTGCGACGCAGCAACATCAACGTTACGAGCAGAGCACGCCATCAACCAGCGCGCCTTTCTCTCTGGATGATTTTGATTTCTCTCCGATGAAAGCGCTGGTGGACGAGGGGCCAGGCGAGCCGCTGTTTACACCGAGCCCGATAGAAGAAGAGCCTGCGCCAGTAGCGCCCGTGCAGCCAGTAACGCATCAGGCATATGCGCAACAGCCTGTACAACCGCAGGTCCCGGCGCAACAGCAAACTTATCAGCAGCCGCAGCAGCCGCAGCAGCCAGCGGCGCCGCAGCCGCAGGAGAGCCTGATTCATCCGTTCCTGATGCGTAACGGTGACGATCGCCCGCTGCAAAGACCGACCACGCCGCTGCCGTCTCTGGATCTGCTGACTTCGCCACCGGCTGAAGTTGAACCGGTCGATACCTTTGCCCTGCAGCAGATGGCGCGTCTGGTTGAGGCTCGTCTGGCGGATTACCGCATTAAAGCGGACGTGGTGGATTACTCGCCAGGCCCGGTTATCACGCGCTTCGAACTTGATTTAGCGCCCGGCGTAAAAGCCGCACGCATCTCTAACCTGTCGCGTGACCTCGCTCGCTCGCTCTCCACGGTGGCGGTTCGAGTTGTTGAAGTCATTCCCGGCAAGCCTTATGTCGGCCTTGAATTACCGAATAAAAAGCGTCAGACCGTCTATCTGCGTGAAGTGCTGGACTGCGCGAAATTCCGCGAAAGCGCTTCTCCGCTGACCGTCGTGCTTGGTAAAGATATTGGCGGCGAGTCGGTAGTCGCCGACCTGGCGAAGATGCCGCACCTGCTGGTTGCGGGTACCACGGGCTCGGGTAAATCCGTGGGCGTGAATGCCATGATCCTCAGCATTCTCTACAAAGCCACGCCGGAAGAAGTGAAGTTCATCATGATCGACCCGAAAATGCTCGAGCTGTCGGTCTATGAAGGCATCCCACATCTGCTGACCGAAGTGGTCACCGATATGAAAGATGCTGCCAACGCGCTGCGCTGGAGCGTTAACGAGATGGAACGCCGCTATAAGCTGATGTCGGCGCTCGGCGTGCGTAACCTTGCCGGTTATAACGAGCGTGTGCTGGAGGCGGAGCGTATGGGCCGTCCGATTCCGGATCCGTTCTGGAAGCCGGGCGACAGCATGGACGCCACGCATCCGATGCTGGAAAAACTGCCGTACATCGTGGTGCTGGTGGATGAATTTGCTGATCTGATGATGACGGTGGGCAAAAAAGTTGAAGAGCTTATTGCTCGCCTGGCGCAGAAAGCGCGTGCGGCGGGTATCCACCTGGTTCTCGCCACTCAGCGTCCATCCGTTGACGTCATTACCGGTCTTATCAAAGCGAATATCCCGACGCGTATAGCCTTTACCGTGTCGAGCAAAATTGACTCGCGGACGATCCTCGATCAGGGCGGTGCGGAATCGCTGCTGGGCATGGGTGATATGCTTTATTCAGGGCCGAACTCTACCACGCCGGTTCGTGTACACGGCGCGTTTGTGCGCGATCAGGAAGTGCACGCGGTAGTTCAGGACTGGAAGGCGCGTGGTCGTCCACAGTATATCTCCGGCATCACCTCCGATGCCCAGGGTGAGGGTGGCGCAGGCGGTGGCATGGATGGCGACGAAGAGCTGGATCCGCTGTTCGATCAGGCCGTCGCCTTTGTCGTTGAAAAACGTAAGGCGTCGATTTCCGGCGTTCAGCGTCAGTTCCGCATTGGCTATAACCGCGCAGCGCGAATCGTTGAGCAGATGGAAGCGCAGGGCATTGTGAGCCCACAGGGGCATAACGGCAACCGCGAAGTTTTGGCTCCGCCGCCGTTTGAGTAACCTTTCATGCAAAGAAGGGTAAATTACCGGAAAATCAGCTTTTTCTTCTGTTGCTCCGCTTTAGTTTTGCACTAAATTGAGCAACAGAAGTGCCGTCGCGCCGTCGCGCCGTCGCGCGGTGGCAAGTGAATTCAGAGGGAAAATAATGAAGAAGATCGTAATTGCCTGTGCTTTGTTGACCACATTTGCCGCCACCAGCGTCTGGGCCGATGCCGCAGGCGACCTGAAAAGCCGTCTGGATAAAGTGAGCAGCTTCCATGCAAGCTTCACGCAAAAAGTGACCGACGGTAGCGGCGCTGCGGTGCAGGAAGGCCAGGGAGATTTATGGGTGAAACGCCCGAATCTTTTCAACTGGCATATGACCCAGCCCGATGAAAGCATTCTGGTTTCTGACGGCAAGACTTTATGGTTCTACAATCCATTTGTTGAGCAGGTGAGCGCGACCTGGCTGAAAGATGCCACCGGCAACACGCCGTTTATGCTGATCGCGCGTAACCAGACCAGCGACTGGCAGCAGTACAACATTAAACAAACCGGCGACGACTTTGTGCTGACGCCAAAAACCAGCGCGGGTAACCTCAAACAGTTCACCATCAACGTAGGGCGCGACGGGACTATCCACCAGTTTAGCGCGGTAGAGCAGGACGATCAGCGCAGCAGCTACGCGTTGAAAACCCAGCAAAATGGTGCGGTGGATATGAATAAGTTTACATTCACCCCGCCTCAGGGCGTGACGGTGGATGACCAACGTAAATAGAGGCGTGAGTGGGCAATCTGTCGCTCGATTTTTCTGACAATACATTTCAACCGCTGGCCGCTCGTATGCGGCCAGAAAACTTAACCCAGTACATTGGTCAGCAGCATCTTTTAGCCGCCGGCAAGCCTTTGCCGAGGGCAATCGAAGCGGGCCATCTTCACTCGATGATTTTATGGGGACCTCCGGGGACCGGTAAAACGACGCTTGCAGAAGTGATTGCTCATTACGCGAATGCCGATGTTGAACGTATTTCTGCGGTGACTTCAGGTGTAAAAGAGATCCGCGAAGCCATCGAACGCGCACGCCAGAATCGCAACGCCGGGCGCCGCACTATTCTGTTTGTCGACGAAGTCCATCGTTTCAACAAGAGCCAGCAGGATGCTTTCCTGCCGCACATTGAAGATGGCACTATTACTTTTATCGGTGCGACCACCGAAAACCCCTCGTTTGAACTGAACTCCGCGCTACTTTCACGTGCTCGTGTGTATTTGCTGAAGTCCCTGACCGTCGAAGATATTGAAAAGGTGCTGGAGCAAGCGATGAACGATAGCGAGCGGGGCTACGGTAAACAGAGCGATCTGGTGCTGCCGATGGAGACTCGCCGGGCAATCGCGGAGCTGGTCAACGGGGACGCGCGTCGTGCGCTGAATACGCTCGAAATGATGGCCGATATGGCAGAGAGTGATGCAAAAGGTAAACGTGTTCTGCACACGGCGTTGCTTACGGAAATTGCGGGTGAACGCAGCGCGCGTTTTGATAATAAAGGCGACCGTTTTTACGATCTCATTTCCGCCCTGCATAAATCAGTGCGCGGCTCATCACCGGATGCAGCGCTGTACTGGTATGCCCGCATTATTACCGCAGGCGGCGATCCGCTTTATGTAGCTCGCCGCTTGTTGGCCATTGCTTCAGAAGATGTGGGCAATGCCGATCCGCGTGGTATGCAGGTCGCTATCTCCGCATGGGACTGTTTTACCCGTGTTGGCCCGGCAGAAGGGGAGCGCGCCATCGCGCAGGCAATCGTCTATCTCGCATGCGCGCCGAAAAGCAATGCCGTCTATACCGCGTTTAAAGCCGCAATGGCGGATGCCCGCGAGCGCCCGGATTACGATGTGCCGGTTCATCTGCGCAATGCGCCAACCAAACTGATGAAGGAAATGGGTTACGGGCAGGAGTATCGCTATGCACATGACGAGCCCAATGCCTACGCCGCCGGTGAAGTTTATTTCCCTGAGGATTTGGCACAAACACGCTATTATCGGCCGACAAACAGAGGTCTTGAAGGCAAGATCGGCGAAAAGCTCGCCTGGCTTGCTGAACAGGATCAAAATAGCCCGACAAAACGCTACCGCTAATGCAGGCGTTGCGGTAAGGTTAGCAAGACTATCAATGCGGCCGCAGGCTGTGGCCGCATCCCCTTCATTTAATTCGATAAGCACAGGATAAGCATGCTCGATCCCAATCTGCTGCGTACAGAGCCAGACGCAGTCGCTGAAAAACTGGCACGCCGAGGCTTCAAGCTGGATGTAGAAACGCTGCGCTCCTTAGAAGAGCGTCGTAAAGTGTTGCAGGTAAAAACTGAAAATCTGCAGGCTGAACGTAACTCGCGATCGAAATCCATCGGCCAGGCGAAAGCGCGTGGGGAAGACATCGAGCCGCTGCGTTTGCAGGTCAACCAACTGGGCGAAGAGCTGGATGCAGCTAAAACCGAGCTTGACGCGCTGCTGGCAGAGATCCGTGACATCGCGCTGACGCTGCCTAACATTCCGGATGACTGCGTGCCGAATGGTAAAGACGACAGCGAGAACGTTGAAGTCAGCCGCTGGGGTGAGCCGCGTAAATTCGATTTTGCAGTGCGCGATCACGTTACGCTTGGCGAAATGGCTAAAGGCCTGGATTTCGCTTCTGCGGTTAAACTGACCGGCTCCCGTTTCGTTGTGATGCAGGGTCAGATTGCTCGTCTGCACCGCGCCTTAAGCCAGTTCATGCTCGATCTGCATACCGAACAGCATGGTTACATGGAAAACTATGTACCGTATCTGGTGAACCAGGAGACGCTGTATGGTACAGGCCAGCTGCCTAAGTTCGGTGGCGATCTGTTCCATACTCGTCCACTGGAAGAAGAAGCGGATGGCAGCAACTATGCGCTGATCCCAACGGCGGAAGTACCCTTGACCAACCTGGTGCGCGACGAGATTCTGGAAGAAGAGTCCCTGCCGCTAAAAATGACCGCCCATACGCCATGTTTCCGTTCTGAAGCGGGTTCTTATGGTCGTGATACCCGTGGTCTGATCCGTATGCACCAGTTCGACAAAGTTGAGATGGTACAGATTGTTCGTCCGGAAGATTCCATGGACGCGCTGGAAGAAATGACCGGGCATGCAGAGAAAGTGCTGCAGTTGCTGGGTCTGCCGTACCGTAAAGTGCTGCTGTGTACCGGCGATATCGGTTTTGGCGCGCGCAAAACCTATGATCTCGAAGTTTGGTTACCGGCGCAGGATACCTATCGCGAAATTTCTTCTATCTCCAACTGCTGGGATTTCCAGGCGCGTCGGATGCAGGCTCGCTGCCGCAGCAAAGCCGATAAGAAAACCCGCCTGGTGCATACCCTGAACGGCTCCGGCCTGGCAGTAGGTCGTACTCTGGTTGCGGTGCTGGAAAACTACCAGCAGGCCGATGGCCGTATCGAAGTACCGGAAGCGCTGCGTCCTTATATGAAAGGGCTTGAGTACATCGGCTAAGCATTTAATCTTGAATGATTCGCATTAAGCGCCTTCGGGCGCTTTTTTTATGCGCTTTCCCTGCTCAGGACAGCAGATAATCCGCCTTCTTTGACGTCAGACAACTCTCTCTACCACCAAAGAAGTATTATTGCCGCCTGAAAGCGAGTGATGATATTCATAATTATTCACCTCAAGTTATTTATCATTTGGCTGCCATGGCTGACAGAATGTGACGCGGCAAACCAATCTGTATAACTCCCGTTTTTCCCGACACTCCTTTCTCTTTTTGGCTGGGCTTTGGGCAGGCAGACCTTGAAGTTTGCGCCACGGCCAGTTTTTGTTAACTGTGAGCAAATCAAGTGGGTCACTATGAAAGAGAAAACCCCTAACGCGCTGCTTACCGCGCAGGTAAGCCGCCGCAAGCTGGTGGGAGCCACGGCTATCGGCGGCCTTGCAGCTGCGAGTAGCGCCTTCTCGTTACCGTTCTCCCGGATGGCCTTTGCCGGAACGCCAGCAGGCAACGTTAGCGGCACCGGTAAAGTTGTCTGGAGCGCCTGTACGGTTAACTGTGGCAGCCGCTGTCCGCTGCGTATGCACGTGGTCGATGACGAGATCAAATACGTTGAAACTGATAACACGGGCGATGACGATTACGAAGGTCTGCATCAGGTGCGGGCATGTCTGCGTGGCCGCTCAATGCGCCGTCGCGTCTATAATGCCGACCGCCTGAAATACCCGATGAAACGCGTTGGCCTTCGTGGGGAAGGGAAATTCGAGCGCATTAGCTGGGAAGAAGCCTTCGATACCATTGCCAACAGCATGAAGGGCATTATCAAAGAGTACGGTAACGAAGCCATTTACCTGAACTACGGTACCGGCACGTTGGGCGGAACAATGACGCGCTCCTGGCCGCCGGGTGACACGCTCATTGCCCGCATGATGAACTGCGTCGGCGGCTACCTGAATCATTACGGTGACTATTCCACAGCGCAGATTGCAGCCGGGCTGAACTATACCTACGGTGGCTGGGCGGATGGCAACAGTCCGTCAGACATTGAAAACAGCCAGCTTGTCGTGCTGTTTGGTAATAACCCGGGTGAAACGCGCATGAGCGGCGGCGGGGTAACTTATTACCTCGAGCAGGCTCGTGAGAAATCAAACGCTCGCATGATCATTATCGATCCGCGCTACACCGATACCGGCGCCGGGCGTGAAGATGAATGGATCCCTATTCGTCCGGGCACCGATGCGGCGCTGATTTCCGCCCTGGCGTGGGTGATGATTAACGAAAACCTCGTTGACCAGCCTTTCCTCGATAAATACTGCGTCGGCTACGATGAAAAAACGATGCCGGCGGGCGCGCCTGCTAACGGTCACTACAAAGCTTATATTCTGGGTGAAGGTGCGGATGGCGTGGCGAAGACGCCTGAATGGGCATCGACCATTACCGGTATCCCGGTCGATCGCATCGTGAAGCTGGCGCGTGAAATTGCCATGGCTAAGCCGGCGTTTATCAGCCAGGGCTGGGGGCCGCAGCGCCATTCAAACGGCGAACTGGTTTCCCGCGCCATTTCTATGCTGGCCATCCTGACCGGCAATGTTGGTATTCATGGCGGCAACAGCGGCGCTCGCGAAGGCTCTTACGATCTGCCTTTCGTTCGCATGCCGACGCTTGAAAATCCGGTGCAGACAAGTATTTCCATGTTCCTGTGGACGGATGCCATTGAACGCGGCCCGTCCATGACCGCCACCCGCGATGGCGTGCGCGGTAAGGACAAGCTGGACGTACCCATTAAGATGGTCTGGAATTACGCCAGCAACTGCCTGATTAATCAGCACTCCGAAATCAATCGTACCCACGATATCCTGCAGGATGATAAGAAGTGCGAAATGATTGTGGTGATTGATAACCACATGACTTCGTCTGCCAGATACGCCGATATTCTGCTGCCGGACTGCACCGCATCTGAGCAGATGGATTTCTGCCTTGATGCGTCGTGCGGCAATATGTCCTATGTCATCTTCGCGGAGCAGGCCATCAAGCCGCGCTTCGAATGCAAAACCATCTATGAGATGACTACTGAACTGGCGAAACGCATGGGCGTTGAGCAGCAATTTACCGAAGGTCGCACTCAGGAAGGCTGGATGCGTCACCTCTATGAGCAATCCCGTGAAGCGATTCCTGAGCTGCCGAGCTTTGATGAGTTCCGCAAGCAGGGCATCTTCAAGCAGCGCGATCCTGAAGGCCACCATGTGGCTTACAAAGCGTTCCGTGAAGATCCGCTAGCCAACCCTCTGACTACCCCCTCCGGCAAGATTGAAATCTATTCTGCTCAACTGGCTGACATTGCGGCTACGTGGCAGTTGCCGGAAGGGGACGTTATCGATCCGCTGCCGGTTTACAGCGCCGGTTTCGAAAACTACGGCGATCCGCTGGCTGAAAAATGGCCGTTGCAGATGACCGGTTTTCACTATAAAGCTCGCGCTCACTCCACCTACGGGAACGTAGAGGTGCTTAAAGCGGCCTGCCGTCAGGAAATGTGGATCAACCCAATCGACGCGCAAAAACGCGGTATCACTAACGGCGACATGGTGCGTATTTTCAATGGTCGGGGAGAAGTGCGTATTAATGCCAAAGTCACGCCACGCATCATTCCGGGCGTAGTCGCGCTGGGGGAAGGGGCCTGGTACAACCCGGATGCCAACCGCATTGATCATGCCGGGAGTATCAACGTGTTAACCACCCAACGTCCGTCTCCGCTGGCGAAAGGCAACCCATCCCACAGCAACCTGGTTCAGGTCGAGAAGGCATAAGGAGCAGCTGATGACTACGCAATATGGCTTTTATATTGATTCAGGTCGCTGTACCGGGTGCAAAACCTGCGAGCTGGCCTGCAAGGATTACAAAAATTTAGGCCCGGACGTCAGCTTCCGCCGCATCTATGAATATGCGGGCGGCGACTGGACGGAAGACAACGGCGTTTATCAGCAGAACGTATTCGCCTACTACCTGTCGATTGCCTGTAACCACTGTGAAGACCCGGCATGTACCAAAGTCTGTCCGAGCGGCGCGATGCACAAGCGTGAAGACGGTTTTGTGGTGGTCAACGAAGAGGTCTGCATTGGCTGTCGCTACTGTCACATGGCCTGCCCGTACGGCGCGCCGCAGTACAACGCGGAAAAAGGCCATATGACCAAGTGCGACGGCTGCTATGACCGCGTTGCCGAGGGCAAAAAACCCGTCTGCGTCGAGTCCTGCCCGCTGCGTGCGCTGGATATGGCGCCGGTTGACGAGCTGCGCAAAAAGTATGGTAACCAGGCTGCCATTGCCCCGCTGCCGTCCGCGCACTTCACCAGACCTAATATCGTCATTAAACCCAACGCCAACAGCCGCCCCTGCGGGGATAAAACCGGCTATCTGGCCAACCCGAAGGAGGTGTGAGATGGGTAACGGATGGCATGAATGGCCGCTGATGATCTTTACCGTACTTGGACAGTGCGTGGCGGGTGGTTTTATCGTCATGGCGCTGGCGCTGATTACGGGTATCAGAAACCGCGAGCAGAAAAAACGTGTGGAATGGACGATGATCGTGCTTTGGGTGCTGATGGGTATTGGTTTTATGGCTTCTGTGCTGCACCTGGGCTCGCCGCTGCGCGCGTTTAACTCGCTCAATCGCATTGGCGATTCTGCGCTGAGCAACGAAATCGCCAGCGGCTCGCTGTTCTTTGCCGTGGGCGGATTCTGGTGGCTGATTACCGTTCTGGGCAAAATGCCGGCGGGCTTAGACAAGCTGTGGATGATGCTCACTATGGTGCTGGGCGTGGTATTTGTCTGGATGATGTGCCGCGTCTACCTGATTGCTACCGTCCCTACGTGGTATAGCGTGTGGACCCCGCTGGGCTTCTTCCTGACGATGTTTATCGGCGGCCCGCTGCTCGGCTGTCTGCTGCTTCGCGCCGCAGGCGTGAACGGGTGGGGGATGCGTATCCTGCCGGTGATTACCCTTGCGGCTCTGGTAGTCAGCGCAATCGTTGTGCTGCTTCAGGGAATGGCGCTGGCGACCATTCACAGTTCCATTCAGCAGGCTACTGCGCTGATCCCGCAATACGGTACGCTGATGGCGTGGCGCATTGTATTGCTGGCGGTGGCGCTGGTTTGCTGGCTTGTGCCGCAGCTTAAAGGTCGACAGCCAGATGTTGGCGTACTGACGCTGGCCTTCATACTGATGATTGCCGGTGAACTAATTGGTCGCGGAGTATTCTACGGCCTGCATATGACGGTTGGCATGGCGATAGCCAGCTAAGCGCCCTGGAGCAAAGCGCGTCGTCGGGCGCGCTTTGCTTACAGATAAGAAAATATCAGCCGATTTTCCATGAAATTTTTCATCCATCCCGCTTCGATTCTTTCTGCCAGATCCCATCAAAAACAGCGAGATAGCATTTCTGAATGATGCCTGGCCTGTGCCGAGGATAAGTTTTTCAAATCGACAGGGTGCAATTCTTGCGAGGCCCCGTCAGCACTGGATTGACAAAGATTTTGCCGGTGGCATGATGCGCACAAATTTCTTCTCTTCCTCGCGGTTTTTACATGTCCACCTATACCCGGCCAGTGATGCTTTTGCTCTGTGGCCTGATGCTGCTGACCCTGGCGATAGCCGTGCTCAATACGCTTGTTCCCCTGTGGCTTGCCCATGAACGTCTGCCAACGTGGCAGGTGGGGATGGTCAGTTCGTCCTATTTTACCGGCAACCTGCTGGGCACCATGGTGACGGGCTGGCTCATTAAGCGTCAGGGCTTTAATCGCAGCTATTACCTTGCCTCGCTGATTTTTGCCGTCGGCTGTATAGGCCTGGGATTAATGGTGGGTTTCTGGAGCTGGATGATGTGGCGCTTTATCGCCGGCATCGGCTGCGCGATGATCTGGGTTGTGGTTGAAAGCGCGCTAATGTGCAGCGGCACTTCCCGCAATCGCGGACGCTTGCTTGCGGCTTACATGATGATTTATTACGTCGGGACCGTGCTTGGCCAACTGATGGTCAGTAAAATGCCAACGGATTTAGTCAGCGTGCTGCCCTGGGTGACCGCCCTGGTGCTGGCCGCCATTCTTCCGCTGCTGTTCACCCGTATCGTAAACGATCGCAGCGAAAGCCAGGAGGCCGTAGCGGTATGGCCGATGCTGCGTCTGCGCCACGCGCGTCTTGGCGTTAACGGCTGTATTATCTCCGGTATTGTTCTGGGTTCTCTGTACGGCCTGATGCCGCTGTATCTGAATCATCAGGGCGTGAGCGATTCCGGGATTGGTTTCTGGATGGCGGTGATGGTCAGTGCGGGGATAGTCGGACAGTGGCCGGTGGGGCGTCTGGCGGATCGTTTTGGCCGTTTGCTGGTGCTGCGCGTGCAGGTCTTTGTGGTCATTCTTGGCTGCGTTGCGATGTTAAGCAATGCGGCAATGGGACCGGCGCTGTTTGTGCTGGGGGCCGCAGGTTTTACGCTCTATCCTGTGGCGATGGCCTGGGCCTGCGAGAAAGTGGAACATCATCAGCTTGTGGCGATGAATCAGGCACTGTTACTCAGTTATACCGTCGGCAGCCTGCTGGGACCGACCTTCACCTCTATGCTGATGCAAAGCTATTCAGATAATCTGTTGTTTGTGATGATAGCCGGCGTGGCGTTTGTCTATCTGTTGATGCTGCTGCGCAAAGCGGGACATCACCCAACGCCTGTGGCTCACGCCTGATACGAAAAGGCCCTCGTCAGAGGGCCTTTTGCTTTTTTAGTACATCACCTTATGACCGTACTGTTCGAGAATGCCTTTTACGCGATCCATGGTCTCTTTTTTAGGGGGATGAACGCCGTCCAGCTTGTACTCTTCACCCATCGCGACCCATTTATGTTTGCCGAGTTCGTGGTACGGCAGCAGTTCGATTTTTTCGACGTTGCCCATATCACGAGTGAACTCGCCGAGGCGGTGCGCGGAATCGTCATCGTCTGACCAGCCAGGCACGACCACATAGCGGATCCAGACCTTAATATTTTTGTCAGAAAGATAGCGTGCGAACTCCAGCGTACGATGGTTAGAAACGCCCACCAGGTTCTGATGGATCTCGTCGTTCATCTGTTTTAAATCGAGCATCACCAGATCGGTCACTTCCAGTAATTCGTCGATCACCGGATCGTAGCGGCGCACGAAACCATTGGTATCAAGGCAGGTGTGAATGCCTTCCTGATGGCAGGCGCGGAACCAATCGCGCACAAATTCAGCCTGCAGGATGGCTTCCCCACCGGATGCGGTTACGCCGCCGCCGGAGGCATTCATAAAGTGGCGATAGGTCACCACTTCTTTCATTAGCTCTTCTACGGTGGTTTCTTTACCGCCGTGCGTATCCCACGTATCACGGTTGTGACAGTACAGGCAGCGCATCAGGCAGCCCTGGAAGAAGGTGATAAAACGAATACCGGGGCCATCCACGGTACCGCATGATTCAAAGGAATGAATTCGGCCAATTGCTGACATTGCGGTGTTTTCTCCAGTATTGACCCATCAGGGCAAAGTATGGGCCAGGTTGAGCGCGGTCTGTGTAGTGCATGCCGCGTCGAATCAATTTTGCACGATAGCCTAAACGTAGCAGTTATCCTGCAAAACTGGTTCTGTCCGGATGAGGGATAAGAAAAGGCCCCACCGGAGTGGAGCCTTTATTCTACGCTCTTTCAGTCAAACCAGGTATTACATGGTTTTTGTGAAGGTACGGGTAATAACATCCTGCTGCTGTTCTTTAGTCAGGGAGTTAAAACGTACCGCGTAACCGGATACGCGAATGGTCAACTGAGGGTATTTCTCAGGGTGATCCATCGCATCCAGCAGCATTTCACGGTTCATAACGTTGACGTTCAGGTGTTGACCACCTTCGATGGAGGCTTCGTGGTGGAAGTAACCATCCATCAGACCCGCAAGGTTAGTTTTACGCACGTCGTCATCTTTACCCAGCGCGTTTGGCACGATAGAGAAGGTGTAAGAGATCCCATCTTTAGCGTAAGCAAACGGCAGTTTAGCAACGGAAGTCAGAGAGGCAACGGCGCCTTTCTGGTCACGACCGTGCATTGGGTTAGCGCCTGGACCGAATGGAGTACCTGCGCGACGACCGTCTGGTGTGTTACCTGTTTTCTTACCATAAACCACGTTAGAGGTGATGGTCAGAACGGACTGGGTCGCGATAGCGCCACGGTAAGTAGTCAGTTTCTGAATTTTCTTCATGAAACGTTCTACCAGGTCAACGGCAATGTCATCCACGCGAGGATCGTTGTTACCGAACTGTGGATATTCGCCTTCGATTTCGAAATCTGTCGCCAGACCATCTTCATCACGGATTGGTTTAACTTTCGCGTATTTGATGGCAGACAGGGAGTCGGCTGCAACGGACAGGCCCGCGATACCACAAGCCATGGTGCGCACAACGTCACGGTCATGCAGAGCCATCAGCGACGCTTCGTAGCTGTATTTATCATGCATGTAGTGAATGATGTTCAGCGCGGTAACGTACTGCTTAGCCAGCCAGTCCATGAAGTGGTCCAGGCGGTCCAGTACGTTATCGTAATCCAGAACGTCAGCAGTGATTGGCGCTTCTTTAGGACCAACCTGCATTTTCAGTTTTTCATCAACGCCGCCGTTGATGGCATACAGCATGGTTTTCGCGAGGTTTGCACGAGCACCGAAGAACTGCATTTGTTTACCCACGATCATCGGGCTTACGCAGCAGGCAATCGCGTAGTCATCGTTGTTAAAGTCAGGACGCATCAGATCGTCATTCTCATACTGCAGAGAAGAGGTATCGATGGAGACTTTAGCCGCGTATTTTTTGAAGTTCAGCGGCAGTTGTTCAGACCACAGAATGGTGATGTTCGGCTCCGGAGACGGCCCCATGGTGTACAGGGTGTTCAGGAAGCGGAAGCTGGATTTGGTGACCAGAGTACGGCCATCAACGCCCATACCACCGATAGATTCCGTAGCCCAGATTGGGTCACCGGAGAACAGCTCATCATATTCAGGGGTGCGCAGGAAGCGAACCATACGCAGTTTCATGACCAGGTGGTCAATCATTTCCTGTGCGTCAAGCTCGGTGATTTTACCCGCTTTCAGGTCACGTTCGATGTAAGCATCCAGGAAGGTGGATACGCGACCGAAGGACATAGCAGCGCCGTTCTGAGATTTAACCGCGGCCAGGTAACCGAAGTAAGTCCACTGAATCGCTTCCTGAGCGTTAGTCGCAGGACCTGAGATATCGCAGCCATATTTAGCCGCCATTTCTTTGATTTGACCCAGCGCGCGGTGCTGTTCGGAGATCTCTTCACGCAGACGGATAGTCGCTTCCAGATCTTCACCATTTTCCAGTTTGGCCTGCAGTGAATTGAACTGGGCGAACTTGTCTTTCATCAGGTAGTCGATGCCGTACAGCGCAACGCGACGATAGTCACCGATGATACGACCGCGGCCATAAGCATCCGGCAGACCGGTGATTACGCCTGATTTACGGCAGTTCAGGATGTCTTTGGTATAAACGTCAAACACGCCCTGGTTGTGGGTTTTACGGTATTCGGTGAAGATCTTTTTAAGCATAGGGTCGAGTTCACGACCGTACACTTTGCAAGAACCTTCAACCATTTTGATGCCGCCGAACGGAATAATGGCACGTTTCAGAGGAGCATCGGTCTGCAGGCCTACGATGGTTTCGAGGGACTTGTTGATATAACCAGCATCATGAGAGGTGATGGTTGAAGCGAGGTCGGTATCGAAGTCAACAGGCGCGTGTGTGCGGTTTTCCTGTTTAACGCCTTCCATAACGTTGTCCCACAGTCTGGTAGTTGCGTCTGTCGCACCTGCCAGGAAGGACTCGTCGCCCTCGTAAGGGGTGTAGTTTTTCTGAATGAAGTCACGTACGTTAACTTCATTCTGCCATTCGCCTTTGGCAAAACCTTCCCAGGCTGTGGCTAACTTTTCATTAAGCTCGGACATTTAACACCTACCTTCTAATGTGGATTTCTTATTCCCGCGTGATGAACAGCAATTAATGCTTGTCGCCACCGCGCAGATAAATTACCCAGTATGTCAACCCGACCAACAGACCACCGCCGATGATGTTCCCGATAGTTACCGGAATGAGGTTATCGGTGATGAAGTTCACTATGGTCAGATGAGAAAAACTTTCCGGAGACGACCCGACTGCAGTCCAGAATTCCGGGCTTGCGAAATTACGTACCACGATGCCCATCGGGATCATGAACATGTTTGCAATACTGTGCTCGAAGCCGCAGGCAACAAACATGGCGACCGGCAGGATCATCGCGAACATCTTGTCCATCAGGCTGCGACCGGAGTAGCTCATCCAGACGGCCAGGCAAACCATTAAGTTTGCAAGGATACCAAGGCACACGGCTTCGATGAATGTGTGATGCATTTTATGGTCGGCGGTCTGCAGGACGTTCAGCCCCCAGGCGCCGTTAGCGGTCATATACATCCCTGACAGCCAAATCAACAGTACAAAGAGCAGGGCACCAATCAGGTTACCAACGTAGACATTAATCCAGTTACGGGTTAACTGACCCCAGGTGATGCGACCGCTGGCTTTCGCCACCACAATCAGCACGGTAGAGGTGAAGAGATCGGCCCCACAGACTACGCAAAGGATCAAACCCAAAGAGAAGCAGGTTCCACCGATAAGTTTAGCGATACCGAACGGAATGGTTGAGGTGCCGGTCGTCGCGGTGATGTAAAAAACAAAGGCAATCGAGATAAACATGCCTGCTGTAATCGCTAAATAAAACGTAGTCAGCGGATGTTTTGTTGCTTTATAGACACCAGCATCTTCGGCAACTTTTGCCATGGCAGGTGGAAGCAATAGATCAAAAGGGTTGTCAGCTTTCACACTAACTCTCTCTAATTAATTCGGCGAGGAGATACTAACAAAGCATTATAGAGTAAAAATTGATGTGGATCATATCTTACCAAGCTTAAAGACTTGTAAAGCGCAGGGGAATTGCCATTTTTTATTTCAAGTGTTTGATTTTATTTATAAAAATTAATTTTAAATATTATGCATTAATTTGAAGTTTAGCTATCGCGCTCTTTTTAAAGGTTAATTAAAACGGAGTATTTCAAAATAATGACAACAAAATAGCTGCTTTAAATCTTAAATATTTCACCTGTATTTAACTGATTAGCTACATATGAATTATTTTTTATCATAATAAAAATAAGGGGCAATAAATCTGCCCCTTATTATAGCTTAAGCCGCATTAATCAAGCGCCTGTCAAAGTACGCCCGTTAACTAACCTGCCAGAAACGAGCTTTCGCACGTTGTAATTTTTCGTAAGCGCCTAACAGTGCCTGATGCGCAGGGAACGCCTTAAGATCGCTGTCGACCGCCTGCAGGCCATAGAACGCAGCCTCACCGCTTAACGCAGCGCTTGCTGCTTCCACGGTTTGCGCGCCATACATACGGACAAAGGCATTCAGATATTGCAGCGGCTCGCGCTCCTCTTCCATAGCCAGCAACAGCAGCGTTTGCAGACAACGGTAATAGTTGGCACGCTCGGCGCTGAAAATAGAAGCGTTGAACTCCATGGTCCATTCAGTCCAGATCAGCGCCTGTTCTAAATCACCACCGGCAAGCGCCAGCATGGCCTTTAGCTCGCCGATGCGCAGCGTATACCAGCCGTTGTCTTTGCCTGTCGCCAGGCCAAGCAGCTCTCGCACACGGGTAAAATCATCGTGGCCTTCTTCATCCAGCTGAGAAATCAGATCCAGATAATCTTGTTTTTCCCACTCGCTGCCCGGCAGGGCAAGGATGGTTTCACGCAGGTGGTAACCCATGTTGTTGTTGGCCAACAGCAGATCTTCCGCAGGATAAATATCGGACATGCCCGGCACGATAATGCGGCAGGCATAGACGTCCAGGTGCTGATAATCCGCGATGTAAACTTCCTGATCTTCCGCGTTAAAAATGGCCATTAACGTGGCGAACTCTTCTTCGGTTGTGCCTGAGAAGCTCCAGTCCACGAACGGGTAGTCCGCATCCTGTTTGAACATATCCCAGGAGATAAGGCCGCTTGAGTCGATAAAGTGAGTTTCAAGGTTGGCATGCTCCGCCACTTCTTCATCATCAAAGGTTGGCGGGGTAAAGACATCGAGATCTTTAAGTCCGCGGCCCTGCAGCAGCTCGGTAACCGTACGTTCCAGCGCCACGCCGAAATCAGGGTGCGCGCCGAAGGAAGCAAAGCAGGTGCCGTTTGCCGGATTAAACAGCACAACACAGATAACCGGATATTTGCCGCCGAGGGAACCATCATAAGCAAAGATCGGGAACCCTTCCGCTTCGAGCTTAGCGATAGATTCCACAACGCCCGGGTAGCGCGCCAGCACTTCCTGCGGGATTTCCGGCAGGCTGATTGATTCGGCAATAATGCGGTTTTTGATATGGCGCTCAAAGACTTCGGAGAGGCCCTGTACTCGCGCTTCGTTGGCGGTGTTTCCGGCGGACATCCCGTTGGAAACGTACAGGTTGCCGATAATGTTCATTGGGATATAAACGGTCTGCAGATCGGACTGACGGGTAAACGGCAGCGCGCAGATGCCGCGTTCTTCGTGACCTGACTGCAGATCGATCAGCATGCCTGCGGTCAGCTCGTTTTCGGGATCGTAAAACGCGCGCAGGCGATCGTCGAGAATCCCTGCCGGAAGCTGTTCATCTTCAGGGATCGGGAACCACTTCTCATTTGGGTAGTGCACAAATGGGCTATTGGCGATGGTTTCACCCAGCCAGAAATCAGCGAAGAAGTAGTTGGTGGACAGCCGTTCAAAATATTCACCAAGCGCGGAGGCCAGCGCGGCTTTTTTGGTAGCGCCTTTGCCATTCGTAAAGCACAGCGCGCTGTCTTTATCACGAATGTGGACCGACCAAACGTTAGGAACGGGGTTCAACCAGGAAGCTTCTTCTATATTAAAGCCGAGATCGGTGAGCTGCTTCTGGAAGCGGGCGATGGAATCTTCCAGCGCGGCATCTTTACCGGGAATAAAGGTTTGAGTCATGGGGGTTCACTTTTGTCGTACGCAAAGCGCGCAATGATACGGGTTTTAGCAGGCTGACGCTATCGCAAGCGTTATGGGTGTTACTAGCATAACAGGCTATGCTTACACTCAGTAAATAACTGTTATGGCGGGATAAATGAAGACCTTTGATTTACAACGTATGGCGCTCGACGAAGTACCACTCGACTTTTTATGGGAAGTTGTCGTTCGCAGCCTTTATAGTTTTGTGCTGGTTTTTCTGTTTTTAAAAATAACCGGCCGCCGTGGCGTGCGCCAGATGTCGCTCTTTGAAGTGCTTATTATTTTGACTTTAGGCTCGGCTGCGGGCGACGTGACGTTCTACCACGATGTCCCCATGCTGCCTGTTTTTGTTGTCTTTATCACGCTGGCGATCCTTTACCGGCTGGTCATGTGGCTGATGAACCACAGTGAAAAGCTGGAAAAGCTGTTTGAAGGCAAACCCGCGGTCATTATTGAAGAAGGGGAGTTTGCCTGGGAGAAGATGCAGGCCCATAACATGACTGAATTTGAGTTTTTCATGGAGCTTCGTCTGTATAGCGTTGAGCATCTCGGACAGGTCCGTCTCGCCATTCTGGAAACTAATGGTCAGATAAGCGTCTATTTTTATCCCGATAATCTCGTCAGGCCGGGTTTATCTATTCTCCCGGAACCCTGTAATGAGCGTTTCAAACAGGCGCCTGAAGATGGCGATTACGCCTGCATTTTCTGTAGTGAGGTTGTGAAGTTTAACGCAGGCGATAGTTCACCTTGTCCGCGCTGTAAACATCATCAATGGGTAAAAGCCTGTACCGCAAAGCGCATAACGTAACGGCAATAAATAGGGCTTTTTATGGGCTGGCTGGTGGATTGTTTTGTGTGATTTCGCGCACATTCTTCCGCTGTGCCGGATTAACCATTGCAGCCCCTGCAAGTGAGTGATAAAACCGATAACGTGATAAATCTTATTGCTCTAAGCGTGGTGAGGGGAAATGACTCAGGTATACAATTTTAGTTCCGGCCCGGCGATGCTACCGGCTGACGTGCTTCGTCGTGCACAGCATGAACTCTGCGACTGGAATGGACTAGGCACCTCCGTAATGGAGATAAGCCACCGTAGTAAAGAATTTATTCAGGTCGCTCATGAGGCTGAACAAGATTTTCGCGATCTGCTGCAAATCCCCTCGAACTACAAAGTTTTGTTCTGCCACGGCGGCGGCCGCGGTCAGTTCGCCGGTATTCCGTTAAACCTGCTGGGTGATAAGAAAACCGCTGACTATATCGATGGCGGCTACTGGGCACATAGCGCGGTAAAAGAAGCGCATAAATATCTTACTCCAGCCGTGTTTGACGCCAAAACGACCGTAGACGGCCTGCGCGCCATCAAACCGATGAGCGAATGGCAGGTTTCTGATAATAGCGCCTATCTGCACTATTGCCCGAACGAAACCATCGATGGCATCGCTATTCATGAAACGCCTGATTTTGGCGATACGGTTGTGACCGCCGACTTTTCTTCTACTATCCTGTCGCAGCCGCTGGACGTCAGCCGTTTCGGCGTGATTTACGCCGGCGCGCAGAAAAATATTGGCCCGGCAGGCCTGACGCTGGTTATCGTGCGTGAAGATCTGCTTGGTAAGGCGCATCAATCCTGCCCGTCTATTCTTGATTACACCGTGCTAAACGATAACGAATCCATGTTCAACACGCCGCCAACCTTCGCCTGGTATCTGTCAGGCCTGGTGTTTAAATGGCTCAAAGAGCAAGGCGGCGTCGCGGCTATGGATAAAATCAACCAGGCGAAAGCGGATCTCCTCTACGGCGTGATTGATAACAGTGACTTCTATCGTAACGATGTTGCCCCGGCTAACCGCTCCCGCATGAACGTTCCGTTCCAGCTGGCCGATAGCGGGCTGGATAAGCTCTTCCTTGAAGAGTCCTTCGCGGCTGGTCTGCATGCTTTGAAGGGTCACCGTGTAGTGGGCGGCATGCGCGCCTCTATTTATAACGCTATGCCGCTTGAAGGCGTTAAAGCGCTCACTGATTTTATGATTAACTTCGAACGTCGCCACGGTTAATCCGCTGCGCGTTATGATTCTCCCCGTGGGCACGCCTTCGGGGTTTCTTTTTTGTTAGAGTTGAGAGTACTGCCTCATGCTGGAATCCCTGACGTTACAACCCATCGCGCTTGTTGACGGCACCATTAATCTTCCCGGTTCAAAAAGCGTCTCTAACCGAGCTTTGCTGCTTGCAGCACTCGCAAAAGGCAAGACTGAGCTGACCAACCTGCTTGATAGCGATGATGTTCGTCATATGCTTAATGCGCTGAAAGCGCTGGGCGTAAGCTACACGCTTTCAGCCGATCGTACTCGTTGTGAGGTGGTTGGCGTTGGCGGACCTTTGCAAGCTGCGGGCGAGCTGGAACTTTTCCTGGGCAATGCGGGAACGGCGATGCGCCCTCTGGCTGCGGCTTTATGCGCCGGCAGCAATCATGTTGTCCTGACGGGCGAGCCGCGCATGAAGGAGCGTCCTATCGGTCATCTGGTTGATGCCCTGCGTCAGGGCGGTGCTCAAATCGATTACCTCGAACAAGAAAACTATCCTCCGCTGCGTTTACGCGGTGGTTTTGCTGGCGGCCAGGTTGCGGTGGACGGCAGCGTTTCAAGCCAGTTCCTGACCGCGCTGCTTATGATGGCGCCGCTGGCGGCAAAAGCTACTGAAATTACGATCAAGGGTGAGCTGGTTTCCAAACCTTATATCGATATCACCTTACATCTGATGAAAACCTTCGGTATTGATGTCGAAAACCGTGACTACCGCAGCTTCGTGATTCGCGGCGGCCAGCAGTATCACTCTCCGGGCGCCTATCTGGTGGAAGGCGATGCCTCTTCAGCCTCTTACTTCCTTGCGGCCGGCGCTATTAAAGGCGGCACGGTAAAAGTAACCGGCATCGGACGCAACAGCGTGCAGGGCGATATCCGTTTCGCTGACGTACTGGAAAAAATGGGCGCTAAAATTACCTGGGGCGAAGATTTTATCTCCTGCGAACGCGGAGAGCTGCAGGCTGTTGATATGGATATGAACCATATTCCCGATGCGGCGATGACTATAGCTACCGCGGCGCTCTTTGCCAAAGGCACCACGACGCTGCGCAATATTTATAACTGGCGGGTGAAAGAGACGGATCGGCTGTCAGCGATGGCTACCGAGCTACGTAAAGTGGGTGCCGAAGTGGAAGAGGGTGAAGATTACATCACCGTCACGCCGCCTGCGAAGCTGCAGACCGCAGAAATCGGCACCTATAACGATCACCGCATGGCGATGTGTTTTTCGCTTGTCGCGCTGTCTGATACGCCGATAACCATTCTCGATCCTGAATGCACGGCGAAAACCTTCCCTGACTACTTTGACAGGCTTGCAAGCATCAGTACCCTCGCTTAATTCTCCCTAACCGCATCATTTGATGCGGTTTTCTTATCTCCCTACGTTTCCTTACAACGAAGTTGCGCAATTCTTCTACACTCAGCCTGATTCCCCAGGATATTTAGCAGGAAAGATAACGGTCCGGCTGGTTGGGGGCGTATAATGCGCGGTGTTTACGTTTTAGGTCCGCGATCCCGCGAGAAGGAGAAAAAGATGACGGCACCCGCCCCGGTAATAACAATTGATGGACCAAGCGGCGCAGGCAAAGGCACGTTGTGTAAGGCGATGGCGGAAGCGCTGCAGTGGCATCTGCTGGATTCGGGCGCGATCTACCGTGTGCTGGCTCTGGCTGCCTTGCATCACCAGGTAGACGTTGTTTCTGAGGAAGCGCTGGTTCCTTTAGCGGCTCACCTTGATGTACGTTTTGTCGCGACCAACGGCAACCTGGAAGTAATTCTGGAAGGCGAGGATGTGAGCGGCGAAATACGTACTCAGGAAGTGGCTAACGCTGCTTCACAGATAGCCGCCTTCCCCCGTGTGCGCGAAGCCTTGCTGCGTCGTCAGCGCGCGTTCCGTGAAGCGCCCGGCCTTATCGCTGATGGGCGGGACATGGGTACGGTTGTCTTCCCTGACGCACCGGTGAAAATATTTCTCGATGCCTCATCTGAAGAGCGAGCGCACAGGCGGATGCTACAGTTGCAGGAAAAGGGCTTTAGTGTTAACTTTGAACGCCTTTTGGCCGAAATAAAAGAGCGCGACGATCGCGATCGTAATCGGCCCGTAGCGCCGTTAGTGCCTGCTGCCGATGCTCTGGTGCTGGATTCAACCAGCATGTCGATAGACGAAGTCATCGAGCGCGCACTGGCCTATGCACGGGAAGTCCTGGCGGCGTAAGCCGTCCGTGATAAGAATTTTGTTAATATTGCCATGGCAGCGCCATAGCGATATCCCTACAGATCGGGTAAAATTTGCCCCCTGTAATCTAACCCTGTCGGCATGGAGCCAATGGCGGGGTATGTCAAACAACCCCATTCGGCGGGATGCTAAATGGACGTTAAACTAAAGAACCTTGAAGATTAACAACATGACTGAATCTTTCGCTCAACTCTTTGAAGAATCCCTGTTAACAATCGAAACCCGTCCGGGTTCCATCGTTCGTGGCGTTGTAGTTGCTATCGACAAAGATATCGTACTGGTTGACGCCGGTCTGAAATCTGAGTCTGCGATCCCTGCTGAGCAATTCAAAAACGCCGCTGGCGAACTGGAAATCCAGGTTGGCGACGAAGTTGATGTTGCTCTGGACGCAGTTGAAGATGGCTTCGGCGAAACTCTGCTGTCCCGTGAGAAAGCTAAGCGTCACGAAGCCTGGATCACGCTGGAAAAAGCTTACGAAGAAGCTGAAACTGTGGTCGGTGTTATCAACGGTAAAGTTAAAGGTGGCTTCACTGTTGAGCTGAACGGTATTCGCGCGTTCCTGCCAGGCTCCCTGGTTGACGTTCGTCCGGTTCGCGACACTCTGCACCTCGAAGGCAAAGAGCTTGAATTCAAAGTAATCAAGCTTGACCAGAAACGTAACAACGTTGTTGTTTCTCGCCGTGCTGTTATCGAATCTGAAAACAGCGCAGAACGCGATCAGCTGCTGGAAAACCTGCAGGAAGGCATGGAAGTTAAAGGTATCGTTAAGAACCTTACTGACTACGGTGCATTCGTTGATCTGGGCGGCGTTGATGGCCTGTTGCACATCACTGACATGGCATGGAAACGCGTTAAGCATCCAAGCGAAATCGTGAACGTTGGCGACGAAATCACTGTTAAAGTGCTGAAGTTCGACCGCGAGCGTACCCGTGTTTCCCTGGGCCTGAAACAGCTGGGCGAAGATCCATGGGTAGCTATCGCTAAGCGTTACCCGGAAGGTACTCGTCTGACTGGCCGCGTGACCAACCTGACCGACTACGGCTGCTTCGTTGAAATCGAAGAAGGCGTTGAAGGCCTGGTGCACGTTTCCGAAATGGACTGGACCAACAAAAACATCCACCCATCCAAAGTTGTTAACGTTGGTGACGTAGTGGAAGTTATGGTTCTGGATATCGACGAAGAACGTCGTCGTATCTCCCTGGGCCTGAAACAGTGCAAAAACAACCCATGGCAGCAGTTCGCTGAGACCCACAACAAAGGCGACCGCGTTGAAGGTAAAATCAAGTCTATCACTGACTTCGGTATCTTCATCGGCCTTGACGGCGGCATCGACGGCCTGGTTCACCTGTCTGACATCTCCTGGAACGTTGCAGGCGAAGAAGCAGTACGTGAATACAAAAAAGGCGACGAAATCGCAGCTGTGGTTCTGCAGGTTGACGCAGAGCGCGAGCGTATCTCCCTGGGTGTTAAACAACTCGCAGAAGATCCGTTCAACAACTACGTTGCGCTGAACAAGAAAGGTACTATCGTTACTGGTAAAGTAACGGCAGTTGACGCGAAAGGTGCTACAGTTGAATTAGCAGACGGCGTAGAAGGCTACCTGCGTGCTTCTGAAGCTTCCCGTGACCGCGTTGAAGATGCAACTCTGGTTCTGAACGTAGGCGACGATGTTGAAGCTAAATTCACCGGCGTCGATCGTAAAAACCGTGTTGTGAGCCTGTCTGTTCGTGCTAAAGACGAAGCTGACGAGAAAGATGCAATTGCGACTGTTAACAACAAACAGGAAGAAGGCAACTTCTCTAACGCAATGGCTGAAGCATTCAAAGCAGCTAAAGGCGAGTAATCGTCCGAGCGCTATATCAGGGCGGCTGCGGCCGCCCTTGTTCGATTGATAGCTGTAAGCTAATTTTCCTGAAAGGAAACCGGAGGAATCATGACCAAGTCAGAATTGATAGAAAGACTTGCAACCCAGCAATCTCACATTCCCGCTAAGGCTGTGGAAGACGCAGTAAAAGAGATGCTGGAACATATGGCCTCTACGCTAGCCCTTGGCGAGCGTATTGAAATCCGGGGTTTCGGCAGCTTCTCATTACACTATCGCGCTCCTCGCACCGGACGTAACCCTAAAACCGGCGATAAAGTGGATCTGGAAGGGAAATACGTTCCACACTTTAAACCGGGCAAAGAGCTACGTGACCGCGCCAATATTTACGGCAATTGAGTCTACGGATTTAACGGCTAAAAACGGTACCCACGGGTGCCGTTTTTTTATGCCTGCAATTCGGGAAGCGACTTTTGTCACACTGCTGTCTGAAATTAAGCTCCCTTACTGAAAAACGCCGGAAACCTTCCCGTAAGTTCATGCATTGCTGGCTGACGCTGAAGCCCTGATATCCCACACGGCTCTGAACAAGGAGGTTGCTGTGGTTTCTTTACCAGGGTTCTGTCTTAGCGCCACCGTTGGCATTTTACCGCTGTTGTGGTTATCCGATATCCCCGAGCAGGCGACCATTGTATTGCTGCTGGCGGCTGCGTTATGCCTTACGGTTTTCAGGCTGCGGGCGCTGCGTTACCCGGCAATCGCCGCGCTTTGCTGCTGTTGGGGATTGCTTGCTGCTAAAGAAAGCCTGCTGCCGTTTGAAAGCTGGATACAAAAACCCGTGACCGCCCGGGTAGTTATCACGCGTACCGATGGCGCTCTGAATCATGAGTTACAGATTATTCAACGTGGCAAGCAATACCTTTTTCCACCGCCGGGCGTTGTGCTCAGAGGCGTCGCTTTACCCGAACCCGTGTGTTCCGGCCAAAAATGGCAGATGACGCTGCGTTTGCAGCCGGTTCATGGTCAGCTAAACGAAGGGGGATTTGACAGTCAGCGCTATGCGCTGGCACAGCATTTGCCGCTTCGCGGGCGGGTTGTTGCAGCACAAAGATTAAGCAAACAATGTTCTCTTCGCGGGCGATGGTTAAATGCGGTCAGCAATGCGACAAGAACATTAACCTGGCAGGGAACAATAATTGCTCTGGGCTTTGGTGAACGCACGGTTATGACCGCAGAGGTCAAAGATATCCTGCGGCGCACCGGAACCGCGCATTTGATGGCAATCTCAGGGCTGCATATCTCGCTGGCCGCAGGCGTAGGCTGGCTGTTTGCAAGATTTATTCAGTTATTTCTCCCGGCTCACCGCATCCACTTTCGCATGCCCCTGCTTGCGAGCCTGTTTACTGCTGGCGTCTGTACCTGGCTTGCAGGCGCTAACCCTCCGGCGACAAGAACATTTTTAGGGCTTGTTATCTGGTTATCGCTTCGTTTGAGCGGCAGGCAATGGTCGAACTGGGAAGTATGGGTCTGCTGTATAGCCGGGATCCTGCTTTACGATCCGCTGACGGTATTGTCCGACAGCTTCTGGCTTTCCGTACTGGCTGTCGCGGCAATCATTTTCTGGTACCAATGGATGCCGCTGCCGCGTCGGGTGGCGGGCTGGCGCTGGTATTATCGTCATCTGGCGGGCCTTGTCTATTTGCAGGCTGGCATCACGTTACTGCTGTTGCCACTGCAGGTCTTTATTTTCCACGGCCTGAGCGTAAATGCGCTGCTGGCGAACCTGCTGGCCGTGCCCTTTGTCTCCTTTATTGTCACTCCCTTGCTGCTGACAGGGCTCATGCTGACGGGTATCCCGTGGCTGGGAGAAAATCTGTGGCGGTTGGTAGATCTGCTGCTGGAACAACTGTTTGCTTTTCTCCGGCACTTGCCGGGTGGCTGGCAGGAACTGGACGAGCGTTTTCAGCCGCTTAGTTTTATCGGCTGGGTGGCAATCGGCATCTGGCGTTTATTCCTCTGGAGAACCTCACCGGCTGCAACAGGGGTGCTAACGGTTATGCTGATCGTTTTTAGTTTCCGTACGCTTGCGGATAAAGATGAGCAAGCGTGGGAAATTACGATGCTGGATGTAGGGCATGGCCTTGCGGTTGCCCTTGTTCGTCATGGCAAAGTGCTCTTATATGACACAGGAAACGCCTGGCCCGGCGGAGACGCTGCGCAACAGGTAATTATCCCCTGGCTGCGCTGGCATAATCTCACCCCCGAAGCCGTTATTATCAGCCATGAACATCTCGATCACCGCGGCGGGCTTATCAGCCTGCAACAGGCCTGGCCGGGAATAATAGTGCGTAGCCCGCTTCGCTGGGTAAACCACTTTCCTTGTTTTCAGGGGCAAAAGTGGCAATGGCAGGGGCTGGATTTCACCGCCTGGTGGCCCACAGAAGCGCAACGGGCAGCGGGCAATAATGGCTCCTGCGTGGTAATGGTCAGCGACGGGCGTTTTCGGTTGCTGTTAACCGGTGATGTGGAAGCACCCGCAGAATTATCTATGCTCAAAAAAAAGTGGGGCGCTTTGCGAGCTGATATTGTTCAGGTTCCTCATCATGGCAGCCGAACCTCGTCAACTGCGCCCCTCTTGCGAGCTGTTTCCGGGAAGGCCGCTCTGGCTTCTGTTTCCCGTTATAACGCCTGGCGCCTGCCTTCTGCGAAAGTCATTGAACGTTACAAAAAACAGGGCTATTCATGGCATGACACGGCCCATTCCGGACAAATTACCATCCGTATAAAGGGTGATAAATGGCAAATCAATGGCTTCAGAGAGCAAATAATGCCCCGTTGGTATCATCAGTGGTTTGGCGTCACCCGCGATAATAGGTAGAATATGCGGCTATTTCATCACATGCTGGTTCGACTTAATGCAGAACGATAAAGATCTCTCCACCTTACAGACCTTCCGCCGCCTCTGGCCGATGATCGCTCCTTTTAAAGCGGGTCTGATTGTGGCTGGGGTTGCGTTAATCCTCAACGCAGCCAGCGATACCTTCATGCTATCGTTGCTTAAACCGTTACTGGATGATGGTTTCGGTAAAACGGATAAATCCGTTTTGTTATGGATGCCGCTGGTTGTCATCGGACTTATGGTGATGCGCGGGATAACAAGTTACGTCTCAAGCTACTGTATTTCCTGGGTTTCAGGCCAGGTGGTAATGAATATGCGTCGCCGCCTGTTCAGCCATATGATGGGAATGCCCGTCGCCTTCTTCGATCAGCAATCGACAGGTACGCTGCTCTCCCGTATTACCTACGATTCCGAGCAGGTGGCATCGTCATCCTCCAGCGCGCTGATTACCGTGGTGCGAGAAGGGGCCTCCATCATCGGTCTGTTCGCGCTGATGTTCTGGTATAGCTGGCAGCTCTCGGTGATTCTGATTGTGCTTGCGCCAGTCGTCTCCTTCGCCATTCGTCTGGTGTCAAAACGCTTCCGTAATATCAGCAAGAATATGCAGAACACCATGGGGCAGGTGACCACCAGCGCAGAACAGATGCTCAAAGGGCATAAAGAAGTGCTGATTTTTGGCGGTCAGGAAGTAGAAACGGATCGCTTTAATAAAGTCAGTAACCGTATGCGTCACCAGGGCATGAAACTGGTATCAGCCTCTTCGATTTCCGATCCTATTATTCAGCTGATTGCCTCCCTGGCGCTGGCCTTTGTTCTGTATGCTGCGAGCTTCCCGAGCGTGATGGAAACCCTGACCGCCGGTACGATCACCGTCGTGTTCTCTTCCATGATTGCTCTGATGCGTCCGCTGAAGTCGCTGACGAACGTTAACGCTCAGTTCCAGCGTGGTATGGCGGCATGCCAGACGCTGTTCTCTATCCTCGATTCGGAACAGGAGAAAGACGAAGGCACGCGCAACATTGAACGTGCGAAAGGCGACCTTGAATTCAAAAATGTCACCTTTACCTACCCTGGCCGTGATATCCCCGCGCTACGTGATGTTAGCCTGAATATTCCCGCCGGGAAGATGGTTGCGCTGGTAGGACGTTCAGGCTCAGGGAAGTCTACTATCGCCAGCCTGATTACGCGCTTTTACGATATTCAGCAGGGCAATATCCTGATTGATGGCGTGGATATTCGTGAATACACGCTGTCGTCGCTGCGTAATCAGGTGGCGCTGGTTTCACAGAACGTGCACCTGTTTAACGACACCATAGCCAATAATATTGCCTATGCGCGTACGGAGCAGTACAGCCGTGAAGACATTGAAAAGGCCGCCCGCATGGCTTACGCGATGGACTTCATCAGCAAAATGGACAACGGACTGGATACCGTAATTGGCGAAAACGGCGTGCTGCTTTCTGGCGGTCAGCGCCAGCGTATCGCCATTGCGCGTGCGCTGCTGCGTGACAGCCCAATTTTGATTCTGGATGAAGCCACATCCGCGCTGGATACGGAGTCGGAACGCGCCATTCAGGCGGCGCTGGACGAATTACAGAAAAACCGTACTTCTCTGGTTATTGCCCACCGTCTGTCTACGATTGAACAAGCCGATGAAATCGTGGTGGTGGAAGATGGTCTTATCGTTGAACGTGGTCCTCACGCTGAACTGCTCGCCCATCGTGGCGTATACGCTCAGCTGCATAAGATGCAGTTCGGCGCATGATCGCACGCATCTGGTCGGGGAAATCTTCCCTCTACCTGCTGTTATTACCGCTCTCCTGGCTTTATGGCCTGGTGAGCGGTGCTATCCGTCTTAGTTATAAACTCGGCCTGCGTAAGGCCTGGCGTTCACCCGTTCCTGTGGTTGTTGTCGGTAATCTGACCGCAGGCGGCAATGGCAAAACGCCGGTTGTTATCTGGCTGGTGGAACAGCTTCAGTCACGGGGTATCCGTGTGGGGGTCGTTTCCCGTGGTTACGGGGGCAAAGCAGAGCGTTACCCGCTAATTCTTACGCCAGCTACCGATACCACGCAGGCAGGAGATGAACCGGTGTTAATTTATCAGCGCACTGGCGTGCCTGTGGCCGTGGCTCCTGAGCGCAGCGCGGCGGTAAAAGCTTTAATCGAACATGCGCAGCCGCAGCTCATCATCACCGATGATGGCCTCCAGCACTATGCCCTGGCGCGGGATAAAGAAATTGTCGTAATTGACGGCGTGCGCCGGTTCGGCAACGGCTGGTGGTTGCCTGCAGGGCCAATGCGTGAGCGTGCGGGCCGGTTAAATTCTGTGGATGCGGTAATCACCAACGGTGGTGAAGCGCAGCCAGGAGAAATCGCTATGCGTCTGCTGCCGGGAGATGCCGTTAATCTGCTCAGCGGCGAGCGTTGCCCGGTGCAGATTTTGCAGAATGTAGTCGCCATGGCGGGCATCGGCCATCCGCCGCGTTTTTTCGCCACGCTAAAGCAGTGCGGCGTGACGCCGGTTAACACGGTAAGCCTTGCGGATCATCAGGCGCTGACGGAAGCGGATGTCGTAAAGCTGCTGGGTAAAGACCAGACGTTGTTAATGACAGAAAAAGATGCGGTTAAATGTCGTGCCTTTGCTGCGGGGCATGAGAACTGGTGGTACCTGCCGGTTGATGCTCATCTTGCCCAACCGCAGGCAGAACAGTTGCTGCAAACATTGATCGCGCAGGCGAAGTAAGCTTTCAGCGCGACCGCGCCATGGTTTGTTGATGACAGGAAAGATCATGTCCTTACCGTACCTGACCTTACAAGCTGCCCGAAATCTTCACCTTGCCGCGCAGGGTCTCTTAAACAAGCCACGCCGTCGCGCCCGCGCGTCAGACATCAGCGAGACAATATCGCAGATGTCGCTCCTGCAAATCGATACCATCAACATTGTCGCCCGTAGCCCTTATCTGGTGCTGTTCAGCCGCCTTGGACAATACTCCCCAGGCTGGCTGGATGAAGCATTAGCGAGCGGAAAACTCATCGAATACTGGGCGCACGAGGCCTGTTTTCTTCCTAAAGAAGATTTTGCTCTGGTGCGCCACAGGATGCTGCAGCCGGAAAATATGGGCTGGAAATACAGGCCGGACTGGATGGCGGAACATGCGGAAGAGATCGAACGCCTGCTCGCTCATATTGCGGAGCATGGGCCGGTTCGTTCGGCGGATTTTGAACATCCGCGCAAAGGCGCAGGCGGCTGGTGGGAGTGGAAACCGCATAAAAAACACCTTGAGGGTCTGTTTACGTCCGGCCAGGTGATGGTGATTGAGCGACGCAATTTTCAGCGCGTTTACGACCTTACCACCCGCGTAATGCCGGGCTGGGACGATGAGTTACACCTTATTAAGCAGCAGGATGCTGAACTGCAAATGCTGGAAAACAGCGCCCGTAGCCTGGGCATTTTCCGCCCCGAATGGCTGGCTGATTACTATCGTTTACGTCGCGTTCCCGTTAAGTCAGTCATCAGCGAGTGGCAGAGGCAGGGAAAGGTTATACCCGTTCAGACAGAAAAGCTGGGCGAGATGTGGGTGCACGGTTCGTTATCGTCATTGCTGCCGCGCGCGGAACAGAACAGGCTTAAAGCGACCCACAGCGCCGTGCTGTCTCCCTTCGATCCCGTAGTTTGGGATCGCACGCGTGCGCAAGCGCTGTTTGATTTTTCATATCGTCTGGAATGCTACACCCCGGCGGAAAAACGCAAGTACGGCTATTTCGTTTTGCCGCTCCTGCATCGGGGCGTCCTGGTCGGGCGTATGGATGCCAAAATGCACCGCAAACTGGGCGAGCTTGAGATCATCAGTTTGTATCTGGAAGAGGGCATCAGGCCCGGTATATCATTGACAGACGGCCTGCACGGCGCGTTAACGGAATTTGCGCTCTGGCAAGGCGCTTTACGGATTGTTCTGGGGAATATTCCCGCATCGCTGGCTGCCTCATGGGGAACCGGCTGGGAAATTACCCCGGGGAGCTAATCAGTTATGTTATCCTGACGCCCTTGATGGCGCCCATTCTGGAGTATCTATGGAAAGTCGTTTACTTGAAATCATTGCCTGCCCGGTGTGCAACGGCAAACTCTATTTTAACCAAGAAAAGCAAGAGCTTATCTGTAAGGCTGATGGCCTGGCCTTTCCGTTCCGCGACGGTATTCCGGTCCTGCTGGAAACCCAGGCGCGCACGCTGACCCCTGACGAGACTAATCCATGAGTTTTGTGGCAATTATTCCTGCCCGCTATTCGTCCACACGTTTGCCGGGCAAGCCGTTGAAAGATATTAACGGTAAGCCAATGGTGGTGCATGTTCTGGAACGTGCCCGTGAATCTGGCGCAGAACGTATTATTGTCGCCACCGATCACGAAGACGTGGCTCGTGCTGTAGAAGCCGCGGGCGGCGAAGTGTGCATGACCCGGGCGGATCATCATTCAGGTACAGAACGCCTCGCCGAAGTTATCGAAAAATGCGGCTTTAGTGACGACACCGTTATCGTAAACGTGCAGGGTGATGAGCCGATGATCCCTCCGGTCATCATTCGTCAGGTCGCAGAAAATCTGGCCAACAGCCAGGCGGGAATGGCGACCCTTGCCGTCCCTATCGACTCTGCGGAAGAAGCGTTTAATCCAAACGCGGTTAAAGTAGTGATGGATGTGCAGGGCTACGCTCTGTACTTCTCGCGAGCAACCATTCCGTGGGATCGTGACAGGTTCGCCCAGTCACGCGAAAAGATTGGCGATACTTTCCTGCGTCACATCGGCATTTACGGTTATCGTGCGGGTTTCATCCGTCGCTATATCAGCTGGGAACCAAGCCAGCTTGAACAAATTGAGATGCTTGAGCAGCTACGCGTTTTGTGGAACGGTGAAAAAATTCACGTTGCGGTAGCAAAAGAGATCCCCGGCACCGGCGTGGATACGCCGGACGATCTGGATCGTGTTCGCCAGGCAATGCGCTGATCTACCCCGTTTGTTCTGCAGATAAAAAATGGCCACCTCTGTACAGGTGGCCATTTACTTAAGCGCCAGCAGGTATTGCGTGGGCGGTATTTACCAGCACGGGTCCCTGGTATTTTTCGATATCCAGCTGTGCCATTTGACCACAGTTGCCCTGCGCAAGGCTGGACGAGCCGATATCAAAGGTCAGGCAGTTAACGTTGCCGTTTTTACACAGCGAGCCGGGCTTTGCCGGATCTGCGGGATCGAACCATGCACCTTCGCTGATACGAACCACGCCCGGACGTACTCTGGAAGTCACCACTGCGCCAACCAGTATCTGTCCGCGGTCGTTAAAGGCCCGTACCAGATCGCCATCGGCAATATTTCTCATTCCGGCATCATCTGGATGGATCCAGATGGCCTCACGATCCGCGACGGCGTATTTCTTGCGTAACGGCGTATTATCCAGCTGCGAATGCAGTCGATTGATTGGATGGGCGGTATTAAGCGACAGAGGATATTTTTTCGCCGCCGGGCTTTGGTGCCACTCAAGCGGCGGTAGCCAACTGGGGATCCCGCGACAGTCGGCATAGTCCATTTTTGCCACCGTATCCGAATAAATCTCAATCTTGCCTGAGGGCGTACCCAGCGGGTTGAGCAGCGGGTTTTCGCGGAAGTCGGCGAAGCGAACCCATTGTTTATTCTGCTCCGGCACCGGGAAGCGGATGTAATTATTCGACGCCCAGAACATATCGAACGGCGGTAGCGCGACGCGTGCGTTGCGGGCCTGCTCTTTCATGCTGTCGTACATTCCCTTGAGCCACTGCATCTCATTTTTGCCTTCGGTATAACCTTCCAGCACGCCGAGTTTTTCTGCAAGACCGGCGAAAATATCGTAATCGTTACGCGCTTCATGCTGGGGCTGCACGCACTGATGCATAGGGAAGGCATAGAGCTGAGAATAATCGCCACCCATCTCAAGATCGTTGCGTTCATAACTGGTGGTGGCAGGCAGCACGATATCGGCATATTTGGCGGTAGCGGTCCAGTAAGGCTCGTTCACGACTATGGTTTCCGGATGCTGCCATGCTTGTATCAGGTTGTTGGTGTCCTGATGCTGATGGAAAGTGTTGCCGCCTGCGACATAAACCATTTTTACGTCCGGATAGGTGACCCTGTTGCCGTTGAAATCAATGGTTTTACCGGGATTTGCGAGGCAATCGGCGATACGTGCGACGGGAACAGGTGCCGGGCTGTTTTTCGGCGCGTTACCCGCAGAGATGCCGGCCAGAATGCCGCCGCGAGCGGTCGGACTGCCGCCGGAAGAGTAGTGATAGCTGAAGCCAAATCCGCCGCCGGGCTGGCCAATCTGCCCGAGCATGGCGGCCAGCGTCACCAGCAGCCAGTGGGGCTGTTCGCCGTGATGCTGACGCTGAATCCCCCAGCCGCCCATAATCATGGTGCGATGCTTCGCCATGTCGCGCGCGAGCTCGCGCAGAGTTCCGGCTTCTAAACCGCAAATTGCTGCCGCCCAGTCCGCGTCCTTCACCACGCCATCTTCGTCGCCGTTAACATAGGCGGCAAATTTATCGAAGCCGACGGTATAAGTCTTCAGGAAATCAGCATCGTGAAGTTTCTCTGCCATCAGGGTGTGCGCGATACCGATAATCATTGCGCTATCGGTATAAGGGAGCGGGGCAAGCCACTGCGCGTTAAGCTCCCGGGTGGAATCGCTGGCTACCGGATCGATGCTGATAATGCGCGTGCCTTTTTTCTTCAGCGCCTCAAAGCCTGCCAGGCCTTCATGATCGGGCATGTTCCAGCTGTTCTTCAGCGTAATCTGCGGGTTACAGCCCCAGAGGATCACCAGCTCACTGTTGCCGATAACGTTTGGCCAGGCCGTTTGTTGTTCATATACCTCCATTGATCCGACGACGTGCGACATAATGACCTGCGCAGCACCCGTTGAGTAATCGCCGGCGTAACCGAGAAATCCTCCCGTCAAATTCATCAGGCGCTGTAGCAGAGTGCGGCTGTTATGCAGAATGCCTACGCTTTTCCAGCCGTAAGAGCCGGCGTAGATCGCCTGCGGCCCCTGCTCTTTTTGCAGACGGCTGATCTGTTCGCTAACCAGCGTCAGGGCTTTATCCCAGCTTACGCGCACCCATTCATCCTGCCCGCGCAGTTCAGGTTTCCCGTTCAGCGGACCACCTTCCAGCCAGCTTTTGCGCACCATTGGATATTTGACGCGGTTCGGGGCGTGCACCTGGTGCGGCGCCATAGAGATGAGTTCGTTGGGGAAAGGATCGTCCTTCACCGGCTTTACGCTGACCATACGTCCATCTTTGACAATAGCCTCAAACGCGCCCCAGTGGGCGCCGGTAAGAATACCTTGCTGCGCCTGGCGCAGGGCGCTGAACTGCGGTAACGCCTGGCCGATCGCCTGTGCGAGAGCTGATTTCGGCCAGAGCCCGCTCAGCAGCGGCATACTGGTCAGTGCAGCAGCGCTGCTCAGGAAGCGACGGCGGCTAATCCGTAGCGGGGTGTCCGACATTGATGATTTGTTTTTCATGGTTATCACTCCTTACTGAGAGGCGGCAGTAGCTGACGGCATATCGCTGGCATGTTGCTGTACGTACTGAGTCAGGACGCGAAGCTGTTCCTGCGACAGCGAAGTGCGAGGCGCCATACCTTTCACCACACCGATCCACTGGTTGGCGTTAAAGCGATCCAGCGCGGTCAGGCCATGGCAGCCGGTACAGTTGGCGGACATCATCTCTGCCGCGTAATGCCAGATTTGCTCCCGGTTATCGATAAGCTGTTGCTTCGGCAGCCAAATCCGCAGCGCGACTTTATGCCAGACCAGCCCGGTGTCGGCATCGGTACTGGTGCTCAGCGTTCTGATCTTGCTGCGGGCCTCCTCGCCAGAAAGTACGCTGAGAATACGTTTACCTTTAGCGGCGTAGAAAACCTCACTGACCCCATCCTGCTGCCAGCCGTTCACCTCGGCCTCAAGCACATCGCCTTGACGTTTGATGACCGTGAGTTCGGTGGCGGGCATCAGATTGCCCGCGTTATGCTGCTGGATATCAGCGCTCAACCAGAAAGGCTGGGTAGCAATGGCATATAGCGTTGTAGCGTTGGCGGGAGTACGCGCGGCGGCGCTGGTAAGCTCGCTCGCCCCCGTTGCTGCCAGTTCGCTCATATCCGGTAAAATATGCGCAACGCCCTTATGGCAATCGATGCAGGTTTCACCGTTTTTGATCGCTACCGGATGTTGCTGGCGAGCTTCGGCACTCTGAGCCAGCACATCCATCGCCTCAAAACTGTGGCAGGAGCGACAGGTGGCTGAATCATTCTTCTTCATCGTGCTCCAGACGCTTTGCGCCATCGCCAGCTTGTGGGCTTCGTATTTTTCCGGCGTATCGATTTTGCCGGTCATCTCTCCCCAGACATCTTTCAACGCCATTATCTTGGTCTTCACGTAGTCCATCGGCTGGTGGGGAACATGACAATCGGCACATTCGGCGCGGATGCCTTTAGGATTCTGGAAATGGATGCTGCCCTGATATTCCGCCAGCGGTTGCTGCATTGAATGGCAGGAGACGCAGAATTCGGTGTCGCTTGTGGCATGCATCACGGTCGTCGTGCCGCCCAGAAGCAGCACGCCCAGCAATGCCCCAGCCAGCAACACCCAGAGCCAGCGCAGCCTGAATAATTGTTTTATTTTGCTCATAAATCATCCCTTTGATACCTCGAAAGGGGTAACTATAAAGGGGTGAAAATAAAATCCACACCTAAAATGTGTGATAGTTAATGCTTTATTGATTTGATACGGGAATATGGTGGGTGACAAGCTTCTGTAGCGCGCTCATTATGAATAGTGTCAGTGTTTATGGGGGTAACGGCGTATGGAGTTGCTGCGGAAGGAATTAAGCCATTTACTGGGTGAAAAACTAAGCCGCATTGAGTGCGTAAGCGAGCAAACGGACACTGCGGTCTGGTCGCTGTATGACAGCGAAGGTCACGCGATGCCGTTACTGGCCAAAAGCTTTACTTCACCGGGAGTCGCCGCGCAACAGGCCTGGAAAATGTCGCTGCTGGCGCGTGCGGGCACCGTTCGCATGCCTGTGGTCTACGGCATAGTTACTCACGAAGATAACCCCGGTCCGGATGTATTGCTGATGGAACGCCTGCGCGGGGTGTCCGTTGAAGCGCCAGCCAGAACGCCGGATCGCTGGGAGCAGCTTAAAGACCAAATCGTCGAAGGTTTGCTGGCCTGGCATCGCGTTGACAGCGCGGGCTGCGTAGGCAGCGTTGACAGCACGCAGGAAAACATCTGGCCGTCCTGGTACCGCCAGCGGGTGGAAGTGCTGTGGAATACGTTAAATCAGTTTAAGAATACCGGCCTTACGATGCAGGATAAACGCATCCTGTTCCGTTCGCGCGAGTGTTTGCCGCGCATGTTTGAAGGATTCAACGACAATTGTGTGCTGGTCCACGGCAATTTTACGTTGCGTAGCATGCTCAAAGACGGGAAGAGCGACCAGCTTCTGGCGATGGTAAACCCGGGCGTCGTGCTGTGGGCACCCCGTGAGTATGAGATTTTTCGTTTGTACGAGGAAGGGCAGGCGGAAAGCTTATTCTGGCGCTATCTGCAGCGCGCCCCGGTGGCGGAATCGTTCCTGTGGCGCCGCTGGCTTTATGTGCTGTGGGATGCGGTTGACAGATTGCTCCAGACGGGCCGCATCAACCGGCCCGCCTTCGATGCCGCGACGAAGGGATTACTCCCCTGGATGTCCTGAAGGCCCTTTAAGCCACTGCCAGGCTCGCCCCAGCGTTTCGTAAACCACCCGATCGCTGTGCATTAGCCAGAGCGGTGAGGGAATAATCCTTTCCCAGGGATTGAGCGGTGACTCAATCGCCATCTGATTAGCTGGCGCAGGAATCGGGTTGAGTCCGGCATTGCGGAAAAAAATCACGGCACGCGGTAAATGCGAGGCGGAAGTCACCAGCAGGAAGGGTTGCTTACCAATGGTGCTTGCCACCGCCGCGGCCTCCTCTTCCGTATCTTTCGGGCTATCCAGCGTGATGATTTCCGAGCGCGGCACCCCCAAACTCTCCGCTACCCTTGCCCCCGCTTCTGCGGTACTCACGGAATTTGTCATCGCGCGAGCGCCGGTAAAGATTAGTTTAGCGCCGGGATTTGCCTGCCATAAGCGCACGCCTTCAGTCAGTCTTGGCAGGCTATTATTGATAAGATTTGCGCTCGGCGCCCAGTCGGGATTCCATGTATAGCCGCCGCCTAATACCACAACGTAATTAACCCGCTCGCCGCCGCGCCAGGTGGGATAAGTATCTTCGATCGGCCTGAGCATACTGTCGGCCACCGGCTGAAGGCTCATCAGCAGTAAAACCAGCCAACCGGCGGTAAGTAACGCTTTACCTGTTTTTTGCCAGCGGGTGAACCATAGCAGCAAAATGGCTAAGCCAATCGCCAGCAGCAGAAAAGGCAGGGGCAGTAACAGGCCCCCGATAATTTTTTTCAGGATAAAAAGCATGAATTCTGGGTCCTTTTTTAACCATCCAACTGGTAAACACTGGTGATATTACACCAGCCAGGTTCATTCTCCTGCAAGCTGTGCCAAAATAGCGTTTTTCTAAGACTGACCCTTAAAGGCTGTGGAGTAGTACCCGTGCGTGACCGCAATTTTGATGACATTGCCGAGAAGTTCTCACGCAACATCTATGGTACGACCAAAGGCCTGCTGCGCCAGGCTATCCTCTGGCAGGATCTTGATGCGCTCCTGTCCACCCTGCCGTCGAAGCTGCGGATACTTGATGCGGGCGGCGGCGAAGGGCAAACCGGCTGTCGCATGGCTGAGCTGGGTCATGAGGTCATACTTTGTGATGTTTCTGCTGAGATGCTCGCCCGCGCCCGGGCTCAGGCCTGCGAAAAAGGTGTGAGCGGGAACATGCATTTTGTACATTCCTCCGCCCAGGAGATGGGTCAACATTTGGAAAGACCGGTCGATCTGATATTGTTCCACGCGGTGCTGGAATGGGTCGTTGACCCGCAGGCCGCGCTTGCGTCTCTCTGGGACTGTCTGGCGCCGGGCGGGGCGTTATCGCTGATGTTTTACAATGCCAACGGCCTGCTGATGCGCAACATGTTCGTGGGTAACTTCGAATATGTTCTTCAGGGCATGAAAAAGAATAAAAAGAAGACGCTTTCGCCTGACAATCCGCTGCAGCCAGAACAGGTTTATCACTGGCTGGAGCAAATTGGCTGGCAGATCACCGGAAAAACCGGTGTGCGGGTGTTCCACGATTACCTGCGCGACAAGCAAAAACAACGCGATGGTTTTGACGATTTGCTTGAACTTGAAACGCGTTATTGCCGGCAGGAGCCTTTTGTAAGCCTCGGCCGCTATATCCACGTGACAGCCATCAAGCCGCTTGAGCCAAGGAAAAATTATGAGTGAAGTTTCCCAGACGGTGCCTGAGCTGGTTGCCTGGGCCCGGAAAAATGATTTCGCAATCTCGCTGCCAACCGAACGTCTGACATTCCTGTTGGCGATTGCCACCTTAAACGGTGAAAGGCTGGATGGAGAGCTGAGTGAAGGGGAGCTGGTGGATGCCTTCCGCCACGTGAGCGATGGGTTCGAGCAAACCACCGAAACCATCAATGTACGCGCAAATAACGCCATCAACGATATGGTGCGCCAGCGTCTGCTTAACCGCTTTACCAGCGAAATCCACGAAGGAAATTCGATCTATCGTCTTACGCCGCTGGGGATTGGTATTACCGACTATTACATTCGCCAGCGCGAATTCTCCACGCTGCGCCTGTCGATGCAGCTCTCAATTGTTGCCGGTGAGCTCAAGCGTGCCGCAGATGCCGCCGATGAAAACGGCGATGAGTTCCACTGGCATCGCAACGTCTTTGCCCCGCTCAAATACTCCGTCGCGGAGATTTTCGACAGCATCGATCTTACCCAGCGCATTATGGATGAGCAGCAGCAGCAGGTTAAAGACGATATTGCGCAGCTGCTGAATAAAGACTGGCGCGCGGCTATCTCAAGCTGCGAACTTTTACTGTCTGAAACTTCCGGTACCCTGCGCGAACTGCAGGACACCCTTGAAGCCGCCGGTGATAAGCTACAGGCGAACCTGTTGCGTATCCAGGACTCCACTATGGGGCGCGACGATCTGCATTTTGTCGATCGCCTGGTCTTCGATCTGCAAAGCAAGCTGGATCGCATTATCAGCTGGGGCCAGCAGGCTATCGATCTGTGGATCGGCTACGACCGCCACGTGCATAAATTCATTCGTACCGCCATCGACATGGATAAAAACCGTGTCTTTGCCCAGCGCCTGCGCGTCTCGGTGCAAAATTATTTCGACTCGCCGTGGGCGCTGACCTATGCCAGCGCCGATCGCCTGCTCGATATGCGTGATGAAGAGATGTCGCTTCGCGATGAGGAAGTCACCGGCGAGCTGCCAACGGACCTCGAATTCGAAGAGTTTAACGAAATCCGTGAACAGCTGGCGGCGATGATAGAAGCGGCGTTAGAGGTCTACAAATCCAGACAATTGCCGCTGGATTTAGGCGTGGTGATGAAGGACTATCTAACCCAATATCCGCGCGCGCGTCATTTTGATGTGGCACGAATCGTGGTCGACCAGGCAGTGCGTCTCGGTGTGGCTGAAGCAGACTTTTCCGGCCTGCCGCCTCAGTGGCGGGCAATTAACGATTACGGAGCCAAGGTACAGGCGCATGTCATCAATAAATATTGAAAAATCGATGCCGGTTAAACTGGCACAGGCGTTGGCAAATCCGTTATTCCCGGCGCTCGACAGCCAGCTACGTGCCGGTCGGCACATTGGTCTCGACGAGCTGGATAATCATGCCTTTTTAATGGACTTCCAGGACTATCTGGAAGAGTTCTATGCTCGCTATAACGTGGAGTTAATCCGCGCGCCAGAAGGTTTCTTCTATCTGCGCCCGCGCTCCACAACGCTTATCCCGCGTTCGGTATTATCCGAGCTGGATATGATGGTCGGTAAAATTCTCTGCTATCTCTATCTCAGTCCGGAACGCCTGGCGAACGAAGGTATCTTCACGCAGCAGGAACTCTACGATGAGCTGCTGACGCTTGCAGAGGAAAGCAAGCTGCTGAAGCTTGTGAACAATCGTTCTACCGGCTCGGATGTCGACAGGCAAAAGCTGCAGGAAAAAGTGCGCTCTTCACTGACGCGCCTGCGTCGCCTCGGCATGATTTGGTTTATGGGCCACGACAGCAGCAAGTTCCGCATTACCGAATCGGTATTCCGCTTCGGCGCCGATGTACGTGCCGGTGACGACCCGCGTGAAGCGCAACTGCGTATGATTCGCGACGGAGAGGCGATGCCTGTTGAAGCTCGCCTGCAGCTCAATGATGAAATCGACGAGCCACAGAATGCCCAGGATAACGCGGAGGATGAACAGGAATGATTGAACGCGGAAAGTTTCGCTCGCTAACGCTGATTAACTGGAACGGTTTCTTCGCGCGCACTTTTGATTTAGATGAGCTGGTCACTACGCTTTCGGGCGGTAACGGCGCCGGTAAATCCACGACCATGGCGGCATTCGTTACGGCGCTGATTCCAGATTTAACGCTGCTGCACTTCCGTAACACCACTGAAGCAGGCGCCACGTCTGGTTCACGTGACAAGGGCCTGCACGGTAAGCTAAAAGCTGGCGTTTGTTATTCAACGCTCGATGTCATCAACTCCCGCCACCAGCGTGTGGTGGTTGGCGTGCGTCTGCAGCAGGTTGCGGGCCGCGACCGCAAAGTGGATATCAAACCTTTTGCTATTCAGGGACTGCCAGCCTCTATCCAGCCGACGCAGTTGCTGACAGAGACGCTCAACGAGCGTCAGGCGCGCGTGCTGAGCCTGCAGGAGCTGAAAGACAAAGTAGAAGCCATCGAAGGCGTCCAGTTTAAGCAGTTCAACTCTATCATCGATTACCACTCTTTGATGTTCGATCTGGGGATTGTGGCGCGTCGTCTGCGCAGCGCCTCGGATCGTAGCAAATACTATCGCCTGATTGAAGCCTCGCTTTACGGTGGGATTTCCAGCGCCATCACGCGCTCTTTGCGCGACTATTTGCTACCAGAAAACGGCGGCGTACGTAAAGCGTTCCAGGATATGGAAGCCGCACTGCGGGAAAACCGCATGACGCTGGAAGCCATTCGCGTCACCCAGTCCGATCGCGATCTCTTCAAGCACCTGATTTCCGAAGCCACGGATTATGTGGCGGCGGACTATATGCGTCATGCCAACGAACGCCGCATCCATCTTGATAAAGCGCTCGAGTTCCGCCGTGAACTGCACCTCAGCCGCAAGCAGCTTGCCTCGGAACAGTTTAAGCATGTCGATATGGCGCGTGAGCTGGCCGAGCACAGCGGTGCGGAAGGCGATCTGGAAACGGATTACCAGGCCGCCAGCGATCATCTGAACCTGGTGCAGACGGCCATCCGCCAGCAGGAAAAAATTGAGCGCTATGAATCTGACCTCGACGAGCTGCAAATGCGTCTCGAAGAGCAGAACGAAATCGTAGCCGAAGCGCACGAACAGCAGGAAGATAACGAAGCGCGCGCGGAAGCCGCTGAGCTGGAAGTGGACGAGCTGAAAAGCCAGCTTGCCGATTATCAGCAGGCGCTGGACGTGCAGCAGACCCGTGCGATTCAGTATCAGCAGGCGTTGCAAGCGTTAGAGCGAGCTCGCGCGGTCTGTCATCTGCCGGATTTAACCGCCGACAGCGCAGACGAGTGGCTGGAAACCTTCCAGGCCAAAGAGCAGGAAGCGACGGAAAAACTGCTGACGCTGGAACAAAAAATGAGCGTGGCGCAAACGGCGCACAGCCAGTTTGAACACGCCTACCAGCTTGTTGCGGCAATCAGCGGGCCGGTGAGCCGCAGCGAAGCCTGGGAAGCCGCGCGTGAACTGCTGCGTGACAGCAACAACCAGCGCCATCTCACTGAACAAGTTCAGCCTTTGCGCATGCGTCTTAACGAACTTGAGCAGCGTCTGCGCGAGCAGCAGGAAGCCGAGCGTCTGCTGGCGGATTTCTGCAAACGCCAGGGGAAACAGTTCGATCCTGAAGAGCTCGAAACGCTGCACGAAGAGCTGGAAGAACGTATTGCGACCCTGCAACAGGGCGTGTCAGACGCCAGCGAACAGCGCGTTTCCCTGCGTCAGGAGCAGGAACAAATTCAGACGCGTATTAAGCGCCTGACCCTGCGCGCGCCGGTCTGGCTGGCGGCGCAAACCAGCCTCAACCAGCTTTGCGAGCAGAGCAACGAAGAGTTTGAAAGCAGCCAGCATGTGACTGAATACATGCAGCAACTGCTGGAGCGTGAACGTGACGTCACGGTAGAACGTGATGAAGTCGGCGCCCGCAAGCGTGCCATCGACGAAGAGATCGAGCGTCTAAGCCAGCCGGGCGGCGCTGAAGACCCGCGTCTGAATGCGCTGGCTGAACGTTTCGGCGGCGTGCTGTTATCCGAAATCTACGATGACATCAGCCTCGATGATGCGCCTTACTTCTCGGCGCTGTATGGCCCGTCCCGTCACGCCATCGTTGTACCGGACCTGTCGCTGGTTCGCGAACAGCTCGAAAACCTGGAAGAGTGCCCGGAAGATCTTTATTTGATTGAGGGCGACCCGTCCTCCTTCGATGACAGCGTTTTCACCGTCGAAGAGATGGACGCTGCGGTGCTGGTGAAAACCGCCGAGCGCCAGTGGCGTTATTCCCGTCTGCCGGAACTGTCGCTGTTTGGCCGTGCGGCGCGTGAAAATCGCCTCGAAAAGCTGCATGCCGAGCGTGAGACGCTGGCGGAGCGCTTCGCCACGCTTTCCTTCGATGTACAAAAATCCCAGCGTTTGCACCAGTCGTTTAGCCGCTTTATCGGGCAGCATCTGGGCGTGGCGTTTGACGAAGATCCTGAAGATGAAATTCGCCAGCTCAATACTCGTCGCGGTGAAATCGAACGTGCCATCAGCAATCACGAAAACGATAATCAGCAGCAGCGCCAGCAGTTCGATCTGGCAAAAGAGGGCGTTGCGCAGCTAAACCGCCTGCTGCCGCGCGTCAGCCTGTTAAACGACGAGACGCTGGCAGACCGCTGCGATGAGATTCGCGAGCGCCTGATGGAAGCCGAAGAAGCGGCGCGCTTTATTCATCAGCATGGCAGCCAGCTGGCGAAACTCGAAGCTGTAGCCTCAGTATTGCAGAGCGATCCGGAACAGTTTGAGCAGTTAAAAGAAGATTATCAGTATGCGCAGCAGATCCAGCGCGATGCGCGGCAGCAGGCGTTTGCGCTAACTGAAGTGGTGCAGCGCCGCGCGCACTTTAGCTACTCCGACTCCGCAGCCATGCTGGACGGCAACAGCGATCTGAATGAAAAACTACGCAGCCGTCTGGAACAGGCAGAAGCGGAACGTACGCGTTCCCGTGAAGCGCTGCGCAGCCATGCCCAAAAGCTCAGCCAGTTCAGCCAGCTAATGGCCTCGCTGAAAAGCTCCTTCGACACCAAGAAAGAGCTTCTCAACGATCTGCATAAAGAGCTGCGGGACATCGGCGTGCGTGCAGATACAGGTGCAGAAGAGCGCGCCCGTGTTCGTCGCGATGAATTACACACCGCGTTGAGCAACAACCGTTCCCGCCGTAATCAGCTCGAAAAAGCGCTGACCTACTGCGAAGCGGAAATGAGCAACCTGACCCGCAAACTCAGACAACTGGAGCGCAGCTATTTCGACATGCGCGAACAGGTGGTGACGGCGAAAGCGGGCTGGTGCGCGGTGATGCGTATGGTGAAAGATAATGGCGTAGAGCGTCGTCTGCACCGTCGCGAGCTGGCTTATCAGACCGGCGACGAGCTGCGTTCCATGTCGGATAAGGCGCTTGGCGCGCTGCGTCTGGCGGTGGCGGATAACGAACATTTACGTGATGTGCTGCGGATGTCGGAAGATCCAAAACGTCCGGAGCGTAAAATTCAGTTCTTCGTGGCGGTTTATCAGCATCTGCGCGAGCGTATCCGTCAGGATATTATCCGCACCGACGATCCGGTTGAAGCCATCGAACAGATGGAAATCGAGCTGGGTCGCCTGACTGAAGAGCTGACCTCGCGTGAACAGAAGCTGGCGATCAGCTCCCGCAGCGTGGCGAATATTATTCGTAAAACCATTCAGCGCGAACAGAACCGCATCCGCATGCTGAACCAGGGACTGCAAAGCGTCTCCTTTGGCCAGGTAAACAGCGTTCGCCTGAACGTGAACGTGCGTGAAGCGCATGCCACGTTGCTGAATGTCCTTTCGGAGCAGCATGAGCAGCATCAGGATCTGTTTAACAGCAACCGCCTGAGCTTCTCCGAAGCGCTGGCGAAGCTCTATCAGCGCCTGAATCCGCAAATTGATATGGGGCAGCGCACGCCGCAGACCATAGGTGAAGAGCTGCTGGACTACCGCAATTATCTTGAGATGGAAGTGGAAGTTAACCGTGGTACGGATGGCTGGCTGCGCGCGGAAAGCGGGGCGCTTTCTACGGGTGAAGCTATCGGGACCGGGATGTCGATTCTGGTTATGGTTGTGCAGAGCTGGGAAGATGAATCGCGTCGCCTGCGCGGCAAAGATATCTCACCTTGCCGTCTGCTGTTCCTTGATGAAGCCGCCCGTCTGGATGCGCGGTCAATCGCAACGCTGTTTGAGCTGTGCGAAAGGCTTGAAATGCAGCTGATTATTGCCGCACCAGAAAACATCAGCCCGGAAAAAGGCACCACCTATAAGCTGGTTCGTAAGGTCTTTAATAATCACGAACACGTGCACGTTGTAGGTCTGCGAGGTTTTGCCGCCCCGCTACCGGAGGCTTTACCGGGTACGGCAGAAGCCTCTTAACCTCACCACGTTAATGCTTCTTTATAGCGGGCTACGGCCCGCTTTTTTGATGCAGAAATCTCTTAAGCTCTATTTTTCTTTACGTTTAAGCGGGTAATTGGTTTTTACTGTTTATATACTGTTAAAAGAACCAGGCGAAACGCTGGTTACGATAAACGGTAAAACAGGGGGCAAGGGATGTTGCTTATGAAGATGCACGGTTTTAGAGTGTCGGCCATAGGTTATTGCCTGGCGCTCGGTCTGGCTCCACTGTTTACGGTACAGGCGCAAGAGCAGGGGCCTGCTGTGGTTCCTTCCGACAGCTCCGCCGTGACGGCAGAGCAACCCACGGCGCTTGAGCAGCCATTAGCGCAGTCTACCGCGACAACCATGCTGACGGGGACGATGTCGCTTGATTCCGCCTCAATGTCCGCCGCCCAAAGCCGCTCACAGCTACTTTCCCAGCTGCCTGCGGGATACGCGCCGGTCTATCTTAATGCGCTCTCTGCCTTCTATGCAGCACGTGAGATGAAGCCGATGTGGGAGAACCGAGATGCGGTGCAGGCTTTCCAGCAGCAGCTGGCGGAGCTTGCCATTGCGGGTATTCAGCCTCAGTTCACTGCCTGGGTCGAACTGCTGACCGATCCTTCCGTGACCGGCATGGCGCGCGATATCGTCCTCTCCGATGCAATGATGGGCTATCTGCAGTTCGTTGCGGGTATTCCCACCGAAGGTAACCGCTGGCTGTATAGCACCACGCCTTACAAAATGCAGACCGCGCCTTTGTCGGTCATAAACCAATGGCAGGTGGCTGTCGATCGGGGAACCTTAGCGAGCTTTATCGCAACCCTGGCGCCTCAGCATCCACAATATGCCCGGATGCATCAGTCTCTGGTGCATCTGTTAGGAGACACTCGTCCGTGGCCACAGCTAACCGGTAAAGAGACGCTTCGTCCGGGGCAATGGAGTAAAGATGTGCCTGCGCTGCGCGAAATCCTCGCCAGAAGCGGCATGCTGCATGCCGAAGCGGCCATTCCATTACCTGGTGAGGATCTTACTAATACGCAGACCGCTGCCGTGGTTAGCCCGTCTGCAATTAACGTTGAAGGTGAGGAGAAAGCGCAGGGCGTTATTGCCGGCTCGCGGAAAAAATCTTCCGCCGCAGTACGCAGCGCTTATAACCGTGAACTGGTTGAGGGCGTAAAGCGCTTCCAGAAATGGCAAGGGTTGGGGGCAGATGGTGCTATTGGGCCATCAACCCGTGACTGGCTGAATGTCACACCGCAACAGCGGGCTTCGCTTGTGGCTTTGAATATTCAACGTTTACGCCTGCTGCCGAATAAGCTCGACACCGGCATCATGGTGAATATTCCTAACTATTCGCTGGTGTATTACCTCAACGGCAGCGAGGCTTTGGCATCCCGCGTTATTGTCGGGCGTCCGGATCGTAAGACGCCGATGATGAGCAGCGCACTTAATAACGTGGTGGTTAACCCGCCGTGGAATGTGCCAAATACGCTGGCGCGTAACGATATTCTGCCGAAAGTTCGTCAGGACCCCGGCTACCTGGACCGTCATGGTTATAGCGTGCTGCGCGGCTGGAGCAATAATGCAGAAGCCATCGATCCCTGGCGCGTTGACTGGCAAACTATTACCGCCAGTAATTTACCTTTCCGTTTCCAGCAGAAACCCGGCACACAGAACTCGTTAGGGCGTTACAAATTTAATATGCCCAGTTCTGATGCTATCTATCTTCACGATACGCCAAATCACAATCTGTTCAGGAAGGATGCGCGGGCGCTGAGCTCTGGCTGCGTTCGCGTCAACAAAGCTTCCGAGCTGGCAAATATGCTGCTGCAGGATGCAGGCTGGAACGACACGCGTATTTCAAGCCAGCTCAAAGAGGGCAGTACCAGGTACGTCAACATCCGGCAGACCATCCCGGTCAACCTTTATTATTTGACCGCTTTTGTAGGTAAAGATGGACGTACGCAATATCGCACAGATATTTACAATTACGATCTCGCCGCGCGATCTGGCGCACAAATCCTTGCAAAAGCCGGGCAGTTGATCAGGTAAGTGCAGTAATACTAATGAATTAGTGGTCGTAAGAGATGTAATACCCGGCCGGGTCCCTCGCAGGACCCGGTTTACCTGGGTTTTACAGCGCCTTGACTCGACATTATTTGACGGTTAAGGTGCGGGCAGTGCGCCAGAAGTGCATATTATTCGACCATTTTTTTACCTGTAGACCTGGACATCATGGACAAATTTGACGCTAATCGCCGCAAGCTGCTGGCGTTGGGCAGCGTGGCCTTGGGTGCCGCTCTGTTACCTACGCAAGCCTTTGCAACCCTTTCAACACCGCGCCCGCGTATTTTAACGCTCAATAACCTCCACACCGGTGAGACGTTAAAAGCTGAGTTCTTTGATGGCAGAAGCTATATTCAGGATGAATTAGCCAGGCTTAACCATTTTTTCCGTGACTTTCGCGCGAACAAGGTTAAGGCCATCGATCCTGGGCTGTTCGACCAGCTTTATCGTTTGCAGGGGCTGTTAGGCACTAACAAACCCGTGCAGCTTATCTCCGGTTACCGCTCCCTGAACACTAATAATGAACTGCGTGCTCATAGCCGTGGGGTGGCGAAAAAAAGCTACCACACCAAAGGGCAGGCAATGGATTTCCATATTGAAGGGATTTCGTTAAGCAATGTACGCAAAGCTGCATTATCTCTGCGCTCAGGTGGTGTAGGATATTACCCACGTAGCAACTTTGTGCATATTGATACCGGGCCACTGCGGCACTGGTAAAACAACGGAATCCGGCGTGCGTTGCCGGTAATGGAGCAGCATGAATTATCACATCATTCCGGTAACGGCCTTTGCCCAGAACTGTTCTTTAATCTGGTGCGAAAAAACCCTGCAGGCAGCCGTGGTGGATCCCGGCGGTGAAGCGCAAAAAATTATCCGTGAAGCGGCGGAAAAAGGCGTTACGGTAAGCCAGATCCTGTTGACGCATGGTCACCTTGATCATGTGGGGGCCGCCGCAGAGCTGGCTGCACATTACGGTGTACCGATCGTTGGCCCAGAAAAAGCAGATGATTTTTGGCTGCAGGGTCTGCCTGCGCAAAGCCGGATGTTTGGCCTCGATGAATGCCTGCCGCTGACGCCGGATCGCTGGCTTGAAGAAGGGGAGACCGTGTCCGTCGGGAATGTGACCTTGCAGGTATTACATTGTCCGGGGCACACGCCGGGGCATATCGTCTTCTTTGACGACAAGGCTAAGCTGCTGGTGTCCGGAGATGTGGTGTTTAAAGGCGGAGTAGGGCGCAGCGACTTCCCGCAGGGCGACCATGCCGCGCTTATCGATTCGATTAAGCGTAAGCTGTTGCCGCTGGGTGATGATGTGACCTTTATTCCAGGCCATGGCCCGCTTTCCACGCTGGGTGATGAACGCCTGCACAATCCTTTCCTGCAGGACGAATTGCCGGTCTGGTAAAAAAAGAGCCGCTTAAAGCGGCTCTTTTTTGTACTTAAACTAGAGAACGGCAACAATCGCTTCGCAAAGCGGCGCCATATTGTCAGGCGTCATCCCTGCAACGTTGACGCGACCAGAAGCCACCGCATACACGCCAAACTCTTCGCGCAGGCGCAGAACCTGATCTTTGGTCAGGCCGCTGAACGAGAACATACCGTTCTGATTGATGATAAAGCTAAAGTCACGATTTGCGCCTTTCTCCTGCAGCGTGTTTACGAAAAGCTGGCGCATGCGGTGAATGCGTTGACGCATATCGGTCAGCTCTTGCTCCCAGAGCGTACGCAGGGCGTCATTGCTGAGGATAGTTGCCACAACGGAAGCACCGTGTGCCGGCGGGTTAGAGTAGTTTGCGCGGATCACGGATTTCATCTGGCTGAACGCACGGTCAACGGTATCCGCATCTGACGCTACCAGCGTACAGGCGCCTACGCGCTCGTTATACAGGCCGAAGTTCTTGGAGTAGGAGCTGGCAACGATCAGCTCTTTGTGGCTTGCCGCAAAGACGCGCAGGCCTTCAGCATCTTCTTCCAGGCCACGGGCAAAGCCCTGATAGGCGAAATCAAACAGCGGCAGCCAGCCTTTTTCCTGCGACATTTTCGCAAGCGTCTGCCACTGCTCTAAAGTAGGATCGATACCGGTTGGGTTATGACAGCAACCGTGGAACAGGACAACGTCACCCGCCTGTGCCGCCTGCAGGCTGCTTACCAGGCCGTCGAAGTCCAGCGCATGTTTTTGTGCATCATAATAAGCGTATTCACAGACTTCCAGGCCCGCGGAATTAAACACGCTCTTGTGGTTCGGCCAGCTTGGGTTGCTCACCCATACGCGTTTAGTTGCCGTGTTTTTTGCGAGGAAATCAGCCGCTACGCGAAGTGCGCCGGTACCGCCAGGAGTTTGCGCCGTGCGGGCACGTTTGGCTTCGCTGATTGCATTACCTTTGCCAAACAGCAGTTCCTGGGTGCAGCGACCAAACTCGGGAATACCGTCTATGCCCAGGTAGTTTTTGGTGTTTTCATTTTCCAGCAGATAAGCTTCTGCTTTTTTAACGCTGGTCAGAACCGGCGTTTTACCAGTCTCATCCTTATAAACCCCAATGCCGAGGTTAATTTTGGTCGGGCGGTCGTCGGCACGAAACAGGTCGGCCAGGCCAAGAATTGGATCAGCAGGGGCAGCGGTAATGTTCTCAAACATGACAAGGTTCCATTGTGATATCGAGGGAGAAACGCTCTCAGGTTAACCCCTGTTTTAACAAATGCCAACCGTTTGCGACAAAAAGAAACAACCGGCTTCACAAGCTGGATGTTTTAGCTTTTCAGGCATAAAAAAACAGGGCCGAAGCCCTGTTTTTTATATTCAGACAGACAAGCTGTCGAATAATTAGAACTGGTAAACGATACCCACTGCTGCGGTATTATCGGTACCCAGGCCCAGGCCGTTGTTATCATCAATCTGGTTGATGATGTAATCAACATAGGTGGACATGTTTTTGTTGAAGTAGTAGGTTGCGCCAACTTCGATGTAGTTGATGTAGTCAGCATCGCCCACGCCTTCAACATCTTTCGCTTTAGATTTGTAGTAAGCGATGGATGGACGCAGGCCAAAATCGAACTGGTACTGTGCTACAATAGAGAAGTCCTGAGTTTTGTTAGCGAAGCCGCTGATTGGATCTATACCACTGCTATTAGTGATACGGGTTGCGTTGCGAGTTTCACCGTAGATAGCTGCCAGGTAGATGTTGTTGGCATCGTATTTCAGACCAGCGGCCCACTGTTCAGCTCTTTTACCGTTGCCAAGAGCCATTGCTTCTTGATCGTTAGTACGGTCAGCTGCGCCGTAACCACCAACGATACCGAAGCCTTCAAAGTCATAGCTTAAAGAGGTTGCCCAGCCGTCGCCATTTGAACGGCCTGGGTTATCTTCGCGCTCGTTTTTGCCCAGGTACTGAACGCCGAAGTTCAGACCATCAACCAGACCGAAGAAGTCGCTGTTACGGTAAGTTGCAAGACCACCGTTACGACCCGCAAAGAAGTTGTCGCTCGCACCAGTGTCGCCGCCGAATTCTGGCAGCATATCGGTGATGCCGATTGCGTCATAAACCAGACCGTAGTTACGGCCGTAGTCGAAGGAACCTGCGTCGCCGAATTTCAGACCGGCAAAGGCCAGACGGGTTTTATTACCATTTTGCGCATCGATGTCGCTTTCAGAGTTGTTACCAGAGAACTGATATTCCCACTGGCCATAACCGGTCAACTGATCGTTGATCTGAGTTTCGCCTTTGAAGCCCAGACGCGCATAGGTCTGGTCGCCATTGCCAGAGTAGCTGTTAGCGCCGTTGTCTTTAGAAAAATAATGCAGGCCTACCGCTTTACCGTACAGGTCAACTTTGTTGCCGTCTTTATTATAGATTTCTGCAGCGTTAGCTGCGCCGGCTACCAGCAGAGCAGGGATAACCACTGCCAGAATATTGCGCTTCATCATTATTTATTACCCTCATTGGTTTTTTTGAACACCTGCCACTGCCGTCAATAATTCTTTACGGAACTATTGATGAGAGTTTGGTGTCTTTCTGTATCTGTCTGGCATCTTTCCATCCATGAAACCGTTTCGCTAGCCTGAAAGTGCTACAAATGTACAAACTGAGTAACCAAAAGAAAATATGTGTAACTAAATGTATATTTTCGGGAACTTTGTGAACCAACTCAAATTTCGGTTGCGTTTGGTCATTTTATTAGCAATCCCTAACTTATATATATGAATTACTTATGTTTAATCTGCATAATGCAAAAAATGCATTATGTTTCGTTTACTTTTACAAATTTTCTGTTGCGTTTTTGGATGTCCAGACATCTGTGCAGGTTTCACACAAATATGCTAAGCAGGTGCTTTTAAAGAAACCATGGTAAAAATCAGGATTATTTTGTGAGCAGTTATGTCGCTGACATAATTCGTTACGGGGAAGTATCAGGATGGGGTTGCAGTAGACATTTCTTTAACTTCTGTTGAAGAAAATCAAAGTTTGTAAAACTAACAAAAAAGAGGCCAGCAATGCTGGCCCCGGTTAAATCGGTTAATTTAGAAGTTGGCGTTACGCGGCGTGCGCGGGAAAGGGATCACGTCACGAACGTTCTGAACCCCGGTAACGTAGGCGATCAAACGCTCAAAGCCGAGGCCGAAACCAGAGTGCGGCACGGTGCCATAGCGACGCAGGTCGCGGTACCACCAGTAGTCTTCTTTATTCAGACCCATTTCAGCCATGCGCGCATCAAGCACATCCAGACGCTCTTCACGCTGAGAACCACCGATGATTTCACCGATGCCTGGGGCTAACACGTCCATTGCGGCAACGGTTTTACCGTCTTCGTTAAGGCGCATGTAGAAGGCCTTAATGTCTTTTGGATAGTTTTTCACCACGACCGGCGCTTTGAAGTGTTGTTCAGCCAGGTAACGTTCATGCTCGGAAGAAAGATCGACGCCCCAGTAAACCGGGTTTTCGAACTTCTGGCCGCACTTCTCGAGAATGGCAACAGCATCGGTGTAGTCAACCTGGGCGAAGTCAGCCTCAATAAATCGCTGCAGACGCTCAACCGCGTCTTTATCTACGCGTTCGGCGAAGAACTGCATGTCGTCCATACGCTCGTCCAGCACGGCCTTAAAGACGTACTTCAGCATCGCTTCTGCCAGACCCGCGACGTCATCCAGGTTGGCAAAGGCAACTTCCGGCTCCAGCATCCAGAACTCCGCCAGATGGCGGCTGGTGTTGGAATTCTCTGCGCGGAACGTAGGGCCAAAAGTGTAAACTTTAGAGAGCGCACACGCGTAGGTTTCACCGTTCAACTGGCCGGATACGGTCAGGAACGCTTCTTTGCCGAAGAAGTCTTTGTCGAAGTCGATTTTGCCTGCTTCGGTACGCGGCAGGTTTTCAAGATCGAGCGTGGAAACGCGGAACATTTCACCGGCACCTTCGGTATCGGACGCGGTAATCAGCGGGGTGGAAACCCAGAAATAGCCGTTTTCATGGAAGAAGCGATGCAGCGCCTGCGCCAGCGTATGACGAACGCGTGCAACTGCACCAATCATATTGGTGCGCGGGCGCAGGTGCGCAACTTCACGCAGATATTCGATGCTGTGACGCTTGGCCGCCATCGGATAAGTATCCGGATCGTCCACCCAGCCGGTGACTTCTACGCGGGTCGCCTGGATTTCAAAGCTCTGGCCCTGACCAAGAGATTCCACCACTTTACCGGTGACGACAACGGAGCAACCGGTCGTCAGGCGCAGCACGTCTTCATTGTAATTGGGCAGAGAATTATTGATGACGGCCTGTACAGGAGAGAAGCAGGAACCGTCATAGACGGCGAGGAAGGAGATACCAGCTTTTGAATCTCTTCGAGTACGCACCCATCCGCGCACGGTGACTTCACTGTCAACGGCGACACGGCCCTGGAGTACGTCGGCTACAGGCACAACGCTCATAGTTTTCTCTCTATTAAATGGTCAATGACAAAAAATAATTACCCATAACGGGGGGATATCTATGTTACCTGTCGCGCGCCGCCAGACAAGCAGAAATCGCATCCGTTTGAAGAAATAAAGAAGAGAAGAGGCCCATAAACCAAACAAATATAATTTACAGGCCTTAATTGAATCAGCTGGCTTTTTTGACCAGCGGCAAATCGAAGGCTTTGCGCAGGGCGCGCACGAACGCTTTATCGTGGCAGATAGTTTTGCCAGGGCTGTCAGAAAGTTTTGCTACAGGTTTGCCGTTGCACTCCACCAGCTTAATAACGATATTCAGCGGTTTCACCTGTGGGATATCGCACGTCAGGCGTGTGCCAATACCGAAGCTCAGATTTATGCGGGAAGCAAAGTGCTTATAAAGCTCAATGGCTTTTGGTAAATTCAGGTTATCGGAGAAAACCAGCACCTTACTCATTGGGTCGATACCCAGGCTTTCATAATGCGCGATGGCTTTTTCACCCCACTCAAACGGGTCCCCGGAGTCGTGACGCAACCCTTGATACTGCCGGGCAAACTCGGGGCCAAAATCGCGCAGGAAAGCATCCATAGTGATGCAGTCGGTAAGGGCGATGCCCAGGCGATCCGGATATTCATCCAGCCAGGCCTGAAGCGCCGCGCGCTGGCTGTTGGCAAGCACCGGGCTGATTTGCTGATGCGCCTGGAACCATTCGTGCGCTTGCGTACCCATAGGCGTCAGATTCAGGCGGCGTGCCAGGTCGTAATTGCTGGTGCCGACAAACCAGGGCTCCTGTTGCAGACGGCCAACAATGGCCTCCTGTACTTCACGGGAGAAGCGGCGCCGCGTGCCAAAGTCCATCAGGCGGAAGGAAGAGAGGTCGACGTCCGCCGTCAGTGCTTTGAACTGCAGCAGCTTGCTTTCCAGATGCGCCAGCGCCATCTGCGGCGTAACGGCTGGCGAGCGATGCTGATGCACTACTTCACTGATCACGGCCAGCAGCGGCACTTCCCACATGATGACTTCACGCCACGGGCCGGCCAGGCGAATATCCAGATGGCCTTTATTGTTGATGATTTCAACTTGCGAGGGGTCATAGCGGAAAGTGCGCAGCCAGGCGAGGTAATCTGCTTCAAAGAAAGGAAGCCCCTCAAGCCAGGCGAATTCCTCGGCGCTTAACGCGAGGTGTCGCATATTATCGACCTGTTGACGGACAGCGTCTGCATACATGCCCAGCAGATCGTCTCCGCGGCAGCGAAACTCGGCCGCGACGCTCACGTCGTGATAACGGTGGAATACCGCCTGCTGCATATGAAGCTTGTAGGCGTCAGTATCCAGAAGCGTTTGCAAAATTGGGGAAGCGTGTCGTGTCATGGCGCGTTGCAGCATCCTCTCACAGAGAGCGTTTCCATCAAGGGGTAAAAGCAGATAAAGACGCAGGAGTATACCCTGATTATCTGTTTATTAAACCCGGATCACAACACATGGGAGGATTCGGGTCGAGGGCAATTCGTGCCGCATGTTATGACGATGTAGCGAGACGGTCTTTAAATGTTTGAATTAAAGGGCAACTCTTAGCCCATCAGCTCTGGCGAGTGCATAAAAAAACCACACAGCGAGGCGTGGTTTTACCGGTTTAGATCAGGGCTTATTTGTCGGCGTTTTTATAGACATCGGCCACTGCTTCGAAGTTAGAACCATGCTCACGCGCGGCGACGACATGGTAGTACTTGCCACCTTTTTCATCCGCTAACTCTGAAAGTTTATCGTGCAGATCGGATGGCGATGAAATGGTTCCTCCGCTCTGTGAAACGCTGACGCTGCCCACTTTTACAAGCTTGAAGTGGGCAACTTCATCTTTGGAAACCTGATCGGCGGCAAAGGCGGCAAAGGAGACAGCGGAGATCAGAAGAGAGGTAACTACAGCGATTTTTTTCATAAAAGTCATCCTTGTATGGCTGGACATAGAATTTTGCTTAACGCTAATTCAGTTTAGACCAATTTTTGCAGGAGACTAATCAGGTTCGCCCGGCGATATTCCCTGTTCCTTTTAACAGAATTTTTCATGAGGTCGGATCTGCGCCCATGTTATACAGATGTAGCAAACAGCGTCATTAGCCCAGAAAAGATGATGATTCTGCATGGCAACATTAACGCAACAGGAATAGACTGAACTTCGATAACTTACGGATGATGTATAAGGTTTTTTATGACACAACAGCCACAAGCCAAATACCGCCACGACTACCGTGCGCCGGATTACACGATTAGCGACATCGATTTGACCTTTGACCTGGATGCCACAAAAACCCTGGTCACCGCCATCAGCAAAGTAAGCCGCCAGGGCGCCGCTCAGGCCCCTCTACGTCTCGACGGTGGCGACCTTACCCTGGTCAGCGTTCACGTGGACGGTAAGGCCTGGCAGCATTATTCTCTGCAGGAAGGCGCGCTGGTGCTTGAACAGCTGCCAGATAATTTCTTGTTGACCATCGTGAATGAAATTAGCCCGGCGGCAAACACCGCGCTTGAAGGGTTGTATCAGTCAGGCGAGGCGCTTTGCACCCAGTGCGAGGCCGAAGGTTTCCGCCACATTACCTGGTATCTGGACCGCCCGGACGTGCTCGCGCGCTTCACCACCAAACTCATTGCCGATAAAACAAAATATCCATATCTGCTCTCCAACGGTAACCGCGTTGCTGAAGGGGAGCTGGAAAATGGTCGTCACTGGGTACAGTGGCAGGATCCGTTCCCGAAACCTTGTTATCTGTTCGCGCTGGTGGCGGGTGATTTCGACGTGCTGCGGGACAGCTTTAAAACGCGCTCTGGCCGCGATGTCGCGCTGGAACTGTTTGTCGACCGTGGCAATCTGGATCGCGCCGGCTGGGCGATGACCTCGCTGAAGGCGTCCATGAAGTGGGACGAAACCCGTTTCGGCCTGGAATACGATCTCGACATCTATATGATTGTCGCCGTGGACTTCTTCAACATGGGTGCGATGGAGAACAAAGGCCTTAATATCTTTAACTCCAAATACGTGCTGGCGCGCGCCGAAACCGCCACCGACAAAGACTATCTCGATATCGAACGCGTTATCGGCCATGAATATTTCCACAACTGGACCGGCAACCGCGTGACCTGTCGCGACTGGTTCCAGTTAAGCCTCAAAGAAGGTCTGACCGTTTTCCGCGATCAGGAATTCAGCTCGGATCTCGGCTCGCGTGCCGTTAACCGCATCCAGAACGTGCGCACCATGCGCGCAATGCAGTTTGCCGAAGACGCAAGCCCGATGGCGCACCCGATTCGCCCGGATAAAGTTATCGAAATGAACAACTTCTACACTTTGACGGTGTATGAGAAAGGTTCTGAAGTCATTCGTATGCTGCACACCCTGCTTGGTGAAGAGAACTTCCAGAAAGGCATGCAGCTTTACTTTGAGCGTCATGACGGCAGCGCCGCTACCTGCGACGATTTCGTGCAGGCGATGGAAGATGCCTCCAACGTCGACCTGTCGCATTTCCGTCGCTGGTACAGCCAGGCCGGGACGCCGGTCGTAAGCGTGCGTGACGACTACAATCCGGAAACCGAGCAGTACACGCTTACCATCAGCCAGATGACGCCGCCCACCACGGAGCAAGCGGAAAAACAGCCGTTGCACATTCCGTTCGATATCGAACTGTATGACAACGAAGGCAAAGTTATCCCGCTACAAAAAGGCGGTCATCCGGTTCATCACGTGCTGAACGTCACCCAGGCCGAGCAGACGTTTGTTTTTGATAACGTCTGGTTCCAGCCTGTTCCATCGCTGCTGCGTGAGTTCTCAGCACCGGTAAAACTGGAATACAACTGGAGCGATCAGCAACTGACCTTCCTGATGCGCTACGCCCGCAACGACTTCTCCCGTTGGGACGCGGCGCAAAGCCTGCTGGCGACCCACATCAAGCTGAACGTTAACCGTAGCCAGCAAAAGCAGCCATTGTCTTTGCCGCTGCATGTAGCCGATGCTTTCCGCGCTATTTTGCTTGATGAGAAGATAGATCCGGCCCTGGCCGCGGAAATCCTCACGCTGCCTTCGCAAAATGAAATTGCCGAGCTATTCCAGCAGATCGATCCCATTGCTATCGCTGAGGTTCACGAAGCGCTGACCTGCACGCTGGCGACGGAATTAGCGGACGAGTTCCTCGCTATTTACAACGCCAACAAGCTCGACGCTTATCGTGTTGAGCATGCGGACATTGGTAAACGTGCCCTGCGTAATACCTGCCTGCGTTATCTGGCGTTTGGTGAGCAAGAGCTGGCCGAGCAACTGGTACGTGCGCAGTATGACGCGGCGGATAATATGACCGATGCGATTGCCGCGCTAGCGTCAGCCGTTGCAGCGCAATTACCGTGCCGTGAAGAGCTGCTGGCGAAGTATGACGAGAAGTGGCATCAGGATGGCCTGGTGATGGATAAATGGTTCGTTCTGCAGGCGACCAGTCCGGCGGCCAATACGCTAAGCAAGGTGCGCGAACTGTTGAACCACCGCTCATTCAGCCTCGGCAACCCGAACCGCATCCGTTCTCTGATCGGTGCTTTTGCGGCAGGCAATCCGGCGGCCTTCCACGCGGTGGACGGCAGCGGCTATCAGTTTATGGTGGAAATGCTCAGCGAGCTGAACCGCCGTAACCCGCAGGTGGCTTCACGTCTGATCGAACCTTTGGTTCGTCTGAATCGTTATGACGATAAGCGTCAGGAAATGATGCGTGCCGCGCTGGAACAGTTGAAAGGGCTGGAGAATTTGTCCGGCGATCTGTTTGAGAAAATTAGCAAAGCACTCGCTTAAAACGAGGGTTGTAAGGTGGATAGCGCTGACGCTTATCCACCTTACATATTCTTAACCGGTCCGCACCACGCGTCTATTCCCCTGATTGATTTATCCGATAAAAAAATGTCAAAAATTGCATAAGAAGGCGCAGGCGTGAAAACGATTGCGTCTATTCGGGCTTTTTTGTTGCAGGTCAATTCCATTCGCGAGCGTAATCGATAATAATACGGCCCCGGTTTGCACACCGGAATCCAGGAGAGTTCATGTACTACCCCTTCGTTCGTAAAGCCCTTTTTCAGCTCGATCCAGAGCGCGCTCATGAAGTGACATTTCAGCAATTACGCCGCGTAACGGGCACGCCGCTCGAATGGCTGGTGCGACAAAACGTTCCGTCTAAACCGGTTTCCTGCATGGGGTTAAATTTTAAGAATCCTCTTGGCTTAGCCGCGGGCCTGGATAAAAACGGAGAATGCATTGATGCGCTGGGCGCGATGGGGTTTGGCTCCATCGAAATCGGTACCGTCACGCCCCGGCCGCAGCCGGGTAACGATAAGCCGCGCATCTTCCGCCTGGTTGAAGCCGAAGGGCTAATTAACCGCATGGGTTTTAATAACCTTGGCGTGGATAATCTTGTTGAGAATGTGAAAAAAGCCCATTTTGATGGCGTGCTCGGGATCAATATTGGTAAAAATAAAGATACGCCGGTCGAACAGGGTAAAGACGACTATTTGATCTGTATGGATAAAATTTATCCGTATGCTGGCTATATAGCGATCAATATTTCCTCACCCAACACGCCGGGATTACGTTCATTGCAATACGGCGAGGCGCTGGACGATCTTTTAAGCGCGCTTAAAAATAAGCAGCAGGTGTTACAAGAAGTCCACCATAAATATGTGCCGCTGGCGGTTAAAATCGCCCCCGATCTGACCGAAGAAGAATTGGTGCAGGTGGCCGACAGTTTAGTTCGCCATAATATCGATGGGGTTATTGCGATCAATACCACCCTGGATCGTAGCCTCGTGCAGGGCATGAAATATTGTAATGAAATGGGGGGTTTAAGCGGCCGGCCGGTGCAGTTGAAGAGTACAGAAATTATTCGCCGCTTGTCGCAGGAATTAAAGGGTCGCTTACCGATAATTGGCGTCGGCGGCATTGATTCAGTCATCGCCGCACGTGAAAAATTGGCGGCAGGCGCAACGCTGATTCAAATTTATTCCGGCTTCATATTTAAAGGCCCACCGCTGATTAAGGCGATCGTCACCCACCTCTAAGCCTTCTCATATCCAGACAACCGGGGCTTTATTTTCAGCCCTGGTTGTTTTATATTCCGTGGCTGTTGCAAAATTAAACATCATAGTCTTCTATTAATACGGCTTTAAGCGAAGCGGCAATAAAGATGCTTTAAGGTTGTGGAATAGACAAAAGGACAATGCATTATGCGGATAAAACCGGACGATAGTTGGCGTTGGTATTTCGATGAAGAGCACGATCGTATGATGCTCGATTTGGCCAATGGAATGATTTTTCGTTCTCGCTTTCCACGTAAGATGCTCACGCCCGATGCCTTTCAAAACGCTGGTTTTTGTGTTGATGACGCCGCGCTGTTTTTCACCTTTGACGAGAAGTGCCGCGATCTGCCGTTGAGCAAAGAGCAGCGCGCTGAGCTGGTGCTGAATGCGCTGGTGGCTATTCGCTATCTCAAACCGCAAATGCCGAAAAGCTGGCATTTTGTCTCGCATGGCGACTGCTGGCAGCCCGCTCCAGGCGATGCGGCCTGCGTGTGGTTAAGTGAAGATATGCAGCAGGTGAATCTGTTGGTGGTTGAAACCGGCGACAACGCGGCACTCTGTTTGCTGGCACAGCCGGGACTGCAGCTTGCCGGTCGTACCATGCAATTAGGGGATGCGATTAAGGTGATGAATGACAGACTGAAGCCGCAGCCGGTAAGTAACAGCTTCAGCCTTGACCAGGCAGTTTAAAGCGTTTCCAGCTTCACATCTCCAGCAGGAACACAGCTACAGCACAGAATCGTACCGTCAGTGCCTACGGCGCTTTTTTTGAGCGCTGTCACTTCCCCGTCCAGTAAACGAATCCGACAGCTTCCGCAAATTCCGGCGCGACAGGAATAGGGGACGCGAACTCCCTGTTGTTCAAGCTGCTCGAGTAAGATTTGCTGATTATTACCGCGGAAAGTCTGCCCCTGCCAGGCAATCTCCACCGTGCTTTCCGGCTGGGCTGCGGGCGTAATGCTTTCCTCAACCTGGCCTGCGCCATAGGCTCGGGCGGGCTTACGGGCCAGCACTTCCAGTTCATCCCCGATGCGGATAATCCCGCTATTACGCGCAATCAGGTTCTGCCCGAAGTCAACATCGCCATTATCTTGCGCGGTACGGAAGCTTTGCAGGGTATTCAGTGGTTCGCCTGCGGGATGTTTACGGCCTTTTTCAGGACTGACGGTGGTGAAAATACAGCGGCTGCACGGTTTAGCGACGTCAAACGTTACATCGCCAATACGTACCACCTGCCACCTGTCTTCTTCCCATGCCTGTGCGCCTGTCACTACGATGTTGGGACGGAACTGCGTCATCTTCACGCTTGCCGGACAACGGTTTTGCAAATCGCGCAGCGAGGCTTCGTTAGTCAGCAGGAAAGGGTAACCATCGGCAAAGGACAAAGGCACTTCTTCATGGCGCTTAACCCGGCGGGTTAACGCTTCGCCCACCCAGCGCAATTGCACAGGACGCGAAAAGAAACCGCTCAACCAGCTATTGATCTCATCAGGGGCAATCAGGGCGGTAAAGTGGTTGCCCCAGACTTCGGTTGCGGCAGGGGTTGGCTGGAAATCGGCAAAGCGAACGTTCGCTGAAGTGCCATCCGGCGCGCTCAGATAGAGACCGTCATGAAGAATGGCCGGGGTAAAAAGCACCATTTGCGGATACTGACGCGCGGTAATAAAAGTGCCATCCGGTTCGGTAATCATAAAAATACGGTCAAAAGCCAGGCCGCTGGCGGCGGCTTGTGCATGCGAGAGGGCAAGTCCGCGCATTGATTTAACCGGGTGAATATAAAGTTGAGATAGACTGATCATGCTGCCCTCCATGCCTGTAAAAATAATAAGAGGGCAACTTTATGACATGCGTGGCGGATTAGCTATAATGCGCCACTATTTTCTTTTTCTGACCAATAAGTGACGATATGAATTCTCTGTTTGCCAGTACGGCGCGTGGGCTCGAAGAGCTGCTAAAAACTGAACTGGAAGGCCTCGGCGCGCAAGGCTGCCAGGTTGTTCAGGGCGGCGTACATTACCAGGGGGATTCTCGTCTGGTTTACCAAAGCCTGATGTGGAGCCGCCTGGCCTCCCGCATTCTGCTGCCGCTTAGCGAGTGCAACGTTTATAGCGATCTGGATCTATATCTGGGCGTGCAGGTTATCGACTGGCCGGCAATTTTCGGCCCGGATGCGACTTTCGCTGTGCACTTTAGCGGCCTGAACGACGTCATTCGTAACAGCCAGTACGGCGCGCTTAAGGTAAAAGATGCGGTCGTCGACTCGTTTACCCGTAAAAACCTGCCGCGTCCGAATGTCGATCGCGAGCAACCAGATATACGTATCAACGTCTGGCTGAATAAAGATACCGCCAGCATTGCGCTGGATTTAAGCGGCGAGGGCCTGCATCAGCGCGGCTATCGCGACAGCACGGGTGCGGCCCCTGTCAAAGAAACGCTGGCCGCGGCAATCGTCATGCGCTCCGGCTGGCAGCCAGGCACTCCGCTGCTTGACCCGATGTGCGGCTCCGGTACGCTGCTGATTGAAGCCGCGATGATCGCCACCGATCGCGCTCCGGGCTTACACCGCAAGCGCTGGGGCTTCCTGGGCTGGGCGAAACACGACGAAGATCTGTGGAAAGAGGTTACTACCGAAGCGCAGGTTCGCGCTCGCAAAGGGCTTGGGGATTATACTTCCCGTTTCTTTGGTTCCGATAACGATCCTCGCGTCATCGAGCGCGCACGCGTTAACACCCGCCGCGCCGGGCTTGCCGATCTCATTAGCTATGAAGTGAAAGACATCGCTAAACTGGCTAACCCACTGCCGGAAGGGCCAACGGGCACCGTCGTCAGCAACCCGCCATACGGCGAACGTCTGGATAGCGAACCAGCGCTTATCGCGCTGCACAGCGTGCTGGGGCGTAATATGAAGGCGCATTTCGGCGGCTGGAACCTGTCGTTATTCAGCGCATCGCCGGATCTGCTCAACTGCCTGCAGCTACGCGCCGAACGTCAGTTCAAAGCGAAAAACGGCCCGCTTGACTGCGTGCAGAAAAACTATCAGCTGGCAGAGAACGCCACCGGCACCGCCGGTGGTCAGCATGCCGAAGATTATGCTAACCGTTTGCGTAAGAATATTAAGAAGCTGGATAAGTGGGCGCGTCAGGAAGGTATTGAGTGTTACCGTGTGTACGATGCGGATTTACCGGACTATAACGTAGCCGTGGACCGCTACGGCGACTGGGTTGTGGTGCAGGAATACGCGCCGCCAAAAACCGTGGACGCCAACAAGGCGCGTCAGCGTCTGTTTGATGTGATTGCCGCCACGCTCTCCGTACTCGATCTGCCTGCTAACCGTCTGGTCCTGAAAACGCGTGAACGCCAGAAAGGTAAAAATCAGTACCAGAAGATGGATGAGAAGGGCGACTTTATGGAAGTCGGCGAATACAACGCGCGTCTGTGGGTTAACCTGACTGACTACCTTGATACTGGCCTGTTCCTCGACCACCGTACCGCACGTCATATGCTCGGTAAAATGAGCAAAGGAAAAGATTTCCTTAACCTCTTTGCCTACACCGGCAGCGCCACGGTACACGCGGGTCTGGGCGGCGCGAAGACAACTACCACGGTGGATATGTCCCGCACCTATCTGGAGTGGGCGGAACGTAACCTGCGTCTTAACGGACTGAGCGGTCGTAATCACCGCCTGATCCAGGCGGATTGCCTGGGCTGGCTGAGTGAAACGGACGAGCAGTTCGATCTGATCTTTATCGATCCGCCAACGTTTTCCAACTCAAAACGGATGGAAGAATCCTTTGACGTGCAGCGTGATCATATTGGCCTGATGAAAAATCTTAAACGCCTGTTACGCCGGGGGGGCACCATTATGTTCTCCAACAATAAACGTGGCTTTAAAATGGATTTTGACGGGCTGGCAACGCTGGGCTTGAGCGCGCAAGAGATCACCCAGAAAACCCTGTCGCAAGACTTCGCCCGTAATCGCCAGATCCATAACTGCTGGCTTGTCACTCACAAAGCCAAGGATTAATTTTCATGTCATTAATCAGTATGCACGGTGCCTGGCTGTCGTTTAGCGACGCGCCGCTGTTAGATAACACCGAACTTCATATCGAAGAAAACGAACGCGTTTGTCTGGTTGGTCGTAACGGCGCGGGTAAATCCACGCTGATGAAGATCCTGAATCGCGAACTGCCGCTGGACGATGGCCGCATGGTTTACGAGCAGGATCTGATCGTGGCGCGCCTGCAGCAGGACCCACCGCGTAACGTGGCGGGTACCGTCTACGATTTCGTCGCCGAAGGGGTAGAGGAGCAGGCTGAATACCTGAAGGCCTATCACGATATTTCCCATAAGGTGATGAGCGATCCGAGCGAAAAGAACCTCAACGAAATGGCGCGCATCCAGGAGATTCTGGATCACCAGAACCTGTGGCAGCTGGACAGCCGTATTAATGAAGTGCTTGAGCAGTTAGGTCTGGATGCCGATACCGAACTGTCCGCGCTTTCCGGCGGCTGGCTGCGTAAAGCGGCGCTGGGTCGGGCTCTTGTCAGTTCGCCACGCGTTCTGCTGCTGGACGAACCGACGAACCACCTGGACATTGAAACCATCGACTGGCTGGAAGGCTTCTTAAAAGAGTTCCAGGGCAGCATCATTTTCATCTCCCATGACCGTTCCTTTATCCGCAATATGGCGACCCGCATTGTCGATCTGGATCGCGGCAAACTGGTTTCTTACCCTGGCGATTACGACCAGTATTTGCTGGCTAAAGAAGAAGCTCTGCGCGTGGAAGATCTGCAAAACGCAGAGTTCGATCGCAAGCTTGCCCAGGAAGAGGTGTGGATCCGTCAGGGAATTAAAGCGCGCCGCACGCGTAATGAAGGCCGTGTGCGGGCACTCAAAGCGATGCGCCGCGAACGTGGCGAACGCCGCGAAGTGCTGGGCAGCGCCAAAATGCAGGTTGAAGAGGCCTCGCGTTCAGGCAAGATCGTCTTTGAAATGGAAGATGTTTGCTACCAGATCGCGAATAAAATGCTGGTTAAGGATTTCTCCGCCCAGGTTCAGCGCAGCGATAAAATTGCGCTGGTTGGGCCGAACGGCTGCGGTAAAACCACCTTGCTTAAGCTGATGCTGGGCCAGTTACAGGCCGACAGCGGTCGCGTGCACTGTGGAACAAAACTTGAAGTGGCGTACTTTGACCAGCACCGTGCGGAACTCGATCCGGATCGCACCGTCATGGATAACCTGGCGGAAGGTAAGCAGGAAGTGATGGTGAACGGCAAGCCGCGTCACGTGCTTGGCTATCTGCAGGACTTCTTATTCCATCCAAAACGCGCCATGACGCCGGTACGCGCGCTGTCGGGCGGTGAACGTAATCGTCTGTTACTGGCGCGTTTATTCCTGAAACCAAGCAACCTGCTGATCCTCGATGAACCAACAAACGATCTGGATGTTGAAACGCTGGAGCTGCTTGAAGAGCTGATTGATGGCTATCAGGGCACCGTGATGCTGGTGAGCCACGATCGTCAGTTCGTGGATAACACCGTGACCGAATGCTGGATTTTTGAAGGCGAAGGGCGCGTCGGTCGTTACGTGGGCGGTTACCACGACGCAAAAGGCCAGCAGGGTTCAGCGCGTTCGCTGCGCGAAACCGCTCAAAGTAAGCCGCAGAAGAGCGAACCCGTAAAAAACGAAGCTACAAAACGCGGCAATAGCAAACTAAGCTATAACCTACAGCGTGAACTTGAGCAGCTGCCGCTTCGTCTTGAGCAACTTGAGACTGAACTTGAGGCGCTTCAGGCAAAAGTCGGTGATGCAGAGTTCTTCAACCAGTCGCACGACGAGACGCAAAAAGTGTTGAGCGAGCTGGCCGCTGCCGAAAAAGCCCTTGAAGATGCTTTTGAACGCTGGGAGCACCTCGAGTCTCTTAAAAACAGCACGTAATGTAAGGAGACCCGATATGTGTGCCACGCATCACCCTCGTTCGCACATATTGTGTCCACAATGTGATTTGCTGGTGACTTTGCCAGAGCTGCAGGACGGCCATAAGGCCGCCTGCCCACGTTGCGGCACAACGCTTATCACGCAATGGCCTTCTCCGCGTCAACGGCCCACGGCCTATGCGCTGTCGGCCCTGTTTATGCTTTTGCTGGCTAATCTCTTCCCTTTTATCAATATGAAGGTCGCAGGCATCGTCAGCGAAGTTACGCTGCTGGAAATTCCGGGCGTGATGTTTTCCGAGGATTACGCAAGCCTCGGCACATTCTTCATGCTGTCCGTCCAGGCCGTGCCGGCTTTCTGCCTCATCACCATTTTACTGCTGGTCAATCAGGCTAACTTGCCTGCGAATTTGCAGCGCAAAATGGCGCGGACGCTGTTTCAGCTTAAATCATGGGGCATGGCAGAAATTTTTCTCGCAGGCGTGCTGGTGAGTTTCGTCAAGCTTATGGCCTATGGCGATATTGGCGTGGGCAGCAGCTTCATACCGTGGTGTTTGTTCTGCATTTTGCAACTGCGGGCTTTTCAGTGCGTGGATAAACGCAGGCTTTGGGACGATCTCGCCCCGATGCCCGCCGTTGCACAGCCGCTAAAAGTAGGCGTTGCCGGTATCCATCAGGGGCTGCGTTCCTGTTCCTGCTGTACGGCGATACTGCCCGAAGATCGCCTGATTTGCCCGCGCTGCGCAACAAAAGGCCATATAAGGCGCAAGCACAGTTTGCAGTGGACGCTCGCGCTTCTGATCACTTCAATTCTGCTTTATCTGCCGGCGAATATCCTGCCGATTATGGTTACCGAGCTGCTGGGCAGCAAGATGCCGTCAACCATTATTGCCGGGGTAATATTGCTGTGGAGCGACGGTTCCTACCCGGTCGCGATGGTGATATTTATCGCCAGTATTATGGTGCCGACGCTGAAGATGCTGGCGATTGCGTGGCTATGCTGGGATGCCAAAGGCCACGGCAAGCGTGACAGCGAACGCATGCATCTGATTTATGAAGTGGTGGAATTTGTTGGCCGCTGGTCAATGATTGACGTGTTTGTGATCGCCGTGCTCTCAGCGCTGGTGAGAATGGGCGCGCTGATGAACATCTATCCGGCGATTGGTGCGTTAATGTTCGCCTTAGTAGTAATTTTGACAATGTTTGCTGCGATGACCTTCGACCCTCGACTGTCCTGGGATCGCGCACCAGATTCAACTCATAAGGAGTCGTCTGAGCATGGAAAATAAAAGCGGGGAAGCAAAAGTACGCAAGGTGAAAAACTGGTCCCCGGTGTGGATTTTCCCTATCGTGACCGCGCTTATTGGCGCGTGGATAATATTTTATCATTACAGCCACCAGGGCCCGGAAGTGACCCTGATAACCACCAATGCCGAAGGCATTGAAGGCGGCAAGACGACTATCAAGAGCCGTAGCGTTGACGTAGGCGTGGTTGAAAGCGCCGTGCTTTCCGATGATTTACATCATGTAAAAATCACGGCTCGTTTAAACGCGGGCATGGAAAAATTACTGCATAAGGACTCGGTATTCTGGGTTGTGAAGCCTCAGGTGGGGCGCGGTGGCGTTTCCGGACTGAGTACTTTGCTTTCAGGTGCCTATATTGAGCTGCAGCCGGGGATCAAAGGCGCAAAGCCCGATAGCTATAATCTGCTTGATTCACCTCCTCTGGCATCGCCAGATGCGAAAGGTATCCGCATCACGCTTGATAGCGATAAAGCAGGGCAGCTTAACCCCGGTGACCCGGTCTTGTTCCGCGGCTATCGTGTTGGGTCTGTTGAAACCAGCACCTTCGATGCAACTAAACGCCGCATCAGCTATCAGCTCTTTATCAGCGCGCCTAACGACCGGCTGGTGACCAGCAATGTGCGCTTCTGGAAAGACAGCGGTATTGCCGTGGATATGTCTTCCCAGGGGATGCGCGTCGAAATGGGATCGCTGACGACGCTCTTTAGCGGAGGGGTTAGCTTCGACATTCCCGAGGGATGGGAGCTGGGGCAGCCTGCTCAACCGGGCGCGGATTATAAACTCTTTGACGATCAGAGAAGCATTCAGGATTCACTCTATACCCAGCACATCGATTATCTGATGTTCTTTAAAGATTCTATCCGCGGCCTGCAGCCGGGCGCACCTGTAGAATTCCGGGGCATTCGTTTGGGTACGGTTGCTCAGGTTCCGTTCTTCACGCCGGGAATGCGGCAGGCGCTGAGTGACGATTTCCGTATCCCGATTCTGATTCGCATCGAGCCTGAACGTCTCCAGAGCGTAATCGGCGGGGATACCAATATTGAAGAAAATATGTCCCTCTTCCTCAAACGCGGACTGCGCGCCTCACTGAAGAACGGCAACCTGCTGACCGGTGCGCTGTACATCGATCTCGACTTCTATCCGAAGACAGAGCCGATGACGGGCATGAAGAGCTTTAGTGGTTATCCGATCATTCCTACGATGAGCAGCGGGCTGGCGCAAATTCAGCAACGACTGCTGGATACGCTGGATAAGATTAATAATTTACCGCTTAACCCGATGATTGAGCAGACCACCAGGTCGCTTGCTGAAAGTCAGCACACGATGCAGCGCCTGCAACAGACGATTGATAGCCTGAACAAGTTGATGAACAACAAGTCCACGCAGTCGCTGCCGGAAAACATGCAGTCAACGCTGCGTGAACTGAACCGCAGCATGCAAGGCTTCCAGCCGGGTTCTGCGGCCTATAACAAGATGGTGGCGGATATGCAGCGTCTTGATCAGGTTCTGCGTGAGCTCACGCCGGTGCTGCGTACGTTGAATGATAAGAGCAATTCGCTGATCTTTGAGGCGAAGGATAAAAAGGATCCCCAGCCGAAGAGGGCTAAAGAATGAAAAAATGGCTTCCGCTAATCGCGGCACTGGCGCTGAGCGCCTGCAGCAGCAGCGATGACGGCAAAACGTATTATCAGCTGCCTCAGGGCTCTTCGCCTGCTATGCAGGCGGTGAGCCAGCCTGGCACCCATCTTTTATGGATAGAGCAGGTTGCGGTGCCTGATTACCTCGCCGGTAACGGCGTGGTTTATCAGACCAGCGATGTACAGTTCGTTATTGCAACCAGTAATTTATGGGCAAGCCCGCTGGATCAACAGCTGCGTAATACCCTGGTGAGCAATCTGGGCAGTGCTTTACCCGGCTGGGTTGTCGCTTCCCAACCGCTGGGTAACGATCAGGATATTCTGAATGTGAACGTCACAGGTTTCCATGGCCGCTACGATGGCAAAGTTATCGTTAGCGGTGAGTGGCTACTTAATCACCAGGGACAGCTGATAAAACGCCCGTTCCATCTTGAGCTGAAGCAGCAAGAGGATGGGTACGACGCGATGGTTAAAACGCTCGCTCAGGCGTGGCAGCAGGAGGCTCAGAACATGGCAAGCCAGCTAACTCGTCTGAACTAATTTAGCTTTTCCGCACAAAAAAGCTGCGCTTTTCGCCTTAACCGCGAAGCGCAGCTTTTCGTTTAGCATGAGCGTATTACTTGTGCGACATCACAGTTTTTGTACAAATGATATTTTGAGTAGCTCACAAATATGACACTGGCGTGAATTTTGCGCATTGACGATGAGGACGTTTGCAGGTATCCCTTACATGTGGTTGCACGTTTTGTAATCACTGTTTTCTTTCCACCAGATAAAGAAATGAGGGAAACGAGGCATGAAGAGACAAAAACGAGATCGCCTGGAACGGGCTCATCAACGTGGTTATCAAGCAGGTATCACAGGACGCTCCAAAGAGATATGTCCTTATCAGGCACTAAATCAGAGGTCGTACTGGATGGGAGGCTGGCGAGAAGCCATGGAAGACAGGGCGGTTACCGCGTAATCACTGTCTCTTTAAGTTGAATGAAACCTCCGCTCGGCGGAGGTTTCACGTTTCAGGGGATTAGAAGGCAGAAGTATCTTTAAACAAACCTACTTTCAGATCGGTTGCGGTGTAAATAACACGGCCATCAACCAGCACTTCACCATCCGCAAGGCCCATGATCAGGCGACGGTTTACAATGCGTTTGAAGTGAATACGGTAGGTCACCTTCTTCGCGGTCGGCAGTACCTGGCCGGTAAATTTCACTTCACCCACACCAAGCGCACGCCCTTTCCCTTCGCCGCCCAGCCAGCCGAGGTAGAAGCCTACCAGCTGCCACATCGCATCCAGACCCAGACAGCCAGGCATCACCGGATCGCCGATGAAGTGGCAAGCGAAGAACCACAGATCGGGGTTAATATCTAATTCTGCTTCAACGTAACCTTTATCGAAGTTGCCGCCGTCTTCGGTCATCTTGACCACGCGGTCCATCATCAGCATGGAAGGCGCAGGTAACTGTGGGCCTTCAGCGCCAAACAGTTCGCCACGACCAGAGGCAAGAAGATCTTCTTTTGTATAGGATTCGCGTTTATCTACCATGTCTACAGTAAGCCTTTTTATAATGAAGCACGCAGGTTAGCTAACACGTGTACGCTCAACAAGTCCGATCAGTTGTGGTTGAACCAGTTGAGCCAACGCAGTGGCCACGGATATCGGTGCCGAATGTCCTGTGCACTGGCCTGAGCGATGCGCTCCTGGACGGCGTGCAGCAGAGTGTTTTGTCCTTCGCCATCCCATGGCAGATTCGTTAATAAGGGTAGTGCATCCGCCACTTCATCGATGGCCCAGATTGAGAACTGACCTTGTTCTACAGCATCCAGAACATCCTGGTGAAGACAAAGATGGCGTACGTTGGCAACAGGAATAATAACGCCCTGCTGACCGGTCAATTCTCGCTGCTGGCAAATGCGGAAGAACCCTTCAATTTTCTCATTCAGTCCGCCAACGGGCTGCACCCGACCAAACTGGTCGACGGAACCCGTTATCGCTATATGCTGGTAAAGAGGAATATTTGCAAGGGCGCTTATCAATGCACACAGTTCAGCCATAGAGGCGCTGTCGCCATCCACTTCGCTGTACGACTGTTCAAACGTGATTGAGGCAGAAAAAGGAATTTGCTGGTCAAGCTGCAGCTCAGACATTAAAAACGCCTGCATGATCATCATGCCCTTAGCGTGAATATTGCCGCCTAATTCCGCTTTACGCTCAACGTCTGTAAATTCCCCGTCGCCAACGTGTACCACGCAGCTAATACGCGAAGGTTCACCAAACGCGCGTGGATGGCCCGGGAATTCAATGACCGACAGGGCGTTGATTTGCCCGACCATTTCACCTTCGGTCTCAATCAGGATTTGCTCAAGCAGAATTTCATCCTGCATACGTTCAGCAAGGTAGCCTTCCCGCCACTCGCGCTGAATCAGCATCTGTGAAAGTTGCTCCCCGCTAAAGGTCGCTTCCTCAGTAAAGGCGGCGACTTCACGTAGCTGTCGGGTTAACCACAGAGGACACAGCGGCAGTGTCTCCTGATCGCCGGTATAGCGAACAGCTTCCCGAATCAGGACAGGCCAGGCATCGTGCGCAGGTGAAGGCAAACTTTTCGCTTGCGCAACCGCGTGAGTCCACTGGCACCAGAGCGCGATGTCGTCAGCAGAGACAATCTGAAGGTTCTCTTCAAATTCACTGTAGATAGCCTGCGACGCCAGTTCGGGCTCCATGTCCTGGAAATCGGCCAGTGATTCACGCTCGCCAACCAGAATAAGTTTCAGGTTCAGAGGCAGGGAAGGAATGCTCACCGGCAGCGGACGAGACTCGTCTGGGGAGATCCAGTCGAAACGCCCCTGGGTCACCATCTGTTTCAGACGTAACCACAGTAAAGGCTGAGCCAATACGCTTCGTAAAGAGAGCACCAGTACGCCGCCATTTGCCCGGTGTATGGCGCCGGGTGTCAGGCTGATTTCACCTGCAAACTGGCGCACGCAGCCAAAAAGCTGCTCTGTTTCGACCCAATCAGCAACGACAACATCACCATGCCCTGTAAAAGAGCCATCGCTTTCTTCGGCCGGGCGCAACGTTACTCGAGTGCCTTCGATGAGGTAATGACCGCCGGCCAGCGTTTCGGCAGTCGGCCATACTCCGCGGGCTGCGGCGGCCAGTAAATTAAGGTACTCGGATTCTTCAGCGGCTTTTACCAGCATCAGTGAGGCCGAGGCTACCGGTTGGCTCAGCTGCTCCAGGCCGTAAAACAGACGTGGCTGGACAGCAGAGAAGGGCGCAGAGTCAGTGTCATAAGGCTGCGCAAAAATTTCCTGATAACTCTCGGTATCGGGAACAAGGGCACGCCATTCAAGTCGATTAGTCGTCAAAGTCGCTATTTATTAATCAGATGTCAAAGGCGCGATTATACAAGAATAGGCCGGACAGCACACGGTTAATGGTTGCTGACAAGCTTATCCGGCTCACAGCTTTAATTTTTCAGGTGAGCGAAAGCGGTAAAAACTGTTATCCTGAAGAAGGTTACAGGGTCACACTGAGATCGCGATGAAATATCAACAGTTAGAAAATCTCGAGAGCGGCTGGAAGTGGAAGTATCTGGTGAAAAAGCACCGTGAAGGTGAGCTCATTACACGGTATATCGAAGCCAGTGCGGCGAAAGAAGCCGTAGATGCGCTGCTAAAACTGGAAAATGAACCTGTACACGTGTTGAGCTGGATTGAACAGCATATGAATCCGGTGCTGCATAATCGCATGAAGCAGACGATACGTGCCCGCCGTAAACGCTATTTTAATGCGGAACATCAGCATACCCGCAAGAAATCAATCGATCTGGAATATCTGGTCTGGCAAAGGCTGGCAGGGCTTGCCCAGCGTCGCGGGTGCACGCTTTCTGAAACGATAGTGCAGCTGATTGAAGACGCGGAGCGTAAAGAGAAATATGCCAGCCAGATGTCGAATCTCAAACAGGATCTGCAGGCACTGCTCGGTAAAGAATAAAATTCCTGTCAGGTTTATCGCGATTTTCGCTTGTTTCAGACAATAAAAAACCCCGCCGAAGCGGGGTTTTTTTATAACGGTAACTTATGCCGCAGGCTGAGTTACAACGTCTTTGATACCTTTAACTTCGATCTCTACGCGACGATCAGGAGCCAGGCAATCAATCAGTTTAGCGCGAGGCGCTACGTTATCACAGGTGTTGCCAGTTACCGGGTTAGATTCGCCCATACCGCGTGGGGAGATCTTGTTAGCCGGGATACCTTTAGAAATCAGGTAATCAACAACAGACTGTGCACGTTGGTCAGACAGCTTCTGGTTGTACTGGTCAGAACCGATACGGTCGGTGAAGCCCAGAACTACAACAGAACCATCTTTAGGATCCAGGTTGCTCAGCTGGGTGTACAGCTGATCCAGTGCCTGTTGACCTTCTGGTTTCAGAGTAGATTTGTTGAAGTTAAACAGAACGTCAGACTTCAGAGTGAAGTGTTTGGTCTGTACTTCTGGCGCTGGAGCCGGAGCTGGAGCTACAACTGGTGCAGCTTCTTCCTGGCCGAAACGGTAGGAAACACCCAGGCTCAGCATGCCGTTGTCTGGACGAGTACCAACGGTTTGCGCATCACCGATGTTGTTAACCCACTGGTATTCCAGACGGGTAGCGATATCACGGGTCACTGCCCACTCAACGCCGCCTGCGAATACTGGAGAAACGCCAGTGTCGTGATCTTTCAGACGACCGCCAGCACCGTTAGCGTAGGCTGCTTTGGAGTCTGCACGCCAAACCATACCACCCAGACGAGTATACACGTCCAGATCGTCAGCTACTGGGTAGCTCAGTTTGGTAGTCAGTTGAACGCCCTGAGCTTTGAATGCGCCATTGTTAACGCTGCCTTTGTACGGCATACGACCTAACCAGTCGTAACCCAGTTCGAAACCAACGTATGGGTTAACCTGATAACCACCGAAGGCACCCGCGCCCAGCTGGCTTTCGTGGGTAGGGCCGTTGCCGATGCCGCCCTGGTAACCGTTACCGTAGAAACCGGTGTCATGGAACTGAGACCAGCCCAGTTTACCACCAGCATACCAGGTGTTATCTTTCGGTGCGGCCTGCGCTACGGTAGCGAAGCCAGCCAGTGCCACTGCAATCGCGATAGCTGTCTTTTTCATTTTTTGCGCCTCATTATCATCCAAATAGGCCATGAGCCTTAAACTTCGTCAAAGCCCAGGGTTAAATCCTTCGCCCGGGTTAACGCTCAATTGTTACTCTACCGATCAGTCGGTGTTATGAAGAGCAACCCTGGCGAGCTAAAGTCTACAACGTAGTTGAAAACTTACAAGTGTGAACTCTGTCAGGCATATGAAAAAAAACGACTTGCATACACATTTAGTAACAGCTTTGCTGGCAATTCAACCACGCCGTTTCGTTAAGAATGGCGTCAGAAGCGGCTTGCGCGGGGTATTCGTGATAAATGACAAGGTGTTGTAACTTCCGAAGAAAAATTACCAGGATTTATCTCAAATTTACTTAATGATACAAACTAGAATGAATTTTTAGACCGGCCCGTGGTCTGCAACCGGATCGGGGAGTCCTGGTTGGTCGCATAATAAACCCGATAGCGTTGCCTTTTTCGGCCGCGTTTGAGAGGCGAAGATGCTCTTCATCGGACAGATCTTCAGATAGCCATCCAATAACCACGCTGTAATTTCCCGTCTGCAATGCTTTTACCATAGCATCAACGGTAAAAAGCGGATCTAACTGGCTCACCTGCATCACTTTAGTAAGCGGTAACCCTGAGGCCTGCACCCACTGTCGGCTTAATTTCTGCTGAGGGGTCAGCCACAACTGCCAGCGAGATTGCTGACCGAGCTGCTGCAGTAAGGGTAATAATACCAGCTGCGTCATCCATGGCTGATCTTCGCTATAAACCACTTCACTAATCAATCCCCTAACATCGTTTCCTGCAAATGATTCCGCAGAGCTAAGCGCAACGGATGGGCTGCTGCCAATATGAGTACGATAGTTCGGTGTGTCCATAGTGAGTCCCGCCTGATGTGTTACTGTATGTTTGTACAGTACTCCCCGGGCGAGCAAAGATCAATCTAAATTTCTGAAAGCATCTCGCAAATTCTTTATGTATTTCCCGGAATTGTTAAATTGTGATTGCAGCCAGCAATCAGGTTAATTATTGTGCTATTAGTGGAACCGGTAAACAATAAAATCGGTATTTAGTTCATGATAATTAAGGATTTATTCATGAAATTTAAATCTTATGACAGGATTCACCAATCACAAAAACACCTCGCGTCGCTGGGCGAAATTGACTATCGATCGCAGTTTGGTGGCTATAGCCTCGCCATCGGTAACGTCGTATTTGCTATGGTGTCGGAAGGAGAACTCTACCTGCGTGCCTGCGAAGAAAGCGAAACGTATTTCGTCAGTAAAGCCGCTCCACCGCTTATTTACAGCAAGCGGGGCAGACCTATCGTCCTTAATTACTATCGGGTCGATGAGGAACTTTGGCGAAATCCGGATAAGCTGCTGCAGCTTTCTTATAACGCACTCATCAATGCCCGCCGTGAGAGATCAGTCCGCAAAACTCAAAGACGGCTTAAGGATCTCCCCAACCTTTCGGTCAATATAGAGATATGGCTCTGGGAGGCGGGAATTGCAGACCTGCGTACCCTGAAAGCTTACGGGGCCAGGCGCTCATGGATCAAACTGCGCAGCGTTAAAAAATTCGTGGGGGTAAAAATTCTTCTCGCCCTCGCCGGTGCTATCTCAGGAATTCATGAGGCGGCGCTCCCGGCAGTGACGCGCCAGGAGCTTTTAGACTGGTATTATCGTTACGAACAACGTCACAGACGTTAATCGGAGTGATGGGCGATATGCTGTTGAAGGCGCGATATTTCAGGCAGAAGGGAAACCAGTAATCCAATTTGCTGCAGCACAAGCGGTTCTTTAGTCTCAGGGCCCGGATCGATATGGGTAATTCTTTCCGATAGCCCCATGAGCGCCTGTTGCACTCGCTGTTCATCGGCGGGTAAGTGATGAAGCGCATCATCAACGTAACAGACAGCATCATCCAGCAGCAGCAGGATCTCGTTATTATCGATCTTTTCACGATGCGCGCCCAGCGCTGACACATAGCTGTTAAAAGTATGGTTGAGACATAATAAACGGAATGCAGTCTCCCGGGTTTCAGGTGAGACTCGGGGTTCTGAAGACATGTTGGAAACCACCGAGGCAAGTTCAGCATCGCGGTTATGTGCATCGCGGCGAGCAATACGGTATTCGAGGCGGTTATCTCTTCCCTGATGATACTGCTCAAGGATAGCGTCCAGATAGCGACAGTTGGCATTAAACGCGCGCTCTACAACCAGCGACAGACGACGGAAGCGCCAGTCTGGCCAGATAAAACTTACCGCAGCCCATGCAACCGCACAGCCAAGCAGCGTGTCAACCACGCGTGGTAACGCGACTTCAAATCCTTCGCCAAGCAAATTGAAGCACAGCAGCACAAGCAGGGTGATAAACATAGTTGCATGCGCATACTGCACGTTACGAAACGCGAAGAACAATACGCCGGTGATGACCACCAGAATCAGCTGGCCTTCCAGCGAAGGAACAAACCACAAAATGGGCAGGCCTATCGCCACACCTGCGAGCGTTCCGGCGATACGCAAAGCAAGGCGTCTGCGGGTGGCGCTGTAATTCGGCTGACAGACAAAAAGGCTGGTGAGCAGGATCCAGTAACCATGCTGCAAACCTGTGAGCTGGATAAAAGCGTAGCCCATGCAAAGCACCACTGACATACGCACAGCATGACGGAATAATGCAGACTCCGGCGTCAGGTTGCGAGTAAGGCGCAGCCAGATATCGCCAAATCCCGTTAGCTTGTCGTCAGCAAGACGGTTTTCCATATCGTTTTGTGGGGCGGCAAGCGCCTGCTCGGATTCGATTGTGGCAAGCTGTGCGTCTATAGCGCGCAGGTTACTCAACAGATAGCCCAGCGCTTTCATTTCACCGGTGGCATATTTTGCCACGTTAATCCTTTCAAGGGCGACTTCAAGATGAGTGAAGGCACGCTCTAATTTTGCGTCATGCTGGTAGGGAACGCGTAAAAGAATCGAGCGCGAAAGCTGTTGGCAAGCCTGGGATTGCAGCGTTAGCAGACGCTGAAAACGAAACATAATGTCACTGTGGCGAAATTTATCACGCAAGGCCTGATACTGAATATGAGAAGAACTGGCCCGCTCGTGGATATCCTGTGCGACAAAATAGTAGTGCAGGGTGCGTCTGGTGCCACGCTGGCCGCGATCGCCACGTAAGCGAGTCAGCAGGGATGCTTTTGTCTGGTTCAGCGTGGTCACCAGCTTGCTGTTAGCCATTGCCAGTTCAAGCATTGGTGCCTGGCTTTCTTTTTCAATATCAGGATCAAACAGCGTCGCTTTGATTTCCAGATAATCCGCCAGATGGTCATAACAGCGGGCCAGATTGTCCTGCAACGGACGTATCGGAAAAATAAGATGCCCGGCAAGCGTAAGCAGGTTGTACCACACGGCACCCGCTAACAGGAGTATCGGTTGCTGATACCAGTGCTCGTACAACGAGATGCCGAGCATCGTGTAAATAGCAATAAGCAATGCGCCAAACGCAATAGTTGCGTAGCGCTGGCCCAGCCCGCCCAGCAGGATAAAGCCGCTGGTAGAAAGCATCAGCCCCAACACAAACAGCCACGGCCAGGGGAACAGCAGCTCTACGGATGCGGAAGCAATAAAAAAGCTTACCAGCGTTATCAGCAGGTTTCGCAGACGCCCGGCCAGGCGATCGTCCAGATCCGCCAGCGCTGCTGCTACCACGCCAAGCGTCAATGGAATAGTCAGTTTAACCTCTCCCAGCCACCAGGGCAGGGCAGCCGTACCGGTCAGAGCGATAAAAATGCGTAAGTTGTAAAGCCAGGCGCTGTTCCGGGTGTAGCGATGCAGTAAGGGACTAAGCATTAGTACGCAATTTCCTCTGCGTTACTGAAAACGACGCTGCGCATTGGCAGTACGTGCCGCCCGCGCGGTTTCAACGGAGACTACGCGGCGCCCGACGGGCCACAGGGCAATGGCGGCAATTTTAAAATTCGCAATTCCCACCGGAATACCGATGATGGTAACGCATTGCGCTATACCCGTGAGGATATGCATTACGCACAGCCACCAGCCGAAGAAGATCAGCCAGAAAATGTTCAGTAAGGTGCCGCCCGTGTTCATGAGCACACTTTTACCCTGCGGGTTAAGTTCATCGACGTGAATAGCTTCATTGCCGTATGGCACAAGGGAAAGCCTGGTTATCTCCCAGCAGGAACGGGTCAGGGGGAGCGTGAAGATAAAGATAATACTGACGAGAGTGGCCAGTAACCAGGAGAGGGTTGTCAGGAAACCACCCAGTACAAAGTTCAATACATTAAGGACCGTACGCATAAGCACTCTTCGTTGATTGATGCCATAAATAAATAACCACAGCAATTGTAACGCGTTTTTACTCTGGAGCGTCATTCCTTCGACGGGTAAACTTAGCGACAACTTCTTTCAGGTGCAGACAAAGCGTAATGGAACTTAAAGCGACCTCCCTTGGCAAACATTTAGCACAGCATCCTTACAATCGCGTGAAATTACTCAGCGCGGGCGTGGAGGTAAAGGGCGATCGTCACGAATACCTTATCCCGTTTAATCAACTGGTGGCGATTAATATCAAGCGCGGCCTGGTCTGGGGGGAGCTGGAGTTTGTGCTGCCAGACGATAAGGTTGTGCGCCTGCATGGCACTGAATGGGGTGAAACCCAGCGCTTTTATCATCATCTGGACTCCCTGTGGCAGACATGGAGCGTAGAGATGAGTGAAGTTGCAGCCCGGGTGCTCAACGAACAATATGCCGATATTACCCGGCGCACGCTTCAGGAAAAATGGTTTAAGCGCAGCGACATGGAAGCATTGCAGCAAAATGTCAGGGCCGCTTTTGCAGCTTTACCCCTGCCTCAGGCAAGGCTTGAAGAGTTTGATAATTGCCGTGAAGCCTGGCTTAGTTGCAAAGCGTGGCTGGAACAGGGTGACAGGCGCCGCGAAGAGCGCAACGCGGAGTATACCGATCGCATGCTGGAAAAATATGCTGATTTTTTCCAGCAGGTGGAAAGCTCGCCGCTCAACCCTTCTCAGGCGCGCGCCGTCGTCAATGGGGAGGATTCGTTATTAGTTCTGGCGGGAGCGGGGAGCGGCAAAACCTCGGTGCTGGTGGCTCGTGCAGGCTGGTTGTTGCAACGGGGCGAGGCGACGGAAGAGCAAATTTTACTGCTGGCTTTTGGTCGTCAGGCTGCACAAGAAATGGATCGGCGCATTGCTGAACGTCTGCACACGGATGCGATAGCTGCACGCACTTTTCACGCGCTTGCGCTGCACATCATTCAGCAAGGCGGGCGAAAAGCGCCGCGTATCAGCGAGCTGGAATCGAACACTGCCGCACGGCACCAGCTTTTACTTGAAAGCTGGCGGCAGCAGTGTCGTGAGAAAAAGGCCCATGCAAAAGGGTGGCGTGAATGGTTAAGCGAAGAGCTGGAGTGGGACGTGCCCGAAGGCGAATACTGGCAGGACGAACGTTTAGCCAGACGTCTGGCCAGCAGGCTTGACCGCTGGTTAGGGCTTATGCGTATGCATGGCGGTTCGCAGGCGGAAATGATTTCTGCTTGCCCCAAAGAGGTGCGCGATCTGTTTTCAAAACGCGTGAAGCTGATGGCTCCCTTATTGAAGGTCTGGAAGAGTGCGCTTAAAGCTGAAGAAGCGGTGGATTTCTCGGGGCTGATTCACCAGGCGATTAACGTGCTGGAGAAAGGACGTTTTATTAGTCCGTGGAAACACATTCTGGTGGATGAATTCCAGGATATTTCCCCGCAGCGTGCCGCGTTGCTGGCGGCGCTACGTCGGCAGAATTCTCACGCATCTCTTTATGCGGTAGGAGATGACTGGCAGGCTATCTACCGTTTCAGCGGTGCGGAAATGGCCCTTACGACGGCGTTTGCGCATCATTTCGGCGAAGGCGATCGGTGCGCGCTGGATACCACCTACCGTTTTAACGATCGCATCGGTGAAATCGCTAATACTTTTATTCAGCAGAACCCGAACCAGCTTGCTAAGCCTTTAAACAGCCTGTCAAAAGGGGATAAGAAATCGGTTACGCTTCTGGCAGAAGAACAGCTCGATAATCTTCTTGATAAGCTCAGCGGCTACGCCAAACCAGAACAGCGCATCCTGGTGCTTGCTCGTTATCACCATCTGCGCCCGTCGAGCCTTGAAAAGGCGGCGACACGCTGGCCAAAACTCAATATTGATTTTATGACTATCCATGCCAGTAAAGGGCAGCAGGCGGATTACGTTATCGTGCTGGGACTACAGCAGGGCAAAGATGGCTTCCCGGCCGCGGCCAGGGAATCGGTGATGGAGCAGGCATTATTGCCGCCGCCGGAAGCGTATCCGGATGCAGAGGAGCGGCGGTTATTGTATGTCGCGATGACGAGGGCACGTCATCGCGTTTGGTTACTCTTTAACAAAAAAGAGCCTTCTGATTTTGTCGATATTCTCAAGCACCTCGGCGTACCGACCGCCAGTCGCCCTTAATTATTTCAGCCTTTCAGAAAGGTATCGCTGATAATCCGGGATGAGAATTTCCACAGCCTGGTTAAAACCTGGCGACTGAATAATGAAATCAGCGGTAGACAGGTTGGTTGCTACCGGGATATTCCAGACGGTAGCAAGGCGCAGCAGCGCCTTCACATCCGGATCGTGCGGCACCGCGTTAAGGGGATCCCAAAAGAAGATCAGCACATCAATTTTCCCTTCGGAAATCAACGCGCCGACCTGTTGATCGCCGCCCATTGGGCCGCTCAGCATGGCATTAACGTCCAGCCCGCTGGCTCGCTGAATCAAGTTACCGGTGGTGCCTGTTGCGTATAAGATATGCGTTGCCAGCGATGAACGATGACGTTCAACCCACTTCAGCAGCGCTTCTTTACAGTGATCGTGCGCCACCAGCGCAATATGTTTTTTAGCCGCGAGGGTGCGGATGGTTGATTCCATGGAGAAAACCCCGGTTGATTAGCATTGGCTACAGCTTACTGGAAGCCGCTGCTGCTGCAAGAGAAGGCGGTAAAAATGTGCTTAAAAGGTCGCATAATTAAGGTGATGGATGCTCTTTTACCCATCGTAAAAAGCGTTCGCGAGTCGTTTTATCGGCCTGTACAAACCAGTATTTCAGCCGCTGCTCCGTCAGGGTTTCGGACGGGCGAACCGGCGGGTCAAGCTCAGAGGTTCTGGAAAGCAAAGCGCTGTCATCTGCCATCATTATGGCGAATTGCGGCATCGAAGCGACTTTGCCTGCTTTGTTATAGCGCTGGGTATCATTTTCGTAATCAATACCCTGCGGAGTGGGTCGGATGGTTAATACGTCAAGTTTGATGGGAATAACCACCGCGCTGCCATCAAGAAGCTGCAATTGAGGGGTACTATCAAAAACCTCGCTTTCTTTTTCATTCTCAATACGTGGGAGATTGAAATTCACCTGGCTTATTTGTTTCGTATCAAAACTCACCACCAAAGGTGCAGAAATATATAGCCTTTGTTCGTGCGCGTTTGCCCGAACGTTTTTTTCGACGCGAAAGACAATCTGGTGCGCCCCGTTGTCCAGCTCGATGCTCTCCGCCCCTTTTAATAGCGAACTGGAAACTTTCTTGCCGTCAAGCACCAGCAAATCAATCTCCGTGGAAAGCTGTAAGGTGGTTGCCCCCCCGGAAAAAGGCAGGAGCAGGGCGCACCAGAGTACTGTATAAGGCCCGATTTTCATTCTTTTCTCCTGCGCCAGCGCGGCCTGAATTACCTGCTCCAGAATGTATCAAAATTTTTCACAATAACGGCTCATTAACATATAGACATATTCATATTATTTGCTCTCATACATCCGTATGGGAAAGATGGTGAGACAGTAACCTTTGGCATACACTTTTGATTACTTCATCAGGGCGGAGAGGGTCATGAAACAGACAGATATTGGAAGTATTTTAAAAAATACGCATACCATCGCGTTGGTGGGTGCCAGTGATAAACCCGATCGTCCGAGCTATCGGGTGATGGCATATCTGTTAAATCAGGGCTACGAGGTGATCCCCGTGTCCCCAAAAGTGGCGGGCAAAACGCTGTTGGGTCAGCAGGGCTATGGCAGCCTTGCGGAAATTCCGCAGAAAGTAGACATGGTGGACGTGTTCCGCAATTCCGAAGCCGCATGGGATGTAGCCAAAGAGGCCATAGCCATTGGCGCAAAAACGCTTTGGCTGCAGCTTGGGGTTATCAATGAACAGGCGGCTGTGCTGGCTCAGGATGCTGGCCTTAACGTTGTAATGGACAGGTGCCCGGCAATTGAGATCCCGCGGCTTGGGCTGGCTAAATAAAAAAACCCGCAGGCGCGGGTTTTTATCAGTTACGCAGGCGCGGCGCCTGAAGCTGTTGCCGTATTGACGCTGCCAGTTCATCCATTGAAGGCTGTTCAGGATGCTCTTCCTGTGCCTCTCCGCTTAGCTGGGCTTCAGCAAGGTAAGTATGCACAGCCTGGCCATCCTCATCTTCCATGACTACGTGATACCAGGGAGCGGTACGCAAAGCGTCGTTATCAGCCAGTTCATCTTCCGCTGGCTCATCAAGGGAATACTCAGGATCGATATCAACCACCACCCCTAAGTAGCCCAGCAGCGAATGACGCACTTGCTGACCTATTCCGAATTTGCTGGCAATCATTGTCACCTCCCGGGGAACGTTATGCTGCATAGAGATATGCGGGCAACTTTCCACTTTTCAAGCTACATGACGCGACAGGCAAACCCTTTCAGATAAAGACCTTCCGGATAGGTTGCGATCACCGGGTGATCGGCCGCCTGACGGAACTGCTCTATAAATTGTACATCACGCCCGGCATCTACGGCGGCATCGGCAATGATTTTCTGGAATAAATCGGTGGTCATCAGGCCGGAACAGGAGAAGGTCATCAGGATGCCGCCCGGATTCAGCAGCTGGATGGCCAGCATATTGATGTCCTTGTAACCGCGGCAGGCGCCCATCAGCTGATTTTTGTTTTCTACAAATTTCGGCGGGTCCATCACGATGACATCGAACTTCTCGCCCCCGTCGCGATATTTACGCAGCAGTTTGAACACATCATCACGCAGGAATTCAGCTTTGCTAAGATCCAGTTTATTCAGCTCGACGTTCTGCTTAGCGATATCCAGCGCGTCCTGCGAGGTATCGACGCTCACCACCTGGCTGCAGCCGCCCATCAAAGCGGAAACAGCGAAACCGCCGGTATAGGAGAAGCAGTTCAAAACACGTTTATCTTTCACGTACTGGCGAGTGGCAAAGCGGCTGTCGCGCTGATCGAGGTAGTAACCCGTTTTGTGGCCGCCTTTAATATCAACCAGCAGCTTCATGCCGTGTTCTTCAATCGGCAGCAGCGCCGGCGGTAGCTCACCGCTAATCGGGCCCTGCGCTAGCTCCATGCCTTCTTTTTTACGCACGGCAACGTCTGAACGGTCGTAGATGGCGCATTCCGGATAAAGATTCTGCAGGGCCGCCACCAGGGCCGGACGCTGGTACTCTGCACCAGCAGAGAGCAGTTGCAGCACGAGGAAATTGCCGAAGCGGTCGATGGTCACGCCAGGCAGCCCGTCGGACTCTCCGGCGATAAGACGATAGCTGTCCAGCCCGTCACGCTTAGCAAGCCACTCCCGCCACTGCTGCGCCTGCTGCAAACGACGAGTGAAAAAGGCGATATCGATGCTTTCTTCGGCATCAAATGTCCACACTCGGGCGCGGATTTGCGAAGAGGGAGAGTAAGCTGCGCGAGCTAACCACTTACCCTGGCTGTCGACGATATCAATGGTTTCACCGGGATTGGCTTTTCCTTCCAGGCGAGCCACTGCACCAGAAAACACCCATGGATGACGGCGCAATAAAGATTTTTCGCGCCCTTTGGTTAACACTAAACGTACGGTCATATTTTGTTATGCTGTTTTGCTAAGAATTGGGCGTCATTTTCCGGGTTAGCTCGGGGAAATGCAACGCAAGAACCCTAAACGGAGGAAGTTATGGCATCAGTATGCACGCTTGCCTGGGTCCACGGCATGGTTCAGGGGGTTGGTTTTCGCTACAGCACGCAGCACGAAGCGCAAAAGCTGGGGCTGACTGGCTATGTCCGGAATATGGATGACGGCAGCGTTGAAGTGCTGGCCTGCGGTGACGAACAGCAGGTAGAGCAGCTTATCGACTGGCTAAAAGCGGGAGGGCCACGCAGCGCCAGGGTTGATAAAGTGCTTACGGAACCACATCAACCCGACAGAGAGTGGACCAACTTTGGGGTCCGCTATTAAATGCATTTCACCGGTTTGGGCAGGCCTGCAATTTTGGTGGCTTGCTTAGCCGGGCCTTTCGGGAAGAGGCGATACAGGTAGCGGCTGTTTCCTTTCTCCTCGCCAAATTTATTAGCCATGGCCTTAACTAGCATGCGAATCGCCGGGGAGGTGTTAAATTCCAGATAGAATTCACGCACGAAACGCACCACTTCCCAGTGCTCAACCGCAAGCGTAATCCCTTCTTTTTCAGCGATAACCACGGCAAGCGTCTCGCTCCACTCCGCGCTGTTTTTCAGATACCCATCGGCATCCGTTGCTATTTCTTTTCCTTCGAACATCAACATAGTCATCTGCAACCTTAATCAAACTGCGCATAGTGTAACAAATTTGCCCGCGCAGAAAAAACAAAGCCCCGCAGAGGCGGGGCTTTGGTCCAGCTGAGAAACGCTGCCGTTAATCGCGGCTGGCGAAGCCCAGGATGCTCAGCAAGCTGATGAAAATATTGTACAGGGAAACGTACAGGCTCACCGTGGCACGAATATAGTTTGTTTCACCGCCGCGGATGATATTACTGGTCTCAAACAGAATCGCGCCTGAGGAGATCAAAATAAACACCGCGCTGATAGCCAGATGTAAGGCAGGCAGCTGCAGGAAGATATTCGCGACCATGCCAATCAGCACTACCACAACACCTGCCATCAACATGCCGCCCAGGAAAGACATATCTTTACGGGTCGTCAGAACATAAGCAGAGCAGCAGAAGAACACCAGGGCAGTACCGCCCAGCGCCATACCAATCACGTCGCCCATGCCGGCAGAGAGATAGGCATTAAGGATAGGTCCCAGGATATAGCCAAGGAAACCGGTAAAGGCAAAAGCAGCAATAATGCCGGTTGGCTTATTTGCCAGACGGTAGGTCAGGAACATCAGGCCATACATGCCAACCAGCGTCAGGATCAGACCCGGCGAAGGCAGCATCAGCACGGTGCTGGCGGTGGCAACTAACGCAGAGAATGCCAGCGTCAGGCTGAGCAGGAAATAGGTATTACGGAGCACCTTGTGAGTGCTTAGCAGTGACGAACGGTCACGCGAGGAAGTAATTATGCGATCCATTCAGAAACTCTCTCTTATTACAGGTGTATATGGTGATGGAGGATAAGCGGCACCTTTATTGCACGAAAGCTTTTTTACCCATCTTTACCTGCTGCTGTCAAAAATCCATGCAGAAATTGTTCCATATTTGTCCCTTATAGGTGCCTGAAAAATATTGCCTTATCGCACGTTGATGACTAAAAGTGGTAACCGTACCGTCATTAATAACTCAAATAAGGCGCGTTTAATGAAAGCAACCCACAACACGTTCATCAAATCGATTATCGCCCTGAGCCTGATTAGCGCAGCCTCTGGTGCCTGGGCCGCTAACGTACCGGCGGGAACAGAGCTTGCAGCAAAACAGGAGCTTGTGCGTAACAACGGCAGCGAACCCGCTTCTCTGGATCCCCATAAAGTCGAAAGTGATATCGAATTTAACCTTATCAGCGACTTTTTCGACGGCCTGGTAGCCGTACGCAGCGACGGTTCAATTGAGCCGCGTCTGGCAGAAAAATGGGAAGAGAAAGAGAGCACCGTCTGGACCTTCCATTTACGTCCGGGCATTAAATGGTCGAACGGCCAGCCGATCACGGCTAAAGATGTTGTCTGGAGCTGGCAACGTCTGGTCGACCCGAAAACAGCTTCCCCTTATGCCAGCTATCTTGGCAACATGCATCTGGAAAATGCGGTCGATATCGCGCAGGGGACTAAGGCGGCGGATACGCTTGGCATCAAAGCACTGGACGACAGCACGCTACAGATAACCCTCACCCAGCCGACAGCCGCATTTCTTGCCATGCTGGCGCATCCATCGCTGGTGCCCGTCGATAAAGCCCTGATTGAAAAATTTGGCGAAAAATGGACCCAGCCCGGCAATTTCGCCGGCAGCGGAGCATACACGCCTGTTCAATGGGTAGTGAATGAAAAAATCGTTGCCGAGAGAAACGCTCAATATTGGGATAATAAACATACCGTCATCAATAAGGTGACCTATCTGCCAATCAGTTCAGAAACGGCAGACATCAATCGTTATAAGGCGGGTGAAATTGACATCGTTTATAGCCTGCCGCAAACCCTGTTCGCTTCCCTGAAAAAATCCATACCCGATCAGGTTCACGTTACGCCTAAGCTTGCGACCTATTACTTTGAGTTCAATACCACCAAAGCGCCATTTAATGATGCACGGGTTCGCCGGGCGCTGAACATGGCGCTGGATAAAGACATTATTGCGGACAAAGTTCTGGGGCAGGGGCAAATCCCCGCCTGGGTCATCAGCCAGAAGAAGATCGGCGGGGTAGAGCTAAAATCACCTGACTACGCAAGCTGGAGCCATGAGAAACGAGTAGATGAGGCGAAAAAGCTTCTGGAAGCAGCAGGCTACAATGCTTCGCACCCGTTAAGCTTTAACCTGCTGTACAACACCTCTGAAAACCATAAGCGCATTGCCATTGCAGTAAGTTCAATGTGGAGCAAAAACCTGGGCGTGGAAGCGAAGCTGCAAAATCAGGAATGGAAAACCATGCTCGACACCATGCACAGCGGCAATTTTGATGCGGTACGCTATGCGTGGATCGCGGATTATGATGACGCATCGACTTTCCTGAACAATTTCCGCACAGGTGACAGCGAAAACACTTCTCAATATACCAATGCCAACTTTGATGAAACGTTAAAGAACGCAGCGAAAGCGGATAATGTCGAGGCGCGGGGGAAATTTTACCAGCAGGCGGAAAATCAGCTTGCCCAGGACGTGCCAGCCATCCCGGTTTATCACTACGTGATGGCTCAGCTGGTAAAACCTTTTGTGGGTGGATACGCGCCCAGTAACCTTGGCTTCTATTACACAAAAGATATGTACATCAAAAAACATTAAATCCTGCCGGGGAATTTGTTGTTAAACTAGTCAAATTGTTGATGTTTCAGTCAAACAACGCAAATTTGGCTGTTTTTCAGGCGAACGAACAAAATCGTGCTTTACATGAAGTATGGGTATGTTTATAGTTCGCCTCGTTGGAAGTGTGGCCGAGCGGTTGAAGGCACCGGTCTTGAAAACCGGCGACCCGAAAGGGTTCCAGAGTTCGAATCTCTGCGCTTCCGCCAACATTATCAAGGGGTTGCCGAAAGGCGACCCCTTTTGCTTTTGGGCCGTTGGTATAGTGTTGGTATATTCACTTGGTATATTCTTGCTTTATTCACCTGCATTTCCCTCCTTTTCTGCCATTAAAGGTGCATCCAGTGTTGGTGAGATTTTCACCTTGCGATCGTAAGTATTAACCTGATTCTCAGTCTTATGCCCGGAGAAAAGCTGTTTATCTCTGGAACTGCCTTCGTAATCTGAAATCGCCTTTGCCTTGATGTCATGAAACGTTCCCGGGATAGGGCGTCCAATCTTCAGCACTGCCGCTTTCTTTGCTTTGTTCCACCAGGTATTAAACGTTTTTTTATTCATCTTGCCGCCTGACGGGCCAGGGATTAAGTAACCGCTGGCAGACCGGTTAACAAGTTTTTGGCGAGCAAGATCGACGGCTGCCTGTAGGCGTGGCGACCACTGCTTAATTTGTTTCTTGCCTGTTTTGTTCTGCTCAATAAAGAGGCCTTCGACCCTGATATCCGTAAGCAGTAAATCAAGTACATCCCCTTCACGCGCTGCGCAAAGATAAGAGATTTCCATTGCGGTCTGGATCTCTACTGCAGCGCATTCATAAATGGCCCTATAATCCTCATCAGGGATATAGACATCCCTGTCGACGAGAGTGAATTTCCTGATCCCTTTGCATGGGTTTCCCTTCACATAACCTCGCTCAAAACCCCACCCAAACACTCTCGACATGCTGGCTACTTCCTGGTTAGCCTGGTTCTTACTGCTCAGGCCTCGTTTATCCATGAAGATACGCACCTGCTCTATCTTTATGTCGTCGGCTCGCATTTTCCCAAAGACGGCAAGCAGCTGGCGTTGATGCTGGTGGTAGTCTTTCTGTGTCCTTGGGGCAAGTTCAGTAAAAGCAGGGCTTTCAATAAACATTCCCCACAATCTTGCAAATGTCATAACGTCATGGCGCTTTGCTTTCTCTTCTTCATAGCGCTGCCACAATTTCGAAATACTCGTTTCACGTATTCTTCCCAATGAAACGCTATTCTTGGTGCCCTTTGGTTTCCAGACATAGCTGTATTTATTTTTTGTAACCCGCGGTGGAAGATGAGTATCTTTCGGATCTTTTCTTGGCCTGCCCATAGATAGCGTCGAAGTCTGGTTCTGTTGCAACATATTCATCAACCTTTGGTAATTCGGAAGTTCCCGGCAAAATATTCCTGCGCAAAACGATAGGGCGATTCCGTCCATCTGTCGTGAACGGAATGCCATGACAGCGCAGCTGGCGCTGTTGCTGCGTGTAACGCCTGTATCCGGTTATTTCCGCAATTTCCTGAGGTGACAGCGTAAGTTCATGCATAGGTCATCTCTCTGATGACCGGCCAGATAAAATTACCTGACCGGCAGGTTATTTGCTGAAAACGTAAAATCAGTTTTGGATCAGGCGCCGCCAGATTGCTGAAACGTATTTGACCTGATGGGTAGCGTCCGCCAGCGCGTTATGCTGCTCACCTTCGAAAGGAATGTCATAGCGAGGATTTATGCCCACGGCCTTACCCAATTCCACGATGGTTCTCACATCACGATCATTCCAGAACTTCCACAGGCAGGGGACTGTTGTGCGCTGATATGACTGACGGAGCAAAACATTATCGTATGTCGCGCCGTTGCCCCACACCTGGATATTGCCAGCTCCGTTTGCAGAGTTTTCGCTGATAAAATCATTAAACTGCAAGAGAGCGTCATCAAGCGGGATCGCATCTTCAACAAGCAGTGCTGAGCGCGCTTCTGATGATTGTTTCATCCACCAGAGTATCGTTCCTGCGTCAGGTATACCGCCAAACGCCATGGCGGATTCAAGACTGATGACTTTGTAAAATTCCGCCCCTGTCTGACCTGTGTCCGGATCGAAAAACACAGCGCCGATGGAAATAACTGGTGCATCAGGATTTGATCCCATAGCTTCCAAATCTACCATCAAATGTGAATAGAGCAGTTCGCTGGTGGGTTCATCAATATGATGAACGGAATCATTATTCAGGGGATCTGCCTGCTCACCAACTCCAGCACCGCTTTCATTTGAGTCATCTGCTGTTTCGCCCACCTGCACTTCATCGTCAGCTTCGGCTTCATCGCCGTGATTTTCTTCCATCTGCACATTTTCGGCGTTCTCCGCTGGTTGAATTGCTTCGTTGATTTCGTTCTTTGGCGCCGCATTAAACAAAGCGCTTGCATCGAAAACGCCAGTGGAGATTTTCACAAGCTGATCTTCTGCAGGAGAGGCTGAAGGTGAAGATTCGTTTGGTTCCGTTTTAACCGCGCCGCAAGCAATAGCTACTGTTTCAGCGGACGGGTTTACATGGTTGGTTTCAACCAGGGTTGAGTTGATATAACCCTGCAATGCACCAGGCGTACGCCAGAGTTCCTCTGGAGCGGTTTTAATCATGGCAATGATAGCTGCGCGGGAGTAGTCCAGAATGCCAGCGCATTTATTCAGCTTGCCAAACCATGCAAGATATTCGTCGTGATAGTTGGGTCGGGCGTCCCGAATCTCTTTAGCCCTGCGGTACACTCCTCCCTCAAGGTTGTAGATATCAAAGTCCATGGTTCGAGAAATAACTCCAAGGGCAATATCCAGCTGCAGTGATTTCATGTCGTGAGTAAATTCGCTGCCACGGTCAGTTGGTCCTCCACCACCAGCAGTTGTTCCTACCTCGGTTTTGTATTTAACACTGGCTGTTTCCTGACGAATGGCACCTGCCTCAGAAAGAGGTGTTTCCATTTTCATCATCGGAGTTAATGAGGAAACACGATTACCAGCCAACCATTCCTTAACCAACAGACCGCGATCGATGTGCGGAGTTTGTACCCAGGCTTTCATGAACTGGATTAGCAAGCCCAGTTCCGGGCGGGAATCTACCGGGAAGATCTGCTTTACTGAATCTGTAAATTTCCAGATCTGGTGCGTAGAAAAGCTTTTAACCTCGGGGGTGTTTTCGGCGGCTAGCAGTAGATTCTGGACATAGTAGTTATCCTGATCCATCTCCATTTCGGCAATCTGGATACGCTGAGCGACGTTAACATGATGGGTGTACTCAGAACAGATGAACTGGGACAGGAGTTTCTTGCGGAACGACAGCTGGGCGACAGGATGCTCCAGTTCATCTTCTACTGGCACCGGTGACGGGTTTTCAGGAACCTCATTAGCTGGTTCGTCAACTTCCGCTATTTCTTCGGGCTCACTAACAACTTTCTCAGACAAGATTGCCTGCCAGGATGTACCGTTCTCAGCTAACTGGTAACGTTCGCACCAGGTATCATCCAGCACGCCTTCTTCCGGTAGATCATCCACAACATGCCAGTCTGTACGAACCGGTAGCTGGTGGTCAGCACCGCGGCCCACTTCGATCCCGTTATCTTCCAGAATGTTCAGTATTTCTCGCTCAGCGCGGGAATCTGATTTAGCAGAAAGCCAGCAAAAGAGGCTTTTTGCTTCGGTGGCTTTTGCTTTAGCTTTAATAAGATACGCGTATGTGTTCATTGCGTTTGGGTTCCTTAAGGTTGTAAGATACCCGCAGCCAGTGATTGCCGCCTTGGGTAGTGGTCATTGGTCAAAACTCGATTCCGGAAAGCTTTGGTCGGCTGACCGGGTACTTAACCCGCCTTGCGCGGGTTTTGTGCTTTATGGGGCAGTACTTTTCCCTCCATCCAGCTGCGAGACAAGAACGCCATCCAGCGCGTTTAACACGGGTTCAAAAGTACTGTTGGTGGGTATTTTGCTAACAGCGCGAATAACTTCAGAAACTGATATTTCATTATCACGCAGGCTGTAACCGCCGCCCGGGCCTCTTTGCGAAATAACGATTTTCCCGGAACGCAGCTTCTTGAAAATCTGCTCCAGATAAGAAACCGACAGCTTCGCTTCTTTGCTTAGCTCAGCAAGCGGCACAGGCGTGCCGGAGTAAATGCGATTAAGGGTTGCAACGACCTGCACGGAGGCCATTACTCTTTTCATTCCAAATTCCATGATGTTCCCCGCTTTGGTCGGTTAGGCCATTGGTCAAAACTCGTTTACTATTTTGTTTTCGACTGTTGGTCGGCAGTCGGATCGCCCTTCTGGGCCAGCGTGTAGCAGAGCCTGCGGAGTAGAACCTCAACAATGTTGAGCTGAACCGCCTGGCAGCGTGCTGGTTTGCGTGCAAAATCGATCATAAATTCCCCTTACCAAACTTCAGGCCAGCCTTTAATAACGGCAAATGTACCTATTTCCGATGGATTTTCATCCGGGTTAAGTCTGCGGTGCATGCCATCAGCGATGGATTCAGCCTCTTTCCAGTCATGTGCTTTTACACGGTAAGTGCTGTATCCGGAGTCGCCGCTAATCACAACCGTAAATTGTTTCTTTGCCATGGTTGCATCCCATCATTTTTGCCTTTATCGCCAGGCTGGCGGAACGTTACTGAACCTGCTGCGCGTAAAACTTTGTCATCTCATCCGGTGCTTCGTATGCCGCCGGCAGCTACTCTCGTGGGCGTCCTGCCTTGATGACTCGTTACTGCGTTTTGATGGGATAAGGCTACAAATAAACATACCAATCGTCAATGCAAAAATGATAAATAAATTATCACTGGTATTGTTTATATGGTTATTTCATTGATTTTGAGGCGAAAAAAAACCGCTCAAGGCGGTTTTTAACGGAAGAGGAATGCTATTTGGATTGTGGTGGCTCAATTTTTCTTCGTTTGAGAAATTCTTCCATAAAGGCGTCAAGCTCAGTCAGTCTGGCTTGTGCTAAATCAATGAAGCGATCCTGTTCGGATTCAGGCAATTGATCAAATACATCTAAAAGAGCTTTCTGCTTTTGGTTCAGCACTGTCTTACTGGCGGTGATTGATGCTATCTGCTCAGCTTCCTCGTCTGACATAAAGAACCAATACAGCGGCTTACCCAATGCATCTGGTAATAATGCCAGCTTTTCTTTGCGTGGAAATATCCCTGCATTGCACCAGTGGCTTACCGTTTGTGAATTAACTCCAATACGTCGCCCCAGCTCGGATTGAGATATCCCAGCATCGTCAATAGCCTTCTGCAGCCTTTCTTCGAAGTTCATGTTCATATCCAAATCAAGCCAATGGTTAAGCATACAAAGTTTCTTTTCAGATGTTGTTAGTTAAATTTCTTGACAGTGATAAATTATTTATCAATCATGTGGTATAAATTTTAGGAGGAGCCATGAAAGAAACTATTCAACAAAAGATTATTGCCTTATGTGGAAGTCAATCTGAGCTTGCCCGTCGGCTTGGTAAAAACTCTCAGACCGTTTCAGTCTGGTTTCGTACCCAGGTAGCGAGTATTGAAGTTCTTAACGCTTGCCGCGTTCTTGACTGGAAGATTACTCCGCACGAACTACGCCCTGATCTCTATCCAAACCCAACCGATGGTTTACCACCGCAGGAGCGCTAACGATGCAATCCATCACTTTTGAACAGCATAACCAGCGGAATACGTTTTCGCTGAAATCACAAAATCAGTATGAACCCCGGCGCCGGGATAACGGTAAGCGTTTAGCTATCCTGAGTGCGGTGCGGGAATGGGAGCAGACGTTACCCGGCCAGGCGCAGGGAATCATAGCGCAGCTGGTAGTTGAACAATGGGACAAGCTGGGCGGGCGAGGGATCACGGTTAACAAGCAGAACCTTTTCCGCTACCTCAAAAACGAAATGGGATCCGACAAGTACAACGGTTACGTCATACAGCTTGCTCCGGCGATAGCACATGCGATGCCAGTAGAGATTGCGCGCAAACATGGTTTACGCAAGGGGATGACCGAGGCGGAGTTGGTGGCGAACGCTATCAAGGAGTGCAGCGAAGCACATCAGGCAAAGTTACTCGGTGCGCCTTTGCAAAAGCTGGAAAAAGAAGTACGCGAGGCAGCAGTGGCCCTATTCAGCATGCTACCCACGGATGCAGTGGGACCGCTGCTGGCAAGCCTGAATGCAGTATCACAGCAGTTGTTTTAATCGAGTTTTGACCAATGACCAATAAGCCCGGCACTAACGGGTACCAGGAGTAAACATGGCCGCGCTGCCTTACATGCAACTCTACATTGCTGATTACCTGGCGGACACCATGCATCTGTCAACTGAAGAGCACGGTGCATACCTGCTTCTAATGTTCAATTACTGGCAGACGGGCCGGGCTATCCCTAAAAGCCGACTCGGAAAGATTGCACGCTTAAGTAACGATCGTTGGATTTCCGTTGAAAGTTCGTTGGCTGAGTTTTTTAACGACAACGGCACCGAATGGGTACATGAGCGTATTGAACGTGATCTGGAGAGCGTCCGATCCTCACTTGAACAAAAATCCGCGGCAGGGAAAGCCTCTGCAATGGCTAGAAAAGCCAAAAAACCAACGCCAGCCCAACGGGCAGGTAACGGTCGTCCAACGGTCGTTGAATCTCCGTTGCAGCGAGGAGGTAACGAGAACCCAACGAATAAAGATCCAGATAAAGATACAGATATAAAAGATAAAAACATTATGTCCGGTGCTGAGAAAACTCAGCCCCAGACAGGAGTTCCAATTCTCCATGAAGAAATTTTTATTTCTCTGCCGCTCACTGGCGGCAAGGCTTATCCGGTAACCCTGGAATACATCGCAAGCAGGGCCGAGTTATACCCGGCTGTCGATATCCACCAGGAACTGCGAAACATGTTTGGTTGGCTGGAAAGCAATCCCGCCAAACGCAAAACGCAAAACGGCATTAAAAAATTCATCACAACGTGGCTTCAGAAGTGCCAGGACAACCCACGAAACAGGCAGGTGATTAATGGTCAAAACAATTCAGGCTCCGGTGGTTCAGCAGCAAACGCAGTACGCGCTGAGCGAGAGCGGAGGGAACGGGAGCAGCCTCAGCGCAGCGGAGCTGAGCGCGTGGAAGGTATGGGAAACACTGGCGGAAGTGTATGGGAATCGTTGGGTAACGAAGAATGGATTGAGTCCGTCAACGCTATGGGTAACGCAGATTTCGGGGATGACGGCAAACCATCTTAGCGAGGTATGTTCGCGGCTGGTTGAGCAGTGTTCTGCCGGTAATACCTGGCCGCCGGATCTGGCGGAGTTCATCGCGCTGGCTTCCCAGTGTGCTGGAGGAACGTTTGGGTTAAATGTGACAGAGGTAACCGCGGAGTATGCGCGCTGGAAAAACGAAGGCTGGCGATATAGCTCCTCGGAGGAATTCCCCTGGAAACATCCAGTTCTGTATCACATATGCGTTGAGATGCGCCGCGAATGTGTCGAGCGCAGACTTTCGCAGCAGGAAATGGACAAGCTTGCAGCTCTCAAGCTGACCAAGTGGGAGAAGAAAATTGCGGCAGGATATTCGATCCCGCCCATACGGAGAAAAATCGAGGCCAAAGCTGCACACGGTTCACCGACGCCAGCACAGCAGTTGCACGAAGAGTATTTACGCCGAAAAGCAGCAGGAAAAATTTAAACAATCGAGTTTTGACCAATGACTAAGGACTATTTCATGAAACGTGAAAAGCAGCAGAAAAAATATCAGCCGACCGGGCGGGAACGCGTTGAAGCATATATCCGCAAGCATGAAGGATGCACGCATACCCAAATTACCAATGCACTGAAAATCAGCACAATCACCGTTGGTTCAGCCTTGTCGCTGTTGAAGCGCGCCCGAATCATTGAGAGCCGTGGGGTTCTGGGTCAGATGACCTATCACGTCATTCCACCAGTAGAAGGTACTGACGAACCGGTATTTGGCCTGAGCCCCAACATGGCCCTGTTGAATCGCTTACTCGCAGAGGTGCGTGCATGAACAACCAGAGCAATAACGAAATCATCAAAGCCACCCGCAAGTTTCGCGACGTGATGACCGCTGATACTGCGATTATTGAGATCGCGAAGATGCTTAGCGGTTCGGCGGACAGGCTGGACGTGACGACCGCGGCGCTGCGCGAGATGACCAAACAGCGTGATGCGAAGGACGTGATTATCCAGCAGCTGGCGGCGGAGAATGTGGCGCTAAAGTCCTGGGCTGAAAATCGCGCTGCATCTGACGATTCTTTTGAACAAGAGCAATATTCTGCGTTGAAAATTGACTGGCGCCAGCGTCAGTTAAAAAACCTTCAAACCCCGGCCACCGACGCCGCGCTGGCAGAGATACGCGCGCAGGGTGTAGATGAAGTGGCTGCGGTGTATCGCCAGTTTGCACAAGAAGACGGCTGCTCATGCAACATGCAGAGCAGCTACAACTTGACAGCCGAGCGCGCTGAACGTGTTGCTGTATACATCCGTCGCAAAGGAGCTGCCGTATGAGCAAATCACTGAACGCACGCTGCATCCGCCGCTGGGAAGTTGAATTTAAAGGCCTTTGCGATTCGAAATATAGCCCCTACTGGCGTAAGTATCACTTGCGCGGCTACATACGCGAAGCTGCACTGACTACCGCTGATTGCATGGTTGACAGCCTGGCCTACAACAACGCTATGCATGATTTTTTCACCGAGAATGGCGACGATAGTGGCTGGTGCCCTGAGTTTGCGGGTTGGTACGACAGCGGGCGGCGTAAGAAATACCTCAAAGAAGCGCGTGACTATCTGAACGAAGATGCCACCACGGACGAAATCGACGAAGAAATCCAGAACGAACTGGAGGCCTGGAATGACTAACACAAGAGCCGCAAACGAAGCCTTTAACCCGCTAAATGACGCTTTAGAGGTGCATGTGAAGCCGTTAAGTGAGTTGAGCTGTAGAGCACTGGATTGGGAGGGTGACTGATGTCGTCAATCATCTACGCAGTGGTGATTATCGTCGTTGCAGCTTATTGCTGGGCTAAGAGGGGTGAGTGAGATGGATGCAATGCTGCAGTACGCCACTCGCCGTATCGTCGAACTTGAAGCCCTGCTGCTGGTGGATATTCAGGAAACCGTCTGGCCTGCCGAAGTGGCAATGGTCTATTCACAAATTGAAAGCGCCGGAGACCTGCCGGCGCACCATCAGCGCCGACTGAAACACCACATCAATCGCATGTGGCTGGAGGCAATGCCGGTACCGTCAATCATCACGGCAGCTTGTTCGCTGGCCGCCGCAATGGAGAACTACGCGTGAGAGAAATTATCGTTGATAACTTTGCCGGGGGCGGCGGGGCGAGCACTGGCATTGAACTGGCAACCGGGCGCAATGTCGATATTGCGATTAACCACGATGTGAACGCCGTTGCTATGCACACAACGAATCACCCGGACACGCTGCATTATTGCGAATCGGTCTTTGATGTTAACCCGCTGGCAGCGACCGCTGGCCGCCCGGTAGGTCTTGCCTGGTTCAGCCCGGACTGTCGGCACTTTTCAAAAGCCAAAGGCGCAAAACCTGTTGAGAAGGAAATTCGCGGGCTGGCGTGGATCGTCATTCGCTGGGCGCTGGCGGTGCGGCCACGCGTGATGATGCTGGAGAACGTGGAAGAATTCAAAACGTGGGGGCCATTACTGGTTGCTGAAATGCGTCCGGATCCGGCGCGCGTCGGCGAAACATTCCAGGCATTTGTCGGCATGCTGACTTCCGGCATACCAGCAGATCACCCGGCGCTGGCGGAATGTTGCGAGTTTCTGGATATGTCACCGGAAAGCGAGCAGGCGCAGCGGCTGGTTTCCGGGCTGGGTTATGATGTCGATTGCCGTGAGCTGCGGGCATGTGACTACGGCGCGCCGACTATCCGCAAAAGGTTTTTCATGGTCATGCGCTGCGATGGGCAGCCGATTACCTGGCCGGAAAAAACGCATGGAGACCCGAAGTCAGCAGATGTTATTTCCGGCGTACTGGCGCCGTGGCGAACGGCAGCGGAGTGTATCGACTGGTCGCTGAATTGTCCGTCCATTTTCGACCGTAAGCGCCCGCTGGCGGAAAATACGCTGAAACGCATTGCGCGTGGAATACAGCGCTTCGTTATCAACAGCGCTACGCCGTTCATCGTGAAGTGCAATCACACCAGCACCCGCAGCGAATATGATTGCTTCAGGGGGCAGGAGCTGGCGGCGCCGCTGCAGACGATTACGAAGACTCACGGCTTTGCCGTGGCGGTCCCATCGATGGTGCCGTTTATCGCCGGGGCCGGTGGCCCAAAATATTCGGCAAAGCCGCGTAGTGTAGAGCAGCCGATGCATACACTCGTCAATACTAATCATTCCTGCGTCATAACGCCGGTTATCGCCCGGCAGTTCGGTAACAGCATCGGGCATCGCGCTGATGAACCGAGCGCGACGGTCACTGCCGGCGGTGGTGGGAAATCGCAACTGGTAGCTCCAACACTAATCCAGGTCGGCTACGGAGAACGCCCGGGCCAGTCGTCTCGAGTGCTTCAGTTCGGAAAACCGCTGGGAACAGTTACAGCCGGCGGCAACAAATTTGCTGTCGTGGCCGCAAATCTCATTAAGCATTTTGGCGGGAACTATTCCGGTGCTGGCGTAGCACTGGGTGAGCCAACGCACACAGTGACCACAACGGATCATCATGCACTGGTTTCTTCTCACCTCGTAAAGCTTCGCGGCACTTGCCGGGACGGCCAGCAGACTGACCAGCCCATGCCAACGATTACGGCTGGCGGCATGCATGTAGGGGAGGTTGAAACGCTGCTGGCCGCAGAAGACTACGACGAAGAGCGATCACAGCAGGCGCTGGCGTTCCTGCGGGAATATTGCGGCGAGAACTGCGACGGCCTCGTGACCATCGACGGGATCACTTACCGCATCGTTGATATTGGCATGCGCATGCTGCAGCCGCATGAGCTTTATCGCGCACAGGGTTTTCCGGAGTGGTACATCATCGATCGGGACTATCGCGGCGTGAAGTATGCGAAGGATAAGCAGGTAGCGCGCTGCGGCAATGCGGTACCGCCACCGTTCGCCGAAGCGCTGGTAAGAGCCAATCTGCCGGAACTGTGCCAGCTAAAAGAGTGTGCTGCATAGCGTTATGCTAAATACTTAACTCACTGATAACTGTAAAAAACAAAACCAAAGGCCCTTCGGGGTCTTTTTAATTGCATTCGCAAAAGATAGCGTTAATAATAACTGTATATTCATACAGTGATGCGATTCAGGAGGAACAATGAAAGTAGAAGTGACGATCGACAGAACCAAAAAACTTCCCAACGGCGCGATCCCCGCACTACAGGAAGAACTGCACAAGCGACTGACACGACGCTACGAAGATTGCCGCATCATAGTTCGCCAGGCTGGCTCTGATGGACTGTCCGTAACCGGCGTAGAGAAAGATGATAAAAAGCTGGTCGAAGAAATTCTGCAGGAAACCTGGGAGAGCGCGGACGACTGGTTTGACGGCCATTAACAAACAAGCATTGCTCAGCTTTTTTCGGGATAAGTCAGGCGTGAGGGGGAAATGTGTTAGTACAAGAAGAATTACCAGAGACAGGCTACGCGGTTATACGCTGCCACGATTATGCCGTGGTTGCGAAGTTCGGAAGCTTCCCGGACGGAGGCCGCGCCCTGATGTATCGTCGTGGTGACGAGATATCCTTTGTCCCCCTTCATCCGGAAGACATCGTTGGAACGCCCACACTGTTTACTCAGATGCTTGAAAAAGCGGGCTACAGAATTACACACCGCTTTGATACACTTCATTCGTAGGCCTGAACAACCTGCACCTGCTGCGCCACGGAGACTACCATGGCGCAAAAATCTTTCCAGAATACCTCCTCTCTGACGCTTTCCGGCGCCAGTGAATTTTTGCATGCCGCATCCGGACGAGGTGCGTCATGAAACAAGGCTGGTTCCAACACTCATACCTTTCTGAAGAGCAGGCTAACGAGCTGGTGGAGCGCTACGGCGCAAAAAACATCAAGACTGAGAAAAGCCTTTCTGCCGATTATAAAACCTGGACTGTCAGCGCGTTGCTGCCGGAATCTGCTAACCCGCCACGGGTAGACAGAACATACCAGAATCGATACTGGGGGTGAGCGTGAAAATCTACGACATCACACCGATTGGCAAGCCCCGAATGACGCAGCGCGACCGCTGGCACAAACGCCCGGCCACAACCGCGTACTGGGCATACAAAGACCAGGTTCGGTTGCTTGGCGTCACACTTCCCGAATCCGGATATCACATCACATTCGTTATTCCGATGCCAAAAAGCTGGAGTAAGAAGAAGCGTCAGCAGTTCGACGGCCAGCCGCACCAGGCAAAGCCGGACAAAGATAATCTTGAAAAAGCGCTGCTGGACGCCGTGTTCGATGAGGACAGCCACGTCTGGGATGGCCGTGTAACAAAGGTCTGGGGTGAAATCGGGCAAATCATTATTCGGGAGTGCGCTAAATGCGAGCTTTACTAAGACCGGTTGTTGTTCGTGAGCTGGGCATTGTTATGTTTCGCCCGGGCACCGAACTACTGCCGCTGTTCTATAACCGCGTTCTTATCGACCGTGCGCCGGAGTACATGACAGAGTTGCCATCCGGCGAGCTGCCGGCGGCGCTGCAAACCCTGACGGACGATGATGCGCTTATCGGCTTCTTCGACAATGAAAAGGTCATAAGCGCTGCTGGTGGAATCAACACGCTGGAATCCTGGCTGATGCGCCAGCCCTGCAACTGCCAGTGGCCGCATTCCGATTACCATCACAGCGAGATGAAGACGACCCGGTACCACACCGGGGCGCTGAAGCTTTGCTGGTACTGCGATACCCGCCTGGAAGGTCACTCAACAGAGCAACTGGCGGCAATGGCCCGGGCGAACGTAGCAGCATGGATTATCGATGCGGCGCGAACCTCGTTTGGTTTTGATGAAAGCCATGTGCTGACACTGCCGGAACTTTGCTGGTGGGCAACGAAGCTTGAAGTGGTTGACGCTCTGCCGGAAGGTATGGCCCGCCGCGCGCTGCGTATGCCACAGGTTGTGGTGCGCTCAGTGACCCGTGAATCTGACGCTACGCCGGAGTTGCCTGCCACCAGCATTGTTCAGGAAAAAGTTAAGCGCGTGCTGGCGCTCAAGGTTGACCCGGAAACCCCTGAATCCTTTATGTTGCGCCCGAAGCGGAGGCGCTGGACGAACGAGAAATACACCCGTTGGGTAAAGCAGCAGACGTGCGCATGCTGCGGCCAGCCGGCAGACGACCCGCATCATATTACCGGTCTTGGCCTGGGTGGTATGGCGACAAAAGCGCATGACTTATTCGTGATCCCTTTGTGCAGAAAGCATCACGATGAGTTACACGCAGACACTGTGGCATTTGAAAAGAAATACGGCACGCAGCCAGAGCTGTTGCTGAAGACATTAGATCGTGCGCTTGCTATTGGCGTGCTGGCGTAAGTGGAGTGGAGACCGCTATGAAACTTGAAGCATCATTAAAGCATTTCAGTCCGCAGGGTCTGGCTATCACGAGCAGAACGGGAGATAACAATAATGCGTGATATGTACGAAGTGCTGGACCGCTGGGGAGCATGGGCAGCTTGTGAAAATAGTGGCGTTGACTGGCAACCAATTGCAGCCGGGTTTAAAGGGCTTATCCCACATGGTAAGAAATCACGCCTTCAGTGTGATGATGATGAAGGGATCATGATTGATGGTTGCGTAGCGCGCCTGAGAAAATATAAGCCAGAAGAGCATGAGCTTGTTATGGCCCACTTCGTTATTGGCATCTCGTTACGGGCGATAGCGAAGAAGCGGAAGTGTTCAGATGGGACGATCAGGAAGGAGTTGCAAACGGCGATGGGGTTTGTGGAAGGCGCTTTAGCAATTATAAGAAACTAGATTAGAGGGTAGGGCTGAAAAAGCCCTATCCTCTTCAAAGAGCGGTGGCGGATAGGAAGGTTTCGACTTTAGGTGTGGCTGTTAAACACTTTGTAATAGAAATATAACCGAAGCGACTGACCGAACTGGAAAATTTAACGCTTGTTTCCATTTTTGCTAATATCTTTAGAGCATCAGTTAATTTTCCAGATTCGGACTTCGACTCATCCAAAGATTTCGGTAAACAAGTACAATAAACATGCGAAGATTTTTCTTTGTATTTTTCAATCATATCATTTCGTGGGAGAGATGATTTATCAAAAGTAGTTAGCACTGAAATGGGTTTTTCTTTCAGTAATTCACTCCAAGTTCTTTCATGAAAACCAGTGCTAGAACCATGGTGGGGAAGCTTAAAAAGCCCTGCTAGTTTTGGTTTTGGACTATTGATCGCATCACATACAGAATCCCATCCTGTTTGTGCGGAAACTTCAAGATCCGCACCAAGCAGAATTTCGTTATCATTTGACGACGGCGACAATACTCTTGTTACTACACAGTAATGGTTAGGATTTACTAGTCTTGCAGAACTGGCAACGTCATGTGAATTTGTGGCGTATTTTAAAGAATTTATAAAATCTAAATTAGAGCGAACTATATCATTATCACATGGTGATAGCGCGTGCACTTCTATACCTGTACTACTCCTATACAGAATACAGTCCCTTTTAGCATATATAAGCCTCTTCCCTGCAAGGACTAATGGCAAAAGCAGCATAATATTATTAATTTCTTTAGTTTTTGCCATCTCTGCGCCGTTAGCACTCAATGCATCGATGTATTTTTTAAACTCCTCGGTATTAAGAGCTGAGCTAATAACAATTTTGGCGTTTTTGCAGGTCGTTATTGTCTCACATAATCCCTTGATATGGTCATCATGGAAATGACTTATTATAATTATTTTAACTTCGTTTTGGCAATCAACTCCGCGAGTTTTAAGGTATTCTAAAGCAGCAGGCTTTTTTTCATCATTGAGGCATGAATCAATAATCATCCATTCTTTTTCAGAGAGACGTACTGCTATTGACTCACCAATGCCTTTTCCAAAAATTACAGTTTCACATTCAAAGTTCTGTGCTAAAGCCACCTAAATCCACCATGTTGTTATATAGTTTGAGGATTGAATACTCTACGTAATCTGAATTCTGAAACGCGCCTTTCTTGACCCATAAGGCTTTTTTCTACACCCACATACCAATAGAAGATTGCATTTTCAACTAATTTTTGCTGATCGCTTTTACTAAACTCATTAGAAGAGAAGGTTATTTCATCAATAATATCATGATTTTCTAAATCGTAAATACGAGCATGGATCTCACAATCCCTTCCTGTTCTTATTAAGTTATCAATAACCCCGTAAGCATCAAGCGCTTTTTCGAGTGAAACCGTTTTTTCTTTTATTCTAGCTTGTAGTTTTCTTAAAGCTGATTTTTCTTCTTTTCGCTTATCAAGAAATGTTGGCTGAGTGGAAATTACTTCAGCCACTCTTGTTGTGTCAGCTAGTTTTAATTCCACATCTTTAATCACAGATTGTGATTCAAATGTTTGAGAGTAATTTACGAGGTTTAACTTTTTCGTAATGTTATCAATTTTACTCTTAATATTCTTTGTGACAGAACTTTGTGATTCCGTTTCAACCCTTGGAGCATCAACTTCAAAATGTGTTTCTAATTGGCACCATAAAACTTCGTTCATGATAATATCCGCCTAAACATGGATTCATGACTTGAAATATCATTTTTTACAGCAGATGTTACTTGCTGTGTAATGATATTGGCTAGTTCTTTTGTGAAATCAACTGGATCAGAGCTTTCTTTTAAATTCAGGTCGTGATTGTACTGTACTTGCAGGCCATGTTTTATGTCCTCTATTATCTTAGAGGAAGCATACGTTACATTAATAGTCTCGTTGTAAAGAAAATCGTTATCTTGATTTATATTTTCGATAGCTATCACTACGTTCCGCATACCAAAGTGATATTTCACATTTTTTTGCAAAATATGAGATTTGTTAGTGTCAACCCATAGCCCTTTTGGAACTAAACTGTCACCAATTGCATTCCAGTCATCTCTATTCTCGAAGCTATAAATGTATAAAGTATTTATTCCTATAGCGCGAGTTTCCGCATGTTCAAACATCGTGAAAATTGAGGAAACAAGATCAGCCAAAGCATTTTCGAGACCGCTTTTAGTTAACTGAAAAATGACTTTGGTTGGTGTGCAAGTTATTTCTACCCATCCGTAATCGGTGGAAATGGCATCTATTCCCATATTAGTACTGGAATTATTTAAATCTTCTTCTCGCAAAAGCTCATAGCGACGAAACCAATCCGGTGAGAACATCAGAGGTGTTATGATAGGCGACACCCAAACAATGTTAACTGTCTGTTTCTTAAGTTTAAATTTCATTTAATATATCGCTGATATGCTTCGAAGTGTGCCATGCTTCGAAAGAACTAAGCATAGCTACCGCACGAGTCCAATTGCTAGACCCTTCATGAGAATAGAGCATTGCCAACTTCAGACCGGGCTGCCCTACAGTGAAAAATGAGTATAAAGTTTTGAATGACAACCTTCCAGCCAAAAGTTGCTAACGCGTACGCAAAAACTCATATAATGTGATAAGAGTAGTCACAACGACACAGCACTTATCAAATCAGAAACCTCGCTCCGGCGGGGTTTTGTCGTTTTTGGAGGGACGCTATGTAGCAACCAAAACGGACAGACCGAAACTGGATGTCTGATTGATTTCGGGCAGCGTGACGACGGCGTTAATACGGTCGGGTTCCCACGGCGACGTAGTGAGGGAAAGGCGGCGTGAAGCATCACTGAGTTTGGACTGGCGACCCATTAGCGCATAAGCGAGCCAT